>JANMDN010000045.1:0-68616 GCA_031376285.1 Actinomycetes bacterium
GCGGAAAGAACCCGCTACTCCACGTTGCCCGGGCGGGCGCCAGCCGCATGCCCGGGGCCGGTGTGGTCGACTTTCAGAAGGACGCACTGAACGGGTACTCGGCGTAGCCGCCCGGTGGGGGGTGTCCCACCGCGGCACACCCCCGACGGGTCGGCTACGCCGAGTCCGCGTTCAGTCCGACCTTCTGAACGTCGACCACACCGGCCCAGGGCTTGCGGCTGGCGCCCGCGAGGCCAACGTGGAGTCGCGGGTTCTTGCCGCTCAGCTGCGGGTCACGAACGATGAGCACCGTGCGACCGTTGACGATGAGGCGCCGATCGATCCCTTTGGCGTCGCGTGTGAGCGACATCGAGACGCCGGTCCAGGCGCCGGAGGTCACGAGTTCCTTGCTGATCGCCAGGTTCGTGGTGGTGGTCCCCGTGCCGCGCCACATAGCCCAGTGGAGGCGGCCATCGGCGCCACGCGCGACGCCCGCGGAGAGGCGCCCGGTCGAGTCGGTGACCGAGGTCACGAGGCGCGGAGAGCGGCCATTTGCCGACATCGTGCCGAGGCGGAGGTTCGAGTCGACCGACAGGTTCTTCCATGCGGCAAGCGGTGTCGACAGCACGCTGTCACGACCAAGGCTTGCCCGAACTCGGAGGAGCTGCTTGCCCGACTTGGGCTTGACGACCTTCACCCGGCCGCTTGACGACTTCTTCCACGTCTTCAAGAGGTCGCCGGCCTTCCACGAGCCCCTGACCTTCCCGGGCTTGCCCGGCACAGCCGTGACGCCAGGGGTGGGGTTGGACGTCGAGCCGCTCGAGGTTTGGCTACCCGGCGCGGGTGTCGCTGGCTTCGGCGCGGGCGTCGCAGGCTTCGGCGTTGCCGCCGGGGTTGCCGGTGCGGGCGCTCCCGTCGGGGGGACCACCGGCGTGGGAGGGGCCGTACCGCCCCCGCCGCCGAAGGGCGCTGGGAATGCGGTACCGAGATCCCCTGATCCGACCGCAAACCCTGGGCCGGCCTGCTTCGAGGCGTTGACCAGCATGTCCTTTGTGGCCTGGCTCGGGTTCGACTCATTGCGCCACAGCAGCGTCAGTCGCGGCTCGGCCCAGGTCCACTTGTTCGACTCGATGATTCCCGGGTAGGGGCCACCACCGGTCAGCTGACTCCAGCTGCCACTCGTCGTGAAGCTCTCCCACATGCGCCCGTTCATGTACCGCGCGGTCGGCGCCGTCTGGGTGGTGTTCCCGACGATGAAAATGTTCGGGCCGACCTTGTCGCGAATGCTCTTTGTGTACTTGGCGATCCCGGCCTCCCACGCCGTCCCGTTGCCGGTGACGTTGCCGATGCCGTTGTTCCAGAGCTTGCCGCCCCACACGTCGAGGAAGACACCGTTGAAGACCGATCCATCCTTGATGACGCGGTTCTTGATGTAGTTCGCCACGTACTCGCCCCACTGGCCGGTGAACCCGTTGAACGTCGCGACGGGGCTGCTGTCGCGAAGGTCAAGAAGGGGGGATCCGCCGTAGTTGGAGTAGCCGGCGTACTTCCACGCAGAGGGAAAGGTCGCCGCCGTGCCATAGAGGTCGCGCTGAATCTGGAAGAGGCCGCTCTGGCTGCCGTACCAGTCGACCGCGTCCACGTAGGCCAACACGATGGTCCCCTTGGCACGCCAAGCCTTGATGCGCGCCGCCGCAACCTCACCCTGCTGGGCGGTCACCACAATCACGTTGCCCGGGCCCGCGTACGAGTCGACGATGGCGGGGGGTGTGTTCGCGTATGAGACCACCGCGGATGGGACTGCGCTCGCGGCTCCTGCGCTCGCAAGGACGGCCACTGCGGCCACTGCTCCCAGCCGCACAAGCCTCCTGGATGGCATTGACGTACCGTCGATGGTGGGGACCAAAGCCCTCATAGTTCTCCTCTCGGCGCCGTTCGGACCAAGCGACCGTAGCGGGTTGCTTGCTTAACGCAAGTCTTAGAGACGCCCCACTTCACGGAAGCATTACGGACCTCAGACGGAATCTTGCGAAAGCTCCGCTCGCTGGGTGCGCTGGAACGTTTTCGGCCGATTCGCCGGTCAACATGAGCCGTCCAGCGTCCACGTTGCCCGCCAACGACGCGAACGGCCTGGCCTCGCCTGAGCCCGAGGAGTGTCTCGAAGAGGCGGTGCGCCCAGGTCCGCTGGTTGGACACCAGCGGCTCCGCCAACGAACTGAGCGCACAGACCGGTGTCTACGGGATGATGACGACCTTGCCGAAGCTGGCACCGGAGGCGAGCCGTTCGAAGCCCTCGTGGGCCCGGTCCATGGGCACCACCGAGTCGATCAGCGGTCGGGTACCGGTGCGGTCCAAGAGTTCGAGGAGCGCGCCGAGCTCGTCACGCGTTCCCATCGACGTGCCCAGCACGGAGAGCCCACGCCAGAAGAGCCGCGCGAGCTCTGCCGGTGGATCGCCCCCGGTCGTCGCGCCCGAGACGATCAGACGCCCGCCCGGGCGAAGCGCGCGGAGCGAATGGCCCCAGGTGGCTGCCCCGACAGTCTCGACGACGATGTCGACCGGCGTCGGGAGCCGTGCGCCCGGCTCATGGGCGATCGCACCGATCCGTTCGGCGTCGGCGCGGCGCTCGGGCGTACGCCCGGTGGCGTGGACCTCAAGGCCAAGGGCGCCGCCGAGGAGGATTGCCGCGGTCGCGACGCCTCCGCCGACGCCCTGAACCAGCAGGCGCTCACCCACCTTAGCCCCCGCTTTGGTCGTGAGCATCCGAAATGCGGTGAGGTAGGCCGTCGGGAGGCAGGCCGCTTCCTCCCACGTGAGCCCGGCGGGCTTTGGAACGAGGTTGCGGCTCGGAACCGCCACGCGCTCGGCGAGGGCCCCCGGGACGCCGCGCTCGGAGAGCAGGTGGAAGTCGGGGGCGATCGTTTCGTCGCCGAACTCCCCGGGGGCGGAAAGCACGGCGTGCACGACGACCTCACGCCCGTCGACGGTGACACCCGCGGCGTCGGTGCCGAGAATGACGGGGAGATCATCGGGGCGAATGCCGACACCCTTGAGGGTCCAGATGTCGTGGTGGTTGAGCGCGGCCGCGCGGACCTCGACGATCTCCCAACCGTCAGGCGGGGAGGGCTCGTCGACCTCCCGGAGCTCGAGACCATTAACCGGATCGGCCGCATCGATGGTTGAGGCGACGAGTGCACGCATTGCAAGAACCCTACCGACTGCCAGTCGCGGCTGGCCCGTTCCCGTGCATCGCCCGGACGCCCGCCGCTTTTCACATCTCGAGGGGTACGGGTGAGCCACCCGACCATGAACGGACGGTCGAGCGACTCGTCGGGGCTCGATTGGCTCACGGGCGCCGACGGGCAGGCGTGGATGCTCCTTTAGGATCAGGGGCGTGCGAGCGGCGATCTATCACGGGCTCGGGCGGGTCATTCTCGAGACGGTTCCCGATCCCGTCGCCGGCCCCGGCGAGATCGTCATCGCGATGACCGCCTGCGGGATCTGCGGGACCGATCTCATGGGCTGGTACCAAGATCCGCGCGCGCCAGTGGTGCTCGGTCACGAACCGGTCGGGGTGGTTGACGAGGTCGGGGAGGGGGCGCCCTTCGAGCTCGGTGAGCGGGTGTTTGTCCACCACCACGTGCCCTGCTTTGTCTGCGAGCGCTGCCGGTCGGGCCGGCACACGCTGTGCGAGCGGTTTCGACAGACCAACATCGAACCGGGCGGGCTCGCTGAGCGCATCAGGGTTCCCGCGGAGAACGCCCAGGCCGACGTGTTGCCCCTTCCGGACGGGCTCAGCGACTGGCAGGCGACCCTGATCGAGCCCCTCGCCTGCGTGCTGCGAGGGCTTCACCAAGTCCGCGTCGCCCCCGGTCTGCGCGTCGCGATCGTCGGCGCCGGTGGCATGGGCCTGCTCCAAGCGCAGGCGGCGCGTGCACTCGGGGCCAGCGCCATTGTCATGATCGAACCGCGCCCCGAGCGCAGGGCCCTCGTCGAATCACTCGGCCTCCCGGCGCTCGCGACGTCAGACCCTGACGCTGTTCGGGCCGCGCTCGGTGGTGCCCTCGCCGACGTGGTCATCGTCTGCACGCATGAGCGCGTCGCGATTGCTGGCGCGCTCGGGCTCGCAGGCCCGGCGGGGCACGTTCAGCTCTTCGCGCCGACCGAGCCAGGCGAACTCGTCCCTCTCGATCTCGGTTCGATCTTCTTCCGCGAGGTCGCAATCGGCTCGACGTACTCAGCCGGCCCCTTCGATACGCGGGAGGCCCTCGAGCTGATCGTCGCTGGCCGAGTCGACGCGAGCGCCATCGTCAGTCACCGTGTGCCGTTCGCTGACGTCGAGCGTGCGTTCGAGCTGGCTCGCGGGGGTGCCGCGACGAAGGTTGTTGTCGAGAACCCGGGGTCGACTCAGCGAGGTACGTAGCAGCCCGGGCACCACACCCACACGCCGCTTCCCGTCGTGGCCGCGCCCGGCGGCGCAGGCGTCGCGCTTGGCACCGTGGTTGTCGGAGCAGTTGTTGTCGGCGTGGTCGTGGTGGGCGTTGTCGTCGAGCCGGTCCGTGTGATCGGCTCGAAGCTCACGCGCGCATTCGCCGGTACCCCGACGACACCGAGCTGGGCCCCCGGCAACTGGCTGCCGTTCACAACCGTCGTGCCGCTACCGCCGCCCACGCCGATCTGAAGGTCGGTGGTCGTGCCCGTCGTGGTGCTCGAGCCGGCACCCGGACCGGTCGCGGACCCTGACGTGGTTCCGCTTCCGCTACCGACCTCTTCCACAACGAGGACACCACGCTGCGAATTCGTCCCCGATCCTCCGGAGGCGAGCGTCGAGCGGGACCCACCGCTCCCGGACGTTCCGTCGAAGATGGTTGTCGAGCTGCCGCCGCTCCCGGAACCGCCGGAACTTCCGGAGCCCCCAGCCGACGAGCTGCCCGAGGTCGACCCCGAACGTGGAACCACCTGGAGGTTGCCGACCGACGAGCCGCTACTCCCGCTACCTCGGCTACCTCCGCTACCTCCGCTACCTCCGCCAACGATTGTGGCGACGCCGACCTTCGCGCTTCCGAGCGCACCGAGGCCGCCGCCCGCGACCCCTCCCAGGACTCCGCGTCCAGAGCCGGCGGTCGTCACGACCGTCGCAACACCAGGAACACGTTTCGGGCTTCGGTTCGGAGTGATGGTCGCCTGAAGTTGCTTCTTGCCTCGCTTCGGCGCGTCAGGCCCCTGCGCGGATCCGTCGGTCGTCGTCGTCGTGGGCGTGAACGGTCGGTCGCGCTCGGCGAACGCCGCCCAGATCAGGAGACCCAGAAGTCCGGCGAGGACGCCGATGCGAACCGGGAGCCAAGGGCTCCGGACGACGGCTTCCTCATGGCGCGGCCCTCGTGCGGCCATGATGTCGTCTGGGCCGGCGGGGACGACGAGCCCGAGGAGGTCGTGTTCTTTGGCGGCCGTGCGGACCATGCCACCGAGCTCAGGCGGAACCGGTGCGGGCGGCCAATCCCGGTATCGCTTGCGGGCGTCGACGACCGCGAACCGCGTCGCGTCGCAGCGCGCGCATCCTGTGAGGTGCGTTCGGATCTGCGCCGACCGGTTCGCCGACACGGTCTCGTCGACGAACGCGGTCACAGTCCCCGCAGGCTCCCGGCAGGCGGGCATCGACCGTGGGTCGGGCCGGTTGGGTTCGAGCTCGTTGGCGAGCGCCAGTCGCGCTCCTTCGATCAGGGCCGGGACGCGGCTGGCCGGGACACCTCGGACAACCCCGATCTCGCTGTCGTCCGCCCCCCCGTAGTCGCGCAGCGCGAGCGTGATCCGCTCGTTCGGCGTGAGTCGGAGGTTGGCCGCGCGCACCGGCGCGTGGATATCCCGCCCGGGCTCGTCGGGATCAGACCCCGCGAGCTCAGGGAGGCCTGAGATCCGTTCGTTCGCGCCGATCTCCGGCCGACGCGCCGCGGCGAGCTGCGCGATGTTCCGCGCGAGGGTCGTGCGAAGGGGGGCCGAGTCCGAGCCCTGGGACCAATCGTAGCTCTCGAGCGCCTGGACGATTGCGTCCCGAGATACGGACATGGCGTCGTCGCGTCGGCCGGTCGCTCGGAGCGCGAGGTTGTAGACGTAGGGAAGGTGCCGATCGATCAGTGCGTCGGCCGCGGCGCGGTCTCGACGCATCGAGGCAAGATCGTCTTCACCGATCGGGGCCGTCGTTGAACTATCGCTGGATTCCATGACCGCTCTGCAGAGGGAGGCCGGTAAGACCATGGTCCCCGAGTCTCCCCTTGCGCGCAAGGTTCTGACGTGAGACTCGCAGGACCGATTACAGCTCAGGCTCGGCACGACCCGGATGGGCTGGGCGGTGCAGGGAACCACCGAGCGGGGGCGAAACCGTGCCAAGTGAGTGCCGCCGCGCAGCGTCCGACCCGCCCGAGCGCGCGACGTCTTGACCGGCTCCCCGCAACGCTCACCATGGTGCTCGTGACGGTGGGTCTTGTGATGGTCTACTCAGCCTCGTCAGCCTCGGCGGTCCTCGATCGTCGAAACCCGCTTGCCCTCGTCACCAAGCAGGCGATCGCCGCGAGCCTCGGTGTCGCGCTCTACCTCGCCCTCAGTCGGATGCGGCCGAAGGCGATCCGACGCCTGGGTACACCGCTCTTGCTGGCCTCGCTGGTGTCGATGATGGTGGTGCTCGTTCCGGGGATCGGCATCAAGGCGAACGGCGCGAGACGCTGGATCGACCTCGGGATTACTCAGTTCCAACCTTCGGAGCTTGCGAAGCTCGCACTCGTCCTCTGGATCGCCGACGTCTGCGCTCGGCGCGGACGAGGTCGCGTCGAGATCGCCGTGCCGCTCGTCGTGACCGGTCTGATGGCCCTTCTCGTGATCGCCGAACCCGACCTCGGGACGACCCTGGTGATCTCGCTGACGGCGATCACCATGCTCTTCGTCGCTGGGGCAAGCGCGAAACACATCGTACGTCTGCTCGCGGGAGGCGCCTGTGCCGTGGCGATCCTGATCGCCACGGTCCCCTACATGCAGTCGCGCCTGCTCGCGTTCATCGATCCATGGTCCAAAGCCGAAGGCGCCGGGTTCCAGACCGTTCACTCGATCATGGCGATCGGGTCCGGTGGCTGGTTCGGGGTCGGCCCCGGGAACGGCATCCTCAAGATCTCGTACCTCCCTGAAGCACATACCGACATGATCGCGGCGACGATCGGCGAGGAGTTCGGGATCGTCGGTTTCGGAGCGATCATCGTGCTCTTCACCCTCTATGTGTTCGCCGGGTACCGGGTCGCGATCACCGCGACGACGACGGGCGAGCGACTCATCGCCACGGGTCTTACCACCGTCGTCGGCGTCCAAGCGGGGATTAACCTCGGCGCCGTGCTCGGACTTCTTCCGATCACCGGCATCCCATTGCCCTTCATTTCCTACGGCGGGACGAGCCTCGTGGTATTCCTTGCGGTCAGTGGAATCCTCGTCAACATCGGACGCTCGGCCAGCTCACCCGCCGGAGGTCGCAGTGGAGTTCGGGACACGGCCAGTGCGAGTGGTGATCGCGGCAGGGGGGACAGCCGGGCACGTCATGCCAGCCCTGGCGGTGGCCGACGCGCTACGCCGGCGTGGCGCTGAGGTGAGCTTCATCGGCGTCCGCAATCGCGCGGGCTCCGAGCTGGTGGCGGCACGCGGATACCCAGAGGACCGAATCACCCTCAAAGGGTTGGCCCGCCGCGTGACGCCGGCGAACATCGTCGCCCTCGGGCTTGCGGCAATGGCGCTCCCAACGGCGCTACGCGTGCTGCGCCGGAGGCGGGCGGATGTCGTGATCGCTGCGGGCGGGTACGTCGGCGGACCGGTCGCCCTGGCGGCCTGGCTGAGCCGCAGACCGCTCATGTTGACTGAGGCCGACTCACATCTGGGCCTCGCGAATCGTATCGCGGCACCGCTTGCCAAGCGCGTCGCGCTGGCCTTCGCGCTCTCCGGGCGTGGGGGAGCGAAGTACCTGGTCACCGGTCGGCCGGTGAGCGACGAGGTGCGCGCGGCGACGCGCGTGTCGGGACGTCGCGCCCTGGGGATCGATCCCGGCGCGACCTGCGTGCTCATCGCGGGCGGCAGCCAAGGCGCGCGGACCCTCAATGAGGCAGCGATCGACGCGTTCGGTTCGAACCCGCCGATCGACATCATCCACGTGGCCGGGCCACAGAACGTCGACGAGGTGCGGCGCGAGCTGGATCGCCGCCAGCCCGGCCCGCGCTACCGCCTCATCGGCTTCCTCGATAACTTCCACGACGCGATCGCGGCGGCCGACCTGGTCGTCTCGCGATCCGGCGGATCGGTCTTCGAAGTTGCCGCCATCGGGCGGCCATCCATCCTCGTTCCGTATCCGTACGCCACGAACGACCATCAGGCAAAGAACGCGCGCTGGCTCGCTGACGCCGGCGCGGCGGTCCTCCTGTCGGACGCCGACTGCGATGGGGAGCGCTTGCGCAACCTGGTCGGGGCGCTCCTCTCCGATCGGGAGGGGCTCGCCGCGATGGCCGACGCCGCGAGGGCGATGGGTCGTCCTGAGAGCGCCGACCTCATTGCCGATGCTGCGCTCGGCCTGGTTAGGTCGTGAGCGCGCGCGCGATTCACCTCATCGGTATCGGGGGAGCTGGGATGAGCGCCCTCGCACGCCTGGCGGTCGCGGCTGGCTACCGAGTGAGTGGAACCGATCGCGACGACTCCGAGCTGCTCGCTCGCCTGCGCGAGGCTGGTGTCGACGCCCGGGCCGGGCATCGGGCCGAGGCCATTCCCGCCGACACCGCCTCGGTCGTCATCTCAACGGCAATCAGCCCTGACAACCCCGAACTTCTCGCGGCGTTGGCGCGAGGCATCGCGGTGCTCCACCGAAGTGACCTCCTCCAGGAGCTGATGTCGCTCAAACGCGGCCTCGCGGTCGCTGGCGCACACGGCAAGTCGACCACGAGCGCCCTCCTCGCGCTCGCGCTCGGCGAGAGCTCGGCCTGTGTCGGCGCCGCCCTTCCCGGTGGGGATGGAACCGGCGCACGGTGGGGGAGCGGCCCCTGGTTTGTGGCCGAGGCGGACGAGAGCGACAGGTCGCTCCTTCGGCTCTCGCCTGCGGCGGCGATCCTCCTGAACGTTGACCACGACCACCACGCCACCTACGCCAGCCTGGCCGAGGTCGAGGACGTGATGCGCGACTTCGTCGCGGCGATTCCCCAAGACGGCGCGCTCGTGGTCGGGCCAGACGCGCGAGCCCTGGCATGCGCCGAGGCCGCAGTGTGTGAGGTGATCACCGTCGGCGACGGGGGCGACTACAACGTTTCCGGGAGCGGCGCGGGCGCCACCATCGCGCGATCCGGCGGCGAACCGGTTGCGATGCCGCTTTCGATCCCCGGGCTCCACAATGCTCAGAACGCGGCGTGCGCGGTCGCGCTCGCGGTCTGGTGCGGGGTCGACCTCGACACAGCCGTCGATCGGATCGCCGACTTCACCGGGGTCGGGCGCCGGTTTGAGCATGTCGGAGCGCACCGCGGGATCGTGGTCGTCGACGACTACGCGCATCACCCGGCCGAAATCACGGCGACGATTACCGCGGCACGAGAGATCCACGGCGGTCGACTCGTCGTCGTCTTTCAACCGCATCTCCCGTCGAGGACGCAGGCCCTCGCGACTGAGCTGGGTATCGCTCTCGGGGGAGCGGACGTCGTCTATGTCACCGACATCTATCTGTCGCGCGAGGCGCCGATACCCGGCCTCGACGGTGGCGCGGTTGCCCGTCACGTCCCTCGACCGCCCGGGGCAAGATATGTGCCGTGTCTGACCGACGTTGCTGAGGTTCTGGCGCCGCAGTTACGGCCCGGGGACCTCGTCCTCACCCTCGGCGCCGGCGACGTGACCCGACTCGGGCAGGAGTTGCTCGCGGCCGTGAAGAACCTACCCTCCGATGGTGACGTGCACCGATCCGACCCGCGCCGAGCCGTGTCCGATGCGCGGCGCGCCTAAGCTCGAGCAAAACGCCCCCCTTGCCCCGCTGACCACGATCCGTGTCGGCGGAGCCGCGGACTGGCTCGCCCGCGTTGGTTCGTTTCGGGAGGTCACCGCGGCGCTCGACTGGGCGCGTACCGAGGGCGTTCCCGTGGCGATCGTCGGCAAAGGCTCCAACCTTGTGATTGACGACGACGGCTTTCGCGGGCTTGCGATCAACCTTGTCGGTCGCCTTCAGCTCATTTCGGTACGTGGTCGGGACATGTGGTGTGGCGGTGGGGCGTCGCTCCCGCGCGCGGTCCAGCGTGCGGCGAGCGTCGGGCTGACCGGGCTCGAATGGGGGGCCAGTATCCCTGGCACCGCTGGCGGTGCGGTCGCGATGAACGCCGGGGCCCACAGCGGCGATCTGGCGAGCGTCCTGTCGTGGGCCGTGCTGTGCGACGCCGACGGGCGTCGGCGCGTCTCGCTCGCCGATCTCGACTTCGCCTACCGGCACTCCGCGGTCCGTCCCGGCGAGGTCGTCGCGGCGGTCGGCTTTCATCTCGATCTCGGTGACCCCGACGCGATCCGTGGACGCCTTGGCGCGTTCCGCGACCACCGTCGGGCGACGCAGCCCCAAGGCGCACGAACATTCGGGAGCGTCTTCAAGAACCCTCCAGGCGACTCCGCGGGGCGCCTGCTCGAAGCCACGGGATGCAAGACGCTCACGATTGGCCAGGCGCGTTTCTCGTCGGTGCACGCGAACTTCATCGAGGCGGCCGCGGGCTCGTCGAGCGGTGACGTGTTGGCGCTCATGCGCGAGGGGCGACGGAGGGTCCTCGAAGCCCATGGTGTCGAACTCGTCCCGGAGGTCCGCTACCTCCACTCGGTACACGGCATCGGTGCGCCCGACCTGACCGAGCCCGCATGAGCACGCGGGCGCTGCGCATGACTCGCGCGGTCGCGCACCGTCGCCGCCGCGTCGCGGCGACCCGCCAGCGCGGCGTTCGCACGGCCGGGCTCGGGCTCCTCGCGGCCACCGCGCTGGTCGTCGCAACATGGTGGGCACTGACCGGTCCGCTCGTTGCGATTCGATCGCTTGAAATCAACGGCTATCACCGGGCCGACGCGGCCGCGCTTGCCCGGTACGCGCAGGTCGCCGCGGCGAGTGGCACCGTGCTCAACCCGCCTGAGTCCCAAATGCGACGCGCGCTCGACCAGTTCCCGTGGGTTCACGACTTCGTCGTCCGGCGCAGTTGGCCGAGTGGGATCGCCATCGACATCGTCGAAGCCCGCCCGGTTGCGAAGGTCATCTCCGCCGCCGATGGGCAGGCCGCGCTGATCTCGAGGGATGGTCGAGTGCTTGGTCTTGCGACCCCGTCACCTGATGTCGCCAATCTGCCTCATGTCACGGTCGCTGAGCTTCCAACCCGCGTCGGTGACCGACTGGCGAGCGCCGAGGAGCGGGCGGCGGCGGACATCCTCACGGGCCTTCCGGAGGATGCCAGCTACCGCCTGAGCGATCTCCGAGTGATCGATGGGGGCATCTTCGGCCGTCTCAGCAGTGGTCTCGAAGTGCGTTTTGGCCCCGCCGAGCGCGTGCCGCAGAAGTTGACGGCGCTTTCGCTGGTTCTGCCCAAACTTCGGGCTGATGAGGTCAGCGCCAGTCGATATCTCGATATCCGCGCACCAGAGGCCCCGGCGGCCGGGGCAATCCAACCCTCGAGTGGAGCTTTAGACACGACGGGGGTCGGGGCTCCCACAGCCTCAAACCATCAAGCGACACTTGACGCATCGGTGCCGGAGGGGTAGTTTGCGAGCCTGCCGGCGTGCACCCTTCGTTCAGTGGAAGCGGGTTCGCTTCGGCCGAAATGCGTCTCAAGTCAGCCTTGAGGTCATTCCTGGTCGCCCAACGACCGCACGGCCGGACGGGCTCGAATCCAGTCCGACGACAACAAGACGCCGGCAACGGCAAAGGGAAGGTAACCAGCGTGGACGGCAGCTACCTGGCGGTCATCAAGGTTTGTGGAGTCGGTGGCGGGGGGAGCAACGCGGTCGACCGGATGGTCGAAGCCGGCGTGCGCGGTGTCGAGTTCATCGCGATCAACACGGACGCCCAGGCGCTCGCGCTCTCTGAGTCCGACGTGAAGATTCATATCGGCGGCTCCCTGACCCGGGGTCTCGGCGCTGGCGCTGAGGCGAAGATTGGACGTGAGGCCGCAGAGGAGAGTCGCGAAGAGCTTAAGGAAGTTCTTCGCGGAGCCGACATGGTCTTCGTGACGGCCGGCGAGGGTGGCGGGACCGGCACCGGTGCGGCTCCCGTCATCGCCCAGATTGCCCGCGAGCAGGGGGCGCTCACCGTCGGCGTGGTGACGAAACCCTTCGAGTTCGAAGGTCGTCAACGGATGCGTCGCGCCGAGGAAGGCATCGAACTGCTTCGCAAGCACGTCGACTCCGTCATCGTGATCCCGAATCAACGGCTGATCGATGTCGTTCCGCCAAAGACGTCGATTCTGGACGCATTCCGGATGGCCGACGATGTGCTTCGTCAAGGTGTCCAGGGCATCACCGACCTCATCACTGTGCCCGGCGTCATCAACCTCGACTTCGCCGACGTGCGCACGATCATGCAGGGTGCCGGTTCGTCGCTCATGGGGATTGGCCACGCTGCCGGTGAGGGACGCGCGGCCGAGGCGGCTCGTGCGGCCATCACGTCTCCGCTGCTCGAGTCGACGGTCGAGGGCGCGACCGGTGTGCTGCTGAACGTGACCGGCGGTCCGGACCTCGGGCTCTTCGAGGTTGACGAGGCCGCGACGATCATCCGAGGCGCCGCCCACGACGACTGCAACGTGATCTTCGGTGCGGTCATCGACGAGGGGATGGGCGAGGAAATCCGGGTGACGGTCATCGCGACCGGGTTCGACGGACCACCAGCGCCTCCCGAGCGTCCGAGCGCGTTCGAGCGGCGGCCGAGGGATCAGGCGGGCGCAGGTCCGACATCCGGGGGGCCCGCACTCCGGCGTGAGGAGCGTGACTCCTTTGCGATCCCCGACGACGCCCTCGAGGTGCCGTCCTTCCTGCGCGATCGCTGACGCGACACGCGCGACCCGGGGGGTGTCGAGCTACCGGCCACGGGGTCGTTCGTGCCACGGATCTCGATGTCGAGTGCCCGTTAGGGTGCCGGTAGCCTGGGGTTATCCCGCTTTGAAAACGTTGGCAGGGGCGTCGACGCGGGCTACGACGGAGGGGCTGTCCCGATGGCTCACGTACACATCATTGCCGAAGATGACGCGACGTTTTCGCACGCGCAGCTAGCGAACTGCGACCCTGGTCGTACCCGCGGTGTTCGCTGCGACCAGGACGAGACGGCTTGAGTCCCCAGCTCGGGTGAGCCGGATCGTTAACGTCGACGCCCCACGGGCCGCTCTAATCCGGCCTCGCATGAGCACCGTCCCTGATGACGAGCGACGCACGAGGCGCCACGATGTCGCCAGCCCGTTCGTCTGCAGGTGCACGCTCAACCGTAGGACGCCCTTTCGGTTCCGCTCCACCACGGCCCGACGTACGACCGGTGGCCGGCCGCTTGGGACCGCCTCGCCAGTGATCTGAGCGGTCGGGCCACCCAGCGCGCAGTGCAGCGCACCCGCCTCGCACGTCGGTGTTCGGGCAAGGCCAAGGAGGACGTCCAAGGCTCCGCGAGCGTCGAGCACCCCGGCGACCGCGAGGCGCCCGGCGAGCTTCGGCACCGGTCGAGCGCCCGCGAGGAGCGCCGCCTTGACCTCCGCCGCGCTCGCGGTCGGGCGGGCTGAGAAGAGGAGCGAGGCGACGCCCGCAACGTGAGGCGCCGCGACCGAGGTACCCGAGCCAAGGCCGTAGCCGCCGCCCACCGTCGTTGACAAAATGTCCGTTCCCGGCGCCGCCAGATCGACGCTCGTGCGTCCGTAGTTCGACGTCGGATCGAGCACGTCAGACCGCGTGGTATTTGCCACGCAGACGACGTTCG
Source organism: Actinomycetes bacterium (assembly GCA_031376285.1). Taxonomy (GTDB): domain Bacteria; phylum Actinomycetota; class Thermoleophilia; order Miltoncostaeales; family Miltoncostaeaceae; genus JANMDN01. The sequence continues at coordinate 13,940 of JANMDN010000045.1, forward strand.
GGGCCGGATCGACGCACGGCCAATGGCCTGCGCCGGGGGCGTCAACATCGCGACCCGAGTTGCCGGCGCTCACGACAAAAAGCGTCTCCGGGTGATCGGCGATCGCGGCAGCCTCTCCGACGCTTCGACCGAGCCCGCCGACGCTCACGTTGACGACGCGGGCACCGACCGCTGCCGCCCACTCCATCGCGGGCGCCGACGCGAGGCACCCTGCGGCAAGCGACGAGCAGGCCCTGACCGCAAGCACGCGAGCGTGTGGATCGACGCCCACCGTGCCGGCTCCGTTTCCGCCTTCTGCCGCGACGATCCCCGCCACCTTCGTTCCGTGGTCATAGAACGGCCCGGGGGAGGGTGCGTCAACGGCCCAAGCTGCGACGGGGCTCGGGATCGAATCCTGGTCGACGAAGTCCCAGCCACTACTCCCCGCCGGGATCTCGCCCTGACCCGACGGCGTCGGCGTTCCCGGCGGGCTCCTCCAAAGGCGGCCGACCAGCTCGGGATGGGTCGGGTCGACACCGGTGTCGACGATCGCGACGAGCGTTTCCGTCGGGAGCGCTGGAAGGAGCCCCCAGGCGGACGACGCCGCGATTCGCGTCAGCCCCCACTGCTCTTGGCTGAGGGGGTCGCCGTATCCTGCTGCCGCTCCAGGCGCCGCGGCGATGAGTGCACCCACAAGTACCCCGAGTGAGGCGAGCGCGCATCCTGCGCGAAACGTGACCGGCCGTCCTGTTGGCATGCCATGCGATCCTCGCCGCAGGGCGGGCGTGGTGTCACGCGGCGAGGGTAGTGAATCGACCTGTTCGAACGGAGAGGATCTCGCCCCTTGGGAAGGTCGCTCACAAGCCTCCGTGGTAGCGTCCAAGGCGAATGGCCGATGATCTGCGACGCACACCGCTCCACGCCCTTCACGCGGCGGCGGGGGCGCGGTTCGGTGGCTTCGCCGGGTGGGACATGCCGATCCGCTACGGCGAGGTTCGCGCCGAGCATCTCGCCGTCCGAGCCGACGTCGGCTGCTTTGACGTGAGCCATATGGGCCAGATCGAAGTTCGAGGCCCGAAGGCGCAAGGCTTCCTCGCCGAAGTTCTCACGAACGACCCCGCACGGGCAAGCGAAGGTGAGGCGCAGTACACGCTGATCTGCCAAGACGACGGCGGCGCGATCGACGACCTGATCCTCTATCGCCGCCACGACCGCTACCTCCTGGTCGTCAACGCCGGGAACATTGCGGCCTGCCTCGATCGCCTGACCGAACTCGCAGGCGACGGGGTGGTGGTCGAGGACCTCTCCGAGGGTCTGGCGATGCTGGCGGTGCAAGGACCGCATTGGCGAGCGGCATTGACCCCGTTGAGCGCTCCAGGCGGGCCTGCGAGCCTCGATCCATTCCACTTCATGGACGCCACCGTCGGCGGCGTCGACTGTGTTGTCGCCCGAACCGGCTACACCGGCGAGCCCGGGGTCGAGTTGATCTGCGACTCGGGCCGCGTGGCCGACCTTTGGCGTGCGCTCATGTCCGGTCCCCATCCTCCATCTCCGGCCGGACTCGGCGCGCGCGACACGCTTCGCCTCGAGATGGGCTATCCCCTCTACGGGAACGAGCTGAACCGGCAGCGCACGCCGGTCGAGGCGGGCCTCGGCTGGGCATGCGATCTCGCGAGTGGAGCGTTTCGCGGCGCGGACGTCATGCGGGCCCAGCGAGACCACGGCACACAGGAGCGCCTCGTGGCATTCGCGATGGACGGCGCGGGGATACCGCGGTCCGGCTGCGAGGTTCGCGTCGGGGGTCAGCCCGCTGGAACGGTCACGAGCGGAAGCCTCTCCCCGTCACTTGGCATCGGAATCGGGATGGCCTACGTCACGACCGAGCACTCGGAGCCCGGGACCGAGATCGAGATCATGATCCGAGAGCGCGCGCAACCGGGCCGGATCCGGCGCAAACCGCTCGTCAATTCCTCACCGCGAGACTGAAGGGGGATCCCAATGGAAGAGCTCTACCCGGACCACCTGCGTTACCACCCTGAGCATGACTGGGTACATTTGGAAGGCGACGAGGCCATCTTTGGTGTGACCTGGTACGCCCAGGATGCCCTCGGCGAGGTCGTCTACTTCGAGCCGCCGGAGGTTGGATCGCATATCCGCGTCGGCGGCACCTACGGTGTGCTCGAGTCCATCAAGGCGGTCTCGGACCTGATCGCACCAGCAAGCGGCGAGGTCGTCGCGACAAACGGCGCCGTCGCCAGCTCACCCGAGCTCGTGAATCGGGATCCGTACAAGGATGGCTGGCTTGTTCGGGTTCGTTTGTCCCAACCCGACGAGATCGCGGAGTTGATGGACGCCGAGACCTACCGCGAGTACCTGGCCGGGTTGTGAGCACGGTTGCCTGAGTCAGCGCGGTCCGGGGCCGACTGACCATCCGAACAGGTCGCGAGTCCGAGCGGCTCCTCGACGCCTACGCCGAGGGCGTCGTGGCCGACAAGCTCGCCGCGGTTGCCCGCACCCGGGCGGGCGTGAAGCTCGACTGGCCGGGTGTGCTTGCGACGACACGTGTCTACACCGACCGCCACCTCGCTGATCTGATGGTGTCGAACGGCCTCGTCGCGACGTTCGTCGCCATGCATGGGCTCGGAGCGCTGTCCGTGCCGTTCCTCGCCGCGCGCGCGGCTGGGCCGCCTGGGCCGCCTCGGCCGGTCCGCTCGATCCGGGTGATCGATCCGTTTTGCGGCCCTGGCCACCTGTTGACCGCCGCCCTCGACGGCCTCGTCGCCTTGCACCATGAGGAACGTCGCCTCGCCGAGATCGGTTGCGTCCCATCCGACTGGGTCGTCCCACCCTCGGAGGTCGTGGCCACGATCATCGAGGAGCAGCTCGTCGGCATCGACATCGACAACGACGCGATCAAGATGGCGAGCGCGGTGCTCCGCGCCGACGCCAACGCCCACGGCGAGCGGCGTCGCCTACGGCTGAACCTCGTCGCCCTCGCACCCGGAATCGGAACCTTCGACCGCGACGGCTGCGACGCGCTTCACAGGCGGTACGACCTCGTCGTGATGAATCCCCCGTATGGAGGTCAACGTCAGCTCGACCCTGGGCTCTGGGGGGAGGTCACGACGCGGGATCCGCTCGCACGCTCGGACCTCGCCGTGGCGGCCATCTCTCGCGGTTGGGAGCTCGTCGACGACGGCGGCTGCTTGGCCGTTCTCGCGCCGGCGACCTGGCTTGCGAGCACCCCTGCGCGTCCCCTCCGGCACCATCTGTCGACGACCGGTCATCCCCGCCTGATCGTGAGCCTCGGCCAGCGAACGTTCCGGGACGCGCCCCTCGTCTTCGCGGCGATCTGCGTCATTGACCGGACGGTGGCGTCGCCCGGGTGTCCGATCACGGAGGTGAGCGTCGACTCAGGGGCGGGGGAGGAGGGCCTGCGGATCGCCCTCGCAGCTGGCGGCAGGTCGTGCCCGAAGTCGGTCGCCCTCGCACCAGCAAGCCTTCCATTCCGCGTCCGTGCGCCCGAAGGGCTCCTCTCCACGATCGGCCGGGGACCGACCGTCGGCGAGCGTTTCGAGACGTCCGACGGCCGGTGGGTCACGTCCTTGTCGGGCGTGCGCTACTTCTGGGAACTTCCGCCATCTGAGCGGGGTTGGCAGCGCCTCGCGGGCGGGCAGGGCTACCAGCGCTGGTACGGGGCCACCCGCCTGCGCATTCGCGACGACCTCGCCGGGGGGGCGGCGCCCGCAGGTCGTGGAACGGTCGAGTACGGGCGCGTGGCGGGTGGACGATTGTCGGCGCGGCGTTCCGCGTTCGGGTCGTCTGCGCGAGCTGGGGTGGTGCGCCTTCGCCCTCGCGCGGGCACCGACGGAGCCGACCGCTGGGAGGAGGTCCTGGCAATCGCGAACAGTCGCGTCGGAACGGCCTGGCTCCAGACCCTCTCGGCGGGCCTGAACTTCAATCCGGGATACCTCGCGACGATTCCGCTCGGAGTAGCGCCTCCTCCCGATGACCTTCGCCGGTCGGTTCGTGCACTCGTCGGGCTTCGTCGACGGTTCGCGCAGTGGGATCTCACCGCCGACGAGTTCCACGGGGTGCCCGATCCTCGCGCTGGCCACGTCGTCGCGGAGCTGGCAGGCCGCGTGGCGGCCCTGGAGGCCGAGGTGGAGGACGCGATCACGGTTCACCTCGGAATCGACGCCCACGCACGCGCCGATCTCACCCAGCTCGTCGCCCTGCCGACGACCGCCTCCGTATCGGGAAGCGCGATCGCGCTCGACTTCGTCCAGGAGGTCGTGCTGCGCTCGCTCGGCATGGTGTGGCCGCGAACGCGACGCGAACCCCATCCGGTCGTCGGGGAGCTCGCCACTCATGGGGTCGCTGTGCTGCGCGACGGGCTGGGCGAGCCGTCGCTTGGTGAGTCGCTCGAGCGGTGCGTCCGGTCGTCGTTCGGTCCGGGAGACGCCGATCACCTCTCGGCGCTCTTGGGGTCAGGGGGAGTCGCGGGTTGGACAGGGCGCGCCGCGGAGCTTCACCACGGTCGCTTTCGTGCGACGCCGGTCGCGTGGTGTGTCCTCGGCGCCGACAGGAAACCGCTCGCGCTCGTCAACGCGCATCTCCTCGCGGGCCGGCCGGCGCGTGAACGTCTCGCGGGCCTCGTGCGTCGCTGCGACGGGGACGCCGGCCTTCTGCGGATGGGACTCCTCGACCGGTGGGGCCCTGACTGGTCGGAGGGCCTTGTTGCCGCCGCGCTCCCGCTTGTGGCGAGCGGTCTTCTCAGCCCTCGAACGGCCCGCGCGCGATAGCGCCGACCTCGCTTGCTAAGATCGCCCGAGATTCTGCTCTTGGAGGTGTGTTGCTGATCGACAAACGGGGATTGCTTGCCGCCGCGCCGAGGACCTGACACCCGCCCACCATCGGGTCCGTCAACACGGATCAACGATGCCATCCGCGCGGACAGTGTTCGCCTGATCGACGACGAGGGCGACAATCACGGTGTCGTGCCGCTCGCCGAAGCGCTGCGCATCGCAACCGAGAAGAACCTGGACTTGGTGGAGGTCGCTGAAGACGCACGGCCGCCGGTCTGTCGGATCATGGACTACGGCAAGTGGCGCTACGAGCAGGAGCAGAAGGCCAAACAGGCCCGCAAGCATCAGCTCACGATCACCATCAAAGAGATCAAGTTCCGCCCGAAGATCGACCCGCACGACTACGCCACCAAGCGCGGACACGTGCTTCGCTTTCTCGAACACCGGGACAAAGTCAAGGTCACAATCATGTTTCGTGGCCGGGAGCTCTTGCATCCTGAGCGCGGAGAAGCAATCCTTCTGCGGTTGGCCGAAGAAATGAAGGATCTGGCCATCATTGAGAGCCGGCCAAACCTCGACGGGCGCAACATGACCATGATGCTTGCCCCGTTGAAAGCGGTCGTTCCGGCCAAAGTGGCCGAACCCCAGCCGGCAGACGTTTCCGACCTCGCGAGTTCCTAATGCCCAAGATGAAGACATCGAGCGCCGCCAAGAAGCGCTTCCGAGTGACCCCGACCGGCAAGGTCATGGTCCAGCGGCGCGGCCTGCGCCACAACCTCGAACACAAGTCGGGGAAGACAAAGCGCGCACTTGGGCGCGTGACAGCGACGAGCGCGGCCGTTCACAAGACCGCCCTGCGCATGCTCGGAAAGCGTTAGGGAGGCGAGATGGCACGGGTAAAACGTTCAGTTGCAGCACACAAGAAGCGCCGCAAGGTCCTTCGCCTCGCGAAGGGCTACTGGGGACTCAAGAAGTCTTCCTACCGCCGCGCGAAAGAGCAGCTCATGCGCTCGGAGCGGTATGCCTACCGTGACCGGCGCGTGCGCAAGCGCGACTTCCGCCGCCTGTGGATCGCTCGCATCAACGCGGCGGCTCGCCTGAACGGGCTCACCTACAGCCAGTTCATCCATGGTCTCGGCCTCGCCGAGGTGACGCTCAACCGCAAGATCCTCGCCGACCTCGCGATTCACGAGCCCGAGGCGTTTGCCGCGCTCTGCGGTCGTGCTCAGGCTGCCCGCGAGGGCGTCGCGGCCTGATCTCCGGTCTCGGCCGGCGCTGCGTGCCGTCCGATGTTCATCAGGTGCGGGTGTGAGCGAGTTCGTCGGGGCGCGCCCGGCAACGCTGCGTCGGATCGACTCGCCGCGTAACCAGGTGCTGCGACTGGCTCGCTCGCTGCAGTCAAAGCGCGAGCGCCGCGAACAGCGGTTGATGGTCGTCGAGGGGGAGGACCTCCTCGACGGCGCGATCGCTGCGGGACTCATGCCGACGGTCGTGATCTTCGATGAGTCGAGGGTCGCCCGGGACGACCCCATGTTCGCGGCCACCGCCAGTGTGGAGGCGCGCTACCTCGCGCCGCAGGCGCTCATCGCTTCGGTGAGCACGCTCGCCGCGCCGCCGCGCGTGCTGGCGATCGTTCCGCAGCCGGGGCCGCATCACTTTCGAACGGTGGCCTTCCCTCCGAGCGTCGCGCTCTTTCTCGGCGGCGTTTCCGATCCCGGGAACGTCGGCTCCCTCGTGCGCACCGCAGTGGCCTTCGGCTGCGACTGGGTCGCGCTCGGTCCGGGGTCGGCCGACGCATTCCACCCGCGAGCCGTGCGAGCCGCGATGGGCGCGACGTTTGCGGTGCCGATCCTCGAGGGCGTCCGGGCGAGTGATCTTGCGACGCGCGAGGGCTTTCACATCGTCGTGGCGGCGGCGCATGGTGGCCTCCCGCCGTGGCAGGTCGACCTCACCGGTCCGCTGGTGCTGGCGCTTGGCGGCGAGCGTGAAGGGCACGAGGCGCTGGGTGACGAGATCCCGGCCGAGCGCACGCTCGTCGTCACGATTCCGCAGGCCGGTGGCGCCGAATCACTGAACGTCGCGGCCGCCGGGGCCGCGCTGCTTGCCGAGGTTGTCCGGCAGCGCAGTGTTGCGGCCGCCGGCCGCCCAGTTTGAGCCGTATGGGCGATTGCTAGGCTGCGCGGCCGTGTCAGACCAAGCCGAACTGGATCACATCGTCACCGCCGCCCTCGCGTCGACGTCCGCCGCAGGCGACCTGGCGGAACTGGCTGAGGTTCGAGTGCGCGCAACCGGTCGAAAGAGTCCCCTCACGGCGATTCTGAGCGGCGTCGGCAGGCTCCCCCCCGCCGAGCGCGGTCCGGTCGGACAGGCCGCGAATACCGCCCGGCGCCAAGTCGAGGCGGCGCTCGACGCGCGTGAGGCGATCCTCCAGGCTGAGGAGCTCGGCGCGAAGTTGGGGGCCGAGCGCGTCGACATCAGCCTCCCGGGCGAGCCCGCGCCCGTTGGCGCGCATCACCTGATCACACAGGTCCGGCGCGAGGTGGAAGACATCTTCATCGGCCTCGGCTACCGCATCGCTGATGGTCCGGAGATCGAGACGGCGTTCAACAACTTCACCGCGCTGAACACGCCCGAGGGGCACCCGGCCCGGTCAGACAGCGACAACTTCTATATCGACGGTCACCCGGATCGCCTGCTGCGTTCGCAGACCTCACCGGTACAGGTCCGAGTCATGCAGGCTCAGGAACCCCCGGTCTACGTGATCGCCCCGGGGGCGGTCTATCGACGCGACGACGTCGACGCGACGCACAGCCCGATGTTCCATCAGCTCGAAGGCCTCGCAATCGACGAGGGTCTGACGATGGCGCACCTGAAAGGCACGCTCCTGCACTTCGTTCGGGCGCTCCTTGGGCAGGACCGGGAGATCCGGTTGATCCCACACTTCTTCCCGTTCACCGAGCCATCGGTTGACGTGAGCGTCTCGTGGACCGACCGCAACGGCCAACCGACGTGGCTGGAGATCGCAGGAGCCGGCATGGTCGACCCAAACGTGCTCACCGCCGTCGGGTACGACCCAGAGCGGTGGACGGGTTTCGCGTTCGGTTTCGGGCTCGATCGGATCGCGATGGTGCGCCACGGGCTGCCCGATCTCCGCCTCCTTTTCGAGGGTGATCTGCGCTTCCTGGAGCAGTTCTCGTGAGGCTCCCCCTCTCGTGGCTTGCCGACCACGTCGCTCACGGGCTGACCGCCGACGCGCTCGCCCTGCGCCTGGCGGCCTCGGGAACAAACGTCGAAGAGGTCATCGAGCACCGGGTGTCAGACGCCGACGGTAACCTCGCGAACTTCCGTGTCGGTCGGGTCATCGAAGCGGTCAAGCACCCGGACGCCGACCGCCTGCGGGTCTGCCGAGTCGACACCGGCGACGGCGAGCCGCGCCAGATCGTTTGCGGGGCGGCAAACGTCAGAACAGGCCTCACCGTTGCGGTGGCGCTCCCCGGTGCGCTGCTTCCCGGCGCGCAGGAGCCGCTCCGTGTGGTGAAGCTGCGCGGGGTCGAGAGCCAGGGGATGATCTGCTCGGCCCGCGAGCTCGGCCTCGGCCAGGATCATGCCGGCATCATGGAACTGCAGGACGGACTCACACCAGGGGCGCCGCTTGCCGACGCGCTCCCGATCGCCGAGACCGTCATCGACCTCGAGATCACGTCCAATCGCCCGGACTGCCTCTCGATCACTGGACTCGCCCGCGAGGTCGCGGCGTTCACGCAGACGCGGTACTGCCCACCGGTCGAGGCCGAGCCACCCGCCGACGGCCCGGGCTCGGTGGGTGACTACGTCGCGTTGCGCGTCGATGCGCCGGACCTCTGCCCGCGCTACATGGCCAGGGTTCTTGTCGACGTCGAGGTCGGCCCCTCACCCATATGGCTTGCGGCGCGCCTCGAGGCGGCCGGCATGCGCTCGATCTCGAACGTCGTCGATGTGACGAACTACGTGATGCTCCTCACCGGGCAACCGCTCCACGCATTCGATCTCGACAAGCTGGCCGGGCCGGAGATCGTCGTTCGTCGGGCGGCCGCGGGTGAGCCGATCATCACGCTCGATGACGTGCAACGGACGCTCGATCCTGATGTCCTCGCGATCTGCGACGCGGACCGCCCGATGGTGATCGCGGGGATCATGGGCGCAGCCGATTGCGAGGTCTCAGGCACGACCCGCCGGATCATGCTTGAGGCGGCAACCTTTGACGGCCCGAACATCCTCCGGACATCGCTTCGGCTCGGGCTTCGCAGCGAGTCGAGCAGCCGATTCGAGAAGCGCCTTCCCGTCGAGCTACCACCACGAGCGATGGCGATTGCCTGCCGGATGCTGATCGAGACCTGCGGAGCGGTCCTCGTGCCCGGAACCCTCGACGCATGCGAACCGATTCCGCAGCGGCCGCCGGTCGTCCTGCGTCACGGGCGGGCCGAGAGGATCCTCGGGGTTTCCGTCGCGCCCGAGCGCAGCGTCGAGATCCTGACCCGGCTTGGGTTTGGGGTCGAGGAGCTGCCCGACGGCCTCAGGGTTCAGGTGCCCTTCGAGCGAGCCGGCGACGTGACACGCGAGATCGACCTCATCGAAGAGGTCGCGCGCATCGAGGGCTTCGACCAGATTCCCGCCGTGCTTCCGCGCACCGCGGTCGCAGGCGGACGGAGCCCTGCGCAAGCGCTCCGAGAGAAACTCGCCGACCGGCTCGTCACTCGCGGCGTGTCCGAGGTCATCTCGTACCGGTTTGTTCCCGAAGCGGATGCCGACCGTCTGCAGATGTCGGCCGAGGACCCGAGGCGAAACGTCGTGCGCCTCGCGAAGCCGATGTCCGAGGAAATGGCCGTCATGCGCCGGTCGATGCTCCCGGGCCTTCTTCGGGCCGCCGCGCAGAACCAGGCCCACCAGCGTCCGTCGGGTGGGCTCTTCGAGATCGGTCGCACCTACGCGCCACGCGAGGATGGGCTCGCCGCCGAGCGCGAGTTCGTCGCCGTCCTTCGCTTCGGCCCCCCGAGCACCGAGCACTGGCGCGCGACTCCGGGCACGCTTGACATCCACTCGGGGATCGGCCTCTTCGCAGATCTCACGTCGGTCGTCGGCGTGAGCGTCCACCCGGAGGCAAACGACGCCCCCTATTTTCACCCGGCCCGCCAGGCGCGAATGCGAAGTGGCGAGGAGATCATCGGCTGGGCTGGCGAGATGCACCCGCTGGTGCTTCGTAACTTCGACGTCCGCGGTCCGGCCGTCGCGGTGGTGATCCCCCTCGACGCACTCCTCGCCGCGGCGGTCACGGGTGCGCGCCCCTACCAGCCGATCCTGAACGTCCCCGTCTCGACGCGCGACATCGCCGTCGTGGTGGCCGACACGGTCACGAGCGATCAGGTGCTCGGAGTCGCGCGTCGCGCGGGTGGGGCACTGGTCCGCGTCGCGCGCATCTTCGACCGCTACGTCGGCGAGCGCATCGGCGCCGGGCGCGTCAGCCTTGCGCTACGCCTCGAGATCGCCGATCCGGAGCGGACACTGACCGATGCCGAGATCGAGGCGCCGGTCGCCGCCGTGGTGGCGGCACTTGTGGGTGAGCTGGGAGCCGAGTTGCGGGGCGGATCGTGAGCGTTGTTCACGTCCTCGGTGCGAGCGGCTTTGCGGGGGCGCAGCTTGCCGCGCTGATCGATCGGCATCCGCACTTCACGCTCGGACAGACCACCGGTCGCTCAGATGCCGGTCAGTCGCTTGCCACCGTGGCGCCGGAGTACCGCCTCGACCGGCTGCTCACCCCCTACGACGCGGACGCCGTGGCGGCCGGTGACTTCGCCTGCGTTTGCTACCCGCATGCGGAGTCGGTGGAGGTTGTCGCTGATCTCGTCATCCGCGGTGTGCGGGTGGTCGACCTCGGCGCTGACTATCGACTTCGCGACGCATCGCTCTACCCGCGGTGGTACGGGTTTGACCACGGCCACATCGATCTCCTCGCCGAGGCGGTCTACGGGCTCCCCGAGGCCTACCGCGACGCGATCCGAACCGCGACGGTCGTGGCAAACCCCGGCTGCTACCCGACGGCCGCAATCCTCGCGCTGCTGCCGCTTCGGGACCAGCTGGCAAGCGTCGTCATCGACGCGAAAAGCGGCGTGAGCGGGGCGGGGAAGACCCCAAGCGCCGGCGTTCACTACTCGACGGTCACCGACAACGTCCAGCCGTACAAGGTACTCGCACACCGCCACACCCCCGAGATCGGGCAGGAACTCGGCCTCCCTGTGATCTTCACGCCCCACCTCGTCGCGGCCGACCGCGGCGAGCTTGCGAGCTGCTACGCCACGCTCTCTGGGGAGGCGCCGCACCCCGATGAACTGCGGGAGCGTTACGTGGACTTCTACGCGCCGCATCCGTTCGTCGAGGTCGTCGACGACCCACCGGGGTTTCGCGCCGTGCAGCGGACAAACTTCGCCCAGGTCTGTCCGATGATCGACCCGGACTCTGGCACGCTCATTAGTTTTTGTGCCATCGACAACCTCATGAAGGGCGCGTCCGGGCAGGCGGTGCAGAACCTCAATCTGATGGCTGAGCGCCCCGAGACCGAAGGCCTCACATGAGTTTCCCGCCGATCGCCCGTACCGACTGGCTTCGGGCGCCGGAGGGTCTCACGCTCCTGCGTGGCGGCTCCGTCACGACGCCTGATGGCTTCCGAGCCGGCGCTACCGCGTGCGGGCTCAAGGAGTCCGGCTTGCTCGATGTCGGGATCCTCGTAAGCGATCGGTCGGCCTGCTCGGGCCTTGTCGACACCGCCAACGCGCTGCCGGCGGCACCGGTCCACCGCAATCGCACGCTCGAGCTCGGCGCGCTCCGTGCGGTCGTGGTGAACGCCGGCAACGCCAACGCGGCGACGGGGGAGCAGGGCCTACGCGACGCGATCGAGATGGGCGAGCGCGCCGCCGCCGGGCTCAAGCTCGATCCTCGCCAGGTCGTGACGTCGTCGACCGGCGTCATCGGTCGTCTGTTCTCGATGGACACGCTCCGTACGGGCATCGACGGCGCCTTGGCGACCCTCCGAGCCGACGGTGGGTCAGATTTTGCCGCCGCGATTTGCACAACGGATCGCTTCCCGAAGTCCGGCGCGTTTTCGATCGAGATCTCCGGACGCCTCGTCCACTTCGGTGTCGCCTCGAAGGGCGCCGGGATGATCAACCCGAGCATGGCGACGATGCTCTGCTACGTCACGACCGACGCGTCGATTGCGGCCGACGACGTCCAGGCGGCAACCGCCGTCGCCGCGAGCAAGTCGTTCAACCGGATTAGCGTCGACGGTCAGATGAGCCCATCCGACACGCTCGTTGTCCTGGCAAATGGTGAGGGACCGCCGCTTGCGGGGAACGACCTGACGCGGTTTGCGGCGGCGCTCACGGCGGTCTGTCGCTGGTCGGCAATCCAGATGGTCAAGGACGGAGAGGGCGCCGAGCACGCGGTCCGCCTCGACGTTCGCGGTGCGGCCGATACGCCCGAGGCCGAGCGCGTTGCCCGTGCGATCGGTGGGTCGCCGCTTGTCAAGGCCGCGATCTTCGGCCGTGATCCCAACTGGGGTCGCATCGAGCAGGCCGTCGGCCAGGCACTCATCGGCGCGCCGGGCCAGGTTCACGAGCCGCTTCTTGCCTTTGACGGGCTCGCCGTTGACGCCGCGGGAATCGAACAGGTGCTCGCGCTTCCCGAATACGACCTGCGGGTCGACCTGAGTCGAGGCACCGGTGAGGCCGAGGTCTTTGTCAGCGACCTCACCCACGCCTACGTCAGCATCAACGCCGACTACACGACCTAACGCGGTCAGTCCCTCGAGAAGCCGATGATCTGCAGCAGGAACTGGAAGAGGTTGAAGATGTCCAGGAAGATGCCGCAAGCGATGAAGACGGCCTGGTTGGGATGAGCGCGGCGTAGCCGGTTGAAATCGTAGATCGTCCAGGCGGAGAAGATCACCACGCCAAGGCCGGCCCAGATCATCTGCGCGCCGGCTGAGCGCACGAAGATCAGTGCGATCCCCGCGACGAAGAGCCCGATCGTCAGCCAAAAAAGCGTCTTGCCCCACGCGGAGAAGTCGCGACGCGTCGCGTAGCCGTACGCGCCGAGCGAGCCGACCAACAGTGCGGTCATGCCCGCGGCCTGGGCAATGAGCGTCCCACCGTCCTCGAGTCGCGCGTAGGACGCAAGGCCCGGCCCCGCGCCGAGGCCGAGGAACGCCCCCATCCCGAAGAGGAGCCCCATCGCGAGGGGCGTCGAGCCACGCGCAAACCCAATCCCGAAGCTCAGCCCGATGGCGATCACGAAGCAGACGATCGCCGCGACACCCGAGATATCGCGGCCGAGGTACGAGCCAAGGGCGGCCAGTCCAGCCGTGGCCGCCACGAGGAACATCGTGTGGGCGAACACGGCTTTCGCTTGATCTCGTTCCAACGCGACCGATCCGCGATCAAACGTCTGCCCGGAATCGCCGACACGTGGCTCAAGCGTGCTCAATTGCAACCCTCCGTTCGTGACCTTGCTCCGTCATTATGGCGCGCCGCGGACGATCCCGCGGCCATCTATGTCGGGCGACGCGGACACGAGAGCTCGGCGACTTGGCGGCCCGGACCACCGTAGAGACGGCGAGCAAGCGCGAGGTCCTCACCCTTGATCGCGACTCGACAGCGCCAGCGTGACGGACCGAACTGGTTCCCTCCACAGCGCCGGACAATCGGCGACATCAGTGCGCAGGCGTTTGCGCTGTGCAGAAGCCCGAGAACGTGACCGAACTCGTGCGCGGCGATCAGGACGGCGCCCTCGCGGCGAGAGAACGGCGAACCGGTTGGGAGCGGAGTCCGGAAGCGGACGAAGGCCCCGACCCCCTGCCCGACGGTGGCGAGCCCATCAGCCGGGATCGACCGGTCGATGGAGACGATAACTCGAGCCTTCGCACGGCTGTTCACCCGGCGGAACGTGATTCCCACGCGGGCGCGGTTCCATGATGCGGCGCCCTCGGCGACCGCTTGGCGCATGGCCTGGCCGGTCGCGTCGAAGTAGGTAATCGCAGGGCCAGGCCAGCGTCGCGGTCCGGCTTGCGCTCGCCCGTCCACGCTGCCAAGGCCGGTTTCGGTGTCGAGGGTCAGGTCTGCGATGACGGGGCCAGGCTGGGTCGCGGATCCTCGTTTTCCGGCCGCGGTCGAGCCAGTCGCGACGAGGGCAAACGCGACGACGGCCACTCGTATGCGAGCGCGGGCTGTGGCGTTTGGCACTCGGACCTCGTTCCTCGCTCGGAATCCTACTTCGGTAGCGACGCCCAGCGCCGCGTAACCGCGAGAGGGATTGTGACCTGCTCGCGCCCGTTCGGCCCGATCGTGACGACACGGATACGGTAGTTCCCGGGTGCGAGGCCAGCGGGTAGAGGCACACTCAGTCTCGACACCGGGGCCGTGAACGTACGCACGACCGGGCCGACTCGCTTTCCGACGCGAATAACCTGGACGTTGCCGCGGCCGGTCCCTGGGAAGCTCACGATGATCGACCGCCCGCGTCCACGAACGGCGCGCAGAAGCGACGGTCGTCCCGCGATCACGCCCTGTGGCGGGACGATAAGTGCGACCGATGCGTCGTCGCGAAGGCCATCCCCCATGGCGACGACCCGCAACGTGTATCGACCCGGCCGCGTGTCTCGGGGAATCGCGACCCGGGCGGCCGCGACCGGCCCGTCGAGTTTGGCGATGACGCGGCCATTTGTCGCACCTGCGGGAATCACTTGGACCACGGCTCGGCCAATTCGCGACAGGGTGACCGAGGCGGTGGCAACGTCGACAAGGGTGATCGCGAGGCCACCGCCGACCGGGACGGGTTCGTCTCCGCCGGCCGGAGGCGTCAGGGGGTTCGCCAGAAAGTCTCGATACCCCGCCAGCCAACCGATGGTCGCCTCACGGCTTCGAAGGCCGTAGGCGAAGGGACCGTTTGCGAGGAGCCGTCGGCCCGCTGCGGTGGCGCGCGCTCGCTCCCATATCTCCGCTTGGGACGAGTCGATGCTCGGTCCGAGCATGAGATGCAGTCGCTCAACCTCTCCTGGTCCCCAGCGCGCGAGCCAGCGCGTGGTGTCGGCGGCGAGTTCAGCGCGACTGAAGGGTCGCAGGTCACCGTGGTAGGTCTCGAGGACGGTGCCCCCGGCCCTTCGCAGGGTCGTCAGGAGCGCCTCCCAACGTGGCGGTAGGGGCTGCCTGAGGTCGATCCGCCCGACTGCCCCGACCACGCCCGGGCCGATGTAGACGATCACTCGCTCGGCCTGGGGTCCGAGCCGAACGAGGGCGGCACCCAGGTTTTGTAGCCTCGCTTCACTCCAAACGCCAGCGAGGATCTCGTCGATGGCGACGAGCCCACCGCGGTCGGTTGCGGTGATGGCCGCGCGAAGGATCGCGGCCATCTGTTGGGGGCTCGAGGCCGCGACCTCGTCGCCCTTCACTTTCGCCATCCAACGCGTCGACGGAAGGCGCCGGTCGGCGGCGGTCGGCGCTTGAAGCCAGAGCTGGTCGCCGAGCCCGGCCACGGAGTCTCCCCCGTCATGAAGGACGACCGCCTGGGCGATGGGTGCGTACACGGCGACGAGCCCGCTCGCGGGACCGGTCAGCGACACGGCTGGCTGCGCAATCGATGTCAGGAGCGTGCCTGAGACGATCATCTGGACCAAGCGCCCCATCCCGACGACCGTAGCAGCGCCGGGCCGAGCAAGCGCCGGCACTCATAATGTCCTCACACGATGCTGCGAAAGCGGACCGCCTTGCGTCGCCTGCGCGCCCGCGTGGCCGAACCCGCCGCTGACGTCGGGCATCGTTGTGGCGCCGAGTAGCCAGCGGACCCGGCATTCCAGCGCGACCGGAGGCCGTCGAGTACGTTCTCCTCGGTACCACTGGGTAACACCCGTCCGGAACGGAGCAGTCGCATCAACATTTCAGCGAATCACGCAACTGGCTCCGTCGCGAGGCGTACGCGCCGCTCACTTCTGACGACGTCGGCGCTGCTCGTTCTCTCGGCGGCGATCGCAGCGACGAGCAGCGCCACCGAGCAGCGGCCGAGTGAGATCAACGAGGGGCAATCGGACATCTACACCGTGCGCGTCGACGGGACCGGGCTGCGACGGTTGACGCCCGGCCCCTCTCACCGATACGACAGTCCAGCCTGGTCCAAGAGCGGACGCTGGATCGCGTTCAGCGGCCCCCCATGCGAGGATTGTCCCGAAGCGATCTTCGTTGTCGACCTCTCCCGTGGAGGACGTGTGAAGCAGCTCCTCGGGACGGTTCCGGGTGCAGCGCGTCCGAGCTGGGCGCCGTCCGGTCGTTACCTCACGTTTGTCGGCGGGGAGAGCAACGCCGTGTTCACCATCGGTCGATCGGGCACCGGACAGCGGCAGCTCACAAGCGGCCTGATCGCCCACGACCAGTCGGCGTGGTCTCCGAACGGTCGCCAGATCCTCTACACCAGCCAGCAGCGCAACGGATTGTGGGACATCTCCGTTATGGGCATCGACGGGAGCCGGAAGAGAAACCTCACCGCGACACCGGTCTCAGAGGAGCAGCCCGCGTGGTCACACGACGCGGCCATGGTCGCGTTCGCCCGACAGACCAAGGGGAAATGGGCGATCTTCACAATGCCTGCCGGCGGCGGGCAGGCGCGACGTCTGACCCCACTTGGCGAAAATTCCCAGCAGCCCGCATGGTCGCCCGACGACCGTCAGATCGCCTACACGAAGGTCACCGCAACGGGCTCCACCATCATCATCATGGCGGCCGACGGTACCGCCAAACGCAACCTCCAGACCGGGACAGCCTCCGCCTCGGCGCCAAGCTGGTCGCCGGATGGCCGGCGAATCGCCTTCACGAAGTTGGGCGAGTAACGGTCCGACGTGAGGGACATTCCGGCGGCTGCGTAACCACGCGTGCGAACCCGTTGGGGCGAGCGACTGCGCCGCGATCGGGCAATCGCCGTGGGCCCTCCCCATTCGCTGGTACGAAGGCCGGACGCAATCGGGTACGCGCTTGACCTTCGTTCAGTTGTCGACCCCCGAGGGTCGGGCTATGGTCGAAATTCGTAGCGGCGTGAGGTCGTTGAAGATCCTGTGAGTCGATCCAATAGGAGAAGACCGTGCCCTTGAGTATTCGACCCAGTAACCATCGACGATGGGTGCTCGAACGCCGCGGGGGGCATCTGAGACTTCTTGGCGCTGCCGTGTTCGCCGCCCTCCTCCTGTGGACCGTGTCTCCCGCCAGCGCGGCAGACCCGGTTGTTGCCGCCGCCGGGGACATTGCCTGTGAACCGACGCACCAGTACTTCAACGCGGGTGCGGGATCATCGACGTACTGCCATCAGCGGTACACATCGGACCTTTTTGCCACCCAAGGCGTGTCGGCGGTGCTGCCGATTGGCGACATTCAGTACTGGTGTAGCGGGGCCGCCGCGTTCAGCCAGTCCTACGACCCGACGTGGGGTCGATCGAAGCCGTTGACGTTCCCGGCGGCCGGAAACCACGAGTACTACACGTCCGGTGGGACCGGCTGCGACACGACCGGCCAAGGCTTGGGCTACTTCGGGTACTTTGGGTCCGCGGCGGGTGACCCGGCGAAGGGCTACTACTCGTATGACATCGGGGCGTGGCACATGATCGCCCTCAACACCAACTGCGCCAAGGTGGGAGGCTGCGGTCCCGGCTCTGCGCAGGATCTGTGGCTGAAGGCTGATCTGGCGGCGCACCCAACCTCGTGCACGCTCGCGTACTTCCACTACCCGCTGTTCTCGTCAAAGACCCCGCTCACCTCGGCCAGGACCCTCTGGGAGAGCCTCTACAGCGGCGGGGCCGATGTGGTCTTGAGCGCCCACGTGCACAACTACGAACGTTTCGCGCCGCAGACTCCCGCGGGAGTGGCCGACCCATTGACTGGGATCCGCGAGTTCGTCGTCGGCACGGGGGGGATGAGCCTCGAGGGATTCCCGACGACGATTGCGGCCAATAGCGAGGTTCGCTCGCGCAGTTTTGGCGTACTCAATCTCACGCTCCGCTCGATGGGCTACGACTGGCAGTTCGCGCCGGATGGAAGAAACGGCAACACGTTCAGCGACACCGGCTCGGGTTTTTGCCACGCTCCTCCCGGCAACGCCGACACGACGCTTCCGACGGTTTCGGTGACCGCGCCAGCGAGCGGTGCGACCGTCACTGGTACGACGACGATCTCGGCGAATGCCACTGACGCCGGTGGGGTCAACCGCGTGGAGTTCCTTGTCGATGGCGTGACCGTCGGCACCGACACGAGCGCCCCGTACGCCATCTCGTGGAACTCCACGACCGTGGCCGACGGGTCGCGGACGATCAACGCGCGGGCAGTCGACAACGCGGGTAACCAGGCCACGGCTTCTGTCAGCGTGACTGTCAACAACACGTCGCCCCCGCCGGCGCAGATCGCGCGGCGGGCCGAAGCAACCAGCTCGGGCACCTCAAGCGGAGCCAGCATCGCGATCCCATCTGGGATCGTCGCCGGCGACGGGATCGTCGTCATCGCGACGACGTCATCCTCGAGCACAACGTACCCGTCCAACCCAACCGGCTGGACGCGCATCGCAAACAGAGCGGGGGCGGACTTCAACTCGGCCGCCTGGTACCGCGTCGCGCTCGCGGGAGACGCGGGGACGACGGTGACCTTTCCGAGTAGCTCGGCGACCGACTACTGGACGGCAGGGCTCGTCGCGTACTCGAACACGAACGCACAGGCTCCCCTCGACCTGTTCGCGACAGCTGCTCCTGCCGGCCTGGTGCAGAGCGTGACGCCGGGGCCGATCTTGCCCAGCCAGCCGGCCGGGATGATCGTGTCGTTTGCCGTTGCGGATGTCTCGTCGGCGCGCACCTGGACCGAGGACGGCGGCACGGAGATCTTCGACGTCAGGCCGACGAACCTGTCGATCGTGGCGAACGAGCAACTGCAGACCGCCCCCACGTCCATTTCACGCACGCTCACGATCTCGGGCACCACCCAGGAACTCGCGGGCTACATCATCGCGTTGAAGCCTGCGTAGGCCTCAGCGGGGCAATCGACATCGGTCGCTGCCCCCCGGCTCGGAGAGTCCGAGCCGGGGGGGCTAGCCGGCTCGCATGTCGAGCCCAAGGTCCAACACTGGCGCGGAGTGCGTCAGCGCTCCGACGCTGATCGCGTCGACGCCGCACGCCGCGGCCGCCGCCGCCCGCTCCAAGTCCATCCGTCCCGACGCCTCGAGTTTGGCGCGCCCGCGGTTGATTCGCACCGCATGCCGCATCGTGGCGATGTCCATGTTGTCGAGCAGTATCCAGTCGACCTCGCAGGCGAGGGCGCGCTCGACGCCCTGGAGATCGTCGGATTCGACCTGGACGATCACCCCGGGAAGACGCTTACGTGCCAGGCGAACAACGTTTGCGAGGCTCTCTCCGGCAAGCGCGAGGTGGTTGTCCTTGACGAGCACTCGGTCGAAGAGGCCCATGCGGTGGTTGGTGCCACCTCCCGCGAGGACAGCTCCCTTCTCGAGCTGACGCCAACCGGGCGTCGTCTTTCGGGTGTCGAGGACGAGTGCCGGGCGGCACGCGGCCACGTAGGCGGCCGTCATCGTCGCGATCCCGGAGAGGTGGCTCACGAAGTTCAGAAGGGTGCGCTCGGCGGCGAGGACGGTTCGCGCCGGGCCCGTGATCCGGACGACGGCTTGGCCGGCTCCGAGCGTCGCGCCGTCCTTGCAGAGCCACTCGGCCGCGAGCTCGGCTTGACGGACGACTTCCGCTCCCGCCTCCCGCCCCGCAAACACGCCAGGGGAGCGGGCGACGACCTCCGCGATCGCGAAGGTGTCCTCGGGGATCATCAGCTGCGATGTGATGTCGCCACGCTTGCCGAGGTCTTCGGCGAGCGCGGCGGCGACGAGCGCTGGCAGGCGCATCGCTGCGGTTCCGTATTTCACGGGCCGAGCATACGGATTCGCGGGCCGGCACCGTCGTCATTTGGCCTGGGCGAACGACCTTCCTCGACGTCGTCGCGGCCGGCACCTGCGTTTGCTCAGATCGCGAGCATTCGATCAAGCGCGAGGCGGGCAAGCCGCGCCATCTCGTCGTCGACCACGATCTCGTTCACGACCTCGCCTGCGACGAGCGACTCCAGACACCAGGTGAGCTTCGGCAGGGTGATTCGGTTCATCGTCACGCACGGGCAGGCATTGTCTTCGAGGCAGAAGATGCGCTTGTCGGGGTGCTGCTGGCGCAGGCGATTCACCAGATTCCAGTCCGTGCCGATGCCGATCGCTGAGCCGGCCGGAAGCTCCTCGCAGCGGCGGATGATGTACTCGGTCGAGCCATCTTCGTCGGCGGCCTCGACGACCGGGCGCGGGCATTCCGGGTGGACGATGATGCGTACGCTCGGATCCTCGTCCCGGGCAGCGGCGATCTGGCGGACGTTGAAGCGGGTGTGGACGTTGCAGAAGCCCTTCCAGAGGATGACGTCCGCCGCGCGCAGGTCGTCGGCTGCGAGACCTCCGGTCTCGGCCTTGCGGGGGTTCCAGACAAGGGGGACGTCGGGGTCGATCCCGAGGCGGGCGGCGGTGTTGCGGCCGAGGTGCTCGTCAGGGAAGAAGAAAACCGCGTCGCCGCGCTCGAAGGCCCAGCGGAAGGCTCGCTCGGCGTTCCCCGATGTGCAGACCGCGCCGCCGTGCTCGCCGACGAATGCCTTGAGGTCGGCACCGGAGTTCATGTAGGTGAGCGGAATGATCGTCTTGCCCGGCAGCGTCTCGGTGAGCTGGGTCCATGCGTCGCGGACGGTGAAGATGTCGGCGCACTCGGCAAGGTGACAGCCCGCACCGAGGTCGGGGAGAATGACTCGCTGGTGAGGTTGCGCGAGGATGTCGGCTGCCTCGGCCATGAAGTAGACGCCGCAGAAGAGGACGTACTCGGCCTGGGCTGCCTCCGCGCCGCGCCGGGCAAGGAGGTACGAGTCGCCGGTGATGTCAGCGAACTCCATCACCTCGTCCTTTTGGTAGTGGTGGCCGAGGATGACGGCACGCTCACCCAGTTCGTGGCGAGCGGCCCAGGCGCGCTCGACAAGCTCGGCGCGCGGCGTGTCATCGTCGGGGACGGGAATCGTGCAGACGACGGGCCCTGTGGCGGTGGTCACGCGGCCTCCTTGCGGGCACGAGGGCCCTGGTTGAGTGGCACGTCGATCGGCTCACCGGCTCGCCAGGCGATCCGCACGAGCCAGCGGGGGTCCTGGTCGGGGAAGTCGGTCCGGAAGTGACCGCCGCGGCTCTCCTGGCGAATCAGCGCCGCGGCGACCATCAGCTCGGCGACGTCTCGGAGGTTGCCGGTCTCGTGATCGTCGCCCGAAGGCGCGTGCCCGAGGATCGCTGCCGCGGCGGTAAGGCCCGTCGCGTCGCGAACGACCCCCGCGTGCTCCCAGATCTCGCCCTGGAGCGTTGCGCGCCAGTTCGCCTCGACCGGGCGGGGCGCGCGGGTCGGCGCGGGATCGGCGTTCGACCACTCGGCCATGTCGACGGCCCCGGCGCACCGCACGGCCATCGTCGCGGCCTCGAGCAGGCTGTTCGAGGCGAGGCGGTTCGCGCCGTGCGCACCCGTGCAGGCGCATTCGCCGATCGCCCAGAGTCTCGGCACGGTCGTGCGCCCCCAGGTGTCAGTCAGCGCTCCGCCCATCGCGTAGTGGGTCGCCGGCGTGACCGGGATCGTATCGCGCGCGAGGTCGAGGCCATGCTCACGGCACGCCGCGGCGACGGTGGGAAAGTGGTTGTAGACCCCGGCCGGCTTGAGGTGTCGCAGGTCGAGGGTCACGTCGCGGTCGTCGGCGGCCGCCTGCGCGGCAATCGCCCGGGCGACGACGTCGCGCGGTCCGAGCTCCGCCATGGGGTGAAGCGCCAGCATGAATCGATTCCCGCGGGCGTCGCGCAAGTAGGCGCCAGCGCCCCGGACCGCTTCGCTGACAAGGGCGAGAGGGGAGTGGCCGAGGGCGAGGGCGGTCGGGTGGAACTGGACGAGCTCGAGGTCGGCCAGCAGCGCGCCGGCACGGTGGGCAAGGGCCGCACCGTCGGCGGTCGCAACGGACGGGTTGGTCGTCCGCGAAAAGAGGTGCCCCATTCCACCGGTGGCGAGCACAGTCGCGCGGCCGTCGAGGCGACGCCGTTCCCCGGAGGGCTCCCGCACCCAGAGCCCTCGCGCCTCTCCGGCCTCGACGACGACCTCGAGGGCGACGGTCCGCTCGCGGATGTCGATCCTCGGGTCGGCTCGCACCACGGCGACCAGCGCGGCGACGATGTGCGCGCCGGTTGCGTCACCGCCGGCGTGGACGACGCGGGGTCGGTCGTGAGCCCCTTCCATGGCAAGCGCGAGCGTGCCATCGGGGTCGCGGTCGAAGGCGACGCCGAGGTCGATCAGCTCTTGCACACGAGCGGGCCCGTCCTCACAGATCACGGCGACCGCGCTCGGGTCACAGAGGCCAGCGCCAGCGGCGAGGGTGTCGGCGATGTGCCAGGCGGGGGTATCGCCGATGCCAACGGCGGCGGCGAGCCCTCCCTGGGCGTGCTGGCTACTGCCGGCGTCGATCACACCCTTGGTGACGAGGATGACCGGACCGCTGCGCGCGAGGTGGTGGGCGGCGAGCATCCCCGCCAGGCCGGAGCCGACGACGATGACGGGGTCTTGGTGGTGGTGGTGTGCGGGTGAGTTCATGTCAACCTGACGTAAAGTACAGGGGGAGTTTACGTCATTCTGACAATAGAGACCAACGTCACAAGCGCTGGGTTACAGACCGTCGTCTGGCAGAATCCCGCGCCCGTGGCCGAACAGCAGACGACAACCGTGCGAATCTCTCCGCGAGTGGCCGCGATGCCGGGCTACGAGGCGGGGCTCACGATCGCCGAGGTGCTCGCGAGCTATGGACTGAGCGACGCCATCAAGCTCGCGTCGAACGAGAGCCCGTACCCGCCGATTCCGTCTGTCGCGGAGGTGGTCGCAGCTGCCGCCGTCGACCTGAACCGCTATCCCGACGCCGCGGGCCGAGCCCTCCGCGCCGACCTCGCCGATCGCCACGGCGTCCGCCCCGACCAGGTGGCGCTCGGAAACGGTTCGTGCGAGCTGATCCTGCTCCTCGGCCAAGCGCTCCTCGATCCCGGGACGACAGTCGTACACGCCGATCCGTCCTTTGCGATCTATCCGTTCCTCGCCGCGGCGAATGGGGCAGTGGCGGTCGCGGTGCCTCTGGCAGACGATCAGGGGCACGACCTGGCGTCGATGGCAGCCGCAGTCGACGAGCGCACTCGGCTCGTGGTGATCTGCAATCCCAACAACCCGACCGGGGTCTACCGCTCGGCCGGGGTGATCGAGGCGTTCCTCGATGAGCTACCGGATGACCTGGCGGTGCTCGTCGACGAGGCATACTTCGACTTCGTCAGCGAGCGCGACTCGGGCCGCACGCTCGCCCTCGCACGCACCCGCCCGAACCTCATCGTGACGCGGACCTTCAGCAAGGCCTATGGGCTCTGCGGCCTGCGCGTCGGTTACGCGATCGGGAGCGCCGACCTCGTCCAGGCCATTGACCGCGTCCGCCAGCCATTCAACGTCAACCACATCGCCCAGCTCGCCGCCCGTGAGGGGCTTCGTCATCCGGCCGAGATGGATCGGCGGATCCAAGCGACGGTCGCGGAGCGCGAGCGCGTTGCGAACCTGCTTGCCGAGGCGGGGGAGGGCTTTACGCGGAGCCAGGCGAACTTTATTCTGTTGAGAGCGGGCTCGGACGACGCAGGCGACGGTCGTCGGGTTCACGAAGCGCTCTTGCGGAGCGGCGTCATCGTTCGCGATGGCGGCGCGCTTGGATGTCCGGGCTGGCTTCGTGTCACCATTGGCCTGCCAGACGAGAATGACCGCTTTCTCGCGGCCCTTGCCGGGATCCGCGAAACGCCCACGGAACGAGCAACCGAAGGATGGCAGTCGCAATGATGATCGTGATGAAAGACGGAGCGACGGACGAGCAGATCGATCACGTCCTCGAACGGATTGCCTCGGCTGGCGCGACGGCCCACATCTCGCGCGGCGAGTTTGTCACCGTCATCGGTGCGATCGGTGATGACCGCCAACTGGTCGCCACGCTCGACCTCGAGGGTGTCGCGGGTGTGGAGAAGGTCGTCCCAATCCTCAAGCCGTACAAGCTCGTCTCCCGCGAGTTCTCCGCTGAGGATCTCGTTGTGACCGCAGGTGGCGCCAGGATCGGCGGTGGTTCGTTCGGTCTCATCGCCGGCCCCTGCACCGTCGAAACGCGCGACCAAACCCTCACAACCGCGGCGATCGTCAAGGCAGCCGGGGCCGGACTGCTCCGTGGCGGGGCCTACAAGCCGCGGAGTTCTCCGTACACATTCCAGGGCCTCGGCAAGCCGGCACTTGAGATTCTCATGGAGGCGAGGGAGTTGACGGGCCTCCCGATCGTGACCGAGTTGATGGACGTCCGGCAGATCGATGACGTCGTCGAGGTCGCCGACATGATCCAACTCGGCACTCGCAACATGCAGAACTTCGATCTTCTGCGCGAGGTCGGCCGGCTCGATACCCCGGTGCTCCTCAAGCGGGGCATGTCGAGCACCATCGAAGAGTGGCTTCTGTCGGCTGAGTACATCGCGAAGGAAGGCAACGACCAGATCGTCCTGTGCGAGCGCGGCATCCGCACCTTCGAGACCGCCACTCGTGGGACGCTCGATATTTCGGCGATCCCGGTCGTCAAGGGGCTCTCCCGGTTGCCGGTCATCGTCGACCCGTCCCACGCCGCTGGCCGGCGCGACCTCATTCTCCCGATGGCGCGCGCGGCGGTCGTCGCTGGCGCCGACGGCCTGATCGTCGAGGTTCACCCGGATCCGGAGCAGGCGCTGTGCGACGGGCCGCAGGCGCTCCGCGGAGACGGGTTCGCCGCATGGGTGGCCGACGTCAAGCGCTGCGTCGACCTCATGGGAAAGATCATGGCCGGGGGCGAGACCGCGGTCGTCGGAGCGATCTAGGCCGGAGATCCGTGGGGCTCCGGGCCTTCCGGACCTCCATTTTCGGCGAATCGGTTTCGGCGGCATGAGTCGAAATCAAAGCGCTCGCCGAGGCGGTCGGTAGCATCGCCGCGTGATCAAAAAACAACAACGCCTCGACGCGTACGCCGACGTGGCGGTGCGTGTCGGCGCCAATGTCGCACCCGGGCAAGACGTCTACGTCGGCTGCCCGGTGGAGTTCGTCGACTTCGGGCGCGCGGTTGTCCGAGCCGCCTACCGCGCGGGAGCGCGCTACGTCGACATTCTCTACTGGGACCCGCACACGAAGCTCGCTCGCCTCAAACACGCGCCGGCCGAGAGCCTCGCCTGGACGCCGCCGTGGCTTGACCGGCGAAACGAGGCAAGCATCGAGGGTCACGCCGCACGCATCGGCATTCTGGGGGATGCCGAGCCTGAGCTGTACGACGGGATCGACCCCGACCGGTTGATCATGGACCGGATGCCGCGCCTTGCCTCGTCGGTGCGCATCGCCATGGGCGACGAGGTCAACTGGACGCTCGTGTCGATCCCGGGAGCCGGTTGGGCGCGCCAGATCTTTGGCGAGCCCGACATCGAGCGGCTTTGGACCGCGGTCGCCCACGCGACGCGACTCGACGAGCCGGATCCGGTTGCCGCTTGGAACGAACACACGCGGATGTTGGAACGACGAGCGGAGATCTTGACCGAGCGTGGTTTCGACGCGATTCGCTTTCGCGGTTCGGGGACCGACCTCACCGTCGGGATGCTTCCGGGCCACCATTGGCTCGGAGGGGGTGCGGTCACCGGCTGGGGCCGATCGTTTGTCCCCAACCTTCCGACCGAAGAGGTCTTCACCTCGCCGGACCGAATGCGGACTGAGGGCGTTGTGCGATCCACCCGACCACTGGCGCTGACCGCGGGTGGCGTCGTCGAAGGGCTCTGGATGCGCTTCTCCGCGGGTCGATGCGTCGAGCTCGGGGCCGACAAGGGGGCCGACTTCGTCCGGGCCGAGATGGATCGCGACGACGGCGGGAACATGCTCGGCGAGGTCGCGATCGTTGATGGCAGCTCGCGAGTTGGACGCACCGGCATCACGTTCTTCGAAACACTCTACGACGAGAACGCGACCTGCCATATCGCCTACGGCGGGGCCTACCCGCACGCGATGCCGGGCGCGGTTGGGCTCGAGCCCGAGGCGCGACGGGCCCTCGGGATGAACACCTCCGAGGTCCACACCGACTTCATGATCGGCGGCCCCGAGGTCGAGGTCGACGGCATCGAGGCGGGCGGCGGAGCGGTCCCGATCCTCCGCGCGGACGTCTGGCAACTCGGAGAGTAGCGCCGCCGTTGATCGGGGAGGGGATGTCGGTTACCCTTCCGCGAGGTCCTCGTGGCCCACCCAGAGCAGCATGCCGATGATCAACGCGCACACCAGTCCGACCGGTTCAGCCGCCCAGTGCGGCGGTGTGCGCGTGCCGGCACGACCTCAGCGCTAGCGCGCACGCTCCCACCGGTCGCCCAGTCGACCGCCTCGGCCCCCACGGTTGTGGGGCGCTGCCCGCTTCTGTGGTTCGGAGCCTCGAATGCTTACCCGATTGTCCCCGATTCATCGCATCGCTATTGCCCGGGCCGTGTCGGTGGGCGGCACCGAGGCCGCCTTCGTCGCGCTCGTCGCCCTCGTCTACCAGACAACAGGATCCGGGTTGTGGGTGGCGGCGGTCCTCGGCACCTGGATTGGTGTCGAGGGCCTCGTCGCGCCACTCGCAGGCGCCCTTGGCGACCGGTTTGATCGGCAGGTCGTCATGGTGGTTGCCGACCTTGCGGCGGCCCTTGTTTTCGCGGCGATGGCGTTCGTCACTCACCCCGCGGCCCTCGTCGGACTCGCGGCGCTTGCCGCCGCGGCGGAGGCGCCCTTTCCTTCGGCCTCGTCCGCGGCGATTCCAAATCTCGTCGACCCGTCGAGGATCGCGTGGGCAAACGGCACCATTGCCGCGACGAGGACCGTCGGCAATCTGGCCGGTCCGCTCGTCGGTGGCGGCATGGTCGCGTTCGCTGGCGCCTCATCCGTCTTCGTGCTGAACGCCATCTCGTTCGCGCTCTCCGCCGCCCTCGTGTGGTCGATCCGGGGGGCACGGTTTCGTGAGCCCACCCGAGCCGCCAAACAGCGTCGGGGCCTTCTTGCGGGCTTGCATATCGTCTGGGGAGATCCGACCCTTCGTGGGCTTGCGGTAGCGGGAACGATCCTGCATCTCGGTATCGGCGGCGTCTTGGTCAGCGAGCTACCACTTGTCGAGTCGTTCGGCTACGGCCCGATTGCGTACGGGCTTCTGGTCGCGATGTGGGCGGGCGGCGCGCTGATCGGATCGCTGTGGGGCCGCTCGCTCGGTGCCCACCCAAACCTGCTTCGGATCATCGCGCTCGGCGCGGGCGGAAGCGCCGTCGGGCTTGGCCTCGTCGGTTCGAGCCCGTGGATCTCCCTCGCGATTGTCGCGCAACTGGCCGGCGGGATCGGGAACGGCGTGGCGAACGTCAGCGAAGAGATCCTGATCCAGCGCTCGACACCGGACGAGGTGCGAAGTCGTGTGATCGGCCTGATCCAAGCTCTCCAAATGACCGCGCTCGGCGTGTCGTTGGGGCTCGCGGGTCTTGCGCTCGGAGTCTTGAGCCCGCAGGCGCTCTACCTCGTCGCGGGCGGACTCGGTCTCGCTGCGGTGGTGGTTGTGGTGCGGATTCCGAGGGCCGCCGAGAATGTCGACGTCCAAGCGAGGGCGGTGTAGCGACTACGGGAGTTCCATCCGATCGAGGCGCCGCGAGGCCAGGACCGTCGCCATCGCGATGATGACCCCGAGGACGACGGCCGCGGTTGTCGCCGACACCGCGGGGACCCCGTCCCAGGTGACGTCCGGGCTCGCGCGCCGCGCGATTACGCGGCCGTACGCACTCACCGAGAGTTTGTCGGCCGACTTCGCGAAGCTCGCGACGGAGCCCTCCCAGAGCACGATATAGGCGAGGCCGGTGATCACAGCTCGTCGCATCCGAAGCGACAGCCACGCGAACATCGCGCAGTAGGCGAGGGTCACCGTAAGCGCCGCGAGGAGGACCCAGAAAGCTGCAGCGGCGCCGCGGCGGTCCGCGGCGAGCACCATCGTCGCGAGGATTCCGGGGCCACAGACGATCATCGTGGCGATCCATGCCGCGGCCACTTTCGCGGCGACGATGGCCATGCGTGGGACCGGCGTTTGGGTGAGGTAGAGGAGCGTTCCGTCCTCACGCTCATCGCCAATCGCCGCTGAGGTCAACGCGAGCGCCACCAGCGCGATTACGACGGGGAGCAAGAGGTGACCAACGGAGCGCTCGACTGCGAACGGTCGCTCTTCGCCACTGACGAGGTTCACGAGGACGGCAACGATCGGCAGCACGTTTAGGAGCGCGAGCGCGAGCGCGCGGCGTCGGCCGAGCACCGCTCGAAGCGACAGCCCGAGGATCGGGCGCGATGGGAGTGAAAACGACGTCATCCGCCGCGCGAGCGGGCCTGGAGGTAGGTGTAGACGCTCTCGAGGTCGTCGTCGAGCGGTTCGACCCGTTCAAGGGTCGTGTCCGCGTCGCGCGCAAGCGGGGCCAGCCGCCGGGAGAGTCCGTCGACATCGTGGGTCTCGACGACAACGGACCGCCCGTCTAAGCGGACCGATTCGACGACCCCTGCGCCGATCAGCCCCTGTGCGATCGCCGTCGCATTGTCTGCTTCGATTCGGATGGTGCGCGGGCGATCGGCGAGCAGGTTGCGGATCGCCGCGGTCCGGCCCTCGGCAACGAGGCGGCCGTTGACGAGCACGAGCACCGCGTCAGCCATTCGCTCGACCTCGTGCAGGACGTGGGATGAGACGAGCACCGAGCGCCCCTGCGCCCCCAGGCGACGGACGAGCTCGACCGTGTGGGCGCGTTGGGCCGGGTCGAGACCATTCAACGGCTCGTCGAGGAGGAGCACCTCGGGCTCGTGGACGAGCGCCGCGGCGAGCTTCGTGCGCTGGCGCATGCCCTTCGAAAAGCCGCCGACCTTGCGTGCGGCGACATCGGTCAGCTCGACGGTTGCAAGCGCCCGATCCGCGGCGGCGCCGGGGTCGCTCACTCCGCGCAGCTCGGCCATGAGCGCGACAAAACCGTGAGGTGTGAGGAAGGGCCAGATCGCGTCGGAGTCAGTCACGACGCCGATGCGGCGATGCAACGCGCGGTCGGTGGCGGGGTCGGCCCCGAGCACCCGAACCGTGCCAGCGCTCGGCCGCGCAAAGCCGGCGAGCAGCTTCAGTGCAGTGGACTTTCCGGCGCCGTTGTGGCCAAGGAGCCCGGTCACGCCCGAGTCCGGCGCGAAGGTCACCTCGGCGACGGCGACGGTGTCGCCGTACCACTTCGAGACGCCGTCGAACGAGAGTGCGGGCGCGGTCATCCGGAGATGGTTGATTCGGAATTGCGGTGTTGGGATCTGCTGAGCGAGACCGAGCAAGTCCAGGACGCCGTGTCAGCCCGCATATCGGGAATATGTGGGCGACCAAGGACGCCGGATTGCGACGCGTCGCAGCCAGCAGATCCCCGCAGCAATTTGGAATCAAGCATCTAGTCCTCGCTCGTTCGGTAGCGCCACACCAGGACGGCCAGGCTTGCGACGATGACAAGGACGTACACGGCGGACCAAGCGCCGAACGTGGTGACTTCTTCGTTTCGGATGAGCCCGTTCGGAAACTGCCGGTCGTACATCGCGATCGGCACCTGCAGGAGGTTGAGCGCTCCTGCTGAGTCCCGAAGCTGCTCGACCTCTCCAAGCGCGCCGGCGAGGGTAGCGCTGCCGATGACGGTCGCCACGAGGCCGGTGACGGCAAAGGCGACCCGACCCGTGAGCGACGCGAGCGCGAGCCCGAACGGGGCCCAGAAAAGTGACATCAGGGTGCCGCCGATCAGGATGCGACCGATGTCGGCAAAATGGTTCTGGAGATAGCCCAGGGGGTGCTGCGCGAACAGCACGTTGCCGAGGAAGAGCGTGAGGACCGGCACGGTCACGACAAAACCGATCAAGCAGAATGCGGCGAGTAGCTTGGCCGCGAGGTACTCCCAACGGCTCACCGCCGTCGAGAAGTAGAGGGGTAGCACGCGGTCGCGTCGGTCGGCGCACATCAACCGCGGGGCGATCAGCGCCACGAACATCAGGATCTCGACGCCCACGATGGCGGCGTAGGCGCCGAAACCGATCTGCTCGGTGAGGAGGTCGAAGTTGATCGTGTCGGCGAAGAGCGCCCGCAGGCCGATCAGAACGATCGCCGGTCCGAATGCGCTCAGCGCGATCAGGATCGGACCGGCCTTGCCGACCCAGCCCATCCCCGCGCCGAGCGACCGGCGCATGCTCCACCGGGCAAACGACCACACCGCGGCCCGTCGGCCCGTCCGGAGACCCTCATCGCGGCGGTACCGGATGTCGTGAACCCGGGCGTCGGTCGTCACGCCATCGCCTCCACGACAAGTTCTTCGAGGGTCTGCTCGGTTCCCCGGATCTCCCGGATTCCCACGGCGCTGTCGCACGCCGCGTCGCGTATGTGCCGGGCAACCGCCGCCGGGTCGCCGGCCACAAGGAGCGTGTCAAGCCCTTCGGGATGCTGCGAGACACGGACTCCGCGCGCCTCCAGCGCCCGAACGAAGGCCGCTTGGGGTCCGCTCACGCGCACGCGCAGGCGTCCGTTCGCTGAGCCCGTGCGATGCCCGACGGGCTCCTGACCAGCCAGACGGCCGGCGGCGAGGATGACGATCTCGTCACAGGTTCGTTGGACATCGTCGAGGACGTGAGACGACATGAGCACTCGGATGCCGAGCTCGGCGGAGAGGCGCCGAATGAGTGAGAGCATGTCGTTTCGGCCAGCAGGATCGAGGCCACTTGTCGGCTCGTCGAGCAGGATGAGCTCCGGCGAGTGGACGAGGGTCTGCGCGAGCTTCGTGCGCTGCTTCATCCCGAGCGAAAAGGTTCCGATCGGCCGGGAGCGCTCCTCCTCAAGGCCCACTTGAAAGAGCACCTCCGATGCGCGGACGGCCGCGGCGCGCCGGGGGAGGCCACGCAGCTCGGCGAGGTGGACCACGAAGTCGCGCGCGGTCATCTCGCTCGGCAGGCAGTCGTGCTCGGGCATGTATCCGACCAGGCGGCGAACCTCCGCCGCGCGGCGGGAGGCGTCGAGCCCGAGCACCTCGATCCGTCCGCCGTCGGCGTCGAGCAGGCCGAGGACCGCGCGGATGAGGGTCGACTTTCCGGCGCCGTTGGCGCCGAGGAGTCCCGTCGCCATCGCGTCGATGTCGATCGACACGGCGTCGAGCGCGACGACCGCGCCGAAACGCTTCGTCAGCTCGTGGACTCGGATTGTCGGGCCGGAAGAGGCTGGCGCCATCCGTGCAATGGTCGCACATCCCTCAGACCGCTCGGCCGACCCGTCCGCTACCGTCCCGGCATGACCGGCAAGGAACGACGCGGGAAGATCCGTGAGCCGCTCAGCGAGGGGCGGATCGTCGAAGCGGCGCTCCGCCGAATCGATGACGAGGGGCTCGAGAGCCTGAGCATGCGCCGACTTGGCGCTGACCTCAGCGTCGAGGCGATGTCGCTCTACAACTACTTCAAGACCAAAGAAGAGATGCTCGACGCGGTCGTCGGAATCATGGTGAGCGACATTCGGGCGCCCGGGATCGAAATCGAAAGCTGGCGTGAGCGCCTTCTCGAGACGGCACGATCCTTTCGCGCCGTCGCGACGGCACATCCGAATGCGTTTCCCCTCGTCATGGCCCGCCCGGTCGGCGCGTATCTCAGCGGTCGCACGGTCGCGGAAGCCAGCGTGGCGACGCTGATGCACGCGGGCTTCGACCAGCTCGTGGCGATTCGGGCGTTTCGGGCGATCGCCAGGTACGTCATCGGGTTCTGCATGGCCGAGGCGGCGGGGCCTCGGGAGGAAACGGCGATCCCGCCGGGGCTTGATGCGGACGGATCGCTCATCTGGGGCCTGATGGCGGATCTCGTCGAGTCAAGTGACGACGCGCTCTTCGAGTACGGGATGTCGCTGATTCTCACCGGGCTCGAGGTGAGCTTGCGCGCGAGCGCGCGGTCAGGCTGACTCCCCGCAGCCGCTGGGGCTCAATCGAAGTTCTCGGCGGGCGACCTGATGGCCCGAACGCTTGGCGTCCCGACCACAAGCGCGATGTTTGCAAGCGCCGCGCCAGCACCGAGCCAAAGGGCGAGGGAGGTACCGATCCCCGCGGCGATTGGTCCGACGAGCGCAAAGCCGAGTGGTTGGCACGAGAGGCTGCCAAGGAGCCGGTAGGAGCTTGCTCGCGAGCGCAGCTCGGCGGGAACGTTCCGGGTGATGGTCGGCTCCAGGAGCGCCTGCGAGACCGCGATCACCCCACCGGCCAGAATGCAGGGGCCGACGAGCGTCCATAGCGGTGCTCCGATTGCGAGCAGGACGAGCCAGAGGGGGAAGGGCAACGTCACGAGGTAGGCGACGACGAGCGGCCTGCGCGGGCGAATCCGCGTCGCGACGAGGCCCCCCGCGAGGAGTCCGACGCCGAAGCTCGCGATGATCGTCGCCCAAGCGGTGGCGCCCCCGAGGCGCTCGTCGGCGATAAACGGCCCCAGTACGAAGATGGCTGGCATCACAAAGAGCGAATAAAGCGTCTCCCCGATTGACACCACGACGAGCCACGAGCGCGACCGGAAGGCCGTCCAACCCTCGCGCAGATCGCTCAGAAATGTGCTGGGCGTTGCGACGACGCGCGTGGAGGCGTCCATCCGAACGAGGCACACTGCGGAGACGGCAAACGTCGCAGCGTCCAGTGCGATGGCTCCGGCCGGCTGGAGGGCAGCAACGATGACCCCGCCGAGGACTGCGCCGGTTGCAAGCCCGACGGCCGGTGTCATGCCGAGAAGAGCCATCGCTTCCTGGAGGCGCGGTGCCGAGACGGTCTGAGGTGTGAGACCGGACAGCGCGGGCCGAAAGAGCGCCTCGGCCGTTCCGTAGACGGCCATCAGCGCCATCATCCAGGCGATCGTGGCATTCCCGCTGAAGAGGAGTGCAGCGAGCGCTGCTTGGCACGCGAAGCGGGTGAGGTCGCTTCCGAGCATGAGCGCCCGCCGCGGGAGACGGTCGGCAATGACTCCGCCAAGGATCAGCAAGATCACGAGCGGGATCGTGCGGGCCATGAGTACGCGGCCGAGGTCGGCTTTCGACCCCGTCACGTCGATGACGGCGAACGCGACCGCGATCGTTGCCATCGCATCGCCGAGCACCGAGGCCCCTTGCCCGATGAAGAGCAAACGGAAGGGGCGCTCGCGAAGGCAGCCGCTCAGTTCGGGGAAGATCGGTGACACGGCCGAGGATCGTCGCCGACCGTCCAGGGATACCGGCGTCGAACTAGGACCAACGCGGAATTGGACCGAGAACGCTCGCGATCAGTGCGCTGAGGGTGCCCCCGCGCCAGGCGAGGGGGCTTTCACCCTCGACCTCGACCTCGAGGCGCGCGCCGGGAATCCGGCTGGCCCAGGACTCGGCGACGGCGAACGGGTGGCCTGGATCCGCATCGTCGCGACTCCCCACGACGAGCGTCGGGGCGCGGACGGCGTGAAGCGCGTCGAGGCCGTCGAAGGCGGTCGTGCGCGGTGTCGCCCGGAGCGCTTGGGCGACGGTCTCCGGCCGGGCGTGACGGACCAGACGCTGGCGGATCACGGTCCGAACGGTCTCGCTGTACCGATCCCGGACGTCGGTTGGTCCAAGGGCTTCCAGAAAGCCATCGGGCCCGCCTTGCTCCAGGCCATCTGCGAGACGGTCGAAGCGTTCGAGATCAGGACTCGGAACTCCACGATGAGCTGGCGCGATGAGCACGAGCGCCGCGACGCGCTCGGGTGTTGCCAAGGCGACGGTCACGGCGGTCGCCGCACCCATCGAGTGTCCCACGAGCGCGGCCGCGGACGCGCCGAGCGTGTCGAGAACGGCGAGGGCGTCCGCTGCGAGACTCGCGTAGTCGTATGCCACCATGTCATCGGGGCCGGTCGACTTGCCGTGCCCGCGGGCGTCGTAGGAGATGACGCGGTAGCCGGCGCGTTCGAGCGCACGCGAGCCGTGGAGCACGTAGCGCCGGGTCGCCGTCAGCCCGTGGAGCAGAAGCACCGGCGGCCCGTCGCCTGCGACTTCACCGGAGAGGGTGACGCCGTCGTGGACGACGTTGAACGGTGTGGGGGCGTCAGCCATGGGACAGCATGGAATCAGGTCGCAGCGTCCGTACCAAGTCGCGGTGATAAACCGCTTGACGATATATCGGCAAACGTACTATTATCGCTCCGTGTCACCACCACTTCGCGAGCCAACCTATTTCGTCCTGGCCTCGCTGCTTGACGGCGCGCTGCACGGCTACGCAATCATCAAGCGGGCCGAGGAACTGTCCGAGGGCAGAGTTCGGATGACGGCGGGGACCCTTTACGGAGCACTCGACCGTTTGGCAGACGAGGCTCTTGTCGAGGTCGAGCGTGAGGAGGTCGTCCAAGGGCGACCGCGGCGCTACTACCGGCTGACAGCCATCGGCGCCGACCGCCTAAGCGCGGAGGCGACACGCCTCTCGGCCGCGGTGCGGGTTGTGGCCGATCGCGTGCCGATGCTCAAGGCCCGACTGGAATCCGCATGAGCAGGCTTGAGGGGCGCCACCGATCGCTTCTTCGGGTCTATCCGAAGGCCTACCGCGAGGCCCGTGGCGAGGAGATGATCGCCACACTCCTCGAGGGTGGTGCGCCCGACACGTCCTGGCCCAGCGCTCGGGAGGGGCGCGACATCGTCATCGGCGCTCTCCGCGCGCGGTCGTGAGTCCACAACGTCCAGGCGGCCCTCTGGGCCGGAGGTTGTCAGCTCGCCGTGATCATTCTCCTGTCCGTGTTCCCTGCAAATTCGCTCGGTTGGCTCGATGCGTAGGGGAGGCGCTTCAGTCCGCCGGTCTGTTGCCCTTCCACGGCTCTTCGGGCTGTGTCTCGGAAGGACCCGGCGCGTTCAGCCTGTTGGCCGCGCCGCCGCGGGTCACGTTCCTGGAGGATCGGCCGTCACCAGCACCTTGCATGACCGCTGCGTGGAATCTGTCGCGGTGTCGAGCCATTGACTCGGTCGCGGTCGCGCCCCCGAGCAGCGCAGGTCTCTGCCGATCCCGTTGGCTTTGGGCGTAAGGTCGTGAACTTCAATTTCTTCAGTTGGATTGTCGCGCTGGAACGTGCGCGCTGGTGATTTAGATAGCTGCGACCTACGTTGCCGCCTTCGCCCGGATGGCGGTCTCCCGATACGTCGGCATGGAAGTCGAACGCTCGCCACTCTCCCTGTGAGGTCCCGGATCGATGCCCGACTTCTCCTGCGCACGCACCGACTCAGTCGCAAGGACAAGCCGCTGCGCGCGCCGCCTGGCGCTTATCGGCGTCGCTGGTGTTGCCGCCGCGAGTCCGGTCTCGGCGCTGTCGGCGGAGTTCACGCGTGCTGATCGTGGTTTTGTCGTGCCGGCTGCGCTCGGGGATCTGAATGGGGACGGCTTCGCTGATCTTGTCGGGACGTTCATCGTTGCTGATGCTGATGGTGGCTGGATCGAGGTGCGTCTTGGGCTTGGCGGCGGGCGCCTGGACCGGCCGGTTCGCTACTCGGTGGCAAACGACGTTCGCTCGCCTCAATCCCTCGTGATCGCCGATGTCAACGGTGACGGGAAGCAGGATGTGGCGTGGATCGCTCGGGCGAACCCGCTGCTTGGGGCGTCGCAGCTGCGTTGGAGGTTGGGTGATGGCGCTGGGGCGCTTGGTCTGCAGAAGACGAAGTCACTTGCGACGACGACGGTCTGGAATGGCGGCCTGGCTGCGCTTGACAAGAATGGTGACGGTGCGAGCGACCTTGTGGTTGGCGCGGACAACGGTGTTTGGACGGCGACATGGTTGCCGGCCACGAGCACGTTCGGGCCCATGACGCGGCTGCTCACCAACAGCGGAACGCTGAGCGTCAACGCAGTGGAGTTGAATCAGGACAACCGAACCGATTTGGTCGTGAGCGGCCACCCGACCGGGGCCGGCTCGTCGGGTGAGTCGGGTTTCTGGACCTATCTTGGTGCTTCGGCGACGACTACTGGCTTTGGAACCCCGGTGTACCGGAAGGTCGTTGACACGGGCGGGAGTTGGGTGATCGTCGCCGGCGACGCGACCGGTGATGGGCGCTCCGATGTCGTGACGAGCTTCTATGAGGCGACTCAAGGGCGTCCAGAGGGCACGAGGGTGTTTGCAGGTGATGGTGCCGGTGGTTTCACGATGTCGTCGCTGAGTTCCTCGGAGCTCCAAGAGGGCGTGATCGGAGACTTCAATCGTGACGGCGTCGTCGACATCGTCGCCGCCAACGCGGGAGTTCCGACGCTCTATCCCGGGGCCGGTGACGGATCATTCGATCTCCCGGAGCCGCTTTCGATCGGCTACTTGTCAAACATTCTGACCGCGGACATGAACAAGGACGGAAAGCCCGACCTCGTCGGCCGCTCCCCATGGAGCGGTCAGGGCACGTTCATCGGCCATGACGTGCTGTTGAACACCACCCAGCTAATCCAGATTCAGGACGAAGAGACCATCGGGCTGAATCCGGATGACCCGGACGCACAGGCTGAGGTCCCACCGCTTGTCGAGCAAAAAAGCGACGGGGTAGACGCCGATGGTGGCGGCACGGGTGCGTTCTCGCACGCTCGGACGGATGTGACGTTGCCGGGTGCTGGGATCACCTTTGCGATGACGCGGTCGTACAGCTCGAACAACACGGCGTTGGGTCCGCTTGGCCCTGGTTGGACGATCGGCTACGGCGGGTCGCTCACCGAGAACCCGGATCTGAGCGTGACGGTCCGGACCGAGACGGGCCAGACGCTGGTGTTCGAGCGTCAGCCGGACGGTTCCTACAAGCCGCCCGCGGGTATCCGCGCGACCCTCACGAAGAACGCCGGGTCGTGGTCGATGACCAACCCGAGCCACAACCGGTTCACGTTCAACGCCGCAGGTGAGCTGACCCAGCTACTTGATCAGATCGGCGTTGGCCTTTCGCTTGGCTACGCGAGCGGGAAGCTCAGCCAGGTGACCGATGACGCTGGGCGATCGGTGGCGTTTACCTACAACGGCGATGGTCTGCTTGACCGGGTCACGCTCCCGGACAACCGGTACGTCGGCTACACCTACACCGCGGGGCGCCTGACCGGGGTACGCGACCTGCGCGGTGGGTCTACGGCGTATGTCTACGACGGCGACGGCCGGATGGCGTCGATGACCGATCAGAACAGCCACCAGGTGTTCTCGAACACGTACAACCAGACCAGGACCCGCCTCTCGTCCCAAACCAATGCCAAGAACGAAACAACCTCGTTCTCATGGGACTCGGCGACCAAGACACTCACCACGTCGACTCCGGGTGGTGGCCAGTGGAAGCAGGTCTACGCCGGGAACGTGCTTATTCGGGAGACCGACCCCCTCGGCAATGAAACCCGCTACGGGTACGACAAGGACCTCAACCGGTTCGTGACCGCTGACGCTCGCGGAAACGCGACCACAAGTGTCTACGACGCGAGAGGCAACGTCACAAAGACAATCTCGCCGTCCCCGTTCGCGTACGTGACCACGAGCACCTATGACGCGAACGACAATCTGCTGACGCAAACGAATGGTCGTGGCAAAACCACCACGAACGTCTACAACGCGCAAGATCAGCTCGTCACCTCGACAGACGCGATCGGAGGCGTGACGAGCTACACCTACACCGCAAAAGGGCAGATCCAGACGGCCACAAACCCTCGCGGGAAGATCACGACCTACGCCTACAACGCCGCGGGCGACCGGACGAGCACCACGACCCCTGCGGGCAACGTCACGACGATGACCTATGACGGGTCCGGTCGGATGCTCACCCGCGTCGAACCTCGCGGCAACGCCGCAGGCGGAACCCCAGCGGACTTCCGCTCGACCTACACCTACAACGATGCTGATCAGACGCTCACGATGACCGACCCCCTCGGACACGCGACGAGCTACGCATACGACCCGGTCGGCAACCGAACGACCGTGACCGATGCCCGTCTGAAAGTCACGACAACCGTCTACGACGAGCTTGACCGGGTCACCTCGGTGACCGACCCGCGCGGCGGAGTCGCGACGATTGCCTATAACGGAGTCGGAAACGTCACCAGCCGCACAAACCAGGTCGGCGACCAAACCACCTACGTCTTCGATCTCGCTCGCCGCATGATCGCGACGACCACCCCACGCGGAAACGCCCCGCCTGCAAACCCGTCAGACTTCCAATGGATCTACTTCTACGACGAGGTCGGAAACCGCACCAAGTCGGTCGACCCCCTAGGTAAGATCACCAACACGACCTACGACGAGATGAACCGCGTGACGGTCGTCCAAGACCCGCTCGGGCACCGCACCGCCACCGGCTACGACGAAGAATCGAATGTCGTGAGTTCGACGGACGCGCTCGGCAACTCGACAAGAAGCACCTTCGACGGGCTCGATCGGGTCCTGACTCTCACGAGCCCGCGCGGGAAGGTCACGACGACCGCCTACGACCTGAACGGCAACCGCACCTCAGTCACCGCCTCGCTCGGCGGGAAGACGACGTGGACCTACGACGAGGACGACCGAGTTCAGACGATGGTCGAGCCGCGAGGCAACGCCGCTGGCGCGACCCCTGCGACCTACACCACCAGCTACGCCTACAACCCCGACGGTGACCAAGTCTCGGTCACCGACCCATTGGCGAACCAGACCGTTCGAAGCTTTGACCGCGACGGCAACTTGTCGCAAACCACCGATCCGCTGGGCCGCACGACGACCCTGGGATATGACGAACTTGACCGTCTTGTCTCGGTTACGGGGCCCGATGCTCCGACCTGCTCCACCGGGCCGAACTGCGTAAGCGGGAAACGGGCGACGGTGTACGGGCTCGATGACACCGGGAACATGACGTCGCGGACCGATCCGAACGGCCACACCACCACCTACACCTACGACCTCGCGGCCCGCCCCTCACGGATGACGTCGGCGATCGGTCAACGGTGGGACTACGCCTACGACCCCGACGGCAACCGCAACCGCGTCGTGACCGCTCGCGGCAACGCCGGCAACCAGGCCGCCGGGACGATCACAACCGACCACGATCCGCTTGGCCGGGTCACCCAGACAGGCTACGGCGACGGAACGCCGACCGTGACCTACGGCTACGACTCGGCAGGTCGCCGGGTCGAGATGACCGACCAAGACGGAACCCAGACCTACAGCTACGACGACTCAGACCGCGTCACGACCATCGACCGTCCGTCGGTGGGGGCGTTCTCCTACAGCTACGACCAAGACGGCAACATCACCCGCCGCAACTACCCCGACAACACCCAGATCGACGCGACCTACGACAACAACGGCCGCCTCGCGACCATCCTGGCCGACGGTTCGACAACGAAGTTTGGCTACGACGTCGCCGATCGTCTGCGCACGGTGACCCTGCCGACCGGCAACGGGCACGTCGAGACACGCACCTACGACGCCGCGGGACGTCTCACCACCGTGCGAAACGCGAAAGGCAGCGCGGTCCTTTCACAGTTCACCCGGACCCTCGACAAGGTCGGAAACCCCACCAAGATCGTTACCGGTCGTCTCGGCGTCAACACCACCGAAATCTTCCAGTACGACATCGCCGACCGTCTCGCGAAATGGTGCCAAGCCACGACGTGCACGGGTGCGACAAAGACCGTCACCTGGGCCTACGACCCGATCGGTAACCGGACCCAGCAGACCCGGGCGGGCGTCGCGAACCCCGGCACCACGACCTACACCTACAACGACGCCGACCAGCTCACCCAAACCCAGTCCGGTGCCGTCGTCACGCCCTACACCTACGACGCCGACGGCAACCAGACCGGCGAAGGCACCGTCACCAGCATCTACGACCTTGCCGGCCGCCTCACCACAGTCACCTCAGGGGCCACCACCACGAGCTACGCCTACGACGGCGACGGCAGACGCCTCACCCGGGCCACGAACGCCACGGTCGACACGCGCTACGCGTGGGACACCCAAAACCCCCTCCCCGAACTCGCGCTCGAGCGCACCGACACGAACACCCCTGTTCGGCGCTACACACAT
The DNA here is from genome assembly GCA_031376285.1 of Actinomycetes bacterium. Classification (GTDB taxonomy): domain Bacteria; phylum Actinomycetota; class Thermoleophilia; order Miltoncostaeales; family Miltoncostaeaceae; genus JANMDN01. The sequence goes on from JANMDN010000045.1 coordinate 53,960, forward strand.
GGACTCGGGGGAGACCCTCTCGCCCTCACGACGCCTGCGGGGACGTTCTACTACCACCGCGACCCGATCGGCTCGGTCACTGACGTCACCGACAACGCCGGGACCGCCCAGTGGCGCTACGCATACGAACCCTACGGTGAGCCGCTTGCCACGACGCAGATCGTCTCGAGCGCCCCCGACAACCAGACCCGATTCACGGGCGAGTATCTCGACCCCGAGTCCGGGAACTACCACCTCCGCGCCCGCCAATACGACCCCGACACCGGCAGGTTCAGCAGCCTCGACCCCGTCGACGGATCGCGGACAGCCCCCTACACCGGCGAATACGTCTACGTCGAAGCGAACCCACTTACCGGTATTGACCCCAGTGGCCTTGCCAAATGCGGTTGGAACCCCAAGAAGTGGGTGGGCTGCGGGAAAAACGCCGCCGGCAAGGCCAACGACACGTATGTCAAGACTTCCTACGCACTCGCCCCATACAACCCGATGAACCGATCGCTCGAGGCGGGCGACAAGTCCGTCCAAGCATTCCGCAAGGGCAAGATCAAGGAAGGACTCAAGCAAATGGGGCTGTCGGTCGGCTGGGCCGCAACGGTGGCTGCGCCTGCCGCGGGAGTGGCAAGGACAGCCACCGTCGCGGGAGGGAAAGCCGCGCTCAAACGAGCAGTCGGTGAGAGTCTGGATGAAGCCATTGGCCTACCTCGCTCAAACCGCCCGGCCAAAGTCGCGGGGCTTCGCACACGAGACGGCAAGATCTTCACGGGAAGGAGCGGCGCGAGGAACGAGCCGCACCCTCAAATGAAGAGGGCGCTCGATGACGTCGACACGCCCTCCCCCGTTCACGGCAAGTGCGCCGAGATTGAGTGCATGAATCAAGCCCTCACACAGGGAGAAAACTTGAAGGGCGCAAGGATCAGGACCGTCGAGGTTGCACCGAGGAGCAATCCACGCAGCGGAGCAGTCGCGAGTCCGTGCACTACCTGCGCCGCGGTGATGCGGGCCCTCGGGATCAAGACCCCATGAACAAGTGGGGGCGCATCCTCGACGATCCACTTGTGACGAGCGTCCTGAAGGCGGCCGGCTGGACGCCCGAGCGCTCGATCAACGCCTCCAAATGGCTCAACCTTTTCCGAAAGGAGGGTGTTCCGGTTCCGGCTGAGGCGGTGAGTGTCATGGAGAATTTGGGAGGGCTTCGGCTCCGTCCTCCCAAGACTGTGGACGGAAGCCTCTTCAGCGCATCCGACATCACCTTCGACCCTCACGGCTACTACTTCTCCGGCGACGCCCCATATTTTCGCGCTGAGGGCGGTTCATTCGGGGTCAACGCGTGCCCGATCGGCGATTGGGGAGGCGACGAAACCCTGGTGGTCATCGAAGGTGGGAGGATACTCGCGGACGTCCAAGCGACCGCTCGCATCGTCGGAGAAGACATCGAGGACGCCCTTATTCGTATGATCCGACGAGACCGACTTCTGATGCCCTACGACCCTCCCGCCTAGAGAGCGGGGGTGCGCTCGTGCGTCGCGTCGCCGTCCTCCGGACTCGACCAGGAAAGACTTTCGAAGGGCAGAGCGGTACCGAGGAGCGCCCCACCAGCCCGAGATGCCGAAAGCGCTCGACAAGGTGCGAGAACCCATCGGATTGCGGCGGCGGACGCGCCGAGGTCCAGTTGCATTGACCAAGCCCTCGACGCCGGAGCCGACTTGAGGGGCGCGACGGTACGAACTGGAAAGGTTCGGCCCAAGACCAACGCACAGAGCGGAGCGGTGCAACCGCCACGTCAAACGTGCGAAAGCATTCTCCGGATGTTCGGGGTCAAGAACAAATGAGGAAATGGGAACGACTTCTCGCAAACCCAATTGTCGCGCAGACCCTCCGAGCTGCGGGATGGACGCCAGAGCGCTCCGTTGACGTTACCCGTTGGCTTGATCTCTTCCAGCGGGAGGGCGTCCCGGCCCTTCCCGCTGCGATCTCGATTCTTGAGAGCTTTGGTGACCTGTCTGTCAAACCGACCCGGTCCGACACCAGTGTCTTCTCCCCGTCAAGGATTGACTTTGATCCACAGCGCTTCTACTTCCCGGGCGAGGGCGAGTTCTTTCGCGGAGGAGAAGGCCCCCTTGGCGTCAACGGTTGCCCGATTGGTGAAAGGGGTGACCAGTCAGGGCTAGTCCTCCTTGAGGACGGAAGACTCGTCGAGGACCTCGGCCAATGGACGTTTCGAATTCTCGGCCACGACTTTGAGGACGCGCTCGTCCACATGATTCTTGCGGACCACCTCCCTCCTCCATACAAGCCACCCCCAACCCCCTCCGACGTACCAAGGAGTAACGCGTTAGGGATGACGTCCTGATGGCGAGCGAGAAGACTCCTTGGATCGGCCTCGTGCTGGTGTCGCGGAGGGGGGCTGGAGCGGCTACTCCGACCAGCCCATGGGCGGCGCCTACACGAATGTGATCGCATTCGCGCCGAGCGCGTCTCAGTTTCGGACGGCCGCGGTCACGGCGCTCGATGCCGAGGGCTTCTCAGTTGACGAGATCTAAGACGACGAGCCTCTCGTCGAGCGACGCAAGCGTCATGACCTCGACGACGACCTTGAGGAACTCGTCGCGTGGGTGGAACGGACGAAGCAGCCGGCGTTCGCGGCCCTCCACATGTTCCCTATCGAAGGAGAGCACGACGACCAGTAGGGATACTTTCGGAACGGATTCAACACCCAACGCGGTGACCTTCCCGACCCTGTCTGGGTCGGCAACAAGCGGCTCGCCGTGCTCTGTCACCGCGGCCATCACCGTGTCCCACGACACCCCAAGCTCACGAGCCATCTGCGCGACCGGGCGGGCGTTGAGTCCAACCTGCAAGCAGCACTCAAGCCCCGCCCGGTTCGTCAAAAGGCACCGAGCCGAGAACTCAGGTGAGGACTCCGTCCAAGTACACATCGCGCAGACAGGTTCCTCGCAAGCGCCACCGGCGCTTGACCCACCGAAGACGCGCCGGACGACCGAACGCCGCCAAATCCCGATACTCGACGGTCATCCGTTCATGAGCGCGCGCCACCACACCACACCCAGGACAACCCGAGCGCTCTGCGGTCGTCTCGATCTCGATCACGACCTCGGCGTCTGTTCGTAAGACAACGAGCACCCGAAAGCCAGGCAGCCCGAGCATCGCCTCAGCAAGGCCGGTAGCGGCGCTGTGAGGAGCCGTTGTGCGATGCGCGGACGTGGACAGAGACATCTGAGGAGTTTCTCGTCGCGGTGCGTGTTGACGAATCGTGCCGGGCAGGAGGCATGCCGCCAAGTTGGAGCGAACGCCCGGCCGGTTGCGCAGATGGCAGCTGAGCTCGGGGTGTGCTGGCACACCGTGATGAGTGCGGTCACAGAGCACGGCCAACCCCTCATCGACGATCCGGGGAGGGTTGGATCGGTTGCGATGCTCGGCGTTGATGAGACGACCTGGCTCACCGCAAACCAGGATCACTCGACGTTGTTTGCGACCGGACTGGTCAACCTTGAGCGGCGCGTCGTCATTGACGTGATCGCGGGAAACACCAGCAAGGACCTCGGTTCGTGGCTCGATGCCCAGCCGCCTCGGTGGCTTGCGGGGATCGGTGTTGTTGCCACTGATCTCGCGGAGTCCTACCGTAAGGGCCTGGTCGGGCGCCTCCCTGACGCGATCCGTGTCGCGGATCCGTTTCATGTCGTGCGAGTCGCAAACCGGTGCCTTGATCAGGTGCGCCGTCGTGTGCAAAACCAGACCCTCGGGCACCGTGGCCGCAAACGTGATCCGCTGTACCGGATCCGCAAACTCATGCTCAAAGGCGCTGAGCGCCTCGACAGCGGTGGTGTTGATCGACTGCTGCTTGCATTGCGCGTCGGGGACCCCGACCAGGACGTACTCGGGGCGTGGCTTGCGAAGGAATCAGTGCGCGACGTCTACCTGACTGAGCACCCCGCCGATGCCCGATTGCTCCTTGAGAAAGCCATCGAAGGTTGCCTGGCCGATCACGTCACCGAGATCGGCCCCCTCGGCCGGACGCTCTCCCGGTGGAAGGAAGAGATCCTCGCCCATCACACCACCGGCGCGTCGAACGGCCCAACCGAGGGCCTGAACCTCTTGATCAAGAAAGTGAAACGCGCCGGCCACGGCTTCCGCAGCTTCACCAACTACCGGCTACGGATACTGCTGCACACCGGGGGCGTCAACTGGCCCGCCCAACGGCCCGCCCCACCACGAATCCGAACCCGCCCTCCCCACTCAAACTCGTAGAGCCACAAAATCCCGAGTCGTCTCCACCCGCACGATCACCTCGCACGCCGTCTCCACGACACCAAGAACACGGAAGTCAGGCAGGCCGAGGAAGGCCTCAGCGAGGCCGGTAGCGTCACAGATCGTCGGGGGTCTCCCTTATCGTCGCAGCCGTAAGACAGCCGCAACGATGACCAAGACCCCCGACGCCTACCCGGCCCCCCGCTCCCTACCCAGACCTGAAGAGCCGCCTTACCGTTGCCGGGCGGCGACGGCTCCTTCGGACCTGACTGCGCGTGACAAATCGGTGGCGGTCGGAGTAGCCAGCATTGGTGGGCGCGACACCGGGAGTCGCGCCCACCATCACTGCTGTCGCGGCGCTGAATGCTACCTTCGCCAGATGGAGGCCTCAACACTGATCGAGGCGTCCGCAAGGGCGCTCGGGCATCCCGTCTCGATCGTGCTCGCCGAAGATGGGCACGACCTCGTTGCCTGCTCACTCGGCGGTGACCCACTCCGGATGCGTGCCGCTTGGCTTGACCCGGCGGGCCAGCGGGTCATCGCAAAGGTCGGTTGTCCGCCGCTTCGCCCGAGTCGTGCGCGCCCCGTCGTCGCCTGCTCGATGGGTCGTTTCGAGCCGGAGATGCCCCCGGACCGCCTGCTCCTCTGTCAGGTCGCGCCCGGCGTTACCGCCGTTCGCGCGATCCTCGCGGCTGAAAACCAGCCCGAGGACATCGCCGTCAGCAACTCCGGCCTTGCCGTCGCCCGGCTTCCTCTGGACGCCGTGTTGATCGCCGTCGACGCTCTCGACCGGACCGGCGAGCCGGTTGGACGCCTCGTCGGTGCGGGCGTTGCCGACCTTCGACTCGAGAGCGGAAAGGTGGGGGGGCGCATCGGGACGAGCCATGGCATGGCGGCTGGGTTTGGCGCGGGGGTTTGGGTCGACGACCTCGATGCCGCGGCGTTCGACGCGGGCTTCACGCCTGTCCTCCCGACATGGCTCCCCGACGGGCTCACCGTCGGCAAGCCGCACATCGAGCCCGACGTCTCCTATCCCGCCGCGCCGCCAGCCGTCGTTATCGCGTGGCACGGCGAGGGCGACACCCGCGTGCTCCTTCGCCAGGCGCCCGCGCCACTCGCGATGCCTGACGTCGCCGCCCCGCCCGCCCGCGAAGTCGATGTCAACGGCGCACCGGGCGTCCTGCGCGGCCGCTGGCTTCCCACGCTCGTCTGGGAAACGCCGGGTCGTGCCTTCGGGCTCCAAATGCGCCGTGTCGAAAATGGGGAGGCACTGGCTCTTCGCATCGCACGATCCATCCCAAACGTCCCCGAGTAGGCACCCCTCTACGCGTGTATCTCCATGAGCGTGCCATCGGGGATCGCCTTGGCAAGACGCAGGACGTTGCGGTTCCCGAGCCGGAGGCAGCCGAAACTCTCGGCGCGGCCGACGCTCGACCGTTTGTTGGTCCCGTGGATCGCAAGGCGGCCGTCGCCGCCGTCGAACCGGTAGAGGACCGGTGAATGGCCCGTCAGCACGAGGACCATCGGCCCGTAGGTGCCCTCGTTTGGCGTCGGAATGTGGCTCTCGATGGCGAACAGTCCGTTCGGCGTGGGTGTCGCGGTTTTCCCGACACCGGCCGGCATGACGCTCCGCCGCCGGCCGTTTCGGTAGAGCGTGAGCATCTTCTCGCTCTGGTCGACGACCACCCGGTTCGGGTTGAACGCGAAGTCGAGGAACTCGTCGCTCACCCATCCCTGGAGTCCGTTCGGACGGCTCGAAAGGAGCACCTTGGCCCAGATCACGCCGCCGCGCCGACGTAGATCGGTGACCGCCACCCACTTGGTCCCGCCAAGGAGTTCAGACTCGCCCGAGAGCACGCCGGCCTTCCGGGCAGTCCTGCTCGGCCGGACCCGCGTGACGATCTCGCTCGCAAAGACCCGTGCCGACCACGCGCCCTCAATTGTGGGTGGGCGCCACCCCACACGAAGCTCGATGCTTGCTGAACGGGTACGAACGTGGCGCCCGTCGAAGAGTTCGGCGTCCATCGAGCATCGCAGGGCACCTCCCGGCTCAGCCGGTGAGACCGGATACTCGCGTCCATAGATCTCAGGGAGGCTCGACCACGACATGTCGGGATTGCGGACCGACCAACGAACCGAGACGTAGGCCGATTTCGGCCACGTGGGAGTGCAACGGGCGACGCGTCCGGGGGCACCCCCCCGGACTTTCGGCGGTCGCCAGATCTCAAGACGTTCAGATCGAACCCCGCGCGCGGCGCCTGAGGTCAGCTCGCAGGTGATCCGGCGGCCACCATCAAGGTCACGGAGTCGGTAACGACGAGAGGCTGCCCGCCCGACGACGCGCGCCCCTCGATGCCAGCGATAACCACCCGTCGCCGGGAGGGCCGACCGGGGCATGGACGTTCCCGGGTTGCAGACCACAACCCGCCCAACGAGCGGGATTCCACCGACAGTGGGCTGGGCGGCGATCGTCCGTGGCGGCGACGTTTGACCGCCGGACCGGCACCGCAACGCCCGACCGACATCTGGGCGCTCCGGGCGAAACGATCGGCTCGATGCCTCCACGCGTCCGTCGATGAGCCACGACACCGCGCCTGACGGTGCGCCGACGCACACGACCTTGAAGCGCACCACCGGCAGGCGGTCGAGGGTCAGCGTCGCCGACGCAGGCGTCACGACTGCGGTCGCGATAAGGATCGCAAGCTTCACGGTACGGCGTAGGGGTCGGTTCACGGGTTCCTCCTGGCTCGCGACGCTGACTCACACGAGCCGCCGATCCATTGTGGGGGCTTCTTGGGAAATCCGACCCCGAGTCGGTCTCGACGCGACCTTGGCGCGCAATCATCTAGGCTCCCGCGCCGTGCAACGCGTCAAGATCGAGCCGGCGATCGGCCTCACGGGGCGACTGACCGCACCTGCGGACAAGTCGATCACTCACCGGGCCCTGATGCTTGCGGCCGTCTCTGATGGTCCGGTCCGAATCGGACGTCCGCTCGCGGCTGCCGACACCGGCGCCACCCTCGCAGCGATCAGGGCGTGTGGGGTTCGGGTCGAGGGTGATCTCGGCGGCGATCTTTTCGTTCATGGGCGGGGCCTGCGCGGGTTGGTCGCGCCGCCGGCCCTCGACTGCATGAACGCCGGCACGCTTATGCGCCTGTTCACCGGGATCTTGGTTGGGCAGGGCGGTGACCGCGTGGTGCTCGACGGCGACGAGTCGCTCCGCGGTCGCCCCATGCTTCGTGTCGCCAAGCCGCTGCGCGAGATGGGCGCCCGGATTTGGACCGCCCCAGGGGGAACCCCCCCGCTCGTGGTCGGCTGCGGCGACGCGCTTCATGGAGTCGAGCACGACCTGGCTGTCGCAAGCGCCCAGGTCAAAAGCGCGATTTTGCTGGCAGGCCTGTACGCCGAGGGCGAGACCTGGGTCCGGGAACCGGCGCCGTCGCGTGATCACACCGAGCGGATGCTCGAAGCGGCGGGTGTGTCCCTGCTTCGTGCAGGCGGGGCGGTCGGCATCCGGGGACCGATCTCCGGATTGAGACTGCCCGATCTGGACGTGCCTGGCGACCCGTCGTCTGCGGCGTACGCCATCGTCGCGGGTGTCCTTCGCGGCGACCCAGAGGTGCGCATCGACGGCGTCAACCTCAACCCGGCGCGGATTGGCCTGATCGACGTGCTGCGCCGCATGGGCGCCGACATCCAGATCACCAACCAGCGCGAGGTGGCCGGCGAGCCAGCCGGCGACGTGATCGCTCGGCGAAGCGATCAGCTCGACGCGACGGTGGTCGACACACGCGAGGTCCCGTCGCTGATCGACGAGCTGCCCCTTGTTGCGCTCGTCGGCGCGCTGGCTCGCGGCGTGACCGAGGTACGGGGCGCGGAGGAGCTTCGCGTGAAGGAGACGGACCGGATCGAGACCGTCGTCACGGCACTTCGTGGTCTCGGGGCGGAGATCGAGGGACGTGCCGATGGCTTCATTGTGCGGGGAACGGGATCGATTCGAGGCGGGTCGATGGTCGCCTCGGGCGATCACCGGCTTGCCATGCTCGGGGGCGTTGCGGGCCTTGCCTCGACCGAGGGCGTGAGCGTCGGCGGCTTCGAGGCGGTCGAGGTCAGCTATCCGGGGTTTCTCGCCGACATGCGCTCGATCGGTGTGGTCGCGGCGTGATCGTGGCAATCGACGGCCCCGCGGGCGCCGGCAAGAGCACCGTGTCACGGGCGCTTGCGGCTCGACTCGCCTTTGGCCACCTGGACACCGGCGCGATGTACCGCGCCGTCGCGCTCGCGGCGACGGCGACCGGTATCGATCCGAGCGACGCCACCAGCGTCGAGCAACTCCTCAAGGGAGCACGCCTCTCGTTTGCGCCCTCGCCTGACGGTCTGACGGTCTCGCTCGGCGACGACGACGTCACCGAGGCGATTCGCGCGCCCGAGATCTCCGCCGCTGCGTCGGTCGTGGCTCGGCACGCGGGGGTCAGGTCGGCCCTTGTCGCGCACCAGCGGTTGATCCTCTCCGCCGGAGACTGGGTCGCCGACGGACGCGACATCGGGAGCGTCGTCTGTCCCGATGCCGCCGTGAAGGTCTACCTCACCGCCGACCCCACCGAACGCGCCCGACGGCGCTTCGATGAACTCGGACCGGAATCCCTCGCTTCGACGACCCTCGACCACGTCAGGGTCGACATCGAGCGACGCGACCATCAGGACACAACCCGTCTTGACAGCCCGCTCGTGGTCGCAGACGGCGCCGCGGTGATCGATAGCACCGGGCGGACCGTCGACGATGTCGTTTCGGAGATCGCACAACTCGTAGAGGACCAGAGATGACGCCCCACAAGCTCCCGACGCGGATCAACCCCCTCATGTGGACGATCGGTCGGATCATCACGATCCCGTTCTTTCGCCTCGGTATGCGGCTTCGCATCACCGGTCTCGAGCATCTCCCGAAGGATGGGGCAGTGCTCGTGGTCTCGAACCACCTTTCGTTCCTCGACCCACCGCTCATCGGTTACGCGGCGTCGCCGCGCAAGATCTACTTCATGGCGAAGCACGTGATCTTCCGCTTCCCACCGTTTGGATGGTTGATCAGCCGCCTTGGCGCATTCCCGGTTATCCGTGAGAAGGCCGACCGGAACGCGATCCGCTACGCCAAGGGCCTCCTCGACGCCGGCGAGTGCCTCGTTATGTTTCCCGAAGGGACGCGCGGCACGGCCCCCGACGGTTCGATGCTCCCGGGGCTTCCCGGCGCGGGCATGCTCGCCTTCGAACCTGTCGTGACGGTGATTCCCGCCGCCGTCTGGGACGCACGCCGCGTCTTTGGCCCGGTGTATGTGCGCTTTGGCCCCCCCGTCTACATCCTCGACCTCGAGCGCGTTCCCCGGAACCGACGCAACCAAATGTCCATCGCCCGGATGATGGTCGCCGTCGAGGGACTCCTCGACGAGCTGCGCCAGATCAGCCCCCCGGAGTCAGCGCAGTAGCGCCCGTCCGGCGCGGAGCCCGCCCGTGCTCTAGTCTCGTCGGCTGATGAGCGACCGACCGAAGAAGACGCCGAGGCCCAAGGCGGCTCCGCACCGTCCCGGCCCACCGACCTCCTCGACCCTGATTGACGGGCTGCCGAGGGTCGTCGTCGTCGGCTGCCCGAACGTCGGCAAGTCGACCCTCTTTAATCGTCTCGCCGGCCGCCGTGACGCCGTGGTCGACTCGTGGGCGGGGGTCACCCGAGATTGGCGCCAGGCGGGTTGCGACTGGATCGGTCGATCGTTCCAGATCATCGACACCGGCGGCATCGACGAGGGCGATCCGGCGCCGATGGCCCGGCAAGTCGCCCAGCAGGCCCACAAGGCCATCGAGGAAGCCGACCTCATTCTCTTCGTTGTCGACGCGACGATCGGTGTGGCTCCCGCCGACGCCGAGGTCGCTGAGAGCCTGCGTCGAGCGAGGTGCCCGATCTTTGTCGTCGCCAACAAGTGCGACCGCGAGTCGGCCGAGATCGAGGCCCAGGTGCTCTGGGGGCTCGGACTCGGTGAGGTGATCCCCGTCTCGGCGCTCCACGGCATCGGTATCGGCGAGCTCCTCGACGCGATCGTCGCGAACATCCCCGAGGCGCCGCCGATCGATCACAACCGCGAAGCGCCAGCAGCACTCTGCATCCTTGGTCGTCCAAATGTCGGCAAGAGCTCGATCCTGAACGCGCTCCTTGGTGAGGAGCGCGTGATCGTTCATGACCGTCCCGGAACGACCCGCGATCCGATCGACACATTCATCGAAGTGGACGGCGAGCAGGTCGTCCTGATCGACACGGCCGGTCTGCGCAAGCGCGGTCGGATGCGGGCGCCCGTCGAGCATTACAGCCAGATCCGCGCCCTTCAGGCCGCCGATCGAAGCGATGTGGCGATCGTTGTCTGCGACGCGACCGAGGGCGTCACCGAGTCGGACATCTCGGCCATCGACCAGGCGGCCCGTGCACACTGCGCGACGCTCGTCGTCATCAACAAATGGGACCTCGATCAGCCGGACCTCGACCACATCCGTGGTCGCCTCCGGGCAAAGACTCGTCAGCGGCCACCAATCGAGGTCTGCTCGGCAGTGACGGGCGAGGGCCTGCACCGCATCCTGCGCTCGGCGATGCGGCTTGTCGAACGCTCGCGTACCCACCAGTCGACTCATGTGCTGAACACCACCATTCGCGAGCTGGCGGCGGAGCGCCCTGGGCCATTGAAAGACGGCCGGCGCCTCTCAATGCGGTACATGGTCCAGACCGGCACCTCGCCTCCGAAGTTTCGTCTTGACGTCAACGATCGCACGCTGATGACACGTGACTACGGCTTCTGGATCGAGAATCGTCTGCGTCAGCGGCTCGACCTCGACGGAGTGCCCATGGAGATCGAGGTACGCGGGCGCGTCAGATAATCATGTCGGTGCCGTGTTTCGGGACTGCCGGCCGGTGATCGTCGTCCTCGGCGCCGGGTCGTGGGGGCTCGCATTCGCCGGGCTCGCGAGCGCCTCGACGCCGGTTCGGCTGGTGTGCCGGAGCGAAGCGCAGGCCCATTCGCTCGCGCGCAGCCGCCGCGGCGGGATCTACCTCCCGGGCTTCGACCTCCCTGACGCGGTCGAGGTCAGTCATCTGGGCGACGGCGACGCTGTGCACGGTGCGGCCCTCGTGGTGCTCGCCGCTCCAAGTAAAGCGACGCAAGAGCTGCAGGAGTGGCTACCTCCCAGGCTCCCAGCGCACGCGGGTGTGCTCTCGCTGACGAAGGGCCTTGACCCGTCGAGTGGTGAACGCCTGTCCGTTTCTTGGCGGCGCGCACTCGCAGGCGCACCGTTCTGTGTTTTGGCGGGACCCAATCATGCTGAAGAGGTCGCGGCTGGCCAGCCGACGGCCACGGTGGTTGCGGGTGATCGCGTCCTCGGCGAGCGCGTGCAGGGGCTCCTGTCGGGGCCGAGGTTTCGGGTGTACCTGAATGACGACCTCGTCGGGGTCGAGATCGCGGCGGCCGCGAAGAACGTCATCGCGATTGCCGCTGGCATGTCGGACGGCCTCCGCTTCGGCGATAACGCGAAAGCAAGCCTTGTCACGCGAGGCCTCGCCGAGATGACTCGGCTCGGTCTCGCCTGCGGCGCTCGCGACGCGACCTTTCGGGGGCTGGCCGGCATGGGCGACCTGGTCGCTACCTGCACCAGCCGCCACAGCCGCAACCGACGCGCCGGCGAGATGATCGCGACGGGCACCTCGGCCGCCGCGGTTGAGGGCGCGCTCGGCCAAGTCGCCGAGGGTCTCGGCACCGCAGGCAACCTGCTCGGACTCGCCGAGGCTGCGGGGGTTGAACTCCCGATCTGCCGTGAGGTCCTTCGAGCGGCGTTCGGTGGCGTCCCGGTCGAGGAGTGCCTGAACTCACTGATGAGTCGGGCGCCCGGCGCGGAGGAGTGACGCCTGGGGGTGGCCTCGGGCACGCTTGAGGGTGAGCCTTGGCCGTGTGTTTACTGAGCCCGGCGGAGGCGGCGCTATCGTGACTCATGTTCGGTTCAGGTTCCGAGGAGGTACGTGCGCAATGAGTTCCGAGAAGAGCCCTCGCGTCGCCGCCCGCGCCACCGCCGCGATCGCAGGGAGCGCCGTGCTTGCGCTTGGCGCCGTCGCCGCAGGGTGTGGAGGGGCAGACAAGAGCAAGTCTGGTGCGACGGTCGGCAAGGTCGCCACCTTTATTCCTGCCGGCTCCCCGGTCTACGCCGAGTTCTCGACCGATCTGAGCGGGCCGCAGTGGACGCAGCTCACCGCGCTTGCCAAGAAGTTCCCTGGCTACCCGGAACTCGTCTCGAAGCTCGACGAAGACCCAAAGATGAGGCTCGGCTGGACCGTCATCAAGCCACTCCTTGGCAAGCGTGCGGCGCTCGGCGTCACGTCGATCCCCGCGGGCGTCTCGGGCCAGGCGGGCGCAGGAGCCGCGAGCAGTCTCGCAAACGGCAGCCTGCCCAACATCTCGAGTGATGACGCCCCGGTCGTCGTCGTCGCTGAGATTGCGTCCGGCAAGGGTAAGGACGTACGGGCGCTCGTGCTCGCAAGCGGCGATGCGAAGGTCCTCGGCACCCATGGTGGAGTGGAGTACTTCGGTGACAAGGGCACCCAAGGCGCGGTCGTCGACGATGTGCTCCTCATCGCGAATACGCAGGATGGCCTCTTCAAGTCGATTGACGCGCACGCCGCGGGCGGCGACCGGACGATCGCAGGCACGGGCCGCGTCAAGGACGCACTCGCGAGGCTGCCCGCCGACGTCTTCCTGCAGGCCTACGTCGACTACAACGCCGTCCTCAAGGCGAGCGCTGCCGGCAATCCCGCGGGCGCGGCGGCACTGAACGCGCTCAGCATCGGGCCCGACGCGTCGCTTGCCGTTTCGCTCTCGGCGGAGTTGGACGGCGTCCGCCTGAAGGGCATCGGGAGCGGCCTCGGCGCGGCGGGAAGTGCTGGCGCCACGGACTTCACGCCGAAGCTGATCGCGAACGCTCCCGCCGACTCGATCGCCTACGTGGGCTTCTCGAACCTCGCAGGGCAGACGAAGTACGCCCTCGACGCTGTGCTGAAGTCTGATGCGAACGCGCAGCGTCAGCTCGCGTCCGCGCTGCCACAGATTCCGGCGCTCCTTGGCGTCTCGGCAGCTGACCTTGCGGCGCTTGCGACGAAGGAGCACGCCCTGGTCGTCTCGAAGGGGCGGGGCTTCCCGAACGTCGCGCTGGTGCTCGAACAGGCCGACGGGGCGCGAGCCGGCCGCACGATTGATGCCCTCCGGGCGAAGGTGCCAAGCCTCGCGGGGGCGATCCCGGGAGCGGGCGCGAACGTCCCGGCCTTCGAGAAGGTCGATCTCGGTGGCGGACTCTCGGGTTGGCAAGCGCCGATTCCCGACGACAATGGCTTCCCGGGGACACTCGCCCCGACAGAGGCTATTGACGGCTCCAATCTGATCATCGGCCTGAACCCCGACTCGGTGAAGGCGGTTCGCAAGCCGGTGGCGTCGCTTTCGTCAAATATCGAGTACGCGGCGGCTGCCAGGCAAGTGCCGGACTCGGTTGCGAGCCTTTTCTGGGTGAACGTCCCGGAGGCGCTCAAGGCGGTGCAGGGGCTCCAGACACCGGGCGGGAAGGACCCCTTCGGAACGCCGGAGGGCAAGAAGTTGAAGGCGAACCTCGCTCCGGTGAAGAGCATGGTTGGTTGGTCGACCGCCGGTGGTGAGCAGACCGTGGAAGCGTTTGTCACGATCAAGTAGGCGTTGACGGTCTCGGGGTTGGGGTGCCTGTGGTTGTGACGGGACTCCAACCCCGAGATCGGCGGCGGGCCTGTTGCTATCCTCTCGCGTCGATCCCGACCGAAGGCGTGTAGCAATGGGCGAGTACCTGTTTACCTCGGAGTCTGTGACCGAGGGGCACCCCGACAAGATCGCCGACCAGATCTCAGACGGTGTGCTGGACGCCGTTATGGCGGGCGATCCGAAGGGTCGAGTGGCCTGCGAGACCCTCATCACGACGGGTCTCATCGTCGTCGCCGGCGAGATCACGACGACGGAGTACGTCGACATCGCCAAGGTCGCCCGCGACACCGTGCGCAGGATCGGCTACACGAGCTCTGACCACGGCTTTGACGCCGACAGCTGTGGCGTGTCGGTCGCCCTCGACGAGCAGAGCCCCGATATCGCGATGGGCGTCAACACCGCCATCGAGGTGCGCGAGGGCGGCGCAAACGAGGACCCATACGAGCTTCAGGGGGCCGGCGACCAGGGGCTCATGTTCGGGTACGCATCTGATGAGACCGACACCCTCATGCCGATGCCGATCACGCTCGCCCACCGCCTCTGCGAGCGACTCGCCGCGGCGCGTCGCGACAACCTCACCTACCTTCGCCCCGACGG
>JANMDN010000051.1:0-2282 GCA_031376285.1 Actinomycetes bacterium
ATCTCCGTGGCGGTCGGCGACAGCGAAACCACTCGGGTGGGTGGCACGCACTTGGCGGTGGCCTTCCCGGCGGCCTGGGCGCCCGCGACCGGAACGGACACGGCAACAATGACGGCGAGCGAGGAAACCGCCCGGCGTGTGAATCGAATCAAGATCATCCTCCGTGTCGTTGGAGGATGAAGAGAGCTCGGGGCGGCAAAAGGGGCTGGCCGCCGACAAGCAGCCCTTCACCCGAGGACCACATCGTCGACGCAAGTGCAGGCGGCCTGGCTGAGCCCCGTGGGGCGTCACAGTTGCGGGACAGCGCCGGATTCGAACCGGACTTCGCTGACGCTTGCGTCACTCACCGATCTCGGCGAGCGAGGGAGTTCTACTCGACCGGGCCCTCGGACGCAAACGGGCGGCCTCCGAACCATCCGAGCGGCACCGACTGAGCGTCGTTTGCGTCTACGGCGTGAGCGCGAAGACCGAGCGGCTCACCGTGAGGCCGGGCTGTGGACCCCCAAGGAGCACATGCAACGTGCCGGCGGGCGCTGCGACGCCGACGCCGTGGCGCCCCTCGGGCAACGGATCGAGTGAGCGCCAACGTCGGGAGGTCGGGTCGTATGCCTCCACCTCACGGTTGGTCCCGGCGGGTCCCTCCCCGCCGACGCTCACAACGCGTCCCCGAGCCGACGTTGCCGACGTCCCGCCGCGAGCGGTCGGCATGTCGGGAAGCACGGTCCATCGGCCCTCACGAGGATCCCATGCGTCTGCGAGGGCGTAGTTCACGGAGCCGGAACGCCCGCCAAGCGCATAGACGCGCCCCGAGCGCGCGGCCACGCCAAGGTGCTCGCGCGGGGTCGAGAGGCCAGCGCCTCGCAACCAGCGGCGCGTCCCGAGATCGAAAACCAGGGTTGACGTCGCAAGCTGACCACCTGCGGTCGTACCGCCAACGACGTAGAGACGACCCTTCAGTATGGCCGCACCGCCGGCTGCTCGAACCTCAGGCATCTGGCGGAGTCCACGCCAACCCCCACCTGGACGCAATATGAAGAGACCAGACGACGGACGCGTAAGCGCCCCACCTGCGGCGTAGCCGCCGACGACATAGAGTGCACCGCCGTCGGCGACGGCCATCGTGTGATGGAGACCAACGGGGAGGTTCGGCAAGCGCGTCCATCGTCGCGTCGCCGCCCCGTAGAGGTCGACCCGCCGACTTGCGTTGCCGGCCGCGTCCATTCCACCGACAACCGCGACGCTGTCGCCGAGTGCCACGGCCGAGACCTCGGTTCGGGCCTCCGGCGCGTTCGGCCGCGCGCGCCAACTGGCCTGCGCCGGGGAGACGACGGTCAACGCGTAGCTCGCGCACAGCACGCAGCGCCAAGCGGTCATTGCCCGAGGGTATCGCGCCCACGTGACGCCGACGTGTGCATGGTTGACAAACCGACCGGTCGGTCGGTATCTTCGTCGCGAGATGGGAACACGCTCCACTGATCGCGGGGTCGAGACGCGAAATCGCCTGATTGCCGTCGCGGCCGAGCTCTTCATGCGCCGGGGGTACTCGGCGACGTCCCTCAACGACATCATCTCGGCGGCGGGGCTCACCAAAGGCGGCTTCTACTTTCAGTTCCCTTCGAAGGCGGTGCTTGCCCTCGCCGTGCTCCAGACGACTCGGGGACATAGCCAGGATCAGATCCTCGCGACCGCTGGACTTCACGAGCGGGCGGTCGACCAGATTGCCGCGATGGTACGAGCCGTGGCCGAGAGTAAGGGCACGATGCCTGCAATGGCGTCGCTCAGCCGACTGTGCCTGGAGCTCGCGAGCGAGCCTGAGGTTGCGGAGGAACTCCGGCCGTTTGAGTTCTGGATCACGTTGACGGGGCAGCTCTTTGATCGGGCCAAGGCCGACGGCGATATGGACCCGGCGATCGCCTCGGTCGCCGCTGCGCGATTTGCGGTCAACGCCTTCGTCGGCACCGACCACCTCTGCGATCTCGCAAGCGCCCCCCTGGATCCGGCGATGGTCGACGACTACCTGGCGTTCGTGTTCCGAGCGGTTGGAATCTCAGCGGACGTTCCGCCGCGAGCAACGAACCAGTCACGTCCAAGTGACACCGAAACTGACAAGGCGGCCGCCAAGATTGGCGCCGACGCGATCGAAAAGGAGACCGTGTGAAATCCCTCTTCTCCCCCGGAACCTGGGCCAGAGCTTCGGCCAACAACCCGAAGCGGGTGCTCTGGATATGGGCGGCCGTGCTCCTTGCGTCAATGGCGGTCGTGGGCACGCTGCTTGGGAGCGC
>JANMDN010000056.1:0-1827 GCA_031376285.1 Actinomycetes bacterium
GTCCACTTCTCGAGGTGGGAGTCGATCGCCAAGGCGAGGGCGTTCTTCGAGTCGCCTCGTTTGGCCGAGATCCGACGGCAGGCCGGCGTCCTCGAACCCGAGTTCATCTACCTCGAACAGCTCGACGAAGGGGTTCTCTGAGCCACAGGAAGGAGGCTGGTCGGCAAAACTCGGTTTGAGTACCGGCAGAAATCGGTTAGCCGGCTCGAATGGGGCGGGATTGGTCGACGTAACACGCCACGCAGGATGCATTGTGGAGGAGCTTCTGACCGGTTTTCGCGGTGTGGTCGTCAACGGTCCGCGCCAGTCGGGTAAGAGCACCCTCGTCGCCCAGGTGCAGTCTGGCCGAGGCCCGCTTGTCACGCTCGACGACTCCGTCCAGTTGGAACTCGCTCGCGCCGATCCGACCGGATTCCTCGCGCGCCCACCTGGGCGCGCTGCCATTGACGAGTTTCAACGCGGAGGCGCTCCGCTGCTGCTCGCGGCGAAACGACTGCTCGACGAGACGCAGGACCGGGGCCAGCTGCTTCTTGCCGGATCAACCCGCTTCCTCACGGCTCGCCGGCTGGCGGAGACCCTCACCGGCCGGGTTGGGATCATCGATCTCCTTCCGTTGTCTGCCGGCGAAATCCGAGGCATCCGCGAGCGTTTCGTCGACGTGGCGTTTGCAGGCGTTGAACTCATGGAGGCTGCATTGCGAACCGATCGACCGGGAGGGGTACGCGGAGCTTGTTGCGTCAGGAGGATTTCCGGAGGTCGTCCTTGGCCCCTCCACGGGGAGGTTTCGCGGCGCCTGGTGCCGGAGCTACCTCGACACCGTTCTCGCGCCCGCAAACATCGAGCAAGTCGCCGAAGTGCGCCGCACTGACATTCCTCGGCCGCTCCTCGCGCACCTCGCCGCCCGGAGCGCGAACGAGATTGTCGTGGCTGACCTCGCGCGCGAGCTGCGCGCGGACGAGGGGACCATTAGGGCGAACTTGGAGACGCTCGAAACGCTCTGCCTCGTTCGGGCACTGCCGGCGTGGACCACAAGCAGAATGAACCGTGCGAAGCGCCGTGCCGTTGCCCACCTCGTCGACACCGCGCTTGCCTGCCAGATCCTCGGCGAGACCGCCCAGAGCCTCGCCGATCCGTCCTCGCATCACTAGGACCGCTCCTTGAGAGCTACGTCGTGGGCGAGATTGCAAAGCAGCTCACCTGGGGTGACGACCAGACCTCGATGTTCCACTATCAGGACCGCGACCAGCGCGAGGTCGACATCATCCTCGAACGTCACAACCGGATCGTCGCAATCGAGGTGAAGGCGACGTCCACCCCGTCCACGACACACGCCCGTCACATGGGCTACCTCGAACGCCGACTCGGCGACCGCTTCGCCCTCGGCATCGTCCTGCACACGGGAGACCAACGTGTCCGGCTCGCGGACCGTATCGTCGCGCTGCCGATCACGTCGCTGTGGGCCGACCGACCGAGCTAACGCACGGCGCCGGTCGACGACGTGCACGGAAACCGCACCCGTTCACGCAGATGGCACGAACCATTCAGACCCCTTGGAGGATCTCGTGACCGACAACGATCCAGCGCCTCGTGGCGACGTCGGCTTCACACCCCGCCTCCGTTGCATGAGCGTCGCCGAGGAGATTCGGGAATGGAGGCCACCCCGAAAACGAGCACCGTGGTTGTCTGGCCCATACTGCGAGGCGTGAGTCGGTACGCGCTCGCCGCCGTTTGGCCTTTAGCACCCGCTTGAAGGATCCCCCGGTTTCGAGCATTCGCCGCCGAAGACGTGCTTCAACCTCGGGATCCAGGGTCAGCGTCGTCCGCAGA
>JANMDN010000025.1:0-29216 GCA_031376285.1 Actinomycetes bacterium
GCCAGGCATCTTCGTTTCTCCTCATCCAGTCGAGTAGCTCGACACCTTCAGAAGGTTCGCGGCCAGGGCCGGTGAGCAGGTCGACGGCAATCTGGGTCGGCGCAGCAAGCGTGAGTCCGTCGCGTTCGACAACTCGATCGAAGACGACCACGTCGTACGGCTCGACGAGGAGCACGTTCGCCCCGACGTCAGCCGGCTGGAGGCCCAAGCGCTTCGCCGCATCGATCGCGTCATCGACGTAGACCACCGCCTGACGTGTCGGCGCGATCGGGGCGAATCGCTGTGCAGCGAGTGATGCCGTTGCCGCATAGCGGAACGTTGCTTGACCGAGCTTCTCCGCGAGAGCAGAGAGGCCCCGAGGTTCGAGGTAGGTCAGCACAGAGTTCGAACGGCGCAGTTCGTAGTCCTGACTCCACCGTTGGATGACGCGCGACCAATCGATCTCGATGACCGTGCCGCGTTTGTCGGTCGTCACGAGCCCGTCTCGTTCGAGTAGACCGATCACGCGAGAAAGCGTCGCAGCCGAGACCTCCGTGCGGGCAGCAAGCTCGCGGACGCCAAATGGCGGGTGAACGTCGACGAGTGCGCGGATCGCCCGGCCGGCTCCACGACCGCGAAGCGACTGAAGTGGTTCCGCGGCCGGCCGGGGATCCTTCGTCGCGCCGGTCGCCTCGATAAAGAGCCCGGGACGCGCGGCCGAAAGCCGCAGGTTGCCGGTCGTGTCGACGTAGCTCACCCCGCGCTCTTGCAGGAACTGCTTCGCCTGTCGTCCGATGAAGTCGGCAGCGATGAGTGGAAGCGCGTTGCCCCCGCTGTCTGCGATGAGGGCGGCTACCTGCCGGAGAGCGCCATCGAGGGAGCGGCTCGTGATCGACGTCTTGGATTCGGCTACGAACGAGACCGACTCGCCGCCGGGTGCGGTGAGCTTGAGCACTGCGTCCGGCCTTCTCGGCCCGTTCGGGAGATCCCGGAGGACGTCCATCGACCAATCCGCGGGCAGGCATTGCTCGATCACGTCCGCCGTCCGGCGGATGATCTGGTTGTCCGTGATCTGGCGTGTGACCATCTCCCGTGCACCTCTGACGAATGTCGAACATCTCTGAGGCCCCGACGTGTTTCAATTCTAGCGCTGTTTCAGTGACAATGAAACAGAACACTTTATGAAACATCATGAGCCTCGCCGAAGGTCGAGTCGCCAGCGAGCTTGCTCAGGCTCTGCAGAAACGTTGCGGGAGACATTGCGGGCCCTCTGTTCGCCCGCTGAAGTATCTTTCTAGCAGGTCTTTCTCTCGAGACTCCCTCGGGCTCAGAACCCGAGGTCACAGGTTCGAATCCTGCCCCTGCTATATAAGAAAAGCCGCATTTTCGGGCTCTTTTTCGTTCTTGGAGAGCGGCCTGGAATGCGTCTGGATGCCGAGGAAGTCCTCTCGAAGGCGACACAGACGTTGCGGGGATCCTCAAGGACGGCTGCCCGATCGAACACGGCGGAGGCTTCAGCGCTCGTCCGTCAGAGCGAGAAGAACCGCGATGGACATACCTCGACTGAGAGTGTGAAGTTCATCAACTTCGTTCTGACACAGACGATGCGGCGCGAGCGGCTTGCCTCGGACGACATTCCCGTCCCAATACTCGATTCCGGAGTAGTCCTGGAGGTAGGTCCATCGCCCATGCGCGACGGCATTGCGGAGATTTCGGCGCGATCCCGATTCGAGGTAGTCGTAGACGCGACGAACAGATGTTTCCACGGCGAGCACGGTGCAGACAGGACGTAGCACCGAGTCGCGCAGCCACACGAACGACACGTAGAGCTCCGTCATCACTCGGGCTCTGACGACGAAAGGGTTCTCGCGGTTCTGATCCGCGAACTCAGTCCAACCTTGGAAGGACGGCACAGATCATCCACCTGACGCCTCACAGGTCCGTCAGAGCGCGGGCGTCCCGGTGACCTCACCGGAGCGGACGATCGTTGACGCCCTTGACGCTGGAACACAGCCCGAGCAAATCGAAGAGCCACTTAACCCCCGTCGACTGACGAATCGCCTTGGAGTCCGCACAGACAGCCGCGCACTGACGCGCCGACGTCGTCCTTGTCATCCTCACCGACCAAGGCGGGTTTCCGGGCCGGAACATCTCACAATGCGAGACGGTCGAACGCCGCCAGCGTTATCAGGTCGCCGCGGGTTGTGACCTGACGGTTCGATAGGAGCAATCGGGGCGGTTTCCTGGGTTCCTGCCCCCCGCTCGGACAGGCTCGCCCCCCGAGATCTGCCGCGAACACTCTGCCTTTGCCGAGTGTCGCGGCGGCCAATCGAGGCCTACGCTGATGTCATGGCAACAGTGCTCATCGCAGACCGACATCCCGCGACGATCGACGCGATCGAAGCGGCGCTCGCCCACGGTGGGATTGATGTCCTCACGGCGTCGACCTCCCTCGGAGCAGTCCGTCTCGCTGAGCTTCCTAGGGTGCGTGTCGTCCTTCTCGATCTTGGCCTTCTACAGGTCACGGACGTCCCACTCTTCGACCAGCTCATCGCCGCCGGGCGTGATCTGCGGGTGATCGCGATGGCGCCAAACCGTGACGTCGGTTCGGCCGTGAGCTACCTGAACCAGGGCGCGGTGGATTACCTCGCAAAGCCCATCTCGGTTGCGGAGATCACCGCGCGCGTGCGCGCCCAGTTGCGCTGCGTCGCGCTTGGGGCGGAGGCCGCGTAGGACGCGCGCCCCCGCGCGGGATGCGTCTCCCAAAAAGTCGAACGCCCCGCGGCCAGGCGGGGCGTTC
Source organism: Actinomycetes bacterium (assembly GCA_031376285.1). Lineage (GTDB taxonomy): Bacteria > Actinomycetota > Thermoleophilia > Miltoncostaeales > Miltoncostaeaceae > JANMDN01. The sequence continues at coordinate 2,780 of JANMDN010000025.1, forward strand.
GTGGCTAGCTTGCGGGCTCGGGCGAAGGAGGAACCGGGAAGCGACGCGGCGGCCGGCTCCGGTCCTGGTCGGGCTCGGACGTTTCGATCCGCTCGCGAGCGCGGGCATCCTTGGCGGCGAACACATCCTCTTCTGGGACGCCGTTGAAGAGGGCCGAGAACTCCTCCGCCTCGATGGTTTCGCGCGAGAGCAGCACGTCTGAAAGGCGGTCGAGCGCCTCCCGGTTTTCGGTGAGCACCGCTCGGGCCTTGACGTAGGCCTCTTCGATGATCCGTCGGATTTCGATGTCGATCTCGTGGGCGATCTCGTCGGAGTAGTCCGGCTCGGAGTGCATGTCTCGCCCAAGGAACGGCGCACCGTGATTGTGGCCGAGCACGCGTGGTCCCAGACGCTCGGACATCCCGAAGCGCATCACCATCTGCTTTGCCGACGCCGTGACCTTCTCGAGGTCGCTCGCGGCGCCGGTCGTCATCTCGCCGAACACGATGTCCTCGGCGGCCCGGCCTCCGAGCGTCGCGGCCATGGTGTCTTCGATCTCGGACTTGCGCGTGATGAACTTGTCCTCGGCCGGCATCGACAGCACGTAGCCGAGTGCCTGCCCTCGGGCGATGATCGAGATCTTGTGGACGGGGTCGGCGTTCGGCAGCACGTGGCCGACGATGGCGTGGCCCATCTCGTGGAACGCGGTGACCTTGCGCTCCTTGTCGGAAAGAAGCCGGGACTTCTTCTCTGGACCGGCGATGACCCGCAGGATGCCCTCTTCGAGCTCGGCGTGGTCGATCCGCGTCTTGCCCTTGCGTGCGGCGAGAATGGCGGCTTCGTTCACGAGATTCGAGAGGTCGGCGCCGGTGAAGCCGGTGGTCTGGCCCGCGAGCGCCCCAAGGTCGATCGACGGAGCGATGGGCTTACCCTTGGTGTGAACGCGAAGGATCGCCTCGCGGCCGGCACGGTCCGGGCGGTCGACGACGACTTGGCGGTCGAAACGGCCTGGGCGAAGGAGCGCCGGGTCGAGGATGTCCGGACGGTTCGTCGCGGCGATGAGGATGATGTTGTCCTTCGCCTCGAAGCCGTCCATCTCGACGAGAAGCTGGTTGAGCGTCTGCTCGCGCTCGTCGTGCCCACCACCGAGGCCGGCGCCGCGGTGGCGACCGACGGCGTCGATCTCGTCCATGAAGATGATGCACGGGGCGCTTTGCTTGGCCTGCTCGAAGAGGTCACGCACGCGACTCGCGCCAACCCCGACGAACATCTCGACGAAGTCGGAGCCCGAGATCGAGAAGAAGGGGACGCCGGCCTCACCCGCGACCGCTCGGGCGAGAAGGGTCTTACCGGTGCCGGGTGGCCCGTAGAGCAAGACGCCCTTCGGAATCCGCGCGCCGAGCGCCTGGAACTTCTTGGGGTTCTCGAGAAACTCCTTGATCTCGTGGAGCTCTTCGACGGCCTCGTCGGCCCCGGCGACATCACGAAACGTGATCTTGGGAGAGTCCGGGGACATACGCTTGGCCCGGCTCTTGCCGAAGCTCATGACCTTTGAGCCACCACCCTGCATCTGGCTGACCATGAGGAACCAGATCGCGATGAGGATGACAAACGGGAGGATGGAAAAGAGGAAGCCGAGCCACGCCGACTGAGAGCGATCCTTGACCTTGGTGATGACCTTGGCCTTTTGAAGGGTCTCTGTGAGCGTTTGCCCGCCAAACTCGGGGTAGCCGGTCTTACCCTTGAGCTCCTGGCCGCCATCCTTGAACTTGTAGGTCGCCAGAAGGGCCTTCTGGTCGAGCGTTACCTCGGTGACCGCACCCTGCCCGACCTTCTCGATGAAGGCGCTGTAGGTCAGCTGCTTGGTGGGCTGGTCGCTGCTGTTCAGCACCTTCGTGGCCACGAAGACTAAGAGCACCACGATGATGAGTGGGAAGGCGGCGCTTCGCAAGAAGCGGTTCATTCGCACGAGTCAAGCTCCCGGAGTGGATCAGGTGATCGGCCGCGTATGACCGTCCGCCGAGGATAGCAGCGCCGGTGATCGCACCGGCGGGAAGGGGTTGGGGCGCCACGCCGAGACCGACCCGTTTCGCGAATCGTCCAAATACCCATGACGCGGCGCGTCGTGCGTCCAGTCACAGAAGGGGTCGGAGGCTCGCGGCGCGCACCTGGCATCGCGCGCGCGGCTGTCCGCGGACGCAGCTTCCCCAGCCGAGCGCGAGGGCTCCAGATCCTGACGTGACAAGGCGAACCGGCATCGACGCGAAGCCGGTGATCGAGGCAGGCTGGGCCTTCTCGACCGAGGGTAGCTCGGTGAGTTCGCGCCCGGCTGGTGTCAGGCGCACCTGCCACGAGCGTGTCCGAGCGGTTGCCTTCGCCCCAGACCCGCGCAGCTCGCGCCACGCCAGGACGACGTTCCCCCCCGACGGAGATGCCAGTCCAACCTCGGAGAGCGCCACGAACGTACTCGAGGCGGGGATCCTCGCGCGGAGTCGACTCTCGCCGGTTGCCGTGTCGACCTGGGCGAGCACGAAGGTGGCCGGCGCGTCCCCAGAAGACTCGCCCCAGGCGATGAATGCCTGCCCGAGTGAGTTGATGGTGACCTTTGGGCGGGACAGGTTGCCGCTTGCAAGAAGCCGAGCCGGGCTCCATTGCCCGTCGCGTGCGCGGGCGCGCCACCGGAGCGCGGACCCCCCGCGGCCACGCTCGATCCAGACGACCAGAATGCTGCCATTTGCCGAGACGGCGATCTCGCCGTCGGAGCGCAGGCCGCTCACGCTGATCAGCTCAGGTGCGCCGAACTCTCCCGCGGGTCGTCGGACGCTCACCTCGATCTCGCGTGCATTCGGGGACGTGGCTCGTCGCCACATGACGGCCGCGTCACCTCCCTGACCGACGACGGTCCGGGGAGGCTCAAGGAGCACCGTGTTCGACATGTCGAAGTCGAGTCGAAGCGGCGACGACCAGAGCCCCGACGGCGAACGCGTCGCGACTTCGATTGCGCGTCCCGAGGAGGATCCGGCGACGTCCGCGAGCCAGGCCGCGTGCATTTCCCCGCTCACGTCGGAGGCGACCGCCATGCGGAGGGGATCCCCGAAGATCGGGAAGCGATCAGATGACGGTCGCCAACCTTCGCCGGGTGACCACGAGAGCGCTTTGCGTGCAACGACCCGCCGCGCCCCAGTGACGCGGACAACGAGCGCCTCGGCTCGATCGCCCGCCCCTGCGACCAGCAGAACTCCGCCGACGCGTCCGATACCGGAGCCGAGCTCAGCGCTCGACTGCCAGCCGCCCGGCCCGAGCGTCATGCCACGCACGCCTCGTTGGCGCACCCCGAGGCCGACCACCGACCCGAGCGGCGTGGTGGTCAGCTCGACACGTGGGTAGTCCGGCGCATCGGCGAGCGCCAGAACGCTGATCGACGCGCCACGGGCGCCGCCCGTCACCGCGAGGAGCGTCAGGGCCGCTGCTCCCGAGACCCTGGTTATCAGGCGTCGAGCGGTTGATACGAGCATCCGTGCCACAGCCGAATGCTGGTCGCCGCAGAGAGCGCGCGCAAGGGCGCGCGCGAGGCCCATCACGGAAGTTTTTCAAGGCCCTCTCAAACGGGCGGATTTGAGCGTTTCGGCGCCAACCCGTGGGGACGCGCAACAACCGGCCGCTCTCGGGGCGATCCAGCGCCACGGCGCCTATCGTGGGACGCATGTCGCCTCGCCCCCCACCAGCGTCGGCGAAGGGTTGGCCTCCTGGTAGCCTCGCCTCATGCCTCAAACGACACGACTCGAACAAGCCCTGAGCGACGGTCGCTTCGCCGTGACAAGCGAGCTCGGACCCCCAAAGCACGCCGACCCTGAAGCCGTCGCCGAGAAGGCCCGACTGCTCGGCCCCGTCTGCGACGCGGTCAACATCACCGACAACCAGACGGCCCAATCGCGGATGTCGCCGCTCGCCGCAGGGCGGATCGCGCTGGAGCACGGCGCTGAGCCGGTGATGCAGCTGACCGTCCGCGACCGGAACCGGATGGCGCTGACCTCCGATCTGCTGGGCGCCTCGGCCCTCGGCATTCACAACACGCTCGCGATGAGTGGCGACCCGATTCATATCGGCAACCACCCGGATGCGAGCGTCGTCAACGACATCGACACCATGGCGCTCCTTCGCCTCCAGCGGTCACTTCGCGAGGGGCGCTTCGCTAACGAAGCACGTGAGGAGATGCCCGGCGCGGCTCCCCACCTCCTGATCGGCGCGACCGCCCACCCGATGGCCGACGATCCCGAGGTCGAGATCCAGAAGATCCGGGCCAAGCTCGAGGCCGGGGCCGACTTCTTCCAGACACAGCTGACCTATATGCCGGATCGGCTGCGAGCGTTCATCAGTCGCCTGGAGGGAAGTGACCTCCCGCGTTGGCCGAAGCTCATCATCGGCGTCGGACCGTTCAAGAGCCTGAAGATGGCGATCCACATGCGCGACAAGGTCTGGGGCGTCGAGGTGCCCGAGCACCTCATCGCGAGGATGGAGCAGACCTCCGACGAGCAGGAAGAGGGGACACGCGTCTGCGTCGAGGTCATCGACGAGCTGCGTGAGATGACCGGGGTCGCCGGATGTCACGTGATGGCGATCGCGTGGGAGGACCGCGTACCGGAGATCCTCCGTCGGGCGGGGCTCGCAAGCCGCGACGAAGCGAGCATGACAGGGGGCTGAGCGCGGCTCGGCCTCGCCGCAAGGCGGGAGAGCCCCTACTTCGCTTTGACGACGGCTCCGGTTCCAATGATTGCCTTGCCGACGGTCATCTTGGCGAGAACCTTGAGTGAGCCGCCGGGTTTCATCACCGGGATTCCCACCTTGAGATTCTTGATGCCGGGCGCGCGGAACGTGACCGCCAGCTTCAGCGTGCCGAGTTCAACTCGGAAGGTGCCCTTGGTCGCGGCCTGAAGGCGGATCCGCATCGTTTTCGTCCCGGCCTTGGCGACCTTTGGCACGACAACGAGGCCGGTCTTCCCGGTACGAAGCACCTGCGAGGTCAGGAAGCCGCGCCGATCCGCGACGCGGTAGTCGCCCAGGATGAGGTTGGTCCGTGGCGAGTAGGCGATCGGCGTCCCGTCGCCGCCGACCCGCGTGACCGTGCAGCTGAGGGTCTTCCCCACGTCGTCCCAGGAGATCCCGTAGTGGCCTCCGACGCCGCCCGGAATCGTGACGCCGTTTCGGCGCCAGACGAGCACGTACGCTGGGCTCTCTCCGTACTGGCCAGGTGGGCAGGCAACGGTTCGGCCAACGATTGGCTTCCCGGCAAGCGAACCGAGCGTCCCAACCGTCGCCCCGTCCGGGAGCGAGTCCGGGCCGGTGGTCGGGCCTTCGGGCGTCGCGCCGCCCGAGCCAGTTCCCGTCGGAGGGACCTCCGGGGGGAGCGCTGGGATCGCAACCCCGGCCGAGACCACCTCGGCGGCGGCGGCGTAGTTGGCGGCGCTCTCGACGCAGGTCAGCGTGTGCCCCGTGTCGTCGCGACGGATCGACCGTGTTCGACCTGAGCCGCCGCTGATGTCGACACCGTCGCGCTTCCAGCGGTACTCGCGTTCGCCGTCGTCCCCGGTCCAGGTGCCTGGCCGGCAATCGAGCACCGCTCCCAGGGTTGTCGCACCGGCGATCGACGGCGGTGCGGTGTTGACGGGCGGACCGACGACCGACACCGAGGAGGACTGTGCGGCCCCGGTCCCCGCAAGGTTGGCGGTGACTTCCTTGCATGCGACCAGGTGGCCGGCATCGGTCGGGGCAAGCGAGTAGGTCGTCGCGGCCTGCCCGGCGATCGGAGCGCCGTCGCGCAGCCAGAGATAGCTGCGCGAGTCCGCGCGCTGCCAGGTCCCGGGGACACACGTAAGGCTCGACCCGACCGCCGGCACGCCGAGGATCGAGGGGAGGCTGGCCACCTGGGGCGGGTCGACGTAGAGGGCAAAACCGGCCTGGGCCGTTCCCGCGATCGACCGGAACGCCCCGCCGACGAGCAGCTTGCCGTCGACCGACGCGAGGGCTCGGACGTCAGCCGAAGCGTTGCTCGTCCAGCTGTCGACCGCGGCGTTTGCGATCCGAACGGCGCCGACGCGCGACCTCGGTTGGAAGCCGATGGTCGAGAACGCGCCGCCGACGACGACGTTCGTGTCGAGGACCGCAACCGCGTCCGCCGAGGGACCACCGAGGTTTGGAGCCCAGGTCAGGTCGACGGTGCCCGTCGACACGTCGAGTGCGGCGGCGTTGCTTCGTGATTGACCGTCGATTGTCGAGAACGCGCCGGTTGCGTAGAGGCGCGCGCCATCCAGGTGGAGCGCGTTGACCGAGTTGTCCGCGTTCGGATCCCATCCGGTGATCGCCAGACCGCTCTGGTCGATGGCGGCAATGTGCGCGCGCCCTTCGCCGCCGATCGACTGGAAGGCGCCTCCGGCGTAGAGGAGACCGCCCGAGAAGGCCAGTGCGTGCACGGCGTCGTCGGGCGCGGGATTCCAACCGGCACGCACCGCACCCGTTGACGTGTCGACCGCGATCAACCTCGGTCGGTAAAGCCCGTTGACGTAGGTGAAGGCCCCGCCGACGTAGAGCCAGGCACCTGAAGTGGTCAGCGAGCGCACCTCGGAGTTGGCGCTGGGGCTCCAACCCGCGAGCGCGCCACCGGTCGTCGGGTCAACCGCGGCCAGGTAGTTGCGCGTCTGGGCGCCAATCCCCGTGAAGCCACCCCCCAGAAAGACCCGACTGGGCGTCACGGCGATGGTGTTGATGATGCTGTTGGCCTTCGGATCCCAGGCGGTCGGCTCACCGGTCGTGAGATCGAGCTGCGCGCCGTTGCCTCGGGCGACGCCGCCGATGGTGCGGAAAGTGCCGCCGGCAAACACCCCGGCGCCGGACTTGTAGAGGGCGTACACGTCGGCCCCTGCCGAGGGGTTCCAGGTCGTTGCGGAGTTGGCGTCGATTCCCGGGTCAAGCGATGCGAGCCGCTTGCGATCCTGCCCACCGATGTTCGTAAACGTTCCCCCGGCGTAGATGAAGCCACCGCCGACGGTGAGGGCGTTGACGCTCCCATCGGCGTGCGGTGCCCAGGTCTTCAGCGAACCGTTCGCCGCGCTCACGGCGCCGATGTAGCCGCGAAACGTTCCGCCGAGCGTGGTGAAGTCACCGCCGACGTAGAGCCGACCGGAGTCAACAAGAAGCGCGCGAACGGGCCCGCCTGCGCTCGACGACCAACCTGCCAGCGATGCACCGGTCGCAGCGGTGAGCGCGGCAATCGACGGGGCGCTCTGCCCGTTCATGGTGCCGAAGTCGCCACCGACGAACAGCGTCGTGCCCGACAGCGCGAGCGCGTGAACGGGGCCGGATGGGGTCCCTCCCCAACCGATGAGTGAGCCGCTCGATGCGTCGAGGGCCGCCAGGTACGAACGAGGCGATCCGCTGATCGCGGTGAACGACCCTCCAGCGTAGACCGTCGATCCCTGCACGAGAAGCGCCCCAACCGCGCCGTTCGCGCCTGGGTTCCATGCGTTCAAGGAGCCTGCGGCGGTCACCGACGCAAGCCGCGCGCGCGGCTGCCCGGCGACGACGAAGAAGTCTCCGCCGATGATGACGTCCGTGCCCTTCGTGACGACCGAGCGCACGACGCCGTCCGGGTTCGGAGCGAAGGTCGCGTCGACGGTCTTGTCGGCGCCAATGTGGGCAAGGTTTCGGATCGCCTCGGCCCCGACGCGATCGAAGGATCCTGCGACGTACCAGCCGCCGGCCCCGTCGGGCGTCACCGCGTAGACATCACCGACAATCGTTGGCCAAGCGGTCGACGCGACCCCTGTCCCTGCGTCGATGAGCGCGCTTCCGCCGGTCTGGGGTCCAACCTGGTCGAAGTAGCCTCCGACGTAGGCGGTCGACCCGGCGCCTGGCGTGATCGACATCACCTGCCCGTCGGGGACCCACGTCTTGACGGGTGCGTTGGGAATGCCGACGGCGAGGCTGCTCGGAACCATGGCGGCGACGAGCCCGACCAGGGCCGCGCGACGGCCGTGGATGAGTCGAAGGTGACGCGCTGAGCGGCGTGAGCGTGTAATCGGCACCAGCATCCATGCTTTGACCGAGGGGCAGATCGGCGGGAATCCCGCTTAGAGTGGTTATCGACCCGCGGGGCGCAGAGCTTGAGCCCCATTCCAAGCGCCGGCTTGGTCGAGCGCCCGCCGCGGCGCGCCTACGCGGGCGGCAGCACCACCATCCAGCAAACGACGCCCAGATCCTCCTCGGTGATTCGTGCAAGGAGTGGCGTCGGCTCGACCGGCTGTAGGCCGAACGACTTCACGACGTCGACGATGGCGATCGCCGCGCCGCCTGGCGTCACGGGAGATGCTCGTCGAGGTAGCGCACCGTTGCCCCGTAGGTGGCGAAGACGGCGACCTTATGGTCGTGCATGGCTTCGAGCAGGTCGCGCAGCGCCGCGAGCTTCGGATCGTCCTTGGGGTCGAGCACCGCGAGGGCGTCGCGGATCGCCTCAAACTGCGCCCGTCTGCGGCGACCGCACCTCGTACTCAGGCTTGAACTCGGGCACGCGGCCCTGCTTCCACGCTTCGAGGAACGCGTCGTGAGCGCCGATCATCCGCTCGACGGTCTGCAGGCACGCGTACCAGCACGACTCGAATCGTTTGAGGATCCCCGAACGCAGGAGCCCGCCGAGCTGGGTCTCGATCGTCGACTCGCCGTCAGCCAGGTGGAACGCGCTCGGCCGGTAGCGCGCCATCGTAAGCGCCGCGATCGCGTCGACGATCGTCGTGACAAGCCCAGGATGGGCGGCGTCGAGGTCGTAGCGTGGGGTCTTGAGGACCGGTGTCGGGAAGCGGACGGGTGTGCCGTCGGCGAGCTGCCGGACGCCGTACTCCTTCTCGATGAAGCGCCGGTCTCGACGGACGCTGACCGCGTCGGCGAGCGGGAAGAGCACGTCGGGGTCGAGGCTTTCGGGGTCACGCTCGTTTGCGCCCGCCCGCTTGAAGAGATCCGTCACAGAGTCGATCCCGATGCCCGTGAATGCCTTTTTGTGGCGAGCGAAAAGCATCGTATCGATCGTCCCGGAGCGCCCGAACCTGAGCCGCGCGCCTACGGTGCCGACATCCCATCGAGCAGCCATTCGAGGCCGAGCCGAAAGGCCGTGTCACCGGGGGGGCGCGACAGGGGTTCCGCGTTGGCGTGGGTGCGCGGGTGCGTGGTTTCCAGCGCCTCGGCGGCCGCCTGTCCGCGGCGTTGCCGCGCCAGGGGGTCGGGGTCGTCCCGCCGGGGGATCTCGAAGGCCGCGGCGCCGATTGTGTGAATGAGGAGCACCTGCATCGCGTGCACCGCAGGCTCGGCGCGGATACCGCCGTCTTCGAGCGCATCGAGCATCGCTTCGCCGAGGCGCATCGCGTTGGTGCCCACGGTCTGGCGAGCGAGAAACAGCGGCACCAGATCCGGATGAGCGAGAAGGATTCGCCGCGTGTCGGTGAGGATGCCCACCAGGCGCCGGCGCCATCCACCGCGGGTGGGAACCGCGACGTCGACGAGAACGGCGTCCAGTAGGGCATCGACGAGCGCCGACTTGTCGGGCACGTGGCTGTAGAGGGCGTTTGGGGCCACACCCAGCTCGGTGGCGACCCGGCGCATCGAAACCGCGTCAAGCCCTTCGCGCCGCAGGATGGCGAGGGCTGTCGCGATGACGTCGTCGCGACCGATACCCGCCCGCTTTCCCGGTGATCGCTTCATCGCCTAGAACTGTACACCGTCCAACCAAAGCTGTACGATGTGCAATATGAAAAACATCGTGCTTTTCCACTCCGCCCTCGGCCTGCGGCCAGGGGTTCACGGCTTTGCCAATCACCTACGCGCGGCCGGACACACCGTGCACGTTCCCGATTACTACGACGGCGAGGTCTTCGACGACCTCGATGCGGGCATCGCCTACCGCGACGCGCTCGGGATCGCCGAGATCGGCCAGCGCGCGCAGAACGCGGTTGCCGATCTGCCCACCGACCTTATCTACGCCGGCTTTTCGCTCGGCGCCGGACCGGCCCAGATGCTCGCCCAGACCCGCCCGGGTGCGCGCGGAGCGGTTCTCATGCACGGAGCCCTCCCGGCGGAGGCATTCGGGGTTCCTTGGCCCGTGGATGTTCCTCTCGAGATCCACGCCATGCGCGACGACGCCAGGGTCGACATCCCCACCGCCACGACCCTCTCCGGCAAATCAGCGGCCGGGCAGATGCACCTCTACCCCGGATCCGGCCACCTTTTCGACGACCCCGATCTGCCCGACTACGACCCTGCCGCCTCCGACCTCATGCGCGGCCGCGTCCTCACGTTCCTGGCGTGCACTGACTGAGATCTGCGGCGCAGCGACGAGGTTAAGTCCGGTGTCTGGCACCAGACTTAACCTCGCGCGTCCTGACCGGCACCTGATGAGGCTCGAGCGACGCGGTGTCGAGGTCGAGGTAGCGGGCGAGGGCCCCGGCCTCCGTCCCACCAGCCGCGAGCAACCGGAGGCGCGTGCCGGCAGCGAGAATGCCGTAGGTGGCCCCGTGCTCGTCGCAATCGGCAAGGAGCGCCCCTTCCGGCAGGCGTCCCTCGGCGTCGAGCCGAGCGAACTCGCTCGCCGACTTGCGCGGGTGAACCACGGCAACGGTGCGCCCACCGATTCGCAACAGGTACCCGAGGCGCGGGAGCTGCTCGATGGCGTACCCGAGGCGCGTGAAGAGATCCCGCCACTCGCGACCTTCGAGGTCGGCGGAGAGCGCTTCGAGCTGCGGCCACCTGACCGAGTTGCGGAGTCGATGTCGGTAGAGGTGTTCGGTGCCGAGGCCCCGAACGGTGAGCCCTGCGACACCCTCCGTGTCGAGCCGATCGACCTCCTCAGCGACGCGACGGACCGCGACGAGGTCGCTGAGGGAGAGCGTCTCGCGGACAATGGTGAGCATCGAGTCGGTTCGGATGCGCCGCACCTGCCCGTCCTCCCGCGGCCCGAGCACCCGAACCATCCCGTCGCTGCCGGGATCGTCGCCCAAGAGCACGAGCGGCGTTGCTCCGCCGCCTTTCGCGCTTTCCAGGTGGAGCGGAGTTTGCTCTCGTCAGCGCGCTTGGTCAGCGCGTACTCGACGCCGCTCACGAGGCGGCTCTGCTCGATGCCGCTGCCCCCTGCGCCAGCGTCGCGACTGCCCTGCAGGCTCGCGAGTGACGTGAAGAGCTCGCCAGCGTTCACGAGGTAAATCCTCCGGGGCCATGTCTGCCGGAGGCTATCTGCCTGGTCGGCGTGCCCGCACGTGACGACATGGATCGAGCGTAGGGCGAGCACCGCCGCGAGGGTGTGTCGAAAGAGCGCCAAGAGTGTGCCAATGGCGAGGCAGGCCCACCAATTCGACGTCCTACGCGGAGCCCTCTGGGCCCTCCGTCGCCGCTCGGGATACCTCGGCGGCGAGGGCGATGTCGATTGCCTCCTCGGCGAGCGAGGTCACGACGCCGACCCAGAGGAGATCGTCGGCGGCGTCGGCGGGAACCCCCGCCCCGGAAACAATCGCCCGGAGCCGGCTGATTCCCTCGACGAGGTCACGTCGGTCGAGCTCGTCGAGGGCTTCGTGCGCCCAGGCTCGCAGCTCGGCGTCGCCGGAGTCGCGGGCCAGATCCCGCAGCGCCGCCGGAGTCTCGCCAGCACGCAGGTAGGTCTCGATCTCATCCTCGAAATCGGCGCTCGAAAGGTCGAGGCAGTCCGCGGCGATTGCCCCCGCGGCGCCGAGGATCAGACCGGCGTCGGTCGTCCCTGGGAGGGTGGCCATTCGGGCACTGGCCCGTTCAAGGATTCCCGCCAGCGCGCGGCCGGCCTGCTCGGCGAGCGCGAGGGCAAGCGGGTTACTCGGGTCGTCGTCCTCGGTAAGGGCGATCAACGAGTCAAGCTCGGCCGTCCCGGATTCCTCGGCGCGCCGAAGCGAAGCGCCGATCGCCTCGCGAAGGTCACTCCAATGCTCCGAGCTAACCCTGACAATGGCCTCGATCGGAGGCTCCTCGTCCACGTGGGTGACGCGCGCGAGGTCCCACGCGGCGTCCCCGAGAACCCCTCGCGGGAATTCCACACCGGCCCGCAGGAGGACGGGAATCAGCTCAGCTGGCGGCAACGATGTCGTGCTCGATGACGCCAAGCCGGTCGATCTCGACGCGGACGTGGTCACCGGCGCGAAGGAAGCGTGGGGGGTCGAAGCCGACGCCGACGCCGGCCGGCGTCCCGGTCGTGATCACGTCGCCGGGCTCGAGCGCGACGCGCTCCGAGATGTAGGCGATGAGCTCGGCCACGGGGAAGACCATGTCGCTTGTCACACCATCCTGGCGCAGTTCGCCGTTGACCCAGCTGCGCACGCAGAGGCCCTGCGGGTCGGGGACGTCCTCGGCTGACGTGATCCACGGCCCCCACGGAGCAAAGGTGTCGCCGGACTTCGCAAGGAGCCACTGAGGCTCGGCCTTCTGCATATCGCGAGCGGAGATGTCGTCCATGACCGCGTAGCCGAAGACGTAATCGAGTGCGTCAGACGCCGGTACCGAGCGTGCGTCGCGCCCGATCACGACGGCCAGCTCGCCCTCGTAGTCGAGCTGCTGCGTATAGCTGGGAAGGCACACCGGCCCCCCCGGCGCGGTAACCGCGCTCGAGAACTTGTGAAAGAGCAGCGGGCGCTGCGGGACCTCCTGCCCGGTCTCGGCCGCGTGCGCGCGGTAGTTCAGCCCAACGCCGATGAGCTTTCCGGGGCGAAGCGGCGCGAGGAGCGTCACCGCCGAAACGGGTGTCGGTTCGCCGACGATCCGGACTTTGCCGCCGTTGATGATGTCGAGAATCGACGTCGCGTCGAGCGGAGCGACCGCGTCACCCTCGACGAGCCCAATCGTCCCGGCGCCAGCGTTCTCGCCGCCGTTATGAAATCTGCAGAGACGCACCGGGGCAGTTTACGGGGGAGGCCGACCGACCTCGTCTCACGATGTGAGACCTTGGTGCCAGGAGGTGACCTCTGAATGAGCGACGTCGCGAAGATGTGGAGTGTCAGTACCTGCTGCGGGTGTCTGACAAGGCGACAAGCGATGTGGTGCCAGACACGGCATGAACGGCTCGCCGTCAATGGCTCGTGTCTGAAACCAGATCGAGCGGGACCGTTCAGATCACATGGCAGGTGTCTGACACACCCGACCCGAGACGGGGGCCATGACGATCAGTTGCGGCGAACGGTCACGCCGTGTGGCGCGCAACCGGCCGACGCGGCAAGATACCGGGGCGCGTCGCATGGCCCAGCATGCCACGAGCCCGCCGGTGGCGCGACGTCGCCCGCGCCATCACGCGAAACGGAGCCCGCGATCAACGCTCGCGCCCAGAACATCGATAACCCCATGGACCTGCGCGAACGCCTGGCGCACGTCGCCCGCACAGGCGTCGGACCCCTCGTTCGGGGATTGGTGCGGATCGGCGTGACCGCCAACACGCTGACGGCGATCGGTCTCGTGACGTCGCTCGCGGCAGCATGGCTCGTCGTCGAGCGGCACTGGCTCGTCGCCGGCATCGTCTTCGCGGTCGGATCGATCATGGACATGCTCGACGGCTCGGTGGCACGACTCACGGGCACGGCGAGCCCGGTCGGCGCGTTCCTCGATTCGACCGCCGACCGCGTCGCCGATGGCGCGGTTCTCGGCGCGATCGCCTGGGTCATGGCGCATGAGGGCAACGACCTCGGCCTTGCCGCGAGCATGGTCGCGCTCATCGCCTCGCTGCTTGTCCCGTACACCCGAGCCCGGGCCGAGGGCCTCGGCATCAGTTCGAACACCGGCGGCCTGATGAGCCGACCTGAGCGCATTGTCCTACTCGCGATCGGCATCTTCCTCGGCCCGCATGATCGCGTTCTTGCTATACTCCTGGCGGTTCTCGCGACGCTGACCGCCGTCACCGTGGTCCAACGCGTCGCCCATGTCTGTAAGGCGCTGCGAGCGCGCGAGCATAGGGAGGGATCGGCTAGTGAGTGACACCGTCAACGTCGCGATCATCGGCGTGGGTAATTGCGCGTCGTCGTTTGTCCAGGGCGTCGAGTTCTACCGTGAGGCGAACGAGAACGAATTCGTTCCGGGTCTCATGCACACCAACCTGGGCGGCTACCACATCCGCGATATCCGCTTCACCGCGGCGTTCGACATCGACGCGCGAAAGGTCGGACAGGACCTTTCGGTGGCGGTCTTTGCCGAGCCTAACAACACCATCAAGTTCTCCGATGTGCCGAACCTCGGCGTCAAGGTCGAGCGCGGGATGACCCACGACGGCATCGGGAAGTACCTGGAAGACGTCATCGTGAAGGCCCCCGGTGAGACCGCCGACATCGTCGGAATCCTCCGCGACACCAACACGCATGTGGTCGTCAGCTACCTACCGGTCGGCTCCGAGCAGGCCACGAAGTGGTACGTCGAGCAGATTCTCCGCGCAGGCTGCGGCTTCGTGAACTGCGTTCCGGTGTTCATCGGGCGCGAGCCGTACTGGCAGCAGCGCTTCCGCGAACGCGGTCTCCCGATCGTCGGGGACGACATCAAGAGTCAGGTCGGAGCGACGATCGTCCACCGGACCCTCGCCCGCCTTATGAACGATCGCGGTGTTCGCCTCGAGCACACGAGCCAGTTGAACTTCGGTGGCAACACCGACTTCCTCAACATGCTCGAGCGCGAGCGGCTTGCGTCGAAGAAGATCTCGAAGACGAACGCCGTGACGTCGATCCTCGAGCAGGAGATCCACAAGGACGACGTCCACATCGGTCCGAGCGACTACGTTCCGTGGCTGAAAGACCGCAAGTGGGCCCACATCCGTCTCGAGGGGCGCTCGTTCGGTGACATCCCCCTCACGGTCGAGCTAAAGCTCGAGGTGTGGGACTCGCCGAACTCCGCCGGCATCGTGATCGACGCCGTCCGATGCTGCAAGCTCGCGCTTGACCGCGGTATCTCGGGGACGCTCGAAGGGCCGTCGTCGTACTTCATGAAGAGCCCTCCGGTTCAGCACCCTGACGACCTTGCGCACACGCTCACCGAGGCATTTGTCAGCGGCGAGAGCAACGCCGCCCTCCCGGCCGACGAGCCGGTGGCGACGACGGCCTAGCCGATCTTCTGGCAGCCCGGAGCCACTCGGTTCCGGGCTGCCGTGATCAACCCGGAACCAGGCAATCGACATGTCGTCGGCCGACGAGGCTCAACCACTGCGGATCGCCCTCATCTCGCCGTACGAGTGGCCTCCCAGGGAGGACATCTCCCGGCATGTCGTGCTCGACGCCGACGCGCTCGCAGCTCGTGGCCACCGCGTCACGATTCTCGCTCCGAGCCGCGACCCGAAGGCGCTGACCGAAGGGCGGGCGGTTCGGGCCGCGCTGCTGGCCGGTGATCTCGATGCCGCCTCGCCGGAGCCCGGCGCCCCTCCGCGCGCGGTCGCGATCGGTCGGGCACGGCCCACCGGCACGCGACGGAGTGTGACCGCACCGCTCGACTTCTCGAACGGGCTCGAGGCGGTCCTCGGCGCCGCACCTTTCGACATCGTCCACCTGCACGAGCCGCTCGCGCTCAGTCCGGCGCTCGCGGCACTTCGACACGTGCGCGGCGCGACGGCCGTCACGATCCACCGAACCTCGACACTGAACGGCGCGGCGCTGCTGAGGCCCTTGATCGAGC
The DNA here is from genome assembly GCA_031376285.1 of Actinomycetes bacterium. Taxonomy (GTDB): domain Bacteria; phylum Actinomycetota; class Thermoleophilia; order Miltoncostaeales; family Miltoncostaeaceae; genus JANMDN01. The sequence goes on from JANMDN010000025.1 coordinate 18,446, forward strand.
GGGCGCTTGGGCGGGTCGACCTGCGCATCGCGCTCTCCGGGCCGGCCGCGCGCGCGATCGCGGAGGTCTTCCCCGGGGACTACGCGATCATCGAGCCCGGCATCGATCCGTCGCTTGTCGCCGTACCCGTAGCGGCTGGATCCGCGCCGGACGTGCTGGTCGTCGCGAGGGACCGCGACCGGGCCGGTGTGCGCTTTGCCCTCAGAGTGCTCGGCAAGGCCGCTCCGACGCTTGGCCGGGTCACCGTCCTCGGACCAGCCGAGGCGCCGTGGCGGACGCGGGCGGCCGTACCGAACGCGTTGCGCCAGCAGGTCCGTGTGGTGTCCGACATCAGCCTCGAGTCGCGGATCGAGGCGCTCGCTGGCGCCGCCATCGTCCTCATTCCGGCACCGGCCGACTCCGAAGGCGACATGCTCCGCGCGAGCCTCGCTCGTGGAGCCGCGGTGCTCGTGGCACGCTCGCCGGAAGCCGAAGCGCTGATCACCGATGGCGCAAACGGCAGGCTGCTCTCCGCGTTCTCGCATGATCAGTGGCAACCCGCCCTGAGCGCGCTGGTGACTGATCCTGGCCTTCTTGACCAGATGGGCGAGGCGGCCCGAGTCCAGGATCGGCCGTGGGCAGCGTCGGTCGAAGCGCTCGAACGGCACTACCGCGATGCCGTCGCTCGGCGCGGAGACCGGCCCGCCGGACCGTCGATGCTCTGCGACCTCGGGGTGTGGCTCGCACCCGACCAGGATCCGCACGCCCTGGTCGACGCCGCCGCGGCACGTGGCCTTGGCGCGATTGCGCTGATCGCCCTCGGCGGCCTCGACCGTGCGGTCGAGGCCGGCCGCAACGCCCCGCCCGAGCTGCTCGTCGTACCTGGGCAAAAGGTCATGACAAGCGACGGCATGCTGATCGGCCTCTTCGTCAGCGAGGAGGTCGACACCTTCGACTCCCTCGCGGCAGCCGCAGCCGCCATCCATGCCCAGGGCGGGGTCGTTGTCGCTCCGCATCCTGAGCTGCCCGGCGCCCCGACCCCCGAGCGGATTCGGGCCGCCATCAGCGCGATCGACTGCCATTTCCTCGTCACCGGGGGCCTCTCGCAGGCCGATGAGGACGCCATCACGCTCGCGCGAGGCATCGGCGCGGTCGTCATCGGGGGAAGCGGAGCACGGCGCCCTGAGGAGGTTGGGGCGCTCACCATGCGGACCGCGGCGTTTCACGATGGCCCGAGCCTGTTGGCTGCGCTCCCGGACGCCCAGATCGTCCGCCGCCGCTTCGGGCGGCGGCTTCGCCCTGACACGGCGTCCTGACCGAATGCCATGCGTCGCCCTCGGCGAATCTCGACTGAAATGCGCGAAGGCAGGACTCAACCGAGCCGACGCCAATAGATCTCGCCGGTGCCCGCTACTCCTCCTCGACGATCCGTGCCGGACGACGATCCCACTCCGCTGAGGCCCATCGGCGACCTCGACGATGCGTATCTGCGACGCGCGATCAGCGAACTCTCCGAGCTGCAGGGCGACCTCGCCGGACTTGCGGACGAGGACGGGCAGCCGCTGCCGGTCCACCCATCAGGTTCCCCGCGCGCCGAGATCTTCATGCTCAAGTGGCAGGCTGGCCTCTCGGAGCGCCAGGAGGGAGTCGCCTTCTTTGGACGTCCTGGCGACGCGATCCTGAAGAGCATCCAGCGCCTCGGGGTCGACCCGCTCCTCCTGTACGGGACGGTGTGTGCCAAGCGCGACGGCTGGACTCGCGCCGAGTGCGTCCCTTGGCTCGATCGGGAGCTTGCGATCGTGCGCCCCAAACTCGTGGTGCCGATGGGCGTTCGGGCGCTTGAGTGCCTCGGCGCGCTCGACGCTCCCCTTGCCGAACCCCTGCTCGACCAGCCGGGCACGATCCAGCGTTGGACTCCGACCACGGAGGTCATCGCGGTGCCCGACATCGACGAATCGCTCGACGAACAGGGCGCAAAACGCGCGTTCTGGGCCGCGTTCCGCGTGGTCGGCGACTGGTACGCCGCCCAACCGCCGTACTAGGCGCTTGATTCCGAATTGCTGGCGGCGACCCGCTGGCTGCGACTCGTCGCGAATTCGGCGTCCTTGGTCGCCCACATATACCCGATATGCGGTCTGACACTGCGTCCTCTTGCGCGTCGGCTTGGGTGTGGGGAAGCGCCATCGCCCACCAGCTCAGCCTCCGCCCAGGCGTCCGGGTCGTTGGAACCGCGAGCACGATCGACGAGGCGCTTGAACTCGCGCGCTTGAAGCACCCCGTCGTGAGCCTCGTGGATCTGATGCTCGCCGGGGACAGCGGCCTGCGGTTCGTGCGAACAAGTCAAGCACGAAGCCTCGCAACCCGATCGGTGATCGTCACGAGCGAACCAACGCCATGGGCGATCAGTCAGGCGCGTGAGGCCGGAGCCGTCGGCTTCGTCGCAAAAGACGACCTGATGACCGGCGACAACGTTTGGCAAGTTGTCGAAGCCGTCGCAAACGGAGGCCAGTTCTACTCAGAGACAGCACTCAACAAGCACCCCATCGGACCTCAAGGCAACGGCGCAGCTCCGACAGCCAATCCTTTTGACCTCACCGACCAAGAGGTCGAGATGATCCGCTGCTTCTCCCGAGGGATGGACACCGCAGGCATCGCACGCCAACTCTCAATCGGCCACCAGACGGTCCGAAACAAGACCCGAGCCATCGGTTCAAAACTCGGTGTCTCGGGGCGACTTGAGATTGTCTCGGCGGCGCTGAGGCTCGGGATCATCGTCCCACCGACCCAGCTCTGACGACGTCGCGGCTGGCTTGAGGCGGGTACTCCGGTACCCGCTCCGCCCGCAGTCAAGACTCGATGGGGGTGGGATGCTTGCAAACGTGGCCACCAGTCCGCACCCCGAACCAATCCCGCGGAGTGAAACGCGCCGCCGAATGCGCTGGCGTCCACCGGCCTTCCAGGATGGAACGGTCACCGCCACGATCGAGTGGTGGCAGACTCAGATCCGTCGCACGCTTCTCACGGCGCACCTCATCCCGGCGATCCTCGGCCTGGCGGCGGTTCTCCTCCTCGGTCGCGACGGGCCGATTCGCACAATCGACGTCGTCGCCTGGACGGCCGTCGTCGTTTGGGTGACCTTCCTGCTCGCCGCCGGGTGGCGGCGCGCGGCCACCCTCACGAACCTGGGCGCCTGGGTTCTCGCCGACGCGGTCGTGATGGCAGGTCTCCAGTTCATCGGGACCTCGGCACGGAACGCGGTCAGCGTCTCCTCCATCGACGGCGCCCTCTTCGCCACCGTTTTCGTGTCGACCCGCCTCGGGTTCCTGCAGATCGCGGTCTGCTACTCGGGCCTCGCAGTCGCAGCCATCGCCCGCGGCCTGGGGTCCGATATCCCGTCCCCCCCGATTGGGTGGCGAACACCGCTGGCCATGAGCGTCATCGCCGTCTTCGTGTTCCAGTTCGTGCGGTCCTCGCTCGATTCGCTGCGCGATGCAACCGAAGGCCACGAACGCCTCACCAAACGGAGCCACGAGATCGCCTCCCAGGCCGCAGCCCAAGAAGCACGCCTCCAAGGACTCACCGCCATCGAAGAACACGTCGCACCCCAGGTCGCCCGCCTCGGCGAACTCGCCCAGGCCTACACCCGAGAAGCCCAAGACGAGGACACCCTGGGCGAAGCACGTTGGATCGCCGATTCCGTTCAGACCATTCGAACCGATCTCGAACGCCTCAGAGATCTCACCGACGACGCCGACCGCCAACCGCTCGAAGAAGCCCTCGACACCGGCATCCTCCGCGCAACCGCCGCCCAAATCCTCGACACACCGATCCAACGAAGCGTCACCAACGAAGTGGCGGAAGTCGAGATCTCCGCAGCCCTGGGTCGCGCGATCGTCGCGGTCACCCGAGAAGCGGTCACAAACGCCGCGACCCACGGAACACCGCCAATCACCGTCGATGCAACCATCAACCACGACCGAACACTTGAGATCCGAGTAACCGACCGCGGACCCGGGTACGACCCGACCAATATCACCGAAGGCCAAGGACTTGAGTCCCTCCACCGAGCCGCAGCACGCGTCGGCGGACAGATCGAGCGCCACACGACCCCCGATGGTCACACCGTCACATTCCGCGTCAGAGTAAACGCGTGAGCAACACGCCCGAAGACCTCACCCGTCGCCTCAACAACGGCGTCGCCCGATTCCTGACCGCCGCGCATATTGGCCGCATCACCGTCGGGATCATCGGGGTGATCGTCGCGACAACCGCGCCGGGCCGTCCAACCGGCCAACGCTGGATCGACGTCACGATCACGGTCGACGCCTTCGTGTGGATACTCGGCCTTGCAATCATCGCTAAACCACTCCGGGAGCTGCTCACCAAACGGCCGGGACTCATCTGGATCGACACCACCGTCCTGCTCGTCCTCTACATTGCCGACAAGCCTTGGGACAGCCTCGCCGCAATCCCATACGCCGCGCTCAGCCTCCTCACCCCCTACGTCCGCCCAGCCGCGATCCTCATCGCGACCGCCCTTGCCACCATCGGTGGATACCTCCCGAAACTCACCCTCCTCGCGCTCGGGTCCCCGGACGCGGATCACGTCGCCCCGATCTCGACCGCCGAGATGCTCACCCTCTATATCGCGCCGCTCATCGGCGGGATCTTCGTCTGGGGCACCTGCACCCTCCTACACCAAGTCCGCGGCACCATTAGGCGCTACGAGAACGCCCAAGACGACCTCCTACGGGCCGAGAAGCGCCGTGCTGACGCCACCGCTCGACATGACCTCGCCGACCAACTCCACGACGCAATCAGCGGAGCCATCCGCGCCATACCCTTGCGCCTTGACGGACTACCGCCGAGCGGAGCCGGGGTCCGGGCCGTCGAACTTCGTTCAGCCGTGAGTGCGGCCGCCCTACGAGCGCGGCCCGCGACGCAAGAACTCTCGCGCCAGATCCGCGGCTTCGCCGCCCGGACAAACGACTGAGCGTCGAAGGGTACCCGGGTAACTTGCTCCCGGGTTGGCGGTCTTGAAAGAGTTGGTGTCCACACAAGCGCCGGGCAGCAAGCGACGGCGAAATCGCAGGGGATCACATGAACCGTCTGAGTCCACGTTCCGGCGCTTCTCTCGCCGTCGCAATCGCCTCCTTTCTCACGGGCATCGGCGCGACAAGTGTGGTCGCTGCCGGCAAGATGCACGCGACGTCTGCCGTGCTCCGTTCTCCGGTCGGAGGGCTACCTCTCCGCGTTGGCGTCGGAGTCACGAACGTGCGGGCACACTCGCTCGGGCTCAGATTGAGCATCGTCACTCGACCCCGAGCACGCTGCTCTGCGACGGTCGCTGCCGGTGGTCTCCGTTTCCCACTTCCTGAGGTCGTCGCCGGCCCGAGTGGGCGAGCGGGACTTGGATGGCTCGTCGAGACCGGCGCGCCCAGTGGCCGCTGGACGTTCCGAGTCCAATGCGCGCGAGGAGGTAAATCCGCGAATCAGGTCAGGCAGACGCGTATCGCCATTCCAGCTGGCAATGGTCATGCGTCGCTCGTCGCACCGGGGTCGGTCGGAACGACGTCCGGCAAGCTGGCAACACCTCCACCGGCGCAAGGCCCCGGCACAAGCACTGGCGGTCTCGGCGCCGGCAACGGCAACCCATTCGTCGGCTTCGAGGGTTACTGCACCTGGGGAGCTTGGGAGAAAGCTCAATGGCTCGGGAGGGGTGTAACAGGCAACGCGCAGGATTGGGCCGGTCAAGCGAAGGCAGCCGGTTTCACCGTCGGCACGGCACCAGCGGTCGACTCCGTCTACGTGCGCACCTCGGGGGGCGTAGGTCACGTTGCCGTGGTTACCAGGGTCGTCAATGCGACGACGTTTGAGGTCGTAGAGATGAACGGTGGCGCTGGGGCGACGGCGGCCAATGGGTACAAGACGAACGAGTTTGGGGTGTACCGGGAAGGAAGGACGAAGTACACGGGCGACAGCGTCCGATTCATCTACAGGCCCGGCGGAGCCGGGGCCACCGGCGGCGGATCGACACCTGGTGGTGGAAGCACGACAGGCGGCTCGGGTAACGCCACGCCGCCGATCCTCGGACGTGGTTCAGCTGATCTGGCGTGGCACCAGGGGGTGGCGTTGTTTTTGCTGACGGGGCAGGCGAACGGAACGTTTGCGATCGCGGGGAGCAATGCGCCAAGCGCCGGGATCGCTGTGCCGGACTGGGCTGGTGCCGGGGATGTGACCGGTGACGGGCGTAGCGAGGTGATCTGGTATCACGCTTCGACCAAGACGATCTACACCTTCGCGTGGAATGGCAGCACCTGGGTGGGGGTCGGCTCGACCCCTGGTATCGACAACCCCGACCACGCCGTCGTCGGGGGACTCGACTAGTCATGGCTCGGCCACGTGAAGGTGCGTTTGGAGCGATTCGCGAAGCACGCGAACTCCACCGCGTGGGCGTCGCCCTTGACGGCGCGCCACGCGGCCCGCATCCAGCTCCCCCGAATCCTTCCTTCGACTGTCCGAGCACTCCGGGCAGCGCTTGAGACCTCGCTTGACCCCCGGGCCAACTAAATACCGCCCGCGGTACCCAGGTAACTTGCCCCTACCTTTCGATTCAGCGATGGTCGCTCTCAATAAGTCGTGCCACTCGTTTCCCGGAGGTCACCTTGATCAGCGTCTCAATGTCCCCACCCGCCCGCCGGTGGCCTCGGGTTTGTCTGGTGATTGGACTCGTCCTTGCGAGCCTGGGATCTGTCGCTCGGGCTGAAGGCGCGTGCTCGTCGAACCCGAACGACGTGCTGGTCATCGGAGTCCGCGGCTCCGGGAGCGGCCCCGTCCGTGACGATATGACCGGGCCGTTCATGGCCGGGTTCGCGAACAAGCTCGGCGATGGTTGGGACGTCCGCACCAAAGATGTCGACTACCCGCATCTACCCGTACCGTTCGTGGAAGGTCTGCCCCAGCTGAAACGAGCGACCGATGCCGCCCTTTGGACCGCCGAGGTGATGGGCCTTGGCGTCCAGTACGCCAAGAGTGCATGGGACTCCGCACCGGGAGCAAAACGCCAGATACTCGACTGGGCCGACGACTGCCCGACGAGCCCGATCGTGATTGTCGGCTACTCCCAAGGAAACGTCGTGCTTCGGCGAGTCATCCCCGACCTCCCCGAGTCGGTCCGCAAGCGCATCCTCCAGGTCACGCTCCTTGCCGACCCGACCCTCGACGCGGGCACGAAGAAGAACCCGGGCCCTGACGCGAACCTCAAGTACGTATCGGACGGGCAGACCGGCATCGCGGCTCTGATTCGCCATCTGTCCCTGAAGCAGCAGGCGTACCTCAGCGTCGCGACTCTGCGGAACGCTCACAAGATGGGCGACGACATCGCGCAGCCATACCCGGCTGATATCGCTCCGAGAGTCCGAAGCGTTTGTTACGGAAACGACATCGTCTGCAACACCCGCGAAGTCCTCGACAGTGCCTTCTCCACCAAACCCGGCAAGGGATTTGAGGTCATGTTCACGCTGACCGCATCCCGGATCGTTCCTCCCAATGTCGCGCGAGCGGCTGCGAAGGGGACAGGGCTTGCCCTCTGGTCGACAGCAAAAATCGATGGGACGTGGGCGCCGCTCTGGGTCCTCAACATCGGCGTCAAGACCCACACCTGCACGCACCAGCCCGGCGACGCCGCGTGCTACGACGGCCGCTCATGGGGCACGGCTGCCGCCCGAGACTTCCTCACCCGAACCTCCACCAAACCAGGCCCGACCGGCACAACGACCGTAACAACCACCGGAGGTCAGGTCACGACCTTCGCGACCGGCGCAGCCAGCGGCAAGATCATCCGGGTCTCAGCGACCGGAACGACATGGTTTGTCGACTCCGCCCTCGTACGCCACTGGATCCCCGATAGCGAGACCTACCTGTGCCTCACCGCCCGCGGCACAGCCGTCCTCGACGGACTCTCCCAAGACAACGCGAACCGCTTCCCCGACGGGCCATGGCAAGGCCGATGCCTCGACCCAGCACGGGTCAAGAACAAGATCGTGCGAGTCCCGACCACTGGGACCTCATACATGGTCGATGGTGCCGGTGTACCGCACTGGATTCCCGATGCCTGGACATACGGGTGCCTAACCGCCCGGGGCACCGCGGTAGTCCAAGACGGGATCGTGCAGCAGCACGTCGACTCGATCGGCAACGGCCAACCTTGGCAGGGACGCTGCCTCGACCCGAACGCCGTCAAGAACAAGATCATCCGCGTGCCCGCGACCGGAACCGCCTACATGGTCGACGCCGCTGGCGCTCCGCACTGGATCCCCGACGCGTGGACCTATGGGTGCCTCACGGCGAAAGGCGTCCCCGTCGTACAGGACGGCATCGTTCAGCAGCACGTCGACTCGATCGGCAACGGCCAGCCCTGGCAGGGACGTTGCCTTGACCCGGGCGCGGTGAAGAACAAGATCGTGCGTGTCCCGGCGACAGGAACCTCGTACATGGTCGACGCAGCGGGAGCCCCGCACTGGATCCCCGACGCGTGGACCTACGGATGCCTGACCGCTAGGGGCATCCCCGTCGTCCAAGACGCGATCACGCAAGAACACGTTGACTCGATCGGCAACGGCCAGCCGTGGCAAGGACGGTGCCTCGATCCGAACGCCGTCAAGAACAAGATCGTCCGGGTCCCCGCGACCGGAGCCTCATACATGGTCGACGGGGCAGGAGCCCCGCACTGGATCCCGGACGCCTACACCTATGGGTGCCTCACCTCCAGAGGTGTCGCAGTTGTCCAGGACGGGATCGTCCAACAGCACGTCGACTCGATCGGAAACGGCCAACCGTGGCAAGGACGATGCCTCGACCGCAACGCCGTCAAGCACCGAACCCTGCGTGCGGCAGACACCGGAACGACGTACGCCGTCGATGACACCGGAACCATCCGCTGGATTCCCGACGGCTGGACCTACGGCTGCATGATCAACCGCTACGGGTATGGCCTCATCGATGGCCTCACCCAAGAACAGGTCAACTCCATCGGCGCCGCCTCCGCACCATGGCAACCAAGATGCCTCAACTTCGGCGACGTCGTCGGCAAGGTCATCCGCGTCTCCGCCACCGGAACCACCTACGCCGCCGACGGGAACGGCGTGCCCCACTGGATCCAAAACGGTGGGATCTACGAGTGCTTCGTCAACAAGTACCACTGGACTGTGATCGACGGCCTCACCCAGCAGCACGTTGACTCCATCGGCAACGGCCAACCATGGGCGACATGCGCATGACTTTGTGCGGACAGCCAGCCGGGATCCGCCGGGCCCAGGGTAGACCGTATGGGTTGCCCGGCGCCTCGCTCGTAAGTTGGCGCGGGTTGCCACTGTGATCGAAGATCGCGGTGGTAGAGCCGCAATTACGGGAGGCGCCGGATGTTTGATCGTACGTTTGTCGGTCTTGATGTGCACGCGCGGTCGGCGGTCGCTGGAGTTCTTGACGCTGTCACCGGGGAGGTTCGCACGGAGCGGCTGCCGGCCGGGACGGATCAGCTGGTGAAGTGGGTGGCGGGTCTTGCGGGGCCGATTCGGGTGGCCTACGAGGCTGGCCCGACCGGGTTTGGTCTGGCGCGCGCGTTTGACCGGGCCGGGATCGGGTGTGTGGTCGCGGCGCCGAGCAAGCTTAAGCGGCCGTCGGGGGATCGGGTCAAGACTGACCGGCGTGACGCGATCCGCCTTGCGCGGCTGCTGCGCTTGGGGGAGCTTGTCCAGGTCAGGGTTCCAACCGAAGCGGAGGAAGCAGCGCGGGATGTGGTCCGCGCTCGTGAGGATGCCCGTGGTGACCTGATGCGCGCTCGGCACCGCTTGTCGAAGTTGCTGCTGCGCCAGGGACTGGTCTATGAGGCGGGTGCTTGGACTGGCGCGCATGAGGTTTGGCTGCGTTCGCTTTCGTTTCCTCACCGGGGTACCGCGATTGCGTTCGATGATGCCTACGGTGCGGTGATCTCGGTCGGGGCGCGGCGTGATCGCCTTGACGCCGCGATCATGGAGTTCGCACTCGAGCCGGAGTGGATCGGAGTCGTTGGCCGTCTGATGTGCCTGCGCGGGATCGGGACGCTCACTGCGCTGGGACTGGCTGTGGAGATCGGTGACTGGGAACGCTTCACGGGCAACACGATCGGGTCCTACCTCGGGCTTGTGCCGTCGGAGAACTCATCAGGGAGCAGACGCCGCCAAGGGTCCATCACAAAGACCGGCAACGGTCATGCTCGCCGGCTTCTTGTTGAGGCGGCCTGGCAGCACCGACGGCCTTACCGGCTAAGCCGTGAACTGTTGCGCCGCCGAGAGACACAACCAGCCCACGTTCGAGAACGAGCCGAGGAAGGCAATCGTCGTCTTCACCGCCGCTGGCAGAACCTCGACTCCCGCGACAAGCGCACCACCATAAGCGCCGTCGCTGTCGCCCGAGAGCTTGCCGGGTGGTGCTGGAGCCTTGCGATCATGGACACCTGACCACGGGAGGAACACAACAATCTTGGCGAGTGTGGTGAGCGCGTCGGGTCGCGCGAGGAGTAACCCGCGACTGCCCTATGAGCAGCCCTGCCAAGGGGCGACGCTCGTTGTTAGACCAGCGGATCGCTCCCGACGCCTACACGGTCATGCGGTAACCAACCCGCGCATATCAGCCTGACCGCGCGTCGCACCAACTGCCCGGCGCGCTCACCAGACCCGCACTCACGAGCACGAAACCCCCGCAAAAGCGGTTGTTCACGAGTACCCTCTTGACAAACGACTCCCCATATCAGGGC
>JANMDN010000042.1:0-33346 GCA_031376285.1 Actinomycetes bacterium
GCGCTCAAGCGGCAGTGGGACCGAGTCCTCGTCGTCGACGGCGGCCTTGAGGAGCTGAGTCGCCGTGGCGAGATCGCCTTCGGCGGCCGCCAGGACGCCTCCGAGGCGATCGAGCGTTGGCGTGATCCATGCACGGTCCACTCCCGTCGCGGCCGCGGTGAACTGCTCAAGAACCTCCCTCGCTGCGGGGAGGTCTCCGACGCTCGCCAGGGCTTCGACTTCGTCGACGAGCGACCACAACATCCCGGGGTCGCGAATGCCGACGGCCGTCGCGACGGTGCGGGCCCGGGCAAGCATCGGCACGGCTGCGGCCGGGTCGCCAAGCGACAGCTCAAGCGCTCCGAGAAGACCCAGGAAGCGCCGCAGGCTGAGGGGCTCACCGCGCAACTCGGCTTCGTAAAGACCGATGCCCGCCACCTCCCGGGCGCGTTCGACGTCGCCGCTGAGCGCCGCATGCTGCGCCGCGCAGCGGAACGCCTGCAGGTACATCAGGTCTGTCTGGTCCGTCAGGTCTGAGAGCGCGTGCGAGTGCCGCTCGGCGCTGCCGAGACGAACCAGTTGCAGGTCGACGAGCGCGAGGCCGAAGCGCGCCCAGGCTTCGCTTCGAACATCGCCCTGGTCGGCGGCGACGCGCAGGAGCCGTTCGTAGCGCTCGTGGGCCTCTTCGAGGTCGAGCGACAGTCGGGCAAGGTCGGCAGCGACAGCGCTCGCGCTGAGCTCCACCTCGTCTGACTCGTCCCTGCGCTCGAGACGAAGGCCCTCGTCGAGTGGCTCACGCCAGCCGGCATGGCCGACACAGAAGCGCACATGGGCCTGGATCGCGAGCCCGTATGAGAGCGTGCGCTCGTCCCCGGCCGCTTGGCCGGCGGCGACCGCGGCGTCGGCATGGGTCACCGCTCGGTCAGGGTGGCCGGTGTGCAGGAGCGTCTGGGCAAAATGTCGATGGACCGCCGCGCTGAGGACGGGATCGTTCGTCTCCAGTGCCTGCTCGAAATGTGCGAGCCCCGCGTCGCCGCCGGCGGTCTCGTCGAGGACGACACCGAGTTGCCACCGCGCCTCGTGGCGCAGGGACGTGGTCGTCGCGGCGACCTGCTCGAGGGTCGCCTTGGCGCGCTTGCTGTCACCTGCCCGGAAGGCCGCTCTCCCAGCGGCGAGCATGCGCCGGTCCCGTCGAGCGGGCAGCCTCGGAGGAGTCAGCTCGGCCGCCAGGGCGAAGAGGTCCGCGGCGGCCGCGGACGCGCCGCGTGCCTCTGCGCTCCGGCCACCCTCCTCAAGGGCTGAGGCTTCGGCCTCGCCTGGCGTCTCGGTGGCCCGCGCGAGATGGAAGGCGCGCTCCTCGACGCTGTTCTTCTGCCCGGCGAGCACGGCGTGGATCTGGCGTAGCTCGGCCGGCGGAACGGCGTCGACAACCGCTTGGGCGATCAGGGGATGGGTGAAGGCGACCCGACCTTCGGCGATCGTGACGATCCCTGCCGCGACGGCCGGGGTGAGATGGTCGCCCGGGTCACCATCAAACACGGCGGCGATCGTCTCGAGGCTGGGTGCATTGGTCGACGCCGCGACGATGAGCGCCCGTCGAGTGCCCGTTGGGAGCGGGTCGAGGCGCCGGCGAAGGAGCGCCTCCTCGCCCCAAAGCGCTGCGGCTTTCTGGAGCGAGCCGCCGGCCGCGTCCAAGGCACGGGCCATCTCGATTGCGAAGAACGGATTGCCACCTGACGCCTGGTGCACGCGAGTGACCGACGGCCGCGGGAGCGAGTGGCCGATGGCGGTGCGGATGATCCGGTGGACGGCTCCGAGGCTCATGGGTCCGGCGCGAATCCGCTTCATGCGTTCCTGGTCCATTGACGAGAGCCAGTCGGCGCGGCTCTGCGCTGGACGCCGTGTCAAGAGGAGCCGGAATCCATCTGCCGGCCCGATCCGGCGAGCGACATACGCCAACACGATCGCAGAGGAGGGGTCGATCCAGTGGCAATCGTCGACCGCGAGGAGCAGAGGGCGCTCGTTGGCCACGATGAGGAGCGCCCCGAGTGTGGCGAAGGCCACCGCCCGCTCGTCGACCTGGCCGCCGACCTCGTCTCCGAGGAGAAGCGCCCCTTCGAGTGCGCGTCGTCGCGCAACCGGCAGGTCTGGGAGGGTCCGGCCGAGGATGGGTGTGAGGAGATCGGCCAGGGTCGCAAACGCGAGATGCGACTCAGCTCGGGCGGGTGCGCTTTGAATCACGCGGAAGCCATTGGCTGCGGCATGAGCCGCGACCCATCGCACGATCGTGGTTTTTCCGATGCCTGCGCCGCCCTCGATCAGCAGCACAGACTCCTCGGAGTCCCCGAGCCACTGACGGACGCTTCCCAGCTCGTGCTCGCGACCGATCAGCTCGGTCGACGGGTCGCTCACCGTGTTCGCCACGATGGCGGCTCGATCACCGAACGGAGACATACTCAGACCGTCAGTCCGTTGATTCTCACGAGTTCGACCCTACTAACGATGGCTCGCCGGGTACACCAACTCGGGTGTCTGCAACCCGGTCGAATCGACACACTCTTGGCACAGAGTTCGTCTGTCAATCCAGAGGCCGGCATGGTTGGATACCCGAATGCCGAGCCCGGTTCGTCATCATCGTGCTACGTTGGTGACATGGCGGCGCCCTCGAAGACGGTCCCGTTCAGCATGAGGCTCTCGCCGGTGCTTGCTCGGTACGCCGAGGCTGAGGGCAGGCGGACGCGCCGGCCGACGGGAACCGTGATCGAGGGGCTCGCCGAGGAGGCGATGCGCTGCCGGCTTTTTCCGGGGATTGCCTTTCGCGGCACCGACTGGGCGCGCCGGGCCTGGGTGATCGGTTCGGGTCTCGACGTCTGGGAGATCGCTCAGGCGACCCAGGACGCAGGCTCCGTTGAGGCGCTCGTCGCGGAGAGCGATCTCGCGGATCGGCACGCGCGTCTGGCAGCGTTGTATGCGGCCGCGTATCCCCATGAGGTCGGCGAGCAGGTCGCGGAGAATCGGATTCCACTTGAGGATCTTCGTGAGCGGTACCCAACATTTGAGGTGCAGTCGTAGGCGCCCGGGTACTGCTCGACGCGCACGTCTCTGGCAAGCGCGTCGGGCGTGCGCTCAGGCGCGCCGGGCACGACGTCCGTGCGCTCGATGAACACATCGACCTCGAAGGGCTGGCCGACCCGGACGTCCTCGCCCTCGCGGCGAATGAGGGTCGCATTCTCGTCACGTTCAACATCCGTGACTTCGCGCCGCTGCTTCAAGAATGGGCGGGGGCGGGCAGAAGCCATTCGGGCTGCGTCTTGGTGGCGGGCCAGGCTCACCGTCAGATCGGCGAGATCGTAAAGAGACTCACAGCTCTCTTGAGAGTGCCGACCGACTGGAACGAGCGCGTCGTCTTCCTCACCGTAGGCGTGTCCTGACCAAGATTGGAGCGCCCGCGACGCGGGCACGGGGCTTACGTCGCGTCTCCCGACGCCTGGCAGTAGGCTGAATGCGACGACTTGAGCTAGCCAGGGGATTGAAATGTCGGTGCGTAGTGAGGTCCTCGATGCGAACAATGCGTACGCCGCGGCCTTTGGGGACCGTGCCAACTTGGCCCTGCCACCCGCTCGAGGGTTTGCGATCCTCACCTGCATGGACGCCCGCCTTGACCCCGCGAAGTACGCGGGTCTTGCGGAGGGCGACGCGCACGTCATCCGAAACGCCGGTGGTCGGGCAAGCGACGATGCGATCCGTTCGCTCGTGATCTCGTACAAGCTGCTCGGCACGAAGGAGTGGTTTGTGATCCACCACACCGACTGCGGGATGGAGTTCTTCACCGACGACGTGATGCGGGGCCTCCTCGGAAACAGCCTGGAGACCGCGGCGCTTGGTGCCGAGGGCTTCCACGACGTCGGCACCGGCCTGGGCTCCACCGAGGCGCGCTACATCGACTGGCTCACCATCGCCGATCGCGAGCAGAGCGTTGTCGAGGATGTTCGCCGCATTCGCCAGCACCCGCTCGTGCCAGCTCGCATCCCGGTCTACGGATACGTGTACGACGTCAAGAGCGGCCGACTGGTCGAGGTCCCCGAGGCCACGACGGCAGGGAAGGCCGCCTGATCAAACGGTCGCCGCGACAGGCTGCCAGCGCGAAGGGCACAGGCGGAGACGGGTCCAAGGGATTCGAGCTTGTTGGGCCATCCGACGGCAACCCGCAGGTTGAGTTCTGGTCCCGGCGGCGGCTGCCGTTCGAGTCGAAGGAGCCTGCGTTTCGGGAGATGCGTTCAGCGCTCCAGGACGCGCTGAGTGCGATCAAGAGGCGCGACGGCATGATCCTCGGAGCCATCTACCGTTCTGAGGATCGTTCGCGGTTTGATGTCGAAAACATCCTCGTCTACAACGTCGGCGCTCGAAAGTGGGCCGCCGCGGAATCAGGCATCCGGTTCGAGCGCGCGTTTGAGCGTCCTCCTGCGCCCCCCGGGGACCGGACCGGCCTCGATCACTATCACCGCTACGAGCCGACCCCCACCGACGAGGGGTGGCGGCATTGGGATCGCGGCGAGGTCCTGGGGCGATTCGAGATCGCTGGTCTGGGCCCACGCCCCCCGGCAGGGCCCGCCGAACTGTGGCTCGCCATTCGACAAGGCGACGCCCAGGTGCTGGTCGAGGCGACGCCGTTTGAGGGACCCTTCGGCGTTCGGCTGACACTTCAAACCGCACAGGCGCCGGTCCACCCGGTCCCGATGCTCAAGGCGGTCCTCGACGCGACCGTGTCCGCGTTTCATGTGCACCGGCCGGGGCCATCGTTGCGCGATGTCGCCGAGCGCATCGCGGGGCGCCTCGGCGTTCCCGCTGAGGACATCATTCAGGAACTGACCAATCCGCGGCTTGCGCTTCTTGGCGCAGTCGACCTCGTCCGCCCGTACGGCTCGTATGTGATGTGGAACCCCTCAGATGACCGGTGCGTCGCGGCGGAGTTCCTGAGCGAGGGCGGTGGTGACCTTGACGGGTGGCTCCTTCGGGGTGAGCTTCTCGATCTGCACCCAGGCCCCTGAGTCGGCCCCGAGCACGCGCTCGTTGCCGACGTGGTTCGCGCGAGCGGTGCCCGTGGCGAGAGCGCGCGCCGTTTGACCAATGACCTTTTCGCGTTGGCGGATGCCCGCGGGTTCCGGGGGGGGACCGCAGACAACGCTCGTCGACGGGTGCGTCAGCTCGACGACGCGCGGTCGATCAGCATCAGGACGCCCTGATCATTCGGGCCGCCACGCATAAACCCCTGCGCGGCGTAGAAGTCCTCGGCGCCCTGATTATCGGCGAGCACCCAGACAAGCGACACCGCTCGGCGCTCCATCCAGGCGAACATCTCACGCAGGAGCGCTGCGCCGACACCACGGCGGCGGTAGCTCTCGCGGACGCCGATCGAGTAGAGGAAGAGCTCCCGTCCTTCGCCGAACGGGAGGCGCAACACATGGCAGAGAAGCTCACCGACGACTCGGTCGTTGTCCTCGGCGACCCAATGAAGCACCGCGGGATCACTGAGGTACTCGGCCGCCGCTTCGGAGCCGAGGGGCTTGTCGGGCTCGCTGCGGCCGGCCAGGTCGAAATCCGGTGCCTCAGGCGCGATGGTCGCGAGCACGGCTTCGTCGTTCGGCCCGAGCTGTCGAATCCCGATCGCCACGTCGTGAGGCTACCGCCCGGGAATGGTTGACTGCCGGTATGAACTTGCCGGTCATGCCACCCCTCGCACCGATGCTCGCAAAGGTCGCGGCGGTCGTGCCCGAGGGTGATTTCCTCTACGAGCCGAAGTGGGACGGCTTCCGCGCGATCGTGTTCCGCGACGGCGATGAGGTTGAGCTCGGGAGCCGAAACGAGCGGCCGCTCACGCGGTACTTCCCTGAGCTCGTTGAGGCGGTGCGACGCCAGCTGCCCGAGAGCTGCGTCGTGGATGGCGAGATCGTCGTCGCGGGTGAGGGTCGGCTCCATTTCGAGGCCCTCCAGCAGCGGATCCACCCCGCCGAGTCACGGGTGCGCAGGCTCGCCGCGGAGATACCGGCCTCGTTCATCGCGTTTGACATTCTCGCCCTCGGCGACCAGTCGCTGCTTGAGGTTCCCTTCGTCGAGCGACGGGCTCTGCTCGAGCGGGAACTTGTTGGCGCACGCGGTCCCGTCTACCTGACGGCCGCGACTCGCGACGTCGATGTCGCCCGCGACTGGTTCGACCGGTTCGAAGGGGCAGGGCTCGACGGCGTCGTCGCCAAACCCCTCTCCGGTGTGTACCAGCCGAACGTCCGCGCGATGACGAAGGTCAAGCACGCCCGGACGGCCGACTGCGTGGTGGCGGGCTTTCGATGGCACAAGTCGGGCCCGGTCGTCGGCTCACTGGTGCTCGGCCTCTACGACGACGCCGGTCGGCTGCAGCACGTCGGCGTCGCGGCCTCGTTCACGATGGCCCGTCGTCAGGAGCTTGTCGCCGAGCTGGAGCCGTACCGCACGGCGCCCGAGGGCCACCCCTGGGCGGCCTGGAACGAGCCGAGCGCCCACGCCGAGGGGCGACTACCGGGGGCGGTCTCACGCTGGAATGCGAAGAAGGATCTGTCCTTCGAACTGCTTCGCCCCGAGCTGGTTTGCGAGGTCGGCTACGACGCGATGGAGGGCACCCGTTTTCGTCACACGGCGCAGTTTCGGCGCTGGCGGACCGATCGCGACCCAGAGAGCTGCGCGTACGACCAGCTCGAGCGCCCGCTGCGCTACGACCTCGCGGAGGTTTTCACGGCGGGCGATCTCTAGGGCTGCGGGCGGTCCCGGTCGCGCGATGGCTGGACGCGCTTGGGCTCGCCGGGCATTTTCGGGTAGTCGGGCGGGTACGGCATGTCGCCAAGGCCCTTGTCGCGCTCGTCGCGCTCGTACCACTCGAGCACCGGCGTGAGGTCGTGCGCCTGGTCATCGATCGCGGCGTGCAGGTCTCCGAGCGTGCGGAACCGCTCGGGCATCGTCTTGACGGTGAACTGGGACGGGTCAACATCGGCTAACTCGTCCCAGGTGACCGGGGCCGAAACCGGCGCGTGTGGCCGGGGGCGGATCGAGTAGGCGCTCGCGATGGTCCGGTCACGGGCGTTCTGGTTGTAGTCGACGAAGATCGTCTCGCCGCGCTCCTCCTTCCACCATTTGGTGGTCACAAGGCCGGGGAGGCGGCGCTCAAGCTCCCGTCCGATGGCGATGGCCGCGTGGCGAACGTCGGTGAAGCTCCAGCGCGGCTCGATGCGCACGTAGACGTGGATTCCCCGGCCACCGGAGGTCTTTGGCCAGGCCTGCCACCCGAGCTCGTCGAGCAGCCCTCGAAGGGCTTCGGCAACCACGACGGCGTCGGCGAAGTCCCGGCCAGGCTGCGGGTCGAGGTCGAGGCGGAGTTCGTCGGGATGGTCGACGTCGTCGGAGCGCACCGGCCAAGGGTGGAAGGTGATCGTGCCGAGGTTCGCCGCCCAGGCAATCACCGCGAGTTCGTGGGGCGCGATCTCGTCTGCGCGACGTCCGGAGGGAAACGTGATTCGCGCGGTGCGGACGTAGTCGGGCGCGCCCGCCGGGATCCGTTTTTGGTAGAAGGCGTCTCCGCGATGGTCGGCACGCGTCGACATCGTCACCCCTTCGCGGACTCCACCCGGCCAGCGTTCGAGCGTCGTCGGCCGATCGCGGAGGGCGCGCATGATTCCCTCGCCGACCGAGAGGTAGTACCGGACGACGTCAATCTTTGTGAGGCCCACGTCGGGGAAGTACGGCTTGTCGGGGTTACTCACCCGCACGGTCCGTTCACCGACTTCCAGGAACTCCTCGGGCGTCGCCATTGCCGCAGCGTAGCGCCGCGGCAATGGCCGTCTCAGGTCGCGAGGTACGGATCGCGGGCGTTGGATCAGTTGCCGCAAACACAATGAGTCGGCCGTCACGGTGACGCGCATTGTGCCTGCGGTCCCCCTGACCACCCATTCCTGAGCTCGGCGCTCGCGTCGGACGTCACCTCCCGACGTGACGTGCGCCGTGGATCGTTTCGGCGGCCTGTTGACCCTTCAGGGATTGGTGAATTGCCGACCGTCGCGCCGCCTTCGGGGCATGTGGTCATCGCTGGGATGGACATCAGGGTAGTGGTCAATCGAATGGTCAATTCTGACCATGAAGGCAACATCCGGTGCCCTTAGCGTTCCACCCATGAAGTCCAGCGCCACTCACTTACACATCAAGGAGCACGAAATGAACCACGCAATCAAGGGCGTCACCTGGAGCGGCCCCACCACGATCAAGGGCGTCACCTGGGACCCGGCCAACGGCCACAAGTCCCTCTAACCCACACCCCTCTCGACAACGAAGGAGCACGAAATGAACCACGCAATCAAGGGCGTCACCTGGAGCGGCCCCGCCACCATCAAGGGCGTCACCTGGGACCCGGCCAACGGCCACACGTACCTCTAACCATTCGCACACCTCAGGACGACAAAGGCCTTCGCCACACCGGCGGCGGCCTCTTGTCGTTGTGAACGCTCGGAACGGGAGCGGTCCCTCGTGAGTCTCGGGACGACCTTGCTCGCCGACGCGATCTGCGACGCTCCCGCGGATGCTCTCGCTCGACGCTGTCTCCAAAGCCTATGGTCCTCGCACGGTCCTGAGCGACGTTGCGCTGATCGTCCCCGACGATGCGCGGATCGGTGTCGTCGGGCCAAACGGGATCGGTAAGTCAACCCTCCTGAGGGTGATGGCAGGCCTGGAGCTTCCCGACGTGGGGCGCGTGCTGCGAGCACCGCCGACACTGCGGGTTGGGCTCCTCGACCAGCGCGGCCGGCCCGCTGAGCACGAGACTGTGGCCGAGCACCTGGCGCGGCGGACCGGCGTCGCGGCTGCGGAGGCGCGGCTTGACGAGCTGACTGCCGTGCTCGCCGCGGATCCCAGCCGGGTGGACGACTACTCCGACGCACTCGACGCGTTCCTCGCCCTCGGTGGAGACGACCTGGCCGCGCGGTCTGGCGCTGCGCTGGCGGAGGTTGGCCTCTCGGCGGATCGCCTCGATGTGCGGATGGGTGCGCTCTCCGGGGGACAGGCCGCCCGCGTGGGTCTGGCCGTGCTCGGGCTTGCGCGTCTCGACGTCCTCCTGCTTGACGAGCCGACAAACGACTTGGACTTCGCGGGGCTCGATGTGCTTGAGCAGATCGTCGACGCCCACCGCGGTGCGGTGGTGACCGTCTCGCACGATCGGGCGTTCCTTGACCGATGCGTTCGGCGGGTCGTGGAGGTGGTCGAGCCATCACATGAGGTGCGTGAGTGGGCCGGAGGGTGGACCGACTACGTTGCGCAGCGCGAGCAGGCACGTGAGCGCCAGTACGAAGCCCACGGGCGCTACGCGAGCGAGAAGGGGCGCCTCGAGAGTCGCATCCGGCGCCAGCGGGCGTGGTCGGAAGAGGGTGTGAAGCGCGAGAAGCGCCGTCCGAAAGATCCCGACAAGATCAGCAGCACGATGCGCTCCGAAAGGTCCGAGAAGCAGGCATCAAAGGTTCGTACGAGCGAACGAGCCATCGAGCGTCTCGACGTGGTGGAGAAGCCCTGGGAGGGGTGGCGTCTCCAACTGAGCTTTCCGTCCCGCCCCGGAAGCGGTGTGGTGGCGGTGTTGGAGCAGGCCGTCGTGGAGCGGGGCACCTTCCGTCTCGGGCCGGTTGACCTCGACATCCGAAGCGGGGACCGGGTGGTTGTGGCGGGGCCAAACGGAGGCGGCAAGAGCACGCTCATCGGGGCGCTCTTTGGCTGGATTCCGCTTGCGGCCGGTGCTGCGCGGCTTGGTCCCTCGGTGGTCGTCGGAGAGGTTGAGCAAGAACGAACCGCGCTCTTCGGCGCGCCGAGCCTGTTGGAGGCGGTGGTCGAGCGTTCAGGTTTGCGTGCCGAGGAGTCGCGGACGCTGCTTGCGAAGTTCAGCCTCGACGCCGACCGCGTCGAGCGCCGGGCCGAGGATCTCTCGCCGGGTGAGCGCACCCGGGCGCTCCTTGCCATCCTCGCCGCTCGTGAGGCGAGCGTTCTGGTGCTCGACGAGCCCACGAACCACCTCGATCTCGAGGCCATTGAGCAGCTCGAAGAGGCCCTCGACGACTACGACGGCACCCTCATTCTGGTGAGCCACGACCGCCGCATGCTGGAACGGATTCGGATCACTCGTCGGATCGTCGTCGAGGACGGCAGTTGCGTCGAAGTGCCCGTCGGAGCCAAACTCGGCGTCTGACTTGCCGCGGCGGTAGGGGCTGAGCGGCGAGCTGTCCGGTCTCGTTGCATGGACGCCGGGGTTTGCCCATATTCTTGATGGACCGTGTCGACAAGTCGCTTGGAAGAGCCGAGATGTCCGGACTGCGCGATCCTGGTCGCCGCCGACCAGCGGTTCTGCCACGGGTGCGGGGCTCAGCTCCGTCCCAATCGCGGGGACAATGGTGAGCGCCGCTTGCTCAGCGCGCTCAGGTGTCGCTCGACGCTGACCACCGGAAGCAGCTCCGACGAGGAGGCCCACGAGGGCGCCTCGCGGTTTCTCGATCTCGCCCGCTCCGAGTTAAGCCGCTTCGACGGCGTGATCGTGGAGCAGTCGAGCGCCGGCTTCCTCGCGCTGTTTGGCGTCCCTGCCGCTCACGAGGACCACGCGCGACGGGCCGCCTTAGCCGCCCTGGCGCTGAGAGAGGCCCTCAGCGCAGGATCGTCTGGGCAGGCTGGCCTTCCGGTTGTCGCTCGCTTCGGGGTTTCGACGGGTGAGGCGGTCGTTACCTTGACGGCGGGTCGGGTCTTGTCGGTTGTCGGACGTCCCGCAGACGATGCAGACCAGCTCGCGTCGCTGGCGGCCGCCGGTGAGATCCTCATCGACGCGGCCACGGAGGAGGCCGTCGCCGGATACATCGCCTGCCGAGCCGTGGAGCCCGATCAACGGACCGGCAAGCTCCTGTTGTCGGCGTTCATCGTGGAGGGTGAAGGCCAGCGGGTTTCGCGCCTCGACCGGCCCGACCGCCGTGTCACGCGATTCGTCGGTCGGGAGCGGCACCTGACGGCGCTTGGGGAATTGCTTGAGGAGGCGCAGTCGGGACGTGGTCAGGTCATCGGCCTCGCCGCCGACGCGGGAATGGGCAAGTCGAGGCTCGTCGCGGAGTTCCTCGCAAACGGCGCTCGGGGCGTTCGGGTGAGGGAAGGGCGCTGTCTTTCGTACACGAGCGGGATACCGTTCGTGCCGATCGCTGGTCTTCTTCGTGCTCAGATTGCGGCGATGTCGTCTGAGCGGGGTGGGGGCGTCATTGCCTCGGTGCGTCGGCGCTTGGCGGGTCTTGGTCTCGAATCAACCGACCACGCGGCCTACCTCGCAAACGTCCTCGGCTCACGTGACGGCGACGACGTCTTGCGGGGCCGCTCGCCGGAGGCGATCCGGGAGGGTACGTTCGAGAGCCTCGTGGCGCTCTTTGTCGCAGAGGCCGCCGAGGCGCCGACGATCTTCCTCATCGAAGATCTCCACTGGGCGGACCCGGTCAGCCAGGACGTCATCGCCCGTCTTGTAGAGAGTCTTCCTGGCCGGCGGGCGCTCCTGCTGTGCACCTATCGACCTGGGTACCGGGCACCGTGGGTGGACGCGTCCTACGCGACCCAGCTTGCCCTGCCGCCACTGAATGCCGCCGCCAGCCGCGACCTGGTTGGATCGATTGTTGGCGAGCGGGCGATCGCGGACGAACTCCTCGATGCCGTCGTTGTGCGGGCTGACGGCAATCCGTTTTTCCTTGAGGAGCTTGGATACGGCTTGGCTGGCGGCGCGGTCGAGACGGGCGCCGTGCCGGCAACCGTGCACGACGTCCTGGGGGCCCGTATCAACCAGCTCGACGCTCCGGCACTGAGCCTGTTGCGAACCGCATCCGTCCTCGGTCGCGAATTCCCGCGTGCGTTGCTCACAGCGATCTGGGATGGCGACGGCAACCTCGAAGCGCTCCTGGACGAGTTGCGACGAAGGGAGTTCCTGTTCGAGGAGCAGGGTCGCGATCCGCCCACGCTGTTGTTTCGCCACGCCCTCACACACGATGTTGCGTACGCGGGTCTCCTCGCGACCAGGCGCCGGGAACTCCACCGAGCGGCCGGGGAGGCGCTCGAGCGGATTCGAACGGACCACGCCGAGGAGGTCTACGGGCAGCTCGGCTACCACTTCTCCCGTGCCGGCGAGCACGCCGCCGCCGTCAAGTACCTGGCGCTTGGCGCAGACCGTGCGCTGCAGGTCTACTCAAACGAGAGCGCCGCCGAGATGCTCGAGCTCGCGCTTCGCCACGTCGAAGACTCGGGCGATGCCGCCCTGCGCCGGCAGGCACCAAAACTCGTGTTCCGGCTCGCCTTCACGTTGCACCTCTTGGGTCGTTTCCGCGACGGTCTCGAACGACTCGTGTCGCCGTTGGCCGAACCCGACACGAGAGACCGAGACCTTGTTGCCGAGCACGAGTTCTTGCTCGCCTACTTCCATACGCATTTCGGAAACAGCGAAGCGGCTGATCGACACGCGAACAGGGCGATCGAGGAGGCCGAGCGCCTCGGCGATGCGTTTACCGCTGGGCGTGCTTACTACGTGCTCACCCGCGAGGACTTCTGGCTTGGCCGCTTCGCCCAGGGCGTCGAGCACGCACGCAGGGCGGTTGAGCTCCTTGAGGGGTCAGACGCGTGGTGGTGGTGGCTCGGCCATGCCTCGGCCTGGGAGGGGTTCTGTCAGGCCATCCGCGGCGAGTTCGAGGAGGCGCTGCGCGGCGGCCGGCGCATGAACCAGATCGGCCTCGATCGCCAGGATCCGCGGCTGCAGAGCTACAGCGAGTGGAACATGGGGTGGTGGGAGGCAACCCGCGGCAACACGAGCGAGGCGATCCTGCACTGCACGCGCAGCCTGCAGAGTTCACCGGACCCGCTGAACAGCGCCTACAGCACCTGGGGGCTCGGCTTCGCGTGTCGCGAGGCGGGTGACTACGAGCAAGCCGTCACGTATCTCGAGCAGGTGATCGCCGTCGCCCGCGAGATCGGCTATGTACGCCTTGTGGGTTGGCAGAGCATCTGGTTGGCCGAGGCGTATCTCTGGTCGGGACGCCGGGCCGACGCGGGTCGTACCCTTGACCTCGGCCTCGACGTCATTCGCGGGGTCGCGTATCCATGGGCAAAGGCAGTCGGGGAGCGCGCTCGGGGCCGCATCGCCGAGGCGGATGGCGACCTTGGCGAGGCCGCAATTCGGATGAACGACGCGCTGCACAAGTTCGCGGAGATCGACGCGAGGTTCGACGCGGCCGCCACACGGCTTGACCTCTCCCGTCTGGCGACCCGGTCCGGGGACCGGACAGCGGCGCAGGCTCACGCCGAAGCCGCCCTCACGGAGTTTCGCGCCATGGCAACGCCTGTCTACGAGCAGCGTGCGCTCGCCATGCTCGCTGAGTTTGACGGTTCAACGCGCACGGGATTCGCTCCCGCTCGCGCCGACCCGGACGTCGCCGGTCAACCGCTCCGGGTCAAGAGCCTTGGTGGATTCGCGACGACCCTCGGTGACGTCGCGTTAAGCGACGCCGACCTGGGGGGCAATCTGGGTCGTGAACTCCTGGCCGCGCTTGTGGCGGCTCGCGCACCGGTCCACCGGGATCGCCTGTTCGGCTGGTTGTGGCCCGGGCTCGCGCCGACCGCCGCCGATGAGGCCCTACACATCGCGGTCGCAGCGGTGACCGACGCGATTGGAGGGGATCGCGTCTCGGTCGACGGTCTCAACCTCCGGTTGGCGCTCGGCGCGCACGACACCTGGGACATCGGAGACCTGCTGCGATGGGAGGCGGGTCAGTCCGAGCCGGGCGCGACCATCGATGCCCTCGCGTCGGCACTGACCGAGTACGCGGCACCGCCGTTTCCCGAGTGGCCGGATGCCGAGTGGGCGGTGTCAATACGACGCGAGTGCGCGGATGCGCTCCGCGACATTCGAGCGAGGCTAGCGGAGGTGCTCTTCGCTGATGATCGGCCGCAGGAGGCTCTCCCGCATTTCGCCCAGCTGGTCGAGGTCGATCCGCAGGAGGAGGCGTGGCACAGGGGACTTATGCGCTGCTACGCGCGGGTCGGTGACACTGCCCTCGCTCTTCGCCAGTTCCACTCGTGCCGCTCGATTCTGCGCCAGACCCGAGCCGCGGACCCGTCCCCAGAAACCCACGCGCTCTACCTCGAGCTGCTCGACCACGGGTAGGGGAACCGCTCTCAGGCAGCCGCTTCGAGTGTGTCGACGGTCGCGCGCTCGAGGACGTCGAGTCCCAGGTCAAGCTCGGCGTCGGTGATCACAAGTGGCGGCAAGATGCGAATGACGTTGCCCTCAGGACCAGAAGCGATCACCAGCACACCCTCCCGGAGCGCGGCCGCCTGGATCGCGGCCGCCAAGTCCGGTCGCGGCGTGCGTCGCTTCGCATCGAAGACCTCGATCCCGATCATCAGTCCGAGGCCTCGAACACTCAGCTGCGGGCGGGTCGCCGCGAGCGCCCGCAGTCGGTCCATGGCCCGGGATCCAAGCTCCCGGGCATGGGCAGGAAGGCCCTCAGCCTCCATCGCGTTGATCCCCGCAAGCGCCGCGGCACACGAGACGGGGTTGCCGCCAAATGTCGATCCGTGATCCCCCGGACCCATCGCCGACATCACCTCCTCGCCCGCGCCGATTGCCGAGAGCGGAAAACCCGCCCCCAACGCCTTGGCCATCGTCATTACGTCTGGCCGAACGCCGTAGGTGAGAGCGGCGAACCAGTCACCGGTCCGGCCAAACCCGGTTTGGATCTCGTCGAACACAAGAAGCGCTCCGTACGCGTCCGCTCGTTCTCGTAAGCCCGCGAGAAAGTCCCGGCCGGCCGGATGACATCCACCGTGGCCTTGGACCGGTTCGATGAGGTAGCAGGCCGTCTCCTGCGGGGCGAGCTGATGGCGATGGAGCTGATCAAGTTCCTTGAGCGCATGGACGGCAGCGTCCTCGGTAGACATCTCCATCTCATCAGGCCGCGGGAACGGCGCCACATGAACGTTCCCGCCACCGACGCCCATCCGGAACGCCGCCTTCGACGTGGTCGCAGCAAGAGCCCCCTGAGTGCGGCCGTGAAAGCTCCCGCGAAAGCAGACAACACCCGCTCGCCCCGTCGCGGCCCGAGCGAGCCGAAGCGCGGCCTCATTTGCCTCAGAGCCCGTCGTCGAGAACAGGAACTGATCCACCCCCGGTGGAGTGATCCCCGCGAGCCTCGCCGCGAGGTCGTGCATTGGCGCGTGGGAGCACACTCCACCCAGATGGATGAGCCGATCCATCTGCTCGCGCACGGCCGCGATGACCGCCGGGTGGCTATGGCCGAGGTTGCACGTCGCGATCCCCGCCGCAAGGTCGAGGTACCGGCGCCCATCAGCAGCCTCAATCCAAGCGCCATCCCCACGAACGGCCTCGATGGCGATTGAGATCGGTTGGGCCGCGGCGACGTGGCCACGGCGGTACCCAGGCTCGGAACCGCTCGTCATGGTGGCGATAGTAGTAGCCGGAGCCACGCGTCGAATCCCACACCAGGATGCCGCGGTCGAGGAACGTCGCAGGCGACTCGGCCTCGGCGTTACTCGGTGAAGGTTGTCAGCAAGATCCGGGAGCGGCCCCGGTCGGTCGGCGGTCCAGCGGGAGGATTGAAGTGCCTGGCCCGCCGGTACCAGTCGTTCGGCGATGCTGACGCGGGGTGAGTGATCCCGCGGCGCCTGAGGCGAGGTAGGCCGCTGGCGCGCCCCGCCAGGGCAGTTGCGGACCCTCGGCCGTGCTCGCGTATCTCCGCGACGAGCCCGGTGCCGACCTGGTCGAGCAGGCGATCGCCCGTGGGGCGGCTCTCAGCACCGTCAACCTCTTTGAAGTCTGCGCGAAGCTGAACGAGCATGGCGTCGCCGCCACGCAGGTGACCGAGACGATCGAAGATCCCGACCTCGTGATCGAGCCCTTCCTTCGGGAGGATGCAGAACGAGCGGGCGGATGGCGCGCTCTGACGCGCGACCTTGGTCTCAGCCTCGGCGACCGGGCGTGCCTGGCGCTCGCCCACAGGCTTGACGTCCCTGCGCTCACGACTGACCGAGCCTGGGCGGGCTCCAACTCAGTGTCCAGGTCGACGTGATGTCGCGTTAGGACGTGTGCCAACGATCAAGGAGCCGCGGCTCTCCAGCGCTTCTTCGCCTGACCGCGACCCCAGTTTCCGCCAGTTGATCGCGCGACCGTTCGATATTGAACTGGCACACAGTTGACGCGATTGCGTGTGCCTCTCGACGCAAGTCGCCTGCTTGAGTACTCCCATGAGCAGCGCCATCCCAAACCAGACGTACGCTGATGAGTTGTACGGCGGGCCGGGCGGACGCCGCACACCCCACAAGCGGGATGCGTCCGCCCTCGCCGCGCTCCACGCGGGCCTTCGGACAGGTCTTGCCAACCTGAATCGACGTCTCAGTAGCGACGGTGCGGAGGTCGTCGCCTATTCAACCTGGTTCGACGACGGGCTCGGGAAGGACGTCATCGTCCTCCTCTGGCGGACGCCGCCCGCGGCCGTTGTGCGCGACGACGCGGCGGTCCGCCGCTACATGGAGGCAACTGACGAGGAGCTCGCCCTGATCGATTCGGCCTTCATCGCTCACCAACTGCTCGGTCCAGGAAGAGCGAACGAGCGGCCGAAGGGCGTCGACTGGATCGAGGTGGACCGGCACGCCTAACGGTGCACAGGCGCGGTTAGGTCGCGCAATCGTTCCAGCGGGAGCCTGACCCGACCCGGATGTGTCCGGCCCCGCAAGTCGAACTCCTACGAGAGCCAGTCAGTCGCAGTTAGGAAACCATTCTCTGGCAGTGGGCAGTCTGGGGCTCGAACCCAGGATCTTGGGATCAAGCGTCCCAGGCTCAGCGGCGATTCCCCCGTCTGCGCGCGCCCGCCAGTCGGCCCATGGGAGTCGACCCCCTTGGCAGCAAGCCATTCACTCCGGAGCAGTCTGACGCCCGGGCAGGTACCCAAGAGGTCCCCGTCAGACCCCCGTTGCCACTTTTGTTGCCACCCTGTCCTCTAGAGATGACAAAAGACGGCCCCAGAAGGGCAACTGATCCCATTCAGGAAGCCATTCTCCGGCAGTGGGCCGTCTGGGGCTCGAACCCAGGACCTTGGGATTAAAAGTCGCAACCGGGCGCCTCGGCCTGTCTCGGTTGGCCGGCGCTGATGGGCTACATCCGGATCGTGACCCACCCCGCGATCCTCCCGCGGCCGTTGCCGCCGGCCGAGGCAATCGCGAACGTAACCGCACTGGTGTCGCGCTCAAACATACGTACACCCGGCGAAGGCGAACGTTTTTGGGACGTCCTTTGCTCCGGCCCAACAAAGCGACTTCGGGGAAACGCCGTCCCGGACAGCCATCTCGTTGCGCTGATGCGAGAGCATGGCGTGAGCACGATCTACACGCGCGACGGCGACTTCCGGCGATTCGAAGGCATCCGCGTAGAAAACCCGTTCACCTAGCAGCGGAATTCACAACGCGTGGTGATCCTGCGACTTCACGGGACTCGGCGGGTGGTTCATCACCGCACCGAGACCTCGAGGTTGCCGTGTGCGTACAAGGAAGGAACTCGCCTCCTCGTCCGGCTTTCAGGCGGAGATTTAGACAGCATCCACCCTCCCAAACTTATCCTTCACCGGCCTTGGGGCGTTCATGCCCTGTCGGCTGACAACTGGCCGCCATCGCGCCAGGGCTAAGCGGCGGAACGGCAGCGAGCGTCATTCGCGCCGGACTGAGGGCTCCATCAGATAAAGTGCGTCCACGGCGCTCGGGGTGCCTCCGGTCCGCGGAAAGGGCGAAGCCCACCCACTTGTGGGGCTTGATCGGTGGCGGTTCACTTTCCTCTCCGGTCCTCGGCATGCGGACGCCAGGCGCATCGGAAGGGGCCGTCATGGCGATCTGTGAGCTTCCCGAGAATCCCGATCTTGAGCACCTGAGAAACCAGGCCAAGGCGTTGCAGCGCGCCGTGCGCGCCGGCACTGAGGAGGCGCAGGCGCTCGTCGCGGAGTTCCACCCGCGCCTGAGCCAGGTCTCCCGGGAGGCGGGCGGGTTGGCACGGTTCTCGCGGGCCGATGCGCAGTTGGTGATCGCGCGCCGCTATGGCTTGGCGAGTTGGTCGGCACTTCGCGAGCACCTGGCCCGGGTGGCCGAGCACACCCGCCACCCTCACCGCGACCCGGGCGGAGGCTCGCCCGACGAGCAGGGTGTTGCCGATGCGTTCTTGCGGCTTGCGTGCCTTACCTACGGAAACGACGACGTGGCCCACCGGGATCGCGCTCGCGCGATGCTCGACGCCGACCCGGGCATTGGGACCGCCAGCATCCACACGATGGCTGCAGTTGGTGAGGTGGCCGCGGTCGCCGAACTCCTCGCCACAGCTCCCGCCCAAGCGGCACGCCAGGGCGGGCCACATGGTTGGGAACCACTCCTCTATGCCGCCTACTCGCGCCTTGACAGCACTCGCCCGGGCCACTCGACACTGGAGGTGGCCCGGCTGCTCCTGGCGCATGGCGCCGACCCGAACGCCGGGTACCTCTGGAATGGCCTGTATCCGTTCACCGCCCTGACCGGTGCGTTCGGTGAGGGCGAGAAGGGGCCGATCCGCCAGCCTCGCCACCAGCACAGCACCGCCTTCGCGCGGCTCCTGCTTGATGCGGGCGCAGACCCAAACGACAGCCAAGCCCTCTACAACAGGCAGTTCCTGCCCGACGACAGCCACCTCGCCCTGTTGTTCGAGTACGGGCTGGGAACGGGCTCGGGCGGCCCTTGGCACCAGCGCTTCGCGGCCAACCACCCCTCCCCGGCCGAGCTGATGCGCGACCAACTCGAGTGGGCCGCTGAGCGCAACCTCCCCGAGCGTGTCCGCCTGATGCTCACAAGCGGCGTCGATCCAGACATGCGCGCCGCGCCGCGCGGGTCCGGCGGCACCGCCTGCGCGGTCGCTCTGCGCGCTGGTAACACCGAGGTCGCCCAGATACTCGTGGCAGCGGGCGCCGATCCCGTCGCGCTCGACCCGACACACGCCCTGCGCGCCGCGCTCATGGCCGCCGACCAGGCAGGAGTGCGCCAGCTCGTGTCCACCGACCCAGCCCTCCTCCCCAGGTTGATCGAACACGAACCCGATCTCGTCATCCGGGCCGCCGAGGTCGGGCGACTCGACGCGGTCCGGATGATGGTGGACGCTGGATTCGACGTCAACGTCCGGCGCCGGGTGACCGCCCTGCATGAGGCCGCCGGCAACGGCGACCTGGCCATGGTCGAGCTGCTCCTCAAGCTCGGTGCCGATCCCAGCATCCCTGACAGCGAACACCACGCCACCCCGCTCAGCTGGGCCAAGTACGGCGAACACCACGACGTCGCCCGCCACCTCGCGACCCACCGCACCGACGACCCGGCAACCGGAGCTTGACGAGCGGGTCTTCGAAACTGGCCCGCCTGGTAGCTTTGGGTCGATGAGCGTCGCTCAGATCTGCTCCGCGTACGAGGCGTTCGTCGTCGGTGAAATCGACCCGCTCGTCGCGATGCTCGACCCGCAGCTTGAGTGGCGCGGGCGGCGACGCCTTCCACGGTTCTGGTTGCCGCGGCCGTCCTGACACGGCCCCTACGAGGCCCGTGAGGTTCTCGAACAGACGGTCCACGTCGCGCGCATGCGCGGAGACCGCGACGGCCGCGTCGAGGCTGTTGAGCAGCACGGCGCTCGCGTCGTTGTTGCCTTCTCTTGGGCCGACAAGCGCGACAAGCGCCACCACTGGGCGCACGTCCTCACGCTGCGAGACGAGAAGATCGTCGACATGCAAGACAGCGCGAACCCCAAACGAGCCGCAGCACTCAACCGGCTTCGCGCCACCTTCAGCTGACCATTCCCCGATCCGGGCTTGAGAGCGGCGGCAGGGAGGTAGATTCCCGCCGCTCGTCATTCCCGTACCGTATCTTGATACGGTACGGGAATGAGTGATCTCGATTCTCGTCGCACTCGCCGCGCGGGCGGTGCCAAACGGGCGCTCGTGCTCGACCAGGTGTTCGCGGTGCTCGCTGACCGCGGCTACGCCGGCACCCGGTTTGTCGACGTATCTGAGGCGTCAGGGGTGGCGGTAAGCACCTTGCAGGGCTATTTCGGTTCGCGCGAGGACATGCTGATCGAGGCAATGAGGCATGCCACGTCCGTCGCCGTAGCTGACATGAATGAGTTTGCGGCACGGTTCGACGACGATCCGTGGCAGCAGTTGGTTGCGATGGTCGATCGAGGTCTCTTCACGAGCGTCGTCATCTGGCGGTTTCTCATGGAGTTCTGGACCGCCGCGGCCCATGACCGCGAGTTGCGGGAACTTGCCGCCGCAGGGGCGGAGCAGTACCGGGAACCGTTCACTCGTGCGGTGCGGCGCGGCATTGAGAGTGGCGCGTTCACCCCGCGCTTCGACACCAGCGCGATCGTCGAGGTCGTCGTGGCAAACATCGTCGGCCTGCTCTACCCGGTCGTCCTCGGCCACCTGGTACCACAGGACACGGGCTATCGCGATGTCGTTCTCGCTCAGCTCGCCTTCGCGCTCACGACAAGCACAGACGACGCGTCCGGCAGTCGGCCGACGCCCATCACACAAGAAAGGTGACCCACCTATGTCACACACCATCGTCAATCCCGACGGACTGCACAATCCGGTCCCGTTCGGCTACAGCCACACCGCCACCATCCCGGCTGGCACGGAGCTGGTGCTCGTCTCGGGTCAGTACGCATCGAACACGGACGGCGCGATTGTCTCACCTGACTTCACCGAGCAGGTACAGCAAGCATTCCGCAACCTGGGCGTCGCCCTAGACGCCCACGGGCTCGACCTCAGCCATGTCGTCCAGCTCAGGACGTACGTGGTGAACCTCGACTTCGACAAGCTCGGCGCAATCGGCCAGGCCGTAGGGAGGAGTTGCGGCGACAACCCTCCCACGCAAACAGTCATCGGGGTCGCCGGGCTGGCTATGCCCGACATCCTGTTCGAGGTGGAAGCCGTCGCCGCCCGGACCTGACAGGCAGGTTGGGGATTTCCGATGCTCAGGATGGTGACAATCGGCGTCTATGGCTTCGACGGCGAGTCCTTCCTGCAACGACTGCGGGAGGCAAACGTCCGTCTGCTGCTCGACCTACGCCAGCGCCGCGGTGTCCGCGGACCCGAGTACGCGTGGGCGAACTCGCGCCGGCTGCAAGCGGCCCTCGCCGATGCCCGGATCGCCTACAAGCACCATCCTGAGCTCGCCCCAACCACCGAACTACGCCAACTCCAGTACGCCGAGGATGACCGCCGCGGGGTCGGCAAGCGCTCGCGCCGCGAGCTGGCTGCCGAGTACACCCGCCGCTACACCACCGAGATCCTCGACCGCGCCGACCTCACGCCGATCGTGTCGGCCCTGTCGAGCGGTGGGATCGCAGCGCTGCTTTGTGTCGAGCGCGACCCTGAGGCCTGCCACCGCTCGTTGATCGCCCAGCGGTTGACCGAGCAGCACCACGTCACGATCGAGCACCTGCGCCCGTTGTGACTTGCTCCGTTTGAGGGCGCTCGGTGAAGGCTTCGCTCCAACGCCCGCGCTCTACCAAGCGCGCCCCTGCGCGCCGGGCGTGCTTGATACCGCGGGAAAGCGCACCCTCGTCGATGTCGACGAGGGTGCCCGGCGCCCCGGCCCGGCCGCGAGCAGTGCGATCTCGGCGCCCATCAGCCCAGCGCCCACCACTCCGACGTGGTCCCATCCGTTCGCAACGCTCATCTGGCTGCTTTTTCCGAAGAGTGTCCGTCCGACCGCGAAGCGCTGGCCTCATGCCGCGGGCTGATCTTCGCATCCCGCTGGCCCCCGCACCGCTTCGCCGGTCCCACTCGGAGCCTTCGTCTCCCCACACGAAGGGAAACTCGGCGCGTAGTCTCGGCACATGCCCGAAGGCCACACGATCCACCGCGCGGCTAGGGATCACCGCCGCGCCTTCGTCGGCCCACCCCTCGCTGTCAGCTCACCCCAGGGACGGTTCGCCGACGGTGCCAAGGAGCTTGACGGGCGCAGCCTCGTCGATATTGATGCGCACGGGAAGCACCTCTTCTATCGGTGGGAGGGTGGGCTGCTTCTGCATGTACACCTCGGCCTCTTCGGCAAGTTCCGTATCTTTAGCGGGGCGCCGCCCGAGCCGCGCGGTGCGCTTCGCCTTCGCCTCGTCGCCCCTGATGCGACGCTTGACCTGCGTGGGCCGACCGCCTGCGAGTTGATTGACGGCGCGGCGCACGAGCGACTGCTCGCGCGGCTTGGACCTGATCCACTTCGCGCCGACGCCGACCCGGAGCAGTTCTTCGCCCGAGCCCGCCGCAGCCGCGTTGCTATCGGTTCTCTGCTGATGGACCAGTCGGCGATCGCGGGCGCCGGCAATGTCTTCCGGGCCGAGGCGCTCTTCGTCTGCGGGATCGCGCCCGAGACCGAGAGTAGGTCCCTCTCGCAGGAGCAGCTCGACCTCCTTTGGGAGACGGTCACCGTGATGCTCCAGGCTGGCGTCCGTTCGGGGCGGATCGTGACGGCCGATCCGATCGAGGTCGGCACGCCGCGCAGCCAGATGCGACGCGGAGAGCGCAACTACGTCTACCGGCGGGCGACCTGTCTGCGCTGCGCGGGACCTGTCGCCAAGTACGACCTCGCCGCCCGCAACATGTTCGCCTGCCCGGCTTGCCAGCCGACGTCGTGAGCGGCCACACCGCCTGGGTGCTCGCCGAGCATCTCTCGCACGAAAACCCCGTTCTCGCAGGCGCCGATCGTGTGCTCGTCATCGAGTCGCGCGTCGCGCTGATGCGGTCGGGTCTGCACCGGCAAAAGGCACACCTGGTGCTTTCAGCGATGCGGCATTTCGCCAGCGAGCTGGTCGAACGCGGTGTGCAGGTGGACCTGAGGCAGGCCGATTCGTTCCGAGCGGGTGTCCGTGAACACCGTCGCTCTCACGGGGCGGTCGAGGTGCGGGTTCTTCGTCCGACGGGGCTCACGGCCGATGCGTTGGTCCGGGCGTTTCCCGGTGTCGCCGTTGTGGAGTCCGGCCTCTTCCTGACCTCCGAGGACGCCTTCGCCCAATGGGCGGGCAGCCGTACCTCCCTTGTGATGGAGGGCTTCTACCGCTGGCAGCGTCGCCGGCTCGACGTCCTGATGGACGGCGACCAGCCCGCCGAGGGCCGGTGGAACTTCGACCACGACAACCGGGGGCGCCCACCGAAGGGCGTTCGTCCGCCCGCGCGATGGTCGCCGACCGAGGACGACATCGACGCCGCTGTACGGCGAGATCTGGACGCGATGGGGCTGGCGTCCTTTGGCATCGACGGAACGCGGCGCGTTGCCGCGACGCACGCCGAAGCCCAGATGGCCCTGCATCACTTCGTCGAACACTTCCTCCCTGACTTTGGCCGCTTCCAGGACGCCATGCTGAGCGGCGAGCGCTTCATGTGGCACTCGCTGCTCGCGCCCGCGATGAACCTGGGGCTCCTGCTGCCAATGACGGCGGTCCGCGCGGCCGAGGCCGCCTACCGGGCGGGCTCCGCACCGATCGCCTCCGTCGAGGGCTTCATCCGCCAGATCATTGGTTGGAGGGAGTACGTCTGGGGTCTCTACCGGCTTCGCGGGGCGACGTGGCCGACGATGAACGCCCTTCATGCCACGCGCCCGCTCCCTGCGCTCTTCGACGGGGGGCCAACCAAAATGGCGTGCATGCGCGACGCGGTGGCGGGTGTCGAGGCGACCGGGTACTCCCACCACATCGAGCGGCTTATGCTCTTTGGCAACCTTCAGATGCTGCTCGGCGTCCGGCCTGCCGACGCCCTGGAATGGTTCCACCGCACGCATCTGGACGGCCATGCATGGGTCATGGCACCGAACGTTCTGGGCATGGCACTGCACGCGGACGGGGGCCAGATGATGACCAAGCCGTACGCCGCCTCTGGTGCGTACGTGAAGCGGATGAGCGATCATTGTCGCGGCTGCGCCTACGACCCGGGAACGCGCACCGGTGACCAAGCCTGCCCCTTCACAACCCTTTACTGGGACTTCCTTGCTCGCCACCGGGAGCGCTTTGCGGGCAACCACCGGATGGCGCTGATACTCAAGAACCTCGACCGGTTCACTACCGAGGAGCTCGCTGCGATTCGTGCCCACGCCCAGCAGATAGTCGACGCGTTCGACGCGTAGCTACGAGTCACCGCAAACCAGCGCGTTGGCGTGCAGGTCTCTCGGCCGACGGGTCAGCACAACGGCCCCCCTCGACACACCCTCCGATGGATGAAATATCCGAAGCACTCGACCAGCTCCTTGCGATGACGACCTCAACCCACCCAACGAAAGTGTCGGACAGTCCCGGCCGGCCCAAAACGTCACCCGATCGCTCGACGATCAGCCTGCGCGTTACGAGATGTCGATCGTTGACGTTGCCCGTCTTCGTATCGTAGAAGCGTTGGGCGAGTTGACAAGCCGCTGCAAGTCAGCGTTCGACAACCTCCCTTGCAGGGGACCAAGCCGCGGGTCGGCCAGCTGACGCTCGACCCTTTCGGCGATCGCAAAGGTTGGGTTGGGCGGTTTCTTCTGTCCGCGGGTGAGGCGATTCGGCGGGCCGTGGATTTGTTCGCGGACCGCCTCTACGCCGCGGCGAAGGATGAACTGGGGATTGACGCACGGTCGATCTTGGAGGCGGGAAACCCTCACGCTAAGAACTTTCCTCCCGGGGTAAGAGAGATCCGAATCTATCCCCCTGACCAAAACGAGGCGCCCCCCGGGGAGCACGTCGCGTGATTGTTCCAGGTACTCGCTGCGCGTGCCCAAAGCATGAGCCGCACATCTCATCGGCACGGCCAGGGGCCGAGCTCAGCTCGTGTTCAGGAGCTTTTCAGGTCCGGGTTCCTAGGCTGAGCCCATGACTACTCAAGCACGCAGGTCCCTCACTGTCCTTGCCGCCGTCGGCGTTATGGCTGCGGTTCCATCGCTTGCGCTCGCCGAGGTCGCTCCGCCTGGTGACATTCCCGACAACCAGGCCTTCGTCGTGCAGTCCGGCTCTGGCTACGCCATCAAGGTCCCAGAGGGCTGGGCCCGAATCGGAAAGGGAACGAACCAGACGTTCTCGGACAAGTACAACTCTATCCAGGTTCAGATCAGATCCTCCAAGGCTCCCCCGACGGTCGCTTCGGTGACCGCCAAAGACGTCGCCACCGTCAAGGCCTCAGTAAAGGGTTTCCAGTTCGGCAAAATCACGAAGCTGACGCGTCCTGCCGGGCAGGCCATCTTGATGACCTACCGCGCCACCAGCCAGCCCAATGCCGTCACCGGCAAGACCGTCACCAACGACGTCGAGCGATACACCTTCTGGAAGAAGGGTAAGACCGCGACGCTGACCCTGCAGGCACCGAAGGGCTCCGACAACGTGGACCCGTGGAAGATCGTGACCGACTCGTTCAAGTGGACGAAGTGACCGCCACGCCACTCGAGGCGACCGACCTTTACCGCTTCTACCACGCCGGCGATGACGAGACCCTGGCCCTTCGCGGGGTCTCGATCTCCGTCGCGGCTGGAGAGGTTGTCGCCGTGACCGGGCCCTCCGGGTCGGGGAAGTCGACGCTCCTTGCATGCCTTGCCGGCCTCGACGAGCCCGACGGTGGCATGGTCCGCATCGCCGGGGTGCCGCTCTCGCGCAAATCAGAACAGGAACGCACGCGAATCCGCGCACGGTCAATCGGGATGCTGTTTCAGTCGGTCAACCTCGTCCAGCACCTGAGCGTCACCGGCAACGTCCTGCTCGCCCAGACACTCGTCGGACGAGCCAGCCCAAGAAGGGCCGCCGAGGTGATTGACGCCGTCGGACTCACCGCGCGCGCAGATTCGTATCCCTCGGCGCTCAGCGGAGGAGAGAACGCCAGGGCTGGGCTTGCCGTCGCACTCGCGAACGATCCGGCGGTGCTCTTGACCGACGAGCCGACCGGCGAGCTTGATGGCGCGACGGCGAAGCAGATGCTGGCACTGATGCGCGATCGGGCGGCACGTGGTGGAGCGGTCGTGGTCGTGACCCACAATCCCGCGGTCGCGGAGGCCGCCGATCGCGTCGTGCGGCTTGCCGACGGGCGGGTGGTCGCGTGAGCGGCGTCGGCGTGACGAGCCGCCTCGTTGGCGCCATTCGTGTTGTCGGCGTTTCGCGGGTGTACGGAGCAGGCGAGAGCGCGACCATTGCCCTGCGCGACGCGTCCTGTGAACTGTTGCCGGGGGAGATGGTCGCAATGACCGGACCGTCAGGGTCGGGTAAGAGCACGCTCCTTCACCTTATGGCCGGCCTCGATGACCCAACGACCGGCGAGGTCACCTGGCCGGGGATCGGATCCCGCGAGGCGCTACGTCCAGGCCCTCTCGGGATGGTCTTCCAGGGGCCGAGTCTGCTTCCACCGCTGAGCGTCCTCGAGAACGTCGCCCTCACCAGACAACTCGCCGGCACGCCAACCGACAGGGCCCTCGCGGGAGCGCGAGACGCGCTTGAGCGCCTCGACATCATCGAACTGGCCGACAAGCTTCCCGAGGAACTCTCGGGTGGTCAGGCCCAGCGGGTCGCGGTCGCGCGCGTCCTTGCCTCATCGCCGTCGCTCATCCTCGCCGACGAGCCGACAAGCCAGCTCGACCACGAAAACGGCTACCGCACCATCGACGCACTCATCGAGGCAGCCGAAGCAACCGGCGCAGCACTACTCGTCTCGACCCATGACCACGCGATCGCAGACCGCTTCCCGGTTCGCTGGACCGTCGCTGACGGCGTTCTCGAAACCGGAGCAACATCATGACGCTGACGTTTCGGTGGCTCGCGGGCCTCATCGCGCGCCGCCGCGGGCGCCTGGTCGCAACCGCCATCGGAGTCGCCCTCACCGTGTCGCTTCTCGCGGCGATCGGTTCGTTTCTGTCTGGATCCACCGCGGCGATGACCGAGCGGGCGATCTCCCGCGTGCCCCTCGACTGGCAAGTTCAAGGCGAGGTGGGCACGGACCCGACCACCCTCCTCAAGGGTGTGAAGGCCTTCCCTCAGATCAAGGCGGCGCTCCCCGTCGGATACGGCACAACGGCCGGCTACGAGGCGACCTCAGCGGGCAAGGCAACGAGCGCCGGCCCGGGACTCATCCTCGGTATTGCCGCCGACTACCGCGCGACGTTCCCGGACGAATTCACGCAGCTGATCGGCTCAGAAGACGGTGTGTTGATGGCCCAGCAGCTTGCCGCGAACCTTGGCGTCACCGTCGGCGATACCGTGATGGTGAAGCGGACCGGACTCCCGCCAGCCCAGATACGCGTCGACGGAATCATCGACCTTCCGGCGGCCGACGCACTCTTCCAGACCGTGGGCCTCCCCCCGGGCGCGCCGCAGCCGCCGCCCCCGGACAACGTCATGTTGATCCCGGCACCCCGGTGGCACCAGATTTTCGACCCTCTCGCCGCCGTTAGCCAAGATCTCGTCCGAACCCAGATCCACGCCAACGTCGACCACACCACCCTGCCACGAGACCCCGCAGCGGCCTACACCCGCGCCGGCGGCCTCGGCCGAAACCTCGAAGCCAGCCTCCAGGGCACGGGCCTTGTCGGGAACAACCTTGCCCACGCGCTCGCCAAAGCGCGTTCCGATAGCGCATACGCAAGGGTGGTGTTCCTCTTCCTCGGGCTTCCCGGTGCAGTACTCGCAGGTCTCATCACCGCCGCGATCGCCGGAGCCGGTGCCACACGCAGGCGCCGCGACCAAGCGCTCCTTCGAACGCGCGGCGCGACGACCCGCGATCTCGTCCGACTGGCCCTCAGTGAAACGGCACTCGTCGCCGCCGTCGGTGGCGCCCTCGGCCTGCTCGGAGCGCTCCTCATCGGGCGGCTTGCGTTCGGTACGAAGGGCTTCGGGGCGACCAGCGGCCAAACTGCCCTCTGGAGTGCCGGTGCTGTCGTCGCGGGCGTCATCGTCGCCGCGATGGCGATCGCAGTGCCCGCCTGGCGCGACGCCCGCACCCTCACCATCGCCTCCGCCCGCCAGTCGGTCGGGCGGGCACGTAACCCCTGGTGGCTGCGGTACGGCCTCGACGTCATCTGCCTTGTCGGCGCCGGGTTCGTGTTCTGGTCAACGGGAAGCAATGGGTACAAGCTCGTTCTCGCCGTCGAGGGCAACACCCAGGTCTCAGTCAACTACTACTCATTCCTTGCGCCGCTTCTCCTATGGATCGGCGTCGGTTTGCTCACCTGGCGGATCGCGAATCTCGTGCTCACCCACGGACGTGGCCTCCTCACCCGTGCAGCCCGTCCGCTCGCCGGAGGGCTCGCGGGAACCGTCGCCGCCACCATGACCCGTCAACGCCGCCAACTCGCCGGCGCCCTCAGCCTTGTTGCACTCACCGTCGGCTTCGCCGCCTCAACGGCAGCGTTCAACGCGACCTACAAACAACAGGCTGAAGTTGACGCACGCCTCAGCAAGGGCGCAGACGTCGTCGTCACCGAGTCACCGGGCGTACGCGTCGGACCAGACGCTGCAGCGCAGTTCGCCGCGATCCCAGGTGTGCAATCCGTCGAACCACTGCAGCACCGCTTCGCCTACATCGGCGCTGACCTCCAGGACCTCTACGGCGTTAACGCGTCGACCATCGTCAAGAACGCCCAACTCCAAGACGGCTTCTTCGAAGGCGGGAGCGCCCAAGCGCTCTTCACGCAACTGGCCGCTAAACCCGACGCCATTCTCGTAAGCAAGGAAGCCGTTATCGACTTCCAACTGAGTCCCGGCGACCCGATCAACCTGCGAATCCAGGACGGCCGAACCAAGCGTTCCACGCCGGTCCGCTTCACCTACGTCGGCATCGCAAAGAAATTCCCATCGGCACCAAGTGACAGCTTCTTCGTCGCAAACGCCACCTACGTCGCCCAGCAAACCAACAACAACGCCGTCGGCACTTTCCTCATCCAAACCGGCTCTACCCCTCCGCAACAGGTCGCCAAGGCCGTCGCCGCGAAAGTCGGCACCACGGCGCTTGTCAGCGACATCACCAGCAAACGCCGAAAAATCGCAGGGTCCATCACAAGCACCGAGCTCGCCGGCCTCACCCGCGTCGAGTTGTCCTTCGCACTCGTGCTCCTCGGGGCGTCCACCGGACTGCTTCTCTGGCTTGGCCTCGCAGAACGTAAACGGACCTTCGCGATCGCCCACGCCCTCGGCGCGAAACAACGCCAGCTCGGAAGCTTCATCTGGGCCGAACTCACCTTCGTCGCCGTTGGCGGCCTCGTGCTCGGTGCCGCTGCCGCATGGGGACTTGCGACGATGCTCGTCAAGGTGCTGACAGGAGTCTTCGACCCTCCACCGTCGGCGCTTGCCATCCCGTGGCCATACCTCGGCGGGGTCGGCATCGTCGCCGTCGCAGGTGTCGTCCTCGCAGGGCTCGCAGCGCTTCGCATCGCGAAACGGCCCGCAATCGAGGCCCTCAGGGACCTCTAAGGAAGCGTCCTCGGGCGAGGTAGACCCACGCCGCTCCCTGAACGATCGGTCGTCCCGGTCTCGGTCGCTCAGGGAGCAGACCATCCGGCCGTCCAAGAGACGGCACGCGTCCCGGTCGGCCGCGGGGAATCTCCTCACCAGTTGGTGGAACCCCACATCGATCCTCGTCGGGGCTCTCGCGGTTTCCACCGGCGCCTATCTCGCCGCGGTCTACCTCGCCGCCGACAGTGCCCGACGCGACCTTCAGGGCCTCGAGGAGGCGTTTCGCGCACGGGCGCTCGGAGCGGGGACGGTCAGCGGTGTCCTTGCGATCGGGGGGCTCGCGGTGCTGCAATCCGACGCCCGACCACTCGTCGACCAGCTCGCCTGGGGCACCGGACTTGCGATGGCGTCGATCTCCGGGCTGGCCGGTGTCATCGCGCTCACGCTCGTGTACCGACGCCAATTCGAACCTGCCCGAGTCGCGGCGGCGGTGGCGGTCGCGGCCGTCGCCTGCGGATGGGCCCTCGCGCAACGACCGGCCGCTTCCCGGCCACCTCACGGTCTCCGAGGCTGCGGCCGGTCGCACTACCCTGGTCGCCCTCATTGGTAGCGTTGTTGCGGGAGGCGCCGTGCTCGTTCCGCCGCCTTGGTACCTGTATCGACTGACCCTCACC
The DNA here is from genome assembly GCA_031376285.1 of Actinomycetes bacterium. Taxonomy (GTDB): domain Bacteria; phylum Actinomycetota; class Thermoleophilia; order Miltoncostaeales; family Miltoncostaeaceae; genus JANMDN01. Next base: position 30,160 of record JANMDN010000042.1, read on the forward strand.
GGTCAGCTCGACGCCGAACCACGCCCCTCCGGTCCCGATCAGAGGGCCGCCAAATGAGGTCCGAGCGCTCGCGTTCTGGATCGCCTACATCGTGACGAGGCCCCTCGGAGCATCCGTCAACGACTACCTGTCCCAACCAAGCGATGTCGGCGGACTCGCCCTCGGCACCACCGTCACCAGCATCACCTTCCTGCTCACCATCCTCGCAGTCGTCTCGTTCCTCACCATCACCAGGAACGACGAAGGCGCGCCGCTCGCGGCCGAAGTCACGGACGGCTCGAGCGCGGCGTAGGGCGTGTGGTACCCACCCCGATTGGACACGGGGTGGGTACCACGTCCCGCTCGCTCGCGGATTTAGCATGGTGGATACACTCGACACGATGGGCGCCCGACTGCTCGTGATCGAAGACGACGCGGACCTCCGCGGCCTCCTTCGACGCATCCTCCAAGAAGACGGCTTCGACGTCTCAGTCGCCGCGACAGGAGCCGACGCCCTGGCACAGATCGATACCCACACCCTCGACGGTCTGGTCATCGATATTGGCCTCCCAGACGCAGACGGCCGCGATATCTGCCAAGCCATCAGGGCACGTGGAATACACGCCCCAGTCCTGTTCCTCACCGCCCGCGACGCGCTGACCGATCGCCTCTCCGGATTCAGCGTTGGCGGGGACGACTACCTCACCAAACCCTTCGCGATCGCGGAACTCGTCGCACGCCTCCACGCACTCATCCGCCGCTCGGGCACCGACCTCACCTCACACGTCGGCGACCTCCGCCTTGACCCATCCACGCACGCCGCGGACTGTTGCGGTGAGAGCGTCGCGCTTAGTCCCACCGAGTTCCGACTCCTCGCAGCCCTCTGCGCGCGCCCCGGCGAGGCAGTACGGCGCCACGAACTCGCCAGGGTCGGATGGGCACACGGCGCCATCGTCAATGACAACACCCTCGACGCCTACATCGCACGCATCCGACGCAAACTCAAAGCCCTCCCAGGAGCGCCAACCGTTCAAACCGTCCACGGGGTGGGCTACGCCATTCACTAGGACCCCCCGCGGCCTGCGGCGACGACTGCTCCTTGCCGTGATTGGTGCTGTCGCCGGCGCGCTTGCGCTCATGATCGGAGGCTTCAACCTCACCCTCCGGGCTACGCTCGACCGCGAAGCCGACAGAGCCGTCAAAGAACGCGCCGCCGCGCGACTCGCCACGCTCCGCGTCAGCGACGGAAAGATCACGATCAGCGAGGACCAACCCGATACGTCACTCGACGTCGGCACGTGGATCTACCAAGGTCAGCGCGCCATCGAGCGACCAACCGCCGAACCCGCACTCGATGCCGACGCCGACCGCCTCGCCGGCCGCGGCGCCACGATCACGAGCATCGAGGCAGCCGAAGCGCGCCTCGCCTCCCTCCCGGTCCTCGGCGACAACGGAACGCAAATCGGAACGGTCGTCGCTGGCCTCTCCGACCGGCCCTACGATCGGACGTTCAAGGTCTCGCTCATCGCGTCCCTCGCCCTCGCCGGTCTCCTACTCGCCCTCGTGGCGTTCGCGACAGCCGCCGTACTGCGCGCCGCCCTGCGGCCAGTCTCACGGATGACCGCCGACGCGGCCGACTGGAGCGAACACGACCTCGACAAGCGCTTTGCGCTCGGCCGACCACATGACGAACTCACCAGACTGGCCCAGACCCTCGACGGGCTCCTTGACCGCATCGCCGCGAGCCTCCGGCGCGAACGGCTCCTCACCGCAGAAATCTCGCACGAACTACGCACACCTCTCGCCAGGATCACCGCCGAAGCCGACCTCGCCCTACGACGCGAACGTAGCCCCGAGGAGTACCGCGCCGCCCTCACCGCGGTACTCGACGGCGCCGAACAACTCAACCAAACGATCGAAACGCTCCTTCTCGCCGCCCGCGAACAGCCCGCCGCGACCCGCAGAAGCGCCGACCTCGCCGCGGTTCTCGAACGTCTCATCGCCGACGCCGGTATCTCAACACCAAGCCCAGATGGCCCAAGGCTCGACCTCGCGCTACCCGACCGACCCATCCGCGTTGGTGCCAACGGGGCGGTGATCGCCCGCATCTTCGCCCCGATCCTCGAGAACGCCCGCCGCCACGCCATCAGCACCATCACCATCAGCGCCACCGAACCACGAGGCACCGACATCACCGTCGTCATCGCAGACGATGGCAACGGCATCGACCCAGTCGACGGCGAGCGAATTTTCGAACCGGGTGTTCGCGTCAGCACGACAACCGACACCCACGACGGGCCCGGGCTGGGCCTGTCCCTCGCCCGACGCCTTGCCCGCGACATCGGCGGCGACGTGATCGTAAGTCCCTCACCACACGGCGGCCACTTCATCATCACACTCCCGCTCGGCTAGCCAACCTTCAGGGCAAACGAGCCCCGACCGTTGGTAGCGCCGACGTTTCAAACGGCGTACTCATCCTGGACTCATCGCTGACTGGTTTCCTCTCCGACGTCGAGCGCCCGCACGGTCACGAACCGCGGCAAGCTCCCGCACGAACTCGTCGTACTCCGCACGACACGACCGGCAGCGTCGCTCCCCGGCACCGCGAACAAGGTGAAGGAAAGCGGCAACGTCGGCGACAGTGGTGGCATCGCGGCGAACGGGCGGAAGTCCTTCCGCGTGACGCTCAACCCCGGCCGCTACGCCCTCATCTGCAACCTCCCGGAGCGGTGACACACCTCGGCGACGCCGCGACCGTCGGGCTCACCGCCCCGGCTGCGGCAGCCCTCCTGACCTGGCGCCGCCGTATCCACGACGCGGTTATGCTTGTCGCGACCGGCGCAGTCGCCGGGATCGGCTCTGCGGCGATCAAACTGGTCGTCGAGCGGCAGCGCCCTCACGTACTTCAGTGGCTGGTCCCAGCAGGCGGCTACTCCTTCCCAAGCGGGCACGCCACCGGATCAATGGCCCTCGCCCTCGCGACGGCAGTCATCGTTCGAAACCGCCGTCAAGGACGCATCATCGGGGCGCTTGTGATCGCACTCGCCGTTGCCGTCGGACTCTCGCACCTGTTCGTTGGTGTTCACTACCCCACAGACATCGCGGCGGGATGGTTACTCGCCGCCGCCGCCGTCACCGTCACTGTCGCCTACCTGACCGGGGCGGCCCGTGTCGCGACCTCTCGCCGATTCCTCGACGCAGAGCGACA
>JANMDN010000069.1:0-3541 GCA_031376285.1 Actinomycetes bacterium
CCAGCACCGCCACAGCGGCATGCCAGGGGTGCGCGACGCCCGTCCGGGCCAGCAGCGCAACGATGGCGGCGCTTGCCGCGATCAGGGCCAGCAGCATCGACGCGGCGATCCGCGAGGAGGCCACGCGCGCGGGCCCGAGGCCGGCGAGCGCCAGGCGCCGATCGGCGCCGCGGGAGGAAGTGGCCGGGAAGAAGCCGAGTGTCCCGGCGATGAAGGCGGCCGCCCAGCCCGCTGCGAGCGAGCTGGCTGCGTCTGCGGGGAGCGAGCCACCCAGCGCCCGGGCGAAGTCTCGAAGGACGCTGGCCGAAGCGACGACGAAGACGAGCGGGACCGCGACCAGGAGCACGAGCGTGAACGGCGTACGGAGCTGCTCGCGGGTGAAGGCCCCGGTCCGGGTCACGTGACCTCGCAGCGGCCGTCGCGTAGCTCGTAGACGCGGGTGAGCCGGTCGCGCTCTGACAGCAGGTGGCTGACGATGAGGATCGCCATGCCGTCCTGGCGACGACGCTCAGCCATCTTCCAGAACCGCTGATACGTTTCCCAGTCGAAGCCGCTGTAGGGCTCGTCGAGCAGCAGCAGCTGGGGCTCGTGGAGCAGGGCAAGCGCGAGGTTCAGCTTCTGGCGTGTCCCACCGGACAGCTCTTCCACGCGGTAGCCCACGTACTTTGCGAACTGCAGCTCGCCGAGCAGGACATCGCGGGAGTCGGCCGCGTGCTCGGCGGCGAGCTCGTAGGCCTCGGCAAACAGCTCGAAGTGCTCTCTGACGGTGAGCTTGTCCCACAGCAGCGGCTGCTGCGGGCAGTAGCCAAGTCGCGCGGGCCGCTCGACAGTTCCCGCGTCGCGTCCGAGCAACCCCACGATGACGTGCATCAGCGTGCTCTTACCCGACCCGTTCTCTCCGACCAGCCCGACGAACTCGCCTGGTCCGACGATCAGACTGGCACCGCGCAGCACATGGACGCGCCGGCGCCGCCACGGCGCGCCGCGGCGGAAGCTCTTGTGGACGTCGACGACGCGCAGCACCGCCGAGGCGTCAACCGTCTCCTCAGGCAGCCCGTGCGCCGCGACGGAAGGTCATGCCGGCCGCGAGACGCCGCTGGCTCTGGATTCGCTCGGCCCGGCTCGAGAACCGAGGGACGCATCGTCGGCCTCCGGCTTCGCCGCGTGCGCCTTCGGGATCCGCAGCCGCTTCAGCGATACCGCGTTGATCGCCACGATGATGCTCGAGTCGGCCATCGAGATGGCCGCGATCTCAGGGCGCAGAACGAATCCCAGCGGCGCGAAGACGCCGGCGGCGATCGGTAGCCCAAGGGAGTTGTAGCCAACGGCCCACCAGAGGTTCTGACGCATCTTGCGCACTGTCCCACGGCTGATCGTGATGGCGATGGCGACATCGAACGGATCGGAGCGCATCAGCACCACATCGGCGGTCTCGATTGCCACATCGGTGCCGGCCCCGATCGCGATCCCGACATCGGCCCGCGCGAGGGCCGGCGCATCGTTGACGCCGTCGCCCACCATCGCCACCGTGCGCCCCTCGGCCTGGAGCGCGGCGATCCTGGCGGCCTTGTCGCCCGGCAGGACCTCGGCCAGAACCTCGTCGATGCCGACCTCTGCGGCGATGCGGGTGGCGGTGGCGAGGCTGTCGCCCGAGAGCATGACCGGCCGCACACCCAGCTCCTTGAGCGCGCGGATCGCCTGCGCCGCCGTTTCGCGGGTTGCGTCGGCGATGGCGATGACGGCGACCGCCCTGCCGTCGAGGGCGACCAACACGGTGGTGCGACCCTGGCCGGCCAGCTCGGCGGCGCGCGTGGCCAGACCCTCGAGGCCGACGCCCTCGCGGGCCAGGAGGCGAGCGTTGCCGATGACCAGTCGTCGCCCCTCGACGACGGCGATCGCGCCGTGGCCAGGGACCGCCTCGAAGGACTCGACCTGTGGACGCGAGAGCGAGCGCGCGATGGCCGCGTTGACGATCGCCTCGGCGAGGGGGTGTTCGCTGTCGCGTTCGGCGGCCGCCACCAGACGCAGGACCTCGTCCTCCAAGACGCCGGCGACCGTCGCGATCGCGACGACCTCCGGCTCACCGCGGGTCAGCGTGCCGGTCTTGTCGAACACCACCGTGTCCAGCGCGGCGGCCCGCTCAAGCGCGATGGCGTGCTTGAAGAGGATCCCGCGCTTGGCGCCGAGGCCGGTGCCGACCATGATCGCCGTCGGCGTCGCCAGCCCGAGTGCATCGGGACATGTGATGACCACGACGGTGATGGCGAACAGCAGCGCGGTCTCGATGTCACGGCCGACGACGAAGTACCAGACGCCAAAGGTCGCGAGGCCGCCGAGAAGGGCGACGAACACGAGCCAGAAGGCGGCCCGGTCGGCGAGCCGCTGGCCAGGAGCCTTGGAGTTCTGGGCCTCTTGGACGAGCATGACGATCTGCGCCAGCGCGGTGTCCGCGCCGACGGCGCTGGCGCGGGCGCGCAGCGTGCCGTTCGTGTTGATGGTCGCGCCGATGAGCTGGTCGCCCGGGCCCTTTCGAACGGGCAGGCTCTCACCGGTCACGGAGGACTCGTCGACATGGCTCTCGCCCTCCTCGACCACCGCGTCGACGGGCAGCTTTGACCCCGGGCGAATGAGCAGCAGGTCCCCGACAACGACCTCGGCCGTCGGCACCTCGACCGGCTCGCCCTCGCGCAGCACCACGGCGATGGGCGGAGCGAGGTCCAACAGCTCGCGGATTGCGTCGTTCGCCCCGCGGCGCGAGCGCATCTCGAACCAGTGGCCGAGCAGCACGAAGGTGGCGAGCATTGCCGCGGCCTCATAGAAGACGTCGCCCTCGATGAAGAAGGTCGCCGCCACCGAGTAGACCCAGGCGGTGCCGATTGCGACGGCGACGAGCACCATCATGTCCAGCGTCCGCGCCCGCAGCGCGGCAAACGCGCCGGTGAAGAAGATCGAGGACGCGAACAGCACGATCGGCAGACTCAAGACCAGCAGCCACACGTCTCGGTCGATATCGAACGGCGTGGCGAGCTCGGTCCTCAGCAGCTCGGTTCCCACCATCGACCACATCACGGTGGGGATCGTGAAGATCAGCGCCAGCACGAAGCGGTTACGCATGTCGCGGGCCATCGCCTCCATCGACATCCCGGCGTGACCACCCTCGCCATGGCCATGGGCCTCCTCAGCACGCGCCGTCACAGCAGCGGGGCGTGACTCCTCGCGACCAGCCTCCGCGAGCGGGTCGCAGACATGCCCCGGCACCGACTGGCCCGCGCAGTGGTAGCCACACTCCTCGACCCACGTGCGCAGCGTGGCGAGAGAGGTCTGCTCGGGGTCGAAGGTCACGGTCGCGGTCTGCGCGACCGGGTTGGCGTCGACCTCGAGGACGCCGGGGCGGCGGCCCAGAACGCTCTCGACGACCGCCTTCTCGCTCGCATAGTGAAGCCCGCCGACATGCAACACGACCCTACGGGCGGCGGGAGCCTCAGTGTGGGCGCTCATTCGCTACCCCCGGCCGGTGGGTGATGCCCATCGTGCTCGCCCT
>JANMDN010000060.1:0-3226 GCA_031376285.1 Actinomycetes bacterium
CGGTCTTTACCGCGGCAAAGATTCGGCCGCTGCTATCGGCCTCGAGCGCCTTCAGGTTCATGTGATCATCAGACCTCTCACTGGTCGGGATCCGCTCGCCACCGGTCCACGTCCCATCAGCCTGACCATCGGTATGGACCGCGAAATAGAAACCGTCGATGGCCGGATCCTGGTTGCTCCACATCACACCGATCTTGTTCCCACCAAAACGAACGATCGACGACATGTCGTCGACCGTGACGTTGTTGCCGACCGGTAGCTCGAACGGAACCCCCCACGTACTGTCATCACCGAGGGTCCGGTTGACCATGATCCGATTGCCCTGCTGCCAAGTCGCCCAAAGCTTGCCCGTCGAGTCCCGATCAATGACCACCGTCTCGGTCCGGTAGTCATTGATCACCGCCGGGTAACCGGGATCCAGGGTATAGGCATCGGTGGCGGGGTCGTAGCTGTAGCGAAACAGATGCGTCGGGGTTCCCGACACCGCGGCCTGTCCATCGTTGACAAACCGGTTCGACGCGATATAGAGCTTGGAGCCGTTCCACAACGCATCGGCATGAGTGTTTGCCCGCGTATCAACGACCACCCCGGTATCCACCCAAACTTGCGTGAGCGTATTCAACCGAAAGATGTGGAAGTCCTGGCTGACGCTATCCCACATGTTGGCCCACCAGTACCCGTCATTCCACCACAACACACTCTCAGCACGCTTGGTACCCGTCGGCGTGCCCGTCCCACCAAACGACGCACCCTCATACCCCGTATCAGCCCGCGCAGCACCCGGACCAAACGCACCCAGCACGAACGCCGCAAGGAGCACAAGCAGAACAAGCGGGCCACCGGAGAGGAGGCGGGCGGGACGGCTCATCTAGGACTCGCCGGGAGACACACCCGCTAAATCCTACCGAGCGGCGCGGGCTCGGCCTTCCCCCCCAAGCACAGCCTCGTCGCGGCATCAATATGGGATTTCGCCGATCCACCTCCCCGATCGGCCAGGACACGCGAATCGGGCCGCCGCGGGACGGCAGTCGCCGTGGTAAGTCCGCCTGTCATCCATGCCCTTTGGCCGGGGTCAGGGCATGCGGGCAGGCCACCGCCCCGGCCGCGCTACGTGACCCGGATCACCCGGAGGACGTCGGTGGTGCTCGAGCGGCCGTCGATCCCGGCGAGGACGACCACAAGGTCGCCGGTGCGCACGTATCCACCGTCGTGGGCCGCCTGGAGTGCCTCGCGGACCATCTCCTCGTTGTCCGCGAACGCCGAGAGCCTCAGCGGCGTCGCGCCCCAGCTGATCGACAGCTGCTGCCTGACACGCTCGTCGGGCGTGAATCCCAGGATCGGCGTGCGCGGCCGGTAGCGTGCGATGGCGCGCACCGTGAAGCCGGTGCGGGTCAAGCAGAGAATCGCCTTCGCATCGAGCTCTTGCGCCACACGCCAGGCCGCGTCGGTCATGGTGTCCGTAACCCGCCGGTTGTGACCGTGGCCAGAGTCTGGGTCCTCCACGATGAGGCGAGTGACCAGGCGGGTCCAGTTCTCCACGTCGAAGTTGGAATCGGCTCGGGCGCAGAGACGCGCCATCGTGGCGATCACGTTCACCGGATCGGTGCCGGTCGCCGTCTCCCCGGAGAGCATCACCGCCGACGAGCCGTCAAACACCGCATTGGCGACATCCGAGGCCTCCGCGCGCGTTGGCGTTGCGGCGCGGACCATCGACTCCAGCATCTGGGTTGCCGTGATTGCCGGCCGCCCATGGGCGATGCATTCGCGGATGATGTGCTTCTGCAGGTGCGGGAGTTCCTCGATGGGACACTCGATGCCGAGATCGCCACGTGCGATCATCACCGCCCCGGCCACGTGAAGGATGCCGGCGAGGTTGTCGACGGCGCTCCGGGTTTCGATCTTCGCGACGACGAGCGGGCCGCGGGGGTGCGGCTCCGTACCGAGCCTGCGGACGTCGTGGGCGGAGCGCACGAACGACAGCGCCACCATGTCGACCCCGACGCTGACGAAGGCGTCGAGGATCCTGAGGTCCTCGGGCGTCGGCGTGTTCACACGCAGGCGCTCGGACGGGATGTGCACGCCTGGTTTGCCGGAGAGGCGTCCTCCGTGCAGGACCACCGCTTCGAGACCGTTGTCTGAAGTGCCGACGACCTCGGCGTCGATCGCGCCGTCGCCGAAGCTGATGCGGTCGCCGACCTCGATGCCGTCGAGGAGACCGTCGTACTCGACTCCGATGACGTCTCGAGTGGAGTTATCCCGCTCGGGGACCAACAGGACGTGGTGCCCGTCGGGCAGCTCCACGCCGTCGCGGCCGAAGCTCGCGGCGCGGATCTTCGGGCCCGGGAGGTCCACCAGCGTGCCCACCGGGCGCCCCATCTCCTTCGAGAGGACCCGCACGCGCCGGTGCAGTTCGAGCCCCTCCTCGACGGTTCCATGCGAGAGGTTGAGCCGCACCGCGTCCATCCCGGCGGCAATCATTCCCCGGAGCACGACCTCACTCTCAGAGGCCGGGCCGATCGTGGCGAGGATCTTCGTGCGTCGTCCGTCGATAGTCACAGCGGGCGATCATATGTGCATCCGGCCCTCTGGGTATCCAGCCTGGAGCCGTGCCCCGCACCAGCCTCACCACTCGGGAGGCGATTGCCGTGGCGACCGCCTCCCCGTGGGGCTCGGCCATCGAGGTGTCGACTCACGAACTCAGGCCGACAGAGCTTGCCGGCGGCCGCGTTCGGGAAGTTCCACCACGGTCCTTTTCGTCATTGGCAGTGACAATGATCGTGGCGGAGGACGGTCACCGCGGTGGCGCATCTCCGGGTTGCGGTCGACAAGGACGAGAAGATGCGTGGGTGGGCGTCAGATGACACCGACCTTGCCTCGATTCGCGACCGCGGAGACTTCCCCGGCTGAAGACGTTCGACCGGGGAGGCGAGCGCGGTGGTGGATGATGGTCGCCCGGTGCCGGCCTCGTCGTTCGAATCGCTCGGCGGCGACCAAACATGGCCTCCGCGACGGTCCACGATGCGCTTGAACCCGTCAATCCGCGGAGCGGTAGTGCTCGCGGCGTTCGATGATCTCGCGACGACGACGGGCGATGAGGAACTCGGGGGAGCCGAGCCGCATCTCACTGAAGAAGTGCCCTTCGACTTGAGCCGCCTTGAGCAGGGTCTTTGCCCGTTGCGAAATGCTTCCCTGCTTGAGGCCGAAGTGGGCCATGAGGTCCTTCACG
>JANMDN010000066.1:0-82452 GCA_031376285.1 Actinomycetes bacterium
CCTGCCCCCCGCCGGGGGCGGGGGTGGGCTACGTACACCTGTGCGCCCTCCCCGCGCACGGGGCGTCGCCCCCCCGGGGGGGGGGGGCCCCCGTGCCCCACCCCCGACGGGTGATCGCTACGACAGGTACTTGCTGGTGTCGATCCCGTGCTCGCGCATGATGCGATCGAAGGTCTCGCGCATCTCCTCGGGATAGTCCGGCAGTTCCCCACGAGCGATCAGCGCCTCAGCGCGAGCACGGATGTTTGGGCCGAAGTCCCAGTCGTCATCTTGCATCAGGCGCGCGATCTCGCGCTCGGGCCAGCTGACAACACCCGGATCGCGACCGAAGCGGGCGGCGAGCTGATCGATCTCGTCGAAGCGTCCATCGGTCGGACCCTGCTCCTGGATGAGCCCTTTCTCGGCCAGAACGGCGGCGACCTCTGGATCCGATGGCAGCGGGGTTCCATAGCGGTCACGGTGATAGAGGCGCTCGAACTTCAGTCGTGGCCGCTGCCCTCCGGCCTTCGCATCCTCGAGGGGGTACCCGATGGCGTGAGCCCACGTGAACTTGAGGTTTGGGGGCAGCTCGAAAGCCTTCTCGACCCCGCCGGGTTTACGTCCGAACGCCAGGAGGCAGTTGCCGAGCCCGAGTGAGACGCTCGCCGTCAGTGCGTTTGCCACGGCCTGGCCGCTTTCGAAGCGCAGCAGCGTGTCGGTCCGCTCGATCGGAAAGCTCATGAGGCGCGGCACGGTCTGGGTCATCGTGAACTCGTAGTTCCACCCGTGGTACTTCGTCGACGCGCCCGCGAGCGCGAGCGAGGAGATCCCGTCGTTTGCCCGGCCGTACCAAGCGTGGAGGTTCGTCAACCAAAACACCACGTGCGAACACTGGTTGATCATCTGGACGTTAAAGCCCGAGACGCACTCCTCGATCTCGTCCCACAGCTCACAGCTGTCTTTGGTCACCACAATGGCCTCGGTGGCGTTGATATTGCCCTGACACGACGAGAACCGCGCCGCTTGGAGCAGCATCTCGATCTTCCAATCCTCAACCCGACGCTCGGGATCGAAGTAGCGGATGCTGCGGCGGTTTCCGAGCGCTTGGAACACCGGAACATCCGGAACACTGGACGAACTCAGCCCCATGACCCCCCCTTTATCTTGGCGTCGTTGACCCGCGTCGACAGCCTACCGCCGCGCCAACAAGGACTGATCAGTGGGGCGCCAACGCTCCGAAACTGGACCGTGCTTGGCGGTCGCGATCGGTCGCGCGCCGGGGCGCGTCACTACCGGCGAGCAGGCGCTCCGCAGCCGCGACGCAATCTTCGTCGAATTGCGCACCGGCGTTCGCGCGCAGCTCCTCGAGCGCCCATTCGATGCTCTGGCCGCTCCGGTACGGGCGATCGGCGGTCATCGCTTCGAAGGCATCGGCGACGAGCACGATGCGGGACTCAATCGGGATCTGGGCGCCGCTGAGGCCGTCGGGGTAGCCGGCTCCGTCGATGCGTTCGTGATGATGGCGAATCCAGCGGGCGATCTCGTCGAGGCCAGCACCCTGGACGATGCGCTCACCAAGGGTCGAGTGGAGTTCCATGATGTCCATCTCGTCGCGCGTCAGGGCCCCGGGCTTGTGGAGGATCGAGTCCGCGACGCCGATCTTCCCGACGTCGTGCAGGAGCCCGGCCAGGCGTACACGCTCGACGTGCTCCGCGGCCAGGCCGAGTTCGATCGCGATCCGCGCTGCCACGTCGGAGACCATCTGGCAGTGGCTGCGAGTGTAGGAATCCTTGGCATCGACAGCGCGGGCAAGCGCCTCGGCGACCGCGCGCACGCGATCGGCCGCGACGGGCATCGCAAGCTCCAGCTCAGGGCTCCAAACGACGGTGTCGCCGGGGGTCGGCTTGGCGGCGATGAGCGCCCGGTCAGCCCGGCGGATCAGGACTTCTCGTTGCATACCGTCGACCCAGGGAGCGACACCGACCGCGACTGAGTTCCCCTCGGCAAGGCCGCCGCGTCGTATGTGAGCTTGAACCGTCTGTGCCACCGCGGCCGCTTCTTGCTCGTCGAGACCACGCAGGATCATCGCGAACTCGTCGCCCCCGACCCGGTAGCCCTTGGATCCGGGAAGATCGACGCTCGCGAACGTGCGCATCGCGTCGGCGAGTGCCAGAAGACGGGCATCGCCTGCGGTGTGGCCGTAGCGTTCGTTGGTCTCTTTGAGTCCGTCCAGATCGAGCAGGGCGAGCCAGAGCGTGGATTCGCCGTCGCCTGCGCGGACGGCCTTGGCGAGATCCTCGTGAAAGGCCCGGTGGTTCGAAAGCGACGTCAGGCTGTCGGTGCGTGCGACGTCTTCGAGGTGGGCGATGCGCGCAGACACCGCGGCGTCGGCCCGCTCTCGGTACATGCGCAGTCGGACGATCACGAGTCCGACGAGGGTGATCCCGACCACCAGCGCCGCGATCGTCGCAAGGAGCCCGAGCCGTCGGGCCTGTTGGAGGCGCGCGAGGGCTCCGGAGAAGCCGGCGATCGCCTCCTGATTTCGTTCGTCCAGAATCGCGGTGATGCGGTCGTGGGCGTCGTCGATGTCGCCCACGAAAACGTCGACGTCCTGCGGAATGCCGACGTCAACAGCGGTGAACAGCTCGCGCATTGAGCTAGCGCTCAGGGCGTGGAGGTCGCCAAGCGTCTGCGCTGCCTCGCGATCCAGCCCCGTGTCCACCCCATTGAGGCTCCTCAGTGCCTCCTCGAAACGAAGGCTCGCCGAGGTGAGCTGGGCCCGCACGATCGCATTCGGTTCGCGCGCGAAGTCGGCAATCGCGTCGCGCTCTGAGATCTCGGCGATCTGGATGTTCGAGTAGGCGGCGATGAGTCGCGCCTCCTCGGAAAACCGGTTCTCGGCAGCGTTCACGGCGCCCTGAGTCCAGAGCGCCACGATCGCGATCGTCAAAATCGCGAGAACGAGGCCGACAATCGTCGAGCGTTCGTTGGCCCGCGACGGAGCCTCCTCGAAGTGCGTGCGATCGCGGTCCCCTGACATATCGGAGATATCGGCCCGAATTTGAGTAGGCAGGAGGGCGACTCGCGCAGAATGAGGGGGGCGAGTTGCAACGAACGTTCGCGCCCTACCTTCCGGGGCCATCACGGGTCAAATTGGCGGGGTTCTCCTCATGACGCATGCGTGCGCAGCGGGGGCGCGTCGAGGGGGCAATAGGCGGTCGGCTGCTCCTCGTCTGCTGGGTCTTGCACGTCCGGGCGTCGCCCGACGATCGTGATCGCGGCGAGCAACCCTCCAGCCGCGCAGACCCCGGCTGATATCCACATCCCCTTGCGAAATCCGGCGCTGAACGTCGTGGCGCTCTGGGCCGCGGCAGTCGAGATTCCTGCGAGCGTCGGAATGAGGGCAACCATCACCAGGCCAGCGACCCGCGCCACGGCATTGTTGATCGCCGACGAGACCCCCGCGCGATCCTCTCCCCCCGCGGTGAGGACCGTGGAGGTGAGCGGCGCGACCGTCAGTGTCAACCCGAGGCCGAGCGTCAGCACCCCGGGAAGCACAGTCGCCAGATACGACCCTTGCGGGCCGATTCGGGTGAGCAGCGCGAGCCCAATCGCGGCCACCAGTGGGCCCAGGCTCATGGGCAGGCGCGGCCCGATTCGCTGGGCCAAGCGCCCAGCCCGTGCGGAGAGCAGCAGGAGCAGCACGGTCATCGGAACGAGCGCTGCACCCGCCTCGAGGGGCGAGTAGCCAACCACCCGCTGAAGCTCAATCGGCAGGAGAAACAGCGCACCCGCGAGGGCCGCGTACACGGCGAACGTCACGCCGTTGGCCGCGCTGAACTGGCGCACCTTGAACATGGCGAGCGGCACGAGAGCATTCGGCCTACCCCGCTGACGCGCGACGAAAAGTCCGAGCGCCACGACGGCGACGACGATCGAAAGTGAGACGACCGGAGCGCCCCAACCGATGCGCCCGCCCTCGGTGAGCCCGTAGGTGGCCAACGCAAGTCCGGTGGCGCTGAGAGCGACACCCGCGAAGTCGAGCCGGGCTCCATCCCGGTGAGGTGCCCTCGACTCGGGAACATGGCGTGCCGCGACCCACACCACGGCGGCGGCAATCGGCAGGTTGATCAAGAAGATCAGCCGCCACGACACCACGTCGATGAGGTACCCGCCGACAAACGGTCCAAGCGCGCCCGCGACGCCACCGAGACCCGACCAGGCGCCGACCGCGGCGCCTCGGTCCTCGGACCTGAAGCTCGCCTCGATGATCGCGAGGCTCCCCGGGGTGAGGAGCGCCCCACCGACGCCCTGAAGCGCCCGTGCGACTGTGAGCATCTCGACGTTCGGCGCCAACCCACACAGAAGCGATGCGACGGCAAACCACGACGCTCCGATCACGAAGATCCGTCGCCGCCCGTACCGGTCGCCGAGGGCCCCGCCGAGCAGGAGCAGTCCGGCCAGCGTGAGCGCGTAGGCGTTGACCGTCCATTGCAGGCCGGCAAGGCCGGCGTCGAGGTCGCGACCGATCGAGGGAAGCGCGATGTTGACCACCGTCGCGTCGAGAAACGCCATGCCAGAACCGAGCACCGTCGCGAGCAGCACCCAGCGGCCAGCCGCCGAGCGGTAGCGCAGCCGCGGGCCGAAGGTGGCGTCATCGGTACCCATCGCGGGAGCCTAACGCCGCCAGCCCGGCCTCCCGCGAGCATCCGACGGTGACGCCCGTGCCGTCGGTGACTGATCGTTGCCACCGACGACTGCCGAGCCACCACCGATGAACTCAAGGCGAAGGGCATCGAGTTCAGCCAAGAGCGAATGGAGCGTCACTACGGCAGCGATGCCGGCTTCCGCGATCCTTCGGGCAACCAGATCCGGATGGTCCAGCCCGCGTAGCGGCGGATCCGCACCCCGGCGTTACGTTGTCCTGCGGTCCTGCGGGCCGTCTGGCAGCATCCGCGATCAAGACGCAAGCCCTCGAATCAACGGAGTGACGAGATGGATCGCCTGACGTACTACGTGACGCACCACCGACGTATCGTGATCGGGATTTGGATCGCCCTAACGTTGTTTGGCGTGTTTGCCTCTATCCAGGTCTCGACTCGCTGGCTGGAGAAGTTTTCGATTCCGGGCGAGTCCGCCTACGAGGCAAACCAGCGTGCGCTGGTCAAGCTCGGCAATGGCGAGATCCAACCCTTTGTTGCGGTGCTGAAGTCCGATGGTGACGTGACAACAACACCCGGGGTGAAGGAAGCCATCGACGCAGCCGCCGCGACGACCCCTAGAGCGCGGGTGAATTCGTTCTTCAACACGGGCGACAGCGTCTTTGTCTCTCCAGATCGACACGTGACATTCGCGACGATCTATCCCGCCGGCGCGGCGACCTTTGAACTCGTCCCGAGCGCGCCGACTGTCGCAGCCCTGAAAGCCGCGGCTCCACCCGGAGTCGAGACGAGCCTGACGGGAATCGTTCCGCTGTTTGCCGAGGCTAGTGAGAGCGGGGACGCAGGCGGCGGACCGAACGTCCTCATCGAGGCACTCATCGGTGGTATTGGGGCGCTCGTCATCCTGCTCTTTACCTTCGGCACCCTTCCGGCCGTCGCGATGCCGCTCGTCGTCGCGGTCGCGGCGATCCTCAACAGCTTTACCCTGATCTGGCTGATGACCTACATCACCGACGTGTCGCTGGTCGTGCAATTCCTGGCGATCTTCGTCGGTCTTGGCATTGCGATCGACTACGCGCTTCTCGTGATCTTTCGCTTCCGTGAAGAGCTCCGCCACGGCGCCGATCGCGATACGGCGATCCGCGAAACGATGCGACATTCTGGGCGGTCGGTCATCATCTCCGGCTCGACCGTCGCCGTCGGTCTCATCAGCATGGTCATCATCCCGTTGCCCTTCATCCGTTCGATCGGAATCGCCGGAATGATCATCCCGGTGGTCTCCGTGATCGCGGCGATCACCCTGCTCCCAGCCCTGCTGTACTCGCTCGGCCCGCGCATCAACCGCCTCCGTGTCATGCCGAAGCGACTTGTCGAGGGAAACGACGACCCGGAGTCCGGCTTCTGGAACCGCTGGGGACAGACGGTGATGCGTCGCCCCGTGCCGGTGGCCGCGATTGGTCTCGCGATCGTCGGCGTGCTGCTCTTCTACGGCGTCCAGCTCAATCCGAGTGATGCTCAGGCCAAGGATCTCCCCGGCGCTGGCCAGGCACACGTGGGCTACACGACCCTCACGGATGCCGGCATTTCCCCTGGGGTCGTCAAGCCGTTCCAGATCGTTGTCGAGGGTGATGGCGCCTCCGGCGACCTTCAGCCGGTCGTGAGTGCGATCAAGAAGACGCCGGGCGTCGCAGGCGCGTTTGTCTCACCACAAAGCAAGAAACCAGGCTTTGCCCTTATCGAGGCCTACCCCTCCGCGGACGGGTCGGCGAAGCCCACGAGGGAGACGATCAAGCGCCTGAAGAACGAAACGATCCCGGCGGCGGCAAGTGGTCTCACCAACACAACGCTGACCCTTGCCGGCATACCACCTGAGGAGCGGGAGTTCATCAAGGCCGCGTACGGAACCTTCCCGTGGGTGCTCCTTGTCGTGATCGTTCTGACCTACATCCTGCTTGCCAGGGCATTCCGCTCGTTGCTGCTGCCGTTGAAGGCCGTGATCTTGAACTTGGTCTCGCTGGTGGCCGCGTACGGCGTCATCGTGTTCATCTTCCAGCAGGGGCACGGCAGCCAAGCGATCTGGAACGTTCCGTCAACCGATTCGATCATCTCCTGGATTCCGCTGATGATCTTTGCCTTCCTCTACGGACTCTCGATGGACTACGAGGTCTTCATGCTCACTCGCATGCGCGAGGCATACGACGAGACCGGAGATACGTCCAAGGCGGTCTCGCTCGGGTTGGCCCGAACCGGGAAGCTCGTCACGAGCGCCGCACTCGTCCTGATGTTCGCGTTCTTTGTCCTTTCGACCCAGCCCGGGACCGACATCAAGCAGTTCGGTATCGGCCTCGCGGCCGGAATCATCATCGACGCGACCGTGATCCGAGCGCTCCTCGTTCCGGCGATCATGCGCCTCATGGGCAAATGGAACTGGTGGCTCCCTGCATGGGCCGCACGGCTCCTGCGCGTTGCCCCAAGTGAGCTGCGAAGCGCGTAGTCGTGGCTGAAACGGTGAAAGGGCCGGCCTCGTACTTCCCCTCGATCGAGGCACGTACGGCCGGCCCATCGCCGAGTGGAAGGCCCTCATCCGCTCGTCGCCGCTCTCGAAGCGCATGGAGATCGTCAACTGGCTGAAGGCCGAAGCACGGGATGGGCCACGGTCGCGCGAACGCCCTCGTCGGCACACACTCCAAGACGGCGTACATCCCTAAGAAACGGGAAACGCTGCGCTGCTAGAAGCCGAAACGAACGTCGGTGAAGTACCACAGGCTGGACGTGTACCAGAGCCCTACAAGCGACGTGAACAGGGTTCCGCCCGCGACCGGGAGAACCCAGCCCGGGTAGCGATGATCGCGCACAAACAGGATCTTCGCGGCGAAGACGCCGTAGAAGAACGACCCAAGCAAGGAATGGACCAGCACGCGGGTGGTGGTGGTCTGAAACCCGAGAATGAACACACAATGAAAAACGACCGGGAGCGTGACCAGAAGCGCCAAGCGCCCCGACCAGCGGTGAATGCGGGCCACCACCTTCCCGTCCAAACGGATAATCGGCTTCAGCCGCCCGTAGATCCGCGCCGCCGTCACCACTTGCACCAAGGCAAGCACGATCGCGATGGTGGCTAACCAGGCCTTCGCGGCGATCGGAGCGGTGAACACCGACTTGAGAAGTCGCTCGTAGCTGGAGCCGACGTCCAGTGGCCACATCCGCTATCCCCCTCCCGGCTTGGCGAGCACGTTGGCGGCCAGGTAGGCCAGGATGTCTTCCAGGGTCTCGCCGCTCGCGAGGCCGGCGGGCATCGCGCCCTGGCCCTGGCTGACGATCCCCCGGATCTGATCTGGCGCGAGGACGCCGCCAGCCAGGCGCGGCCCGGCCCCTCCTGCGCCGTCGGTGCCGTGGCATCCGGAGCAGTCCTTGGTGAAGGCGATGCTGCCGCGATAGACGTCGCCTGTCAGCGCTTCGGAGACGCCACCGTTTGCCAGGATCGTCTTGAGATAGCCCAGGACGTCAGTTTCCTCCTGGGCAGTCAAGAGTCCACCCGGCATCACGCCCTTGCCGACCCGAATTCGGCTTTGAGCAGTGGCCAAGCTCACCGCGGCGCCGTCCAACTTCGGGCCAACGCCACCTTCGGCGCTCGCGCCGTGGCAGCCCGCGCAGCTCTTGGCGAATACCTGCTTCCCGACGACCGGATCGCCGGTCACGATCGAGGCTCCGGCGGCCAACTTCGGGGCCGATCGGGAGAAGGGGTGGGCCTTGGCAAGTCCGAAGATGATGCCGGAGACCCCGAGCAGCAGCGCCAGCGGCCTCAGAATCAGCAGCGCACCGCGTTGACCGGAAGGCCTATCGGCGGACATCTGGCGCCATCATGGGTGCGATCATCGGACATCCCATCGAAGGGAGCGTCGGCCTTGGGTGAACCCGGTCTGTGTCGGGACTCCGGGCGGAGGCTAACTGACGTCGCCCGCCGGTGCGAGTCGGCGTCCGGACATGATCGGCCGGGGCGGCACCAAACATCAACGGGCAGTCCGTGAAATCGGCTCGCTGAGAGGGAGGCTCGCACTCGCCAAGAACTCCGCCCCCCGTTGGGCCTGCGCCACGGGCTCGGCGGTGCGGTCGACGCGGGTCAGGCGAGAAGACTCAAGGAGCCGTGCTCTGTCCCCAACCGAACCCCAACTGAGGGAGTTCACGGGACGGACGAAGGATCGCCGCCACGCTGACCGCTTGAAGGTGGCGACTCACCGATCTCGCGTCGGCCCGGACGACTGAACGGCCCGAATTAGAACCACTTACCTCGTGCGAAGCCTCCGAATGCCATGAGCCCGACGAGGGCGATGATGATTCCGAGCCATCCGTTTCCGAAGATGGCGACCAGGACGCCGACGAGCACGATGATGCCGCCGAGTCCGATGCCCATGCTGCTGTCGCGGTTTCTGCCTTGCGTTGCCATTTCAGTCTCCTTCTCGGTGCGGGTTGCGAAACGGGCCTCAGGCCCAACGTGCAGGAGCGAGATACCGGCCTCGGAGTGACTTCACGGCTCGGCGCCTCGCTGATGTTCCACTGGGCGGGAGAACCGGGCGGTGACCCCTTCCCTGCGGCCACCGCCCGTACCGCCGTTCGTACCCCGTCTCGCTCGTCGTCAAACATCGACGGTGAGCGACGTCAACAGGCCCCGCGATCCACGGCCATCAGGCGGAGCGTTCAGGCCGTTTCCGGTCGAACGAGGAGCACCGGGCACGGCGCGTGGCGCGCGAGGTAGCCGGCAAAGCTCCCGACGAGCATTCGCTCCACGAGACCTCGATGCGAACCCGCGACAAGCAAATCCGCCCCCTGCTCGCGCGCCCACTCACAGGCGGCGTGGTAGGGCATTCCGTCGATGACCACCGCGTTCTCCCCGTTTTGGGCGACCTCGGTCAGCCATGCTTCCGCTTGCGTCCGAAACTCCGCCGGGTCGGGGTACCAGGTCTGCGTGCCGCCTCCCGGAAATGCCGGGTAGACCCGGAGCGGCTCCATCACATGGAGCAGTGTGAGCCGGGATCGCCCGGACCGCGCGACCCTCCTGGCCTCGACGAGCGCTCGATCTGAGCCAGGCGATCCGTGCTCGACGCAGCAGACGATGTGCGGGTAAGGACCAGGACTTGTCATTTCACCCTCCGTGCAGGGGGAATCGCTCCCCTCAGTGTTCCCATTGTTCGTCGTCGCGAAACACCGCCAACGTGTCAGCTCCAAGCGCGTCGACAAGCGGTGGTCGGTCGAACTCATCAACGGAGCAGAGCGGGTTCAAGAACCCCGAGCCGCGGCGAGCTCCCCACGGGGCCGACCAACCAGGACGAGCCTCCTCAGTCTGGCGCGAACTCGCTCGGCCGATCGAGCCCGCCGATGCGAATTTTCACGGTTGTGCCCGTTGATCGCGAGTCGAGCTCGAACTCCGAGGCGATCGCCTCCATGATCGCCCGTCCCCGCCCTCGATTGCCCGGCGCGGGCGGCACTCGCCACGAACCGAAGTCCCGCACCTCGATGAGCAGGTCGTCGGCGCCTGAGTACACCGCGTCGATCTGCAGGTAGCCCGGCGAGGCTCGGCCGTAATAGGCATGTTCGACGGCGTTCGAGCACGCCTCACCACACGCCAGTACGACCTCACCCACGCGGTCGGAAGCGACGCCGAGGTGCTGCAGCCAGAGGGTCAGGTCTTGACGTAGCGGCCGCAGCATCGACGGTTCGCAGCGCACGCGGCGGGAAAAGTGCTTGCCCTGCTCCGCCGTTCGCCCGACCGTGATGACGCACACGTCATCCGGTCGACCGGCCGAGCCCTCGACGAGCACGTCCGCAATTGCATCCGGCCAGGCGTCGCTTGCGCGCGGGCCCTGGATGATCCGCCGCGACTCGTCCTTAAGTCGTGCGAGCCCGATATCGAGCGATTCGCTTCTTCGCTCGATGAGGCCATCTGTGTAAAGCACGAGCACCTCACCGACTCGGAGTTGAGCGTGCCCGTTTGTTCGAGGTGGCCCCTGTGTGAGGCCTAGGGGAGTGGATCTGCCATCGTTTAGGAATCGCGACTGGCCGCCGAGTCCCACCACGAGCGGCGGGGGGTGCCCCGCGCACGCATAGACGATCTCGCCGGTCTGAATGTTGACCTCCGCGCAGGCGATGGTCGTGAAGCGGGCGATCTCAAGGGTCTCGACGAAGCCATCGAGACGTTCGAGGAGACGTGCGGGACCGCCGGCGTCCTTTGCCAGGGCCCTGGCCGCGCTCCGCAGCTGGCCCATCGTCGCCGACGCCTCGAGCCCTCGGCCGACGACATCGCCGGTGATCACCGCGAGACGATGTTCATCGAGCAGGAGAACGTCCCACCAGTCTCCCCCGATCTCCATGCCCGAGACCGCGGGCCGGTAGCAGGTCGCAATCTCGAAGCCTCGGATTTGCGGAACCCTTGTCGTGAGCAGGGCCCGCTGGAGCCGGTCGGCGATCCGATGCTCGGCCTCGTAGGCGAGCGACCTGTCGAGTGCCTGAGCGCCGAGGTCCGCGATCGCGCCAAGGAGTTCAGTGTCAATGGGACTGAGGACCCCGGCCACCGAAAAGGAAAGCCCAAGCACTCCGAGCGTCCGACCGCTCGCTCGGAGCGGAAGTGCCGCGAGTCCGTAACTCAAGGGAACGCGAGCACCCGCAAGAGAGGGGTAGCGACGCTCGAACTCGCTCGGCGTTTCGAGCAAAATCATCTTGCCGGTCCGCACCGCTTCGGCAAGCGGTGAGTCGGCGTCGGCGGGAACCGAACGCCACAGGTGGAGAAACTCCTTCGTGAAGCCGACCCCGTCGACCAGGGCAAGGTCGCCCCCCGGTTCGCGACGGTAGACAGACCCCCGGCTCGCTCGGACGGCGGCGATGCCCTCGCGCAGCAGTACGTGGACGATCCCGGCCTCATCGAGTTCCGCTGCCAGGGCGCTCGAGACCCGGTTGAGTCGCTCGAGTCGGTCGCGGGCAGCAGCCTCCGACTCCAGCGCCTCAAGCCGACGACGTGTGAGTGAACACTGGTTCGAAAGCGCCTCGAGAATTCGGAGATCGCTCGAGGAGATCGACCGCCGACTGCGGAAACCGAGGAGCAGCACCCGCGACCGATCCTGCTGGCGCTCAAGCGGACAAACGACAACCGTCTCGAAGCTGGCCGAGCCTGACTGTGCTCCCTTCGCGGTCCTCGACCGCCGCTGCAGCGCAGACGGCTGTCCGTGTTCCATCGCTGCTCGCACCGTCTTCCACCACTCGTCGGTGGCACCCTCCCATTCGGCGGCGCGCTCACCGACGAGCAACAACTGGGAATCGCCTGCAAGGACCTCTTCAGCGATCACCGCGGACTCAGCCGACAGGAGTTCGCGGGCTCGGGCGGCGCAAATGCCGTCCACCGAAGCGCTATCGGGGGCCGAGAGGAGCCCGTCGGAGGTCTCCTGCCAGACCATCGACTGGCGAGCCTGACCACGTCGGATGCGGTCAAGGCGCCCAAGCAACGCCAGCGAGAGCAGGCCGCCCAGGAGTCCAACACTCGCGACGGCGATCCACTCGTCCCGGAGGCGCCGCCGCGCGCCGCCGAGCGCCTGGTCCATGGACTCGTTCGACAGGATGGTCCACCCGGCAACGCGCGCCTCGGCGATGGCGATGAGTCGATGGGCGCGCCCTTGGAGATCAGTGACGTCAGTCTGGACCGCACCTGGTTTTGCTCGCAGCACTGCGAGCGCGCGCTGATCGAGTTGCTGGATGGCCGTCACCTCTCGCTCGCCGAAGACGAGTCGAGAGAAGCGGTCGACGGCAACGAGGGATTGCTGGGTACCGGGTGTGGGGTGGCCAATCACGGAAAGCCGCTTGAGCGAGATCGTTGCGGCGAGCACACCGGCAAACGTCCCGCGATCGTCAAAGGTCGGTGTCGCGAGGACAACGACCGGTGCGCCCGTGTTTGAAGCGAGGAGGACGCCACTCACCGCAGGGCGCCGTTCGCGCCTGACCCGCTGAACGTACTCGCGCGCGCTCAGGTCGAGCGGGAGGACGGTGACCGATCGGTCACTCACGAGGACGCGACGCTGTCCACCGGCGTCGAGCCAACCCAGTTCGGGTCGGAGTCCTGAACTACGGGCTGGCAGGACGGTTCGCAGGTAGGTCGCCATCGCCTCGGGCCGCGCCGCAAGCACGGGCGGAGCCTTTGCAACCGAG
Source organism: Actinomycetes bacterium (assembly GCA_031376285.1). GTDB lineage: Bacteria > Actinomycetota > Thermoleophilia > Miltoncostaeales > Miltoncostaeaceae > JANMDN01. Next base: position 12,828 of record JANMDN010000066.1, read on the forward strand.
GCGAGATATGCCAACTGATCGGTGAGGTACCGGTCGACGGCCTGGGCGGCGGTCGCCGCTCGCGTGCGCGCCAGTTCCAGCGAGCTGCGCCGGTCAGCGCGGTAGTTCAGCCAAGAACCCCACGCCGACAGACCGACGACGGCACCAATGACTGTCACGAGCGCCGTCGCCGCCAGACGACGCGAACCCCTCGTGTCTCGCTCGCCGCCAACTGACCTCGACCATCGGCCCCGATGGGACGTGCTCATCACGGGAGCCTACGGTTCGTCAGTGAGGGAGTTCGGATAAGCGCACTCCGGCGCCGGGTGGTCGTCGGCCTTGTTGCCGGACCCACTCACCTCAGGGAACGCTCGACGCGGTCCGATCATCAAGCGAGCGCCGGAAGCGGTTGGCAAGTCGCCCCCTATCTGGTTGGCTGTCAATTCCTGGAACAGTCTGGAGGGCCCAGAATGACCCACCCGATCGCACGCTACGAATTCGCGGAGGGAAACGCGTCGTCGCTCGTTCTCTCGATCGATGGAGAGATCGACCTCTCCAACGTCGGGGAGCTTCGGCGGGAGATCGACCAGCGTCTGCGCCATTCGCGGCTCGTCATCGACTTTCGAAAGACGACCTACATCGATAGCGCCGGTTTAGCCCTCATCGCTGACGTCGGGTCGAGGCCTTCGCCGCGGGTTGCCGTCCATATCGTCGCGGAGTCCGAGACTACGGTGTGGCGAACGCTGCGGGTCGCCGGGTTCACGGAGCTCTTTCCGGTCCACTCGGCCCTCGACGCTGCGGTCGCCAGCGCGAGCTGACGAGAACGCGCACGCCCGCGCGGGCGGCCGACGGCGAGACGTCACCGCCAGCCCGCCCAGTCGGTCAGCCGTCTAGTGAGCGGTCCGTCGGGAGCCGCGGCCGGCGACCGCGCGCCAGACAATGAGCACCACGACGGCGCCGATGATCGCGGCAAGCCACGTCGAGACGTCGAAGAACGCGTCGACCGGGTCGCCAAGCCCAAAGGCCCGTGCGAGCGCCCCACCGATGAGCGCGCCGACGACCCCGAGAATCGTCGTCACGATGATTCCGCCGGGTTGCTCTCCCGGGAGTAGCGCCTTCGCCGCCAGTCCCGCCAGCAGCCCCAAGATGATCCACGCGATGATGCTCATTTCCTTGCCCCTTCCATCCGTTGCCTGACACCTCACTGGAGGTGTTCCCGCTACCGCGCTCGGCAAACCCGCAACCCATCCGGTGCCGACTGCGAGGCGAATTGGGACGAGCTCGTCGACTCGTTGGGCGATTCGCAGCTCGTCGGTCGTTCTGACCGACCCCGAGCGTTTCATCGGTTGGCCGGTCAGGGCTCATCGCCGTTCGAACCTTCGTTGACGGCCCTCGCGATACTTCCGTCCTCTGACTCGGTAAGAACGAAGCCCCAAAGGACGCCCATGCTGAGTGCAAACGCAACGCCGAGCCCGACACTAAGGCCCGGGCCGGAGACGGTGTAGCCGACGATGGCGCCGAGAGCCCCAGCGACCAGTGCGGCGATGACGCTGCCGCGAAGTATCCGCGTCGAAAGTCCGTCCCGCGTGCTGACGTCGTCGTTCGGCGACCGCCGATTCGGCTGTTCCTGATCCAGAGCCTCAGTGCTCTGGCCTTTGTGCCCATCGTCCACGCTCATTTGGCCCTTCTCGTAGGTGGTCGGCCAAGACGGGCAAAGACCGATCGGTGGAGGCCTCCGGAGATGACGGCTCCTGGCTACCCACAATTGATCTCGGCCGGTATCCGACCTGGACGTGTGGTTCCCGATCGACCGTTGACCGAAACATGAGCCGCGGCAACGCTTGGGGAAGGTTTACGATTCACCTTGATTGGGAACTTCCCCCGAGGATGTCGCCGAGGTGAGTTCGATGACCAACACGCTTTGACCGAGCCCGAGCCCCAGGCGCGGCGATCCTCTACGAAGATCGAACGCGAAACGTTGGTGCTCGAGCACCTGACGCTCGCTCGCGCGCTCGCTCGGCGCTACGCGCGTCGTGGGGAACCATTGGAGGACCTCGAGCAGGTTGCGATGGTGGGCCTCATCAAGGCCGTCGATCGTTTCGATCCGTCTCGCGGGACCGCGCTCGCGTCATTTGCAACCCCGACCATCCTCGGCGAGATCCGCCGCCATTTTCGCGACCGCCTCCGTCCGATTCGCGTACCCCGAGGGCTCCAGGATGCTCAGGCCAATGTCAGCCGGGCGATTGGTGAATTGACGGGCTCGCTTGGACACAGCCCGTCGGTGGCGGAGATCGCGTCGCATCTTGCGATCTCAGCCGACGACGTTCTCGATGCACTCGCCGCGGCCTCCGCGTTTCGACCCCTGTCCCTCTCACAGCCCCGAGACGTGGATTCCGACACGCCGATCGAGATCCCGATCGACGATCCCGGGTTCGCGCTCATCGAGGGACGGGCTGGCCTTGCCGCCGCGTTGCGCGCTCTGCCGGCACGCGAGCGGACCATCATCGTGATGCGCTTTCGCTCCGGGCTGACCCAGTCCCAGATCGCCGATCGCATTGGGATTAGCCAAATGCACGTGTCAAGGCTCCTGCGCCAAGCGATCCTTGCGCTGCGCGAGAAGCTGGGGGCGCAGGAGTAGCCAGACCGCCTGCGGTTGCGGAGGGATCGGCTCGGCGCAGGTTTCCGATACTCCGGGTGAGAGGTTCCGACACCGGAATGTGTGAAGCGGGGGGCGCCCGGGTATGAGGGCGGTCAATGGCGGCTCAACTCCCAGACCATCTGAGCGCTGACCGCCACCGATCGCTTGAGGGCCGGCGCAAGGCGGTGATCCTCCGACGGCTCGCCGTGGCCGGACTCAGCGCGGTCCTTCTCGCGGGCTTGATCGGGGCGTTCGGTCAGGGCGTACGCACCGTCGTCGCGCGCGGGTCGACCGCAACGCTCGCCGTGTCGGCGCCGGAGCGTGTACGTGGCGGGTTGCTCTTTCAGGCCCGTTTTGAGGTGGTCGCCCTCGCGCCGCTTGCCAAGCCGACCATCGTTCTCGAAGACGGCTGGCTCGAGGGCAGCACGATGAACACCCTGACGCCCTCCCCCACACGAGAGACGAGCCGGGCCGGGTCGCTCGAACTCGACTTCGAACCGACGCGCCCCGGTGATCTCCTCACGATCTTTGCTGATTTTCAGGTGAACCCGGCAGGTCTCGGGCGCCGGGCCCAGCGGGTCGAGCTTCGCGATCGGGGGCGCGTCATCGCCACCGTCGATCGATCCATGACGATCTTCCCGTAGCGATGGACATCGTCCTCCGCGCGGCCATCGCGTTTGGGTTCATTTTCCTGCTGACCCGGATCATCGGCCGGCGTGAGCTCGGCTCGATGGCGCCGTTTGACCTGATCCTGCTGGTGGTGATCGGCGATCTGGTGCAGCAGGGCGTCACGCAGAGCGACTACTCGCTCGTCGGCATGGTGCTCGCCGTTGGCACCGTCGCCGTCCTGACGATTGGCGTCTCCTACCTGTCGTTTCGCTTCCGCCACCTTCGGCCGATCCTCGAAGGCGAGCCGATCGTCCTCATCGAGCACGGGCGAGTGCTTGATCGAAACCTGCGACGTGAGCGAATGACGGTCGACGAACTCGCCGCCGAGGCGAGGCTGAACCAAATCGCCTCGCTTGCAACCGTTGAGTGGGCCGTGCTCGAGACCGGGGGAGCCATCAGCTTCATCGAGATGGCGCAGCCACGGGCGTAGCGCAGCGCGGCACGCGCCGGCCCTCAGTCAGGGCGGCTCAATGTTTAGGATCTTGCGCAGCGGGGCACCACCCCGAAAATGATCACCGGTGTCGATTCAGACAGACCACGAGCGCCCCTCCGGGCCGGGTGGCGCCGTTACGTCGGCAACAGCGCTGCGGCCTGGTTGAACGCCACGGAGTCCGGGCGCGGGGCGAGATCGCGACATGCCGTTTGGAAGGAAGTCGTGCACAATGGGTCTTGACATCGTGATCACCTCCGAACAATCCGGGGGCTCAACCATTGTTCTCCAAGGCGAGCTCGACATCTACACGGTCAACGACTTTCGAGCGCGAACCGAACCCATCGCCTTGTCCGATGAGCAGATCACGATCGATCTTCGCGGCGTCGAGCTGATCGATTCCTCGGGTCTGGCCGTCCTCGCAAGGCTCGCATCGGGACGTACGCCAACGCTCGTGTGTCCGGACCCAGCCCTCGTACGACTCTTTTCGATCACGGCGCTTGACCGGTGCTTTCGCATCGTTCGAGATGTGCCTCCCACCCCTGCTGCGGAGGAGGTGCGGTGACACAGAACGATTCCAAACGTCGAGGCGCCGGCATCGACGTACGCACGTCCCAGGACCACACGACCGTATGGGTCTCGGGCGAGCACGACATCAGCTCGGCGCCGGAGCTCGAAACCACGCTGCGAGAGCTTCTCCTCGCGGGCACGGACCTGCTCGTCGACCTATCGAGCCTGACCTTCGCCGATTCCAGTGTGCTGAGGGTGCTCGTCCAGGAGTCTGAGACCGCCGCCGACAACGGCTGCGGTTTCGTTGTGCTGATTCCCGAGATCCCCGCGAGCGCGGCGGTGCGGCGTGTCATCCAGCTCACCCAACTTGAACACGCCATCGCCATCTTCTCCAGCCGCGATCGGGCGACCGCGCACCTCCAAAGGATCCAATGAGCGCCGAAGCCGACATCCACCTAAGCCTGCCAGCGATTCCGAGCAGCGTGACGATCGTCCGGCAGGCGATCGGAGGGCTCGCTGACGCGCTTGAATGGAACGACGACTTCGAGGCGGACGTCAAACTTGCGGCGAGCGAGGCGTGCACCAACGTCGTCGTCCATGCCTACGAGAACGGTCCCGGCCCGCTCGACGTCCATATCTGGTTGGGAATCGACCAGCTCCGCGTCGCCATTGACGATGAGGGCGACGGCATGTCACCGTCCCTTGCGGGACGTCAACCGAGCCTTGGGATTGGCCTCCCCCTGATGGTCACGCTGTCTGATCGCTTCGATCTCTCAAGCAGGGAAGATGGCTCGACGCGCGTTCAGCTGAGGTTCAATCTCGATCGCGCCGGCGGTGGATAGGCGCATGGTTCGGCTGCGCCTCCGACTTGGACCCCACGCGCCGACGGTCGTCCGGCGCGTCGTCATGGCCGCCGCGGCGCAGGCGGATCTGCCGGTTGATCGAGGCTCTGAAGCGGAACTTGTCGCTGAGATCATCACCCTCGCCGCAGCCGAGACGACGCCGGATGGTTCGCTCACGATCGAGCTCGAGCCGACCGCTGGCAGCCTGAAGGTGTCCGCTGGGCCGGTGCAGAGCGGTGTCACAACGACCCTTGAGCGCTCAGGGGCACCGGCTCCGATCATCTCGATGATTTCTGATGATGTTTGGACCGAGTTCGTCGGTGCCGAGGAGTTTCTCTGCTTTGAAGTGGTCGGCCACCGAGCCCCCGCCTGACCTGATCCTCGTTTCCACACGAAGGTGCATCGTTCGCGGAGTTCGTACTCAGGGGTCTTGCCGCCCGTGTGGGATCGCTCAGACAGGGTTTGACTTCGCATCAAAGCCTCAGTACGACGTTTAGCGTCGCAAGAGACGGGGCATCTACTCCGGGACAGCCCGTCGGCCCTTGACCCGATGAGTGGTCCGGCGGCGGGACCGCGCCGATATCGGAGTTCGTGTGCGCATCGCAATCATCGCCCCGCCCTGGATCCCCGTTCCCCCACCCGCCTATGGCGGTGTCGAGCAGGTCGTCGCACTCCAAGCCGAGGGTCTCGCCCGGCTCGGGCACGACGTGACGCTTTTTGCCCCGCCCGGATCGATCGTTCCGGGCGTGCGTACGTGCGAAAGCCCGATCGAGCTTCCAGAGCAGATCGGCCAGGTCGATGTTGAAGCACGTCGCCTCACCGCACTCATTGACGAACTTGCCGACTTCGACATCTTGCTGGACCACTCGAGCCCGGAAGGCCTCGCGCTCGTCGCGCGCGCCCGCACACCGATCGTGCATGTTGCCCACGGTCCGATTGACCGCGCGTGCGCACACCACTACCGCTCAGTGGCGACTCTCAATCGGAACGTCCATCTCGTTGCGATCAGCGACTCCCAACGACGCAGCGCGCCAACCGTCCCCTTCACCGACGTCTGCCACAACGGCATCGACGTCGACGCGATTCCGTTCCGGCCCGAGCGCGGCGGCTATCTCGCGTTTTTGGGCCGAATGTGCCCCGAGAAGGGCCCTGCGGAGGCCATAGCGATCGCAAAAGCGGCGGGGCGCAAGCTCCTCATCGCCGCGAAATGCCGCGAGGAGCTTGAGCAAGCCTACTTCGAGCGGGAGATTCGTCCGCATCTGGGCGAAGACATCGTGTGGATGGGCGAAGTCGATCGCCACGAAAAGTATGACTTCCTCGGACGCGCTGATGCGTTGCTCTTTCCCATCTCCTGGGATGAACCGTTTGGTCTTGTCATGGCTGAGGCGATGGCCACCGGGACGCCGGTCCTCGCGACCGCACGAGGCGCGGTCCCCGAGGTTGTTCGCGATGGCCTCAGCGGTTTCGTTCGCTCGGACCCCGCGGAGCTCGTGCCCCTCGTCGACCGCCTCAATACGATCGACCGGATGCGGTGTCGCCACTGGGCACAGGAGCAGTTCTCAAGCGAGGCAATGGCACTGCGATATGACCGGCTGCTCTCCCGCGCGGCCGGCGGGCTGACGCTTCGCGCGAATATGCGCAGCGAGGCCGCAGCCCCGAGACCCGCTCGTCGGCTGACTCACATCTCGCTTGGCGGCGGCGTTGCTGGGTGAGCCCTCCCCCAGACGAGGCAATGATGGCGACCGAGGCAATCGCGACACCGGCCATCTCAGACCAAGTCATGCCGCCAGAGCACGAGGTAGGTCGGTTGATCGACGTTCACGGATACACCAGCACCCGACGGGGGTGGCCGAGGCGGCGGAGGACGAATCAGAGCCGGAGCAAGCCGACGCATTCTGCGCTGAGCGGGTCCGGCCCGTCCGCCCGGTGAGGACCAACGCGAATGACTCTGGCGGATTGAAAGATCAACTCGATGAGGCCCCGCCTAGAGAGCCTTCCAGCGAGCGAGACTCCGCAACAGCTCCGAGGGGCCCGGCGAACCCCCGGGCTGATCTCAGCGGTCGTTAGTGGATGGGATTTGACGCCTCAGATGAGGCGCTACTGCGGCTCACCGGCGGAGCTACGCCGTGGTCGTGGCTGGACTGGTGGTTCGGCCTTTTGAGGAGGCGAGAGGCCAGGAGCCCACCGGCAACAGCCACAATCCCGATGCGACCGGCCAGCGTCCGGAGCCTGCGGCGACGCTCCCCGCGTCGGACCGTGTCGAGCCACTCAGTCGCGGGCTGCGAGAACGCTCCGAGCCGCCCAACGATGTCCCGACCGGGTCGCCCCGTCAGCTTCGAGACTGCCTCGTACGCTCGTTGGCGAGTCTTCTGGTCGCGTGCCGCAGTGCGGACGACTGGCGCGATCAGGAGCGCCAATCGTCGGGTCTGCTCCTCCAGCGGGGGACGATTCATGAATTGCCTCCAAGGTCGTTGTCAAGTCACGTGAGTGCCATGCACTACGTCTTGCCCGCAACGCCCGAAGGTCAAACACGTCCCACCGAGTCAGACGCCAAACGCCGAAGGGGACCATGATCGTTGCAACCGTCATCTCACGCGATGCACGCGAGGAAACGTGCCGCCAGGGTCCGTCGCGAACGGGTAAGGGCGCCTCCGCGCGAGGAAAACGAGGCCGAGCAGCGATGCGAAGGAAGCGGAGCCGGGTCGGGGGGTGGACCATTGTTCATTCAGCGCCAGGAAGGCTGGCGGCCCCTTCTCCGCCGCCGCGTGACGCGAGAGCGACGTGGGCACCAGATCTGAATCCGACCTGGTCTGTCCGGTCGGCTACCCGGTTGGCTCCTCGTCCGCATTCGTTGGAAGGAGCGCCCGAACGTCCAGGACCGCCTGGGCGATGTCGATCAGTTTGCGGTTAGCCTTGCGTGAATGGTCGCGCAGCATGAGGAACGCCGCTTCTTCGTCGATCCCGTGGCGCTCCATCAGGACTCCCTTCGCGCGCTCGGTCAGCGCGCGACGTCCGAAGGCACCCTCAAGGTCGTGGTACTCGGCAAATCGGTGCAGGACGACCTCGATTGCGCCCTCGAACTGGTCGTCCCCGGAGTCGCTACTGGTGATGTAGGCGAACACACCGCGCTTGGCGGCCTGACGGATGAACGCGGGATCCTCGACATCGAGCAAGGCGATCACCGGACAGGTCGCCTCGCGCACGATGCTGCCGATGAGCTCGAGCGCATTGGCGCTGCTCTCGCCGACGGCGACGATCGCGACATCGACCGGCTCCTGTTCGGTCAGCGCGGCAACGGCCGCGATGTTGGTCTCTTTCGCGATGACGTCGTGCCCAAGCGCCATTACGACGCGTGCGACCCGTTCAAGGTGATCGTGTCGCACATCGGCCAAAAGGACCCGCAGTTGCTGTCTTGGTCCGTTTTTCATGCTTGCCACCGAGACTACCCACAGTCTCCGTCGTCTAAACCGCCCAGCCGAGTCGCCATGATGATAGACTCTTGTCGCGGCCCCAGCACCCGGCTGCACGGACGTCGATCCAATCCGCTCGGCGTTCCCGCGAAGTTGGCTTCAGCCATCGAGGCCAGCGTCGATTTGATCGTTGAGGTGCTTTCGTGGTCGGACACGTGACTGCGTATCAGGTTTTCTCATGTGCCGCCCGGCACGGGTGCGCGCCCTCGCTGGTCGCTCGCAAGGGACGTGCCCGGTGGTGAGCTGGCGCGAGCGCGAGGCGCGCAATGAGGCGCGCTTCCGTCACCAGAACGAATGGATCGGCGACGCAAACGAGCGCTACGGCGCGGACCACATGATGGCATTCGTCTGCGAATGCGGCGACGCCGAGTGCACCCAACCGATCGAGCTGACCAAAGCCGAGTATGAAACCGTGCGCGCGACGTCCAATCGTTTCGCCGTTGTTCCAAATCACGAGAACCCCGAGTCGGAAGAGGTCGTGAGCGAATGTTCGCGCTTTGCCGTCATCGACAAAATCGAGGGCTGGGGACTGCGAATCGCGCGCGACACTGACCCGCGCACAGGATCTGGTGCGTGGCCGATGAGGCGCTCATGACATCCGGCCCCGATGTGGGCGGGGTCACCGTCAAACACTGCGACTCCAACGGCACCTGGCTCATCGCGCTCTCGGGAGAGCACGACCTGTCGACAACGCCGCTCATCGAGAAAGCGACCGGCGACATCTGGTCGCGTTGCTCGACCGCCGTGATCGACGTGAGCCAAACCACCTTCATCGATTCGTCCGTGATCAACTGGCTCGTTCGCTCACGCGACGCCCTCGCGGCCACGGGACAGGGCGCCGTGCGGTTGGTCTACGGGCCGCCGAGCACTCCGGCAGCCCGACTCGTCAAACAGCTCGGGCTACCGGACATGATCGCGTGCTATCCGACGCGTGATGAGGCCCTGGCCAACACCTCCACCCTCCCCGGGCTCGGAGTCATCGCTCCCCCGGCGGCCCAGGCCGTCGCGGGGTGATCCTGCGGCAACCACCAGACTGAGACCGCGACGAGTTCCTTCGAACGGGTGGACCGGCCCCCGTACCAGGGTGTCCGCGGCCCCCGGTCGATCGTTACGCCGCAGAAGCGCTGAGGAACGCCGACCGCGGAGTTGCCGTGAGCCGGGCTGCGCACCAACTGAGCACTCGCCCGCCGGTACCGCTCTGCGTCGGTCAACGCATCGGTTGTTCTCAGTCCGCGGTGGGTCGCGCGGAAGCACCGCCGCGCCCCAACGACCGCGCCTCGTCGCCACTCAGCATCGTGCGCATGGTTCGCATCGCGGCCGCCAGGAGGCTGATCACTTCGCCACGTGGGAGACCCGTCGCACCCGCAATCGCCGTCGCGCTGAGGCGCCCGAGCATTGTGAGCTCAATCACCTCTCGCTGAGCCTCGGGAAGCAAAGCGATGACATCGGGCACCGACAGGGCATCCGTGTCCACGTCTGGTCGACGTTGAGCGTGGCGGGCGGGCGTTTGGGGCGTCGACCGGGCGACCTCGACCGCCTCGCGGCGCACGAAGCAAAGGAGGCTCGCGTCGTCAACCCGGGCGCCACCTGGCATGAGCGCGGGCAGCTTGAAGGCCGCGACCACGACCTCCGCGGCGCGCTTCTCGTCGCCCAGTGTCCAAACCGCAAGCGCCCACGCCTGCGACCCGAGTCGATCAAAGACCTCGCCGACCGCCCCGGCCGGCGCCGATACCCGGTGTCGCAACGTCACCTCGGAACGTCGGTGGCCGACTGCTTGGGTTCCCCGCGCAGTTCCGTTGCTTGACAACGGTCGAGGGCCAGGCGCACGGCGGTCTCGGTGGCGTCTCGCAATTCCGTGCGAGCGGCGCGGATACGTTCATCAGCCTGCTCGTTGACGGTGTCGATGTTCATGTGGCTTCCCCTGCGTTTCGCTGACGCCCTCTGCCATACCCCGCCTTCGTCGGACCAAACGCACGGAGGTTGGACTGGCAGCTCGAAAGGTCAGCAGCGGGCCACTACCCCATTCGATTCGTCTCGCCATCAAGACATGATGAGCACAAGCATCATTCGATGTGCCGACAGTCTTGACGAGGTCGCGCGGGACCGACGGACGGCCCGGGCGAGGCAAAGGCCACGGGCAGCCTGACGAGCTTGCGCCGTACTCCGTACACCGTCTTGGCATCGATCCTGATGGGGATAGGCCAAAAGCGGGCTTCTCCTTGACCTTGTCACGCAGATGGTCGGTCCGGACGAGCGGGAAGGAGCACTTCGCCGGCAATCAATTCCGGCACGAGATCCTCGGAAGACGTTTCGCGACCGACCGCGCTGGGTATCGACCGCGCATGCGTTCGATCGTAGCCTTGCTCGCAATCGGCGCCGCGGCCACTGCGGCGCTTGCCTTCACACGGAAGAGACCGCAACACCCGGCGGCGGTGCATGCCCCTGTGCGCGCCGCACCATCCGTGATGATCGTCCCTGAGCGACGACGGGTTGCACCCCCATTGGCGCGGTTTCCGGCCCCTCCCGGCGCTCCCTGCGCGGGTGGTCGGGGTCGAGGCTCTCGGTGCTGGTGGCTCAGGCTGGCTCACAGGACGGCGGGGCGCGGCGGTCTGGCGGGCGGAGGTCACCGAGCGCGCGCCGGGGCGCCGGCCTGCCTTGCGGACGATCGCGCCCGAGTGCGTCCGCCACTGCAAGTCGCCCGACCTTCGGGTCGACGCCGACGGACTCAACCGCGCGACAATCAGACTCACGATCGGCGCAGCCCGCGGGCACGCACGTTCGGATGTGATCGGCTCCGGCGAAACCGTCGACGCCGCCCGTTTCCGATGCTCAAACCGTGGCGGTGACGAACCTAATGCCCCCTCCCGAGCGGAGTTGCGCGCATGACCCTGGGTAGCGACGAAACGAACAAGCGGTTGAACGACGACGGTCGGTCGGTCGCGTTGACGTCATCGTCCTGTATCCGGTTGATCCTCACCAGGACGCTCTCCGGCGGACCGACCGGAGGTCTGAGTCGGTGACGCCACCCGAAGGACTCGTCGACGCTCCCGATGGTTCACAGAGCCGCCTTGACCGCGAGCTGATCGAGTTGACCAACGAGCTTCGTATCATCCTGCCGGGGGTGCAGGTCTTGTTTGCGTTCCTTCTGACGGTGCCGTTCACGAACCGTTTCGCCTCGGTGAACAATGTGCAGCGCTCGGCCTACTTCGTTGCCCTGATCGGCGCGGCGTTGGCGGCCGCCCTCCTCATCTCCCCGGCCGCATTCCACCGCATTCGCTTCCGTCAAAGGGACAAGAAGCACATGCTGGTCATTGCAAACCGCGCGGCGGTCGCTGGTCTAGCGCTACTCGCATTGGCCATGAGTGCGTCGGTTCTCGTCGTCGCCGACGTTGTCGTCGGCACCGTCGGCGCGTGGACCATGACCGCGATCGTTGCTACGGCCCTTGGCGGGCTCTGGTTCGGGCTTCCTCTTCACCGGCGGGCAACACGCTGACCGGCACGCTGGCGCGTGAGGTTTCGGGTGGCATGCAAACGGGTATCGTCTCAGTGCGGCTCCGGCGCGGAAAGCGCCGCCGCTCTTGATCTGATGCGTAACCGCTCGTGATGAACGGGCGGGAGCGCTCCAACAAGCGGAGGAGCTTCTCATGTATATCGGACTCGGCGGTCTCCTTCTCATCATCATCCTCTTGATCGTTCTCTTCTAAACGCCTTGTCCTGAGCCTCGGGAGCCTCACGAATCAAGTGGGCGGCTCGAGCGACAGGCTGGTGGCGCACGCGTAGCGTTTCGATCCTGGTCAATCGGGTACCGCTCAACACGACCGAACGCGCGCTACTCCAGACAGGGAACCCATGGCCGAGCTGCTTGCCGAGCGTGCGCAGGATGCGCCGCTCAGCGTCCGAGAACTCCGCTCCCTCCACGCGTACTGGCGGGCGGCAAACTATCTTTCGGTTGGGCAGATCTATCTGCTTGACAACCCACTGCTTCGCGAGCCGCTCACGCTCGCCCATGTCAAGCCACGCCTGCTCGGCCACTGGGGAACGACCCCAGGGCTCAACTTCATCTACGCGCATCTCAACCGGCTCATCCGAGCGCGCGACCTTGACGTGCTCTACATCGCCGGCCCTGGGCACGGCGGACCCGCGCTCGTCGCAAATACCTACCTTGAGGGCACCTACTCCGAGGTCTACCCGGAGATCACACGAAATGAGGACGGCCTGCGTCGCCTGTTCCGGCAGTTCTCGTTCCCGGGCGGCATTCCGAGCCACGTCGCGCCGCAAACTCCGGGGTCGATCCACGAGGGCGGCGAGCTCGGCTACTCCCTGGCCCACGCTTTCGGGGCGGCCTTCGATAACCCAGACCTCTTGGTGTGTTGTGTCGTCGGCGACGGTGAGGCCGAGACCGGTCCACTTGCCGCAAGTTGGCACTCGAACAAGTTCCTAAACCCCGCAGGCGACGGCGCGGTGCTGCCGATCCTCCATCTCAACGGCTACAAGATCGCAAGCCCAACGGTTCTTTCCCGAATTCCTGAGCGTGAGCTGCAACGCCTCCTCGAGGGGTATGGCTACCTCCCGCACTTCGTCTCAGGGGACGATCCGGAGGCGATGCACCAGCTGATGGCGGCAACCCTCGACCGCGTCGCTGACCAGATCGCGCAGATCCAGCGTTCGGCGCGCAAGGACGGCGCGATCGAGCGTCCGCGTTGGCCAATGATCGTGCTCCGCAGCCCGAAGGGATGGACCGGACCAAAGGTCGTTGACGGGCTCCCCGCCGAGGGTTCGTTTCGCTCGCACCAGGTACCGCTTTCAGGACTCGCGACCAGTCCCGAGCACCTCGCTCAGCTTGAGGAGTGGATGCGCTCCTACCGGCCGGAGGAACTTTTCGACGACAACGGTTCGCTGCGTGAAGAGCTGGCCGCACTTGCACCGACCGGTGCTCGCCGCATGGGTGCGGTCCCCCACGCAAACGGGGGCCTCCTCACCCGCGACCTCGACCTGCCGGACTTCCGCAACTACGCCGTCAGCGTCTCTGCGCCGGCGACCGGAGCGACCGAGGCCACTCGCGTGCTCGGCGCCTTTCTACGTGACGTCCTGGCGTTGAACGCAACCGCCGCGAACTTCCGGATCTTCGGGCCCGACGAGACCGCGTCGAACCGTCTGAGCGCGGTGTTCGAGACCACCGGTCGAACCTGGGAGTCGGAGCGCATCGAAACCGATGACCACCTTGCAACTGACGGTCGCGTCATGGAGGTCTTGAGCGAGCACCTCTGCGAAGGTTGGCTTGAGGGCTATCTCTTGACGGGGCGCCACGGGCTCCTCAACTGCTACGAAGCGTTCATCCACATCGTCGACTCGATGGTCAACCAGCACGCGAAGTGGTTGAAGGTATGCGCCGAGATCCCGTGGCGTCGTCCCGTTCCGTCGCTGAACATCCTGCTGAGCTCACTTGTCTGGCATCAAGACCACAACGGCTTTAGCCACCAGGACCCCGGTTTCATCGATCTTGTCGCAAACAAGAAGGCCGAGGTCGCGCGCGTCTACCTCCCGCCCGACGCGAACTGCCTGCTCTCGGTGGCCGACCACTGTTTGCGGTCGCGCGACTACATCAACGTCATCATCGCCGGCAAGCAACCCGCGCCGGACTTTCTCAGTATGGAGGAGGCGGCCGAGCACTGCGCACGTGGCCTCGGAATCTGGCCGTGGGCGAGTAGCGACGACTCAGACGAGCCGCACGTCGTGATCGTGTGCGCCGGTGACACCCCGACGCTTGAGGCGCTCGCCGCCACTGCCCTACTGCGCGAGCACCTTCCGCAGTTGCGCGTTCGCTTTGTCAACGTCGTCGACCTCATGCGCCTGCAACCCAGTAGCGAGCATCCGCACGGCCTCTCAGACGATGAGTTCGATGCGATTTTCACGTCGGATCGCCCGGTGATCTTTGCCTACCACGGCTACCCCACATTGATCCACCGCCTGACCTACCGGCGCACCAACCATCATGGAATTCACGTGCGCGGCTATAAGGAGGAGGGAACAACCACGACACCGTTTGACATGTTGATGCTGAACGACATGGACCGCTTTCGCCTCGTGATGGACGTCATCGACCGCGTTCCAGACCACGACCCGATCAAGGCCGCTGGCGTGCATCGCGAGATGGCCGCCGAGCGGGTGCGCCACCGCGAATACACGCGAACAACCGGCGACGATCCGCCTGAGATCCGCAACTGGACTTGGGGGTACTGAGAACGCATGCGCGTCCTCGTCGTAAACGCCGGCTCAAGCAGCTTGAAGCTCAGCGTGCTCGACGGCGATCACCGCGTCGCGGAGCAAGAGCTACGCGCCGAAGGGTCGAAGTTCGAGAACGACGAGGTCGACCGGGTGGTGAGCGAGATGGGCCCCGTCGACGCCATCGGCCATCGCATCGTGCACGGCGGCGCGCGCTACTTGGAACCGGTCCGTATCGACGCCGACGTCATTCGAGAGTTGACCGCGCTTTCGGCGCTTGCGCCAGTTCATCAAGCGAAGTCGCTCGCGGCGCTTGAGGCCGTGGGCCACATCCTCGGCGACCTCCCGGCGGTCGCTTGCTTCGACACGGCGTTCCACGCGACGCTCCCCGAAGCGGCCTACACCTATGCGCTACCTCAGGCCTGGCGCGAGCGCTTCGGTCTGCGTCGATACGGCTTCCACGGGCTCGCCCATGCCTCCGCGGCGCGCCGGGTCTCAGAGCTACTCGAACGACCGCTTGAGGGTCTTCGCCTGGTCACCTGTCACCTCGGCGCCGGGGCGTCGCTTGCCGCGGTGCAGGATGGACTGTCGGTTGACACGACGATGGGCTTCACCCCACTTGACGGCCTGGTCATGGCGACCCGCTCAGGCAGCGTCGACCCAGGGCTTGTCCTGTGGCTTCTCGAAGAGGCCGGCCTGAGTGAGCCGGAGCTCGCGCAGGCACTCGAACATGAATCGGGGCTCTTGGCGCTCGCCGGCTCCGCTGATATGCGGATCATCCTGCGGGCCGTCGAGCAGGGCGACGCGCGCGCGACCCTGGCGCTTGCGGTCTACAACCATCACGTCCGCGCCGGTATCGCCACGATGGCCGCGGCAATGGGGGGCCTCGATGCGTTGGCGTTCTGTGGTGGCGTCGGCGAGCACGCCGCCGCGGTACGAGCAGGAGCCACCTCCGGCCTGGAGTTCCTCGGTGTCGGCATCGACCCCCATCACAACGCCGAGCAGCTCGGCGATCGCGACGTCAGCGCCTCCGGTAGCCGCGCGCGCACCCTCGTCGTCGCCGCCCGCGAAGACCTCGAGATCGCTCGTCACGTGCACCACGTGCTCGCGTCCTAGCGCCATCCGGCCAGCTCATCGGTAGCCGAGGTTTGGGCTGGCCGCGATCTGGGCACTCCGACGAGTAGTTCTCGTCGAACGCGACTGGATCGAGCAGGTCATCGATGCCGAGATGCCGCTGCGACCGGGCAGGGCGGGAATACCTCGTCTCGGATGGCGCGGTGTCCCCAGAACGGAACTTGAGCGTGGTCGGCTCTCGCGGCGAATGGACCGGAGAGCCAAAACACCGACGATTGGAGTTCACATGAGCGACGCCATCACCCGTCGCCAGATGATTGGCGGCCTCGCCATTGCCGCTCCCCTCACCGTATTCGGACTCGCCGGGTGCGCCAATGGCAGCGGCGACGACACGGCCACCGTGGCCAACGCGGCGACATCTGGCAAACAGGGCCACAGTGGCGCGGCCATCGCGGCGGTTGATCCCGGACCAGTCGTGGCGCCGAGCAAGCCACACACGCCGTTCCCCGCGCAGGCGCCTGCACGATCGACAACGCGCCTCCACCGGCTTGAATTCGAGATCGACGAGCACCTAATCGAGATCGCACCTGGCCGAACCATGATGGCCTGGACCTTCAACCGATCCGGTGAGCCCGGGCGCATCCCCGGTCCGATCCTGAGGGTCACCGAAGGCGACAGGATGGACTTCACCCTGCACAACACCGGCTCACTCGCCCACTCAATGGACTTCCACGCGGCCAAGATCTCGTGGTCGCGCCACTACGGCCCGGTGGCCGTCGGCAAGCGCGCGAGCTTCTCGTGGACGGCCAAGGTCCCCGGCGTGTTCATGTACCACTGCGGTGTTGCCCCGGTGCTACTCCACATTGGACAGGGCCAACAGGGGATGATCATCGTCGATCCCGCCGACGAGTCGCTCCTTCCACCCGCGCTCGAGTTCGCGATTGTGCAAACCGACCTCTACCCGGGAAAGAACGGCGCGATATCCGACTACTCGCAGCTGCAGGCGGCGACACCGGAGTTCGTGGTCTTCAACGGCTACGCGAACCAGTACACGGGCAAGAACGCACTGAAGATCAAGAAAGGTCAGCGCGTGCGCGTCTTCGTGCAGAACGCCGGACCGAACCGCTGGTCAGCGTTTCACGTCATCGGAGCGCTCTTTGACCGGGTTTTTGTCGAGGGGATCTACAAGGAGAACCTCACCCGCGGAAGCCAAACCCTCAACCTCGCGCCCAGCCAGGGCGCGGTCGTCGAATTTACCGTCGAGGAGGGCGGCAGCTACCCGTTCGTGTCCCACGACTTCCATGATCACGCGAAAGGCGCCTTCGGGCTCTTTACGACAAACGGAGAAGGGACGGGATGAGCCACCCGAGACCGGGCGTCGCCCCGGCCAGGGTCAGGGCCGCTATTTGACGGTGAGCGTTCCTTTCATGCCCGCTTCAAGGTGACCAGGCACTGAGCAGTAGTACGTATACGTGCCCGCCGGAAGATCTGCGGACACCTCGGACACGCCGCCTTGTGTAACGACCTCACCCTTCTTGTCCGGTGCCCGTAGCGCGATGTTGTGCGGGATTGCCGACGGGTTTGGCATCTTGAGCGTCACGGCACCCGACTCAGCGGTGGCCGACGCGCGGGAGAATGCGAGCCGCGTCGAGTCAGCCGGTATCTCGATCGTCTGACCGCCGCCGAGCTCCGTTGTCGCGGTGTCGACCGCTTTGCCGACCTCCGACGTGACGGTGTCCACGGCCTTGCCGACCTCCGACGTCACGGTGTCGACGGCCTTGCCGACCTCAGACGTCGCCTGGTCGACGACGTTTCCATCATCACCGCCGCCGCAGCCGGTCCCGACTGCACCAAGGGCGGCAATGCACGCGACCGAAAGAGCCGCGAGAGGTGTCCGTTTCATGAGCGTGTCCTCGATTCGTCTGTTTCTACGGACGTTCCCGCGGGGACCGTCCGTAAACACGAATGACGGACGAGCCGAGGAGGGCAGCGAGCGCGGCGCAGATGAACGGATCAAGGCCGCACCCATCCGATGCCGGCCTCCGACATCACCCGTCGGCAGCTGTTCGTGGATTGATCACCGAGAAGGATCTGGTTTGTTGCAAATGATTGATCCGCGCGTTCTTCATTCGACGACTGCGTCCATAGGCTCGGCAAGCTCCTCGCCGTGCACCGACGGAGCGGGTGGCAGAAGTAGGAGGGTTGGCCCGTCGTCGCCTTCCTCGGGCCGCACCGGCGACTCACCGCCGACCGCTTCGCCGCACGATGGATCGGGCCTGAGCCGTTAAGAGCTCATCTATCAGCACTTAACGGCTATAAGTGCTGATCTATACTCATTTGTCGCGATGCCAAGACGAGCGACCCCGACTCCTCCAACCATCCGCCGCGCGATTTTTCGATCGAGTTGATCAGCGAGACTTCACGTTCCGGGCTAGAGATCTCCCGTTCGACCGCTGGCGCATCGGGTTGTCGGCAATAGGAGGCCAATAGTCCTTGAGTCCTTCATACGTCTTGCGGCCGAGCAGCAGGGTGTCCGCCGCGTGAAGTCGTTCGGCGTTGTAGATATCGAAACCTTCGTCGAAGGGACGAGCCATCACGTTGTGGTCGGTACCCTCGTAGTAACCATCTACCGAGACAATGTTGCAAATGACTATTTTGCGCATGCACGGGGACATACCCCTTATCCAAGGTGCAAAGCATGCCCAATCCAACCTGCAGACGCTGGTTCACCGATCGACCCACAGGTTCCGCTCACGTCG
Source organism: Actinomycetes bacterium (assembly GCA_031376285.1). Taxonomy (GTDB): domain Bacteria; phylum Actinomycetota; class Thermoleophilia; order Miltoncostaeales; family Miltoncostaeaceae; genus JANMDN01. The sequence continues at coordinate 31,421 of JANMDN010000066.1, forward strand.
GGCTCGCTCCACACGGGCGTGATCAGCAGCTCCTCCACGCGTTCGCCAACTCCGCGCCGGGTCGCTGGGGTCGAGTTCGAGTGAACCGGTCGCGAGAGGGGGCGGAGTCCATTCGGCAAAGCCTTGCGGGAAGGCGGCGATAGGTCACCTCCCGCGAACGGTCTCCCGAGCCCCCGGGCGATCGAGGTTTGCTCGGGCCGTGATCTGGGCACTCCATCGAACACGGGTGCGTGCTCCGAGTCGTCTCGCGCTCGCGCCCCTCAATGCGGCGCCTGCATCCGCTCCCGCCGACACACAATGACTGGATCCTCTTGATCAACCTCCCAGAAACGCGCCAGCACAGTGCATCCAGGGGAGTCAGGTCATGAACACCGGTAATGGGAACGAGACCCCGGCCGCGCGCGCAATCGGCGCAACCAAGATCTATGGCCTCGGCGATGCCGAGGTGCGGGCGATCGATGGGATCGACGTTGCGTTCGCGACCGGCGCCTTCACCGCAATCATGGGGCCGTCGGGTTCTGGCAAGTCGACGCTCATGCAGTGCATGGCCGGACTCGATCGGCTCACCTCGGGCGAGTCGTGGATCGGTGACGTTGAGCTGACTGGGCTGTCTGAGAAGCAGCTCACGAAGGTCCGCCGCGACCGCGTGGGATTCATCTTCCAGTCCTTCAACCTGGTGCCGACCCTCACGGCGGTCGAGAACATTCGCCTGCCGCTCGACATCGCAGGTCGCGACCCTGAAGGCGACTGGATGGACCAGGTGATCGACGCCCTCCACCTGCGCCCACGCTTGAAGCACCGCCCCTCTGAGCTTTCCGGCGGCCAGCAGCAGCGCGTCGCGGCAGCTCGAGCGCTTGTCTCGCGGCCCGACATTGTCTTTGCTGACGAGCCGACTGGGCAGCTCGACTCGCAGTCCTCCGCTGAGCTTCTTTCCTTTATGCGCCGGGCGGCCGACGACTTCAACCAGACCATCGTGATGGTGACCCACGAGCCGACGGCAGCGAGCCGGGCCGACCGGGTGATCTTCCTGGCCGACGGCCGGATCGTCGACCAGATGTCTGAGCCCACGGCCGAGTCGATTCTCGACCGGATGAAGACGCTCGCGGCGGGGCCGCGGACATGATCGTTCGGCTTGCGATCCGGAACTTGCTGGCGAACAAGTTTCGGTTGGTGCTCACCTCCCTCGCCGTTGTGCTGGGCGTCGGGTTTGTCGTCGGGGCGTTCGTGCTCGGCGACACCATCAACAAAGCATTCGACGGCGTTTTCGAAACCGCCAACCGGGGCGTCGCGGTACAGATCCGCGGTGAGAAGACGGTCTCGGAGGCCGACCGACAGCCCGTACCGGCGTCGCTCGTGCCAACAATCCGAGCGGTCGATGGGGTGCGCACCGCGGAGGGAACCGTGGCCAGCATCTCCGCGCAGATCATCGGCCAAGACGGCAAGCCCGCCGGGGTGCAGGGCCCGCCGGCGCTTGGCTTCAGCTGGTCTGACGACACGGACCTGAATCCTCTTCGCGTCACCACTGGCGCCCCGCCTCGGGGGCCGGACGAGGTCGTTATCGACAAGCGAACAGCTGACACGGAGAAGTTCGCGGTGGGTGACCGCATCCGGATCATCACGCCGTCCGGATCGGCGCAGTACCGGCTGGTCGGAATCGTGTCCTTCGGCGAGCAGAACAACCTTGCGGGGGCGACGATTGCCGCCTTCACCGTCGCGACGGCCCAACGTGTCCTCGATTCCGCCGACCGCTTTGCCACCGTCAGCGTCACCGGAGACCCTGGAGTGGCGGAGTCTGCCCTTGCGACGAGGATCCAGGCCGCACTACCGGCGGGCTACGAGGCCGTCACGGGTGACACCGCCACCCAGGAAGCAAGCGACCAGTTCAAGCAGTTCGTGGACATCTTCCGCAACTTCTTGCTGGGGTTTGCCGCCATCGCCCTCTTCGTCGGCAGCTTCATCATCTTCAACGCCTTCAAGATCACCGTCGCGCAACGCACCCGACAGCTCGGCCTGATCCGAGCTGTCGGCGCGTCGGAAAGCCAGGTCGTGCGCTCGGTGCTGCTCGAGGCCGGCGTGATCGGCCTTGCCGCGTCGATCATCGGCATCGGCTTCGGCATTGCATTCGCCGCGATCCTTCGCGTCGGCTTCAACGCGTTCGGCGCCTCGCTTCCCGCGACAAGCCTCCAGATCACGCCACGCTCGATCGTCATTGGGCTTGTGGTTGGCCTCGTCGTCACGTTCGTCGCTGCGCTGATACCGGCGTGGAAAGCCAGCCGTGTTCCGCCGATCGCCGCGATGCACGACATCCAGGTGGCCGGATCTCCGCGCGCTCGCCTTGCGGTCTCGATCGTGCTGACGGCACTCGGCATCGCGCTCGTGCTGCTCGGAACGCTTGCCCCGCTCGGCGGCCTCGCCAAACGGTTCGGCCTGATCGGGATCGGCGCGGTCCTCCTGTTCCTCGGCGCCGCCATGCTGACCCAATACGTCGCGCGCCCGCTGGCCCGCCTGATCGGAGCGCCGATGGCCCGGACCGGCCTTGCCGGACGGCTGGGTCAGGGCAACGCGATGCGGAACCCGTCGCGTACAGCCCAGACCGCAGCCGCACTTACCATCGGTGTCGCGCTTGTGACCGGCGTGACGGTCTTTGCGGCTTCGCTCAACGAGACCTTTGTGGGAACGATCGACAAGCGCGTTCGGGCAGATCTCGTGATCCTTGCGACCAACCAGCAACCGTTCAGTACCGCGGCCGCGAGAGCCCTCACCGGCGCTTCCGAGCTTGCTGGCGTCACCGCGTGGCGAACCGGCGAGTTCAAGGACGCCAAGCAGCGCACGCAGCCGGTCTCTGCCATCACGCCTGATCAACTGGCCGATGTCTACGACCCCGGCGTGACCTCCGGCGCCATGACGGCGCTTTCGCAGGCCGGCACTATCGCCGTTCACAAGGGCTATGCGAAGGACAACAACATCCCGCTCGGATCGACGATGACCGTGCTCTTCGCAAAGACTGGCACGACGCGGCTGCGCGTCGCCGCAATCTTCGATGACGACACGTTTGGTCGCTTCTTCGTGTCGATCCCTCAGTACGAACGCGATTTCACCACCCAGCAGGACACCGTGATCCTGGCGCGGGCACGCGCTGGTGTAGCTCCCGACGTCGCAAAGGCTGTCGCGGCGCAGAATCTGGAGGCATTTCCCAACCTCGATGTCCGCACGAAAGCCGAGTACAAGGACTTCATCGCAAGCCAGATCAATGGTTTCCTGCGACTCTTCTACGTCCTGCTTGCGATGGCCGTGATCATCGCGATCTTCGGCATCGTGCTGACCCTCGCGCTGTCGGTGTTCGAACGGACACGTGAGATTGGCCTCTTGCGCGCGGTCGGACTCTCCCGACGTAGCGTGCGAGCGATGATCCGTTGGGAGGCAATCATCGTGGCACTCATCGGCGCCCTGGTTGGCTTGGTGCTCGGTGTCTTCCTCGGTGTGGTCAGCGTCTCGGCGATCCCCGAATTCAAGGCCCTCGCGATTCCGTGGGGATCGATGATCGTCTTCCTCGTCGTCGCCGGGATCTTCGGCGTACTTGCCGCGATCCTGCCGGCTCGGCGGGCCGCCCGACTCAACATCCTGCACGCAATACAGAACGAGTAGCGGGCCGAGAGGCCGCCGCTCAGGTCAGAACACCGTCAGTGATATCTCGACGTTTCGCCACCGCGAGGCCGGCGTTCCAACCCGGGGCTCGCCCACCCCTTGGCAAGCAAATCGATTCGGCAGACAGACCGCAGCGGGCGATCAGCCATGCGGTCACCGAGTTGGAGTTCCACATTTCGCCAGCGTCGAGTTCGTCGCGCCCCCAGACCGGCGTCGGAACCTGCCCGGCCAGATCAAGCAGTCGTCGCGCGAGACCTTCGTCCTGGGTGAGTCGGAGCGGACTCTCGACGGCTTCGTCGATATCGGGAATGATGCCGCCCGCCCATCGACGCACCTCGTAGCGAAAGATCCGGAAACGCCCCGCCCAGCGGCTTCCGACGGCACCTTCGCCAACCACACCGCGTGCCGCGCCGTCACCATCGCGGATCGGCGACATCTCAATCACGAAGCATTCCTCCGGCACCCGCACGATGAGCGCCGAGTGGTAGAGGTCGCACGGTCGACGCCGATCAAGCCGCGCCGCCACCGCTTCGAAGACGCGACCGTTGACGCGTACGCTGTGGCCACCGGCGCCGAGCGGAAGCCAATACAGATCCACGCCGGACTCAGAAGTCATCTCGGGTCGACGGAAGTCGAGTCCTCCAAGCTGACCGGCAGCTCAAGTTCAACGACGCCTCCCTCACGGTGTTCGCGGCACGGGCCGTGCCCCCGCAGAACGGCAAGCATGTCGGCGTTCTCGCAAAGCACTTCGGCAACGAGCGTCTGCAGCCCCCGCTTGCCTGCGCCCCGCGCGAGATCGGCCAGCAGCCGGCTCGCCAACCCCTGCTGCCGCCACGCTGCTGCCACCTCAAAGCACACCTCGGCGCGTTCGTCGTCGATCGGGATGAGCGCGCCGTGGCCGACGATCTCACCGTTTGCGGTCGCGACGAGCCCGAGAGCGTCCTCGGCCTCCGGATACGCCGCCCAAATGGCGGCCCGACGAATGTCGACCGCATGCGTGAACCATCGCCGGTAACTCGCCTCCTTGGTGAGCCCGCCAAAGAGCGCCTCAAGGCCCGGCAGATCCCCAGGGGCGACCGGTCGCACCGCGACCGCCGACGGTTTCGCGCCCACGAGATCGCTCATTGTGGGAGCGGGCAGGTGGGTCGTCGTCGCGGCACGCGACGGGACGGGTCCGATGGTGGAGTGACTGGCAGGCATGGCGACCGCTCCTCATGCGAGAACTCGAAGCCGCCGAGCTCGTTCTGCTCCGAGGGTTCCGGACCAGTGATCGTGCGGCCGCGCCGCACATCGGGCACGTTCCCGAAATCCGCGCTCGCAAACATCGTTGCCCGAGCATCCTGACTCGTCACGCGTACTGGTCTTGCTGAGCCTCGCCGCTCTCCCGTAGAAGGAGCGCGGTGCCGAGCGTGGCGACCGCGAGGCTCGCGAGAGCGGCCGTGATGATCGCTGCGCCCTGTGCGGCCGTCAGAACGCGCTCTTGGAGGCCCAGCGTGACGATCGCGGCCGGCACGCCGAGCTGTGCCGTCGCGATCAGGGCGGCCGACGGGCGCTGGCGGCTAAGTCGGGCGGCGATCAGGTGGATCGCGACCCCGAGGACGAGCAAAGCGATCGTAAGCCGCAAGATCTCCGGGTCGAGGATCAGCGCCTTGAGCTGCAGCTGAGCGCCGAGGACAACGAAGAAGAGCGGGACGAAGAACCCGTCGGCGAGGCCGCGGACCTGGGTGAAGAGTCGCTTTGGGGCATCGAACGCGGCCACGAGCAGGCCGGTGCCAAACCCCGCGATCAGCACACTCGTCCCGCTCTCTTGGGCAATCCAGGAGAGCGTGAACAGCGGCAGGAGCGACAGGCGAAGATCGAGCGCCCAGCGGCGCTCCTTCGAGCGCTTGCGGAGGCGCTGGGCCCAGCCCTTGCGGTCGATCAAACGAACAATGAAAAACGATGCGAGCGCTCCCGACAGAACGAACACCCCGCCGAGCGCCGCATTCGCCACGCGATCGGGTTCCAGCACCACTGGGATCACAAGAATCGCGACGACATCGGCGATCATTACCTGACCGATCACGGTCAACGCCGCAGGGCTCGAGATACGCACCTCGGCAAGCATTGACAGTACGGCAGCGGCCGAACCCGACCCGAAGATGACCGCGTAGATCGCGGCGTCTCCCGTGCCGGCAAACCTCGCGGCCGCCACGCCTCCGAACGGGGCGAGTAGGAACACAATGCCCGCGGCGGCGGCGCCCGTGCGAAGCGAGGTGGCAAGGCGTGGATCGCGCAGCGGAATGTGTGCGCCCACATTGAACATCAGCATCGCGAAGCCCACGTCGCTCAGGAACCGCACGGTGGGATCAGCCGGGTCGATAGCTCCGAGGCCGGTATGCCCAACGACGGCGCCCGCGACAATTTCACCGATGACGACCGGAATGAAGACCTTGCCGCCCGCGCCAAGGAGCGGGCCGGCAAGACCCGCGAAGACGATCAACGCCAAGACGCCAAAGTTCACCGCCCGAGGCTACACCCGGCCATTGCGGCGACTAGGAGGTTGCTCCGCGCGCGGAGCGAGAGTCAGCGGCGGACCGCGGGGATGCCTCCCGTCGGAGACCAGAGACTCCGCCCGCGATTTGATCCCGCGAAGCATTCGCCGCTGCATTGCGAAGTCGCCGAACTCCATCAGAATGACGCCCATGAGCGCGGTCAGGGGACGCCGCCAGGCATAGACAGCGTGAATGCGCGTGACGAGGCGTGTCCCATTGCGGTCAGTGGGCGTGAGCTGCCACACCCACGTGCTGTCCGGCTTGCTCCACAGCAACCACGTCTCGACCTCGAAGGAGTGGACCCTGAAGGCTGTGCGGTCGGACGGAGTCGACGTCGGAGACATGGGTACCCACTGACCGACCTTGAGGTGCTGGAACTCCGACAAGATCGTCCGGGCGCTGGGCTCGCCGAGGTGGTCGAGCAGGTCGTTGCTGTAGAAGCCGGCACGACGGCAGCCAGCCTGAACGAGCCACGGCCAGACCGATTCCGGCGGGGCGTCGATCGTGATCGCCCTTGTCGAACGATACTGCGCGTCCGGCAGTATCTCGTCGCCGGGAAGCGATTCGATCGCCTCGCCAGACGTGGTACCCCACTTCAGGTGCCATCTCCGGTAGAGCGGCGCCGTCAGAAGCACCGGCAGATCGCAAACAACATCGCGCACTTCGGCAAGGAACTCTGCGAGGGGTTGGCCTTGTCACGCCGAACACTTCGACACCATCCTTTCGTGCGGCCCTCTGAACGGTGCGTCCACCATGCCCACGGCGATCGCAAGCGCTGCAGGCGGCCCATGACTCACTGCGCGCCCTCCCGTCGGCCGGGTCACGTTGATCCGCCTTCGACTCGAACAAGCCACGGGATCCGATGAACGGCCAGCAGTGAGAGGATCCCTACCGTCAGGGACGCCCCGACGACGGCCCAAACCCCTCTGCCGGGCTCGACGACGGCGAAGAAGTCCCTCAGCCACGGCAACTGGATCCCGAGGGCCAGCGCGGCGGCGAACCCGGTCACCATACCCCAGACCCACGGACGCACCCGTCGGCGTTCGGGTCCGCGCTCCACCTCGATGACGATGGCGAGGCCCATGCCCGTCGTTGCGAGGACGGCTGCCGTTCGGCCCTCGGCGATCGAGGCCCCCAGCGGACCGCGCACGAGGAGGTAGGTGGCGATGATTGTCAGGGCGCTGATCACCCCCGCGGGGACCACGAACGCCAGAAGACCGGAGAGGAATCCCTCGCGGCGGACCGGGCCCTCCGAGGGAGAGAGCGCAAGGAAGAACGCCGGCACGCCGATGGTGAGCGTCGACGCCACCGTGATCTGCCGGGGAAGAAAGGGGTAGGCGATCGGAGCCAAGCCGAGCGTCGCGAGGATGACGGCCGAGTACACCGTCTTCGCCACGAAGAGCTTCGCGACCCGGTGGGTGTTTCGAATGATGCGGCGCCCCTCCTCGACCGCCCGCGGGACGGTGGCAAAGGAACTCGTCAGCAGGATGAGGTCGGCCACCCCCTTGGCCATCTGGCTGCCGTTACCCATGGCAATGCCGAGACGAGCCTCTTTGAGGGCCAGCACGTCATTGACGCCGTCGCCGGTCATCGCAACGTAGCGCCCCCGGCGGGTCATCGCCTGGACGAGATCGCGCTTCTGTTCCGGAGTGATGCGCCCGTACACCACCGTGTCGTCGACGATCCCGTCGAGCGCCGATGGACCAGTCGGGAGGTCGGCGCCGCTGACGGCCGCCTCTGCGCCAGGGATGCCGACGGCCGCCGCGACCGCCCCCACGGTAGCGGGATCGTCGCCGGAGATGACCTTGGTCGCCACGCCCTCGCGTGTGAGGTAGGCGATCGTGTCGGCCGCCTCGGGCCGGATCGCCTCGGCCAGCAGCACGAGCCCGAGCGGACGGAGGTCGCTCGGCAGTTGATCCTCGACGAGGGGTTCTTCCCCTCCGGCCAGCAGCACCACCCGCCGCCCCTCGGACGTGTGGTGGGCGAGGCGTTCACGCAAGCGCTCCTCCATCGCGACGCCCGATCGCGCGAGGACGTCGGGCGCCCCCAACACGAACGTGCCGCGCGCTTCGATGGTGAGCCCGCTCCATTTACGAGCTGACGAGAACGGGACCTCCTCGACCACGGTCCCGGCCTCGCCTGGGGCGACCGTCGCCACGGCCCGCATGGTGGAGTTCTGAGAGCCCACGCTTGCGGCCAGCGTGCCGAGGTCGCCACGCAGTTCGTCTTCCGTGCGGCCGTCGAGCGGTTCCAGGCCGCTCACGCGGATCCGGTTCTCGGTGAGTGTTCCGGTCTTGTCGAGGCAGAGCGTGTCCACCGAAGCCAGGCTCTCCACCGCATTGAGTCGCTGCACGAGCGTACCCATGCGCGCGAGCCGGATCGCCGCAACGGCGAAGGTGAGGCTCGTCAGGAGGACCAGCCCCTCCGGGACAAGTGGGACCAGTGCCGCGACCACCGTGCCCGCTCCCTCCGTGAGGGTCGCTCCTCGAAGGAAGAGCGATATCAGAAGGAGCACGGCCAGGGGCAACATCGTCGCGATGGTGATGCGCAGGATGCGGTTGATGTCGGTCTGGAGGGGGCTGAGCGGTGATCCGGTCTGGCGCGCCTCGGCCGCCAGGCGCTCCGCGAAGCTTTCAGCGCCGACGGCCTCGACCACGTAGTCGCCAGAGCCTGCCACGCAATACGCGCCGGAGAGAACAGGGGTGTCGGCCTCCTTGGTGACCGCCTCGCTCTCACCGGTGAGGATCGACTCGTCAAGCGCCAGGCCGCGGGAGACAACCACGCGTCCGTCGGCGACCACCTGGTCCCCGGGCTCCACCCGGATCGCGTCCCCGACGACCACCGCCTCGACCGGAAACTCCGCGAGGGCGCCGTCGCGCCACACGTTGGCCCGCGGGGCCACGAGCAGCGCAAGCCGGTCGAGTACACGCTTCGCCCTAACCTCCTGCACGATCCCGATGAGTGTGTTCGCCACGATGACTCCACCAAAGAGCGCATCCTTGAGGTCTCCCACAGCCAGCGTGAGTACCAGCAGGGACCCGAGCACGAGGTTGAAGAGCGTGAACGTATTGGAGCGAACGATCTCCAGATAGGACCTGCTTCCTCGGGCAGTGGGCGCGGGTACCTGGGCAGCGAGACGGGCGGCGGCATCCGCGGAAGTGAGCCCGAGAGATCCAGATCCGGCGCCTTCGCGAACGGGCGCGTTGATCAACCGCCCTCGACCAAGAACGCGCGACGGGAGCCGCCCGTCCGCCGCTGCGGGCGGTGGGACCTCATCTGAGCGCCGCAGCAGACGGAGCGACCACGTCTCCCGCCCCCTGTGCTGGTTCGCTGGCCCTGGGCGTTTGTGTCGTCGGCAGGTGCAGTCGCTTGAGGGCGAGAGCGTTGACGGCCACGATGAAACTGGAGCCCGACATGGAAAGCGCGGCGATCTCTGGGCGCAGGATGAGACCAAAGGCGGGCGCGAACACACCGGCGGCGATGGGCAGGGCAATTGCGTTGTAGCCGACCGCCCAACCGAGGTTCTGGCGCATCTTTCGCAGCGTCCCTCGCCCGATCGCCAGAGTGGTGGCGACATCGAGTGGGTCGGACCGCATCAGCACGACATCGGCGGTCTCGATGGCCACGTCGGTACCCGCCCCAATGGCGATACCAAGGTCGGCCTGGGCGAGAGCTGGCGCATCGTTGACCCCGTCTCCGACCATCGCCACCCGCCGGCCCGCCTTCTGCAGTTCGGCCACTTTGGCGGCTTTGTCGCCAGGAAGCACCTCGGCGATCACCGTGTCGATGCCGAGTTCACCGGCAATGCGCCGCGCGGTGGCCTCGTTGTCGCCGGTCAGCATGACGACCTCGACCCCGGCCTCGTGGAGCGCGGCGACGGCGGCGGCGGAGCTCGGGCGCGCGGCGTCGGCGATCGCCACGAGGCCCATCGCATGCCCGTCAATGGCGACGATCACGGCTGTTCGCCCGGTCGCGGCGAACTCCTCACGGCGGGCGGCAAGCGCGCCAAGCTCGGCGCCCTCTGCCTCCATCAGGCGCCGGTTTCCCACCGCGACCCGCCGCCCCTCGACGAGCGCGACGGCACCCTGGCCTGGCACGTTCTCGAACCCTTCGGCGGTCGCGACCCCCACACCGGCGGCGTCGGCACGATCAACAATGGCGGCGGCGAGTGGGTGCTCCGAGCTGCGCTCGACAGCGGCGACAAGGCGCAGGAGGTCGGCTTCACTGGTCCCGTCGGTGACGATGTCGGTGACCTCGGGCTCCCCCTTGGTCAGGGTGCCGGTCTTGTCGAGGATCACGACCTGGATACGCGCGGACGCCTCAAGGGCCATGGCACTCTTGAAGAGGATCCCTCGCTCGGCGCCTAGGCCGCTTCCGACCATGATCGCCGTCGGTGTCGCAAGGCCGAGGGCGTCAGGGCAGGTCACCACCACCACCGTGATCGCGAACAGGATTGCCGCGGTCGCCGGGCGATCGCTGAACACAAGCCACGCGGCGAGGGTCAGTCCGCCACCCAGGAGCGCCACAAACACCAGCCAGAACGCCGCCCGGTCTGCCAGGCGCTGTCCGGGTGCCTTGGAGTTCTGGGCCTCCTGGACGAGCGCCACGATCTGAGCGAGGGCGGTGTCGGCCCCGACCTTCGTCGCACGCACGCGCAGGGTGCCGTTGCGGTTGATGGTGGCGCCGATTACCAGATCGCCGGGGGCCTTGTGCACCGGAAGGCTCTCACCGGTGACCATCGACTCGTCGAGGTCGCTCTCACCCTCCTCAACCAGACCGTCCACCGCGATCTTGGCCCCTGGACGCACCAGCAGGAGGTCTCCCACGACGATCTCTGAGGTTGGAACCTCGACCGTTTCGCTGCCGCGAACGACGAGCGCATGCGGAGGGGCGAGATCAAGGAGTGTACGGATCGCGGCGTTTGCCCCACCCCGTGCCCGCATCTCGAACCAGTGCCCGAGGAGCACAAATGCCGCCAGCACCGCGACGGCTTCGTAGAAGACCTCCCCGCCACCGGTCAAGGTGACAACCAGCGAGTAGAGCCACCCCGCGCCGATCGCGACAGCCACCAGAACCATCATGTCGAGGGTGCGAGCCCGCAACGCACGCAGCGCTCCCGAGAAGAAAATTGACGAGCAGTAGAACACCACCGGTAGGCTCAGGACGAGGCCCCAGACGTCCTCGCGCAGCCCAAACGGGACGCCAACCGAAACGCCGAAGACGTCGCGACCGATCGGCGACCAGAGCAGGATCGGGACCGCAAAGACAGCCGCCACCAGGAAACGGTTCCGCATCGCGGTCACCATCTCCGCCATCGACATGCCTCCGTGGCCACCGTGGCCCATGACCTCCTCGGGTGAGCTCGGAGCCGCCTGGGCGTGGCCTGCGTGAGGCGAGGTGTCTGGACCCGCGCCCTGCGGGGTTTGGCCGGTCCTCACGACCGACAGCGCGGGATCGCACACGTGCGCGGGCACCGACCGGCCGGCGCAGTGGTAGCCGCACTCGGTCACCCAGCGCCCAAGGTCCTCAGGTGAGGTCTCGGCCGGGTCGAAGATGACCGTTGCCGTCTGGGCCACCGGGTTGGCCGATACCTCCCGCACCCCAGGACGACGACCCAGGGCGGCCTCCAGACCCGCGGTCTCCGACCCACGCCAGATCGGGCGCACATCCAAGACCACGGTCGCGTTGGGCGGTCCCTCCCCATCCCCGACGGTCACCGGCGAACGCCGTATCGGCACAAGGGGTCGTTCACGAGGGCCCCGGACGTCGGTCGTCCGGCGTCGAGGCGAGGGTCACCCATGGCCGCCCCCCTTGCCGCCCGCGCGGGACATCCCCGCCATCATGACGGCCATCATTGCGAAACAGGCGACGGCGACGACGATGAAGCCAGCGCCGACCACTCCCGTCGCCACCAAGACGACCGCGATTACCAGCATCGGCACGCAACAGGCAATCATCATCCAGTGAGCGTGGCCGCGCTTGGGCTCATCTGGTCGTGGGTGGGGGTCGTCGATCGGCGCGCTCATGCTGGCCTCCTCAGTGACCGTGGGACGTAGCCAAGCTTGTGGTAGAGCGGGCAGTGCCCGAGCGCGCCGGTGACCAACAGGTCAAGCCCGGCAAGGAGGAGCAGCACCTCGAGCATCACCGTCCAGGTGGAACTCGCCGAGGCGAGCAGCGCGATGGCGCCGATCGTTCCCGCCAGGCCGATCAGGACGCGGGCCGCGCGCTCAGCCTGGGTGAGGTTCACGACAGGTCGTCTCACGACGGACTCCTTTCCGACCCATCCACACCCCCGGCGCGGCTCCCCTCGCTCGGCGACAGCACATCCGCTTCCGTGCGACGACTGCCCTGCGAACTCAGCGCCTCCAGGCGCTGGTGATAGTCAGATAGCTCGACCTCGCCGCGCGCGAGGCGCTCGGCGAGAATCCCCTCTGGGCTCGTGCGCGCCATGCCACCCGCGCGAGGACCGCTCCGCATGAAGTACACGACGCCCCAGATCGCCAACCCCCAGAACACCAGCATGCCAAGGGTCATGACGAGCCAGTCTCCCCAACCCACATTGCCATGCCACATTCGCTGACCTCCCTCTCATCCGGTTTCGTTGCGCACGCGCAGCGGCCACGCCAAACGCGAGAAGGACCGCTCGTCGTCAGATGAGTACCCATCCGCGCTTGCGACAAAACGCACATATTCGCGGAGTCTTCATCGGTTCTTCACAGGGTCGGCGGGACTCGGTTGATCAATCTCGACGTGCGTTCACAGCGCGCCCAAGCGCTGTCGGAACTCCGGCTCGTCGATCTCTCCGGCCGCGAAGCGCGTACGCAGGATGTCCTCCGGGCCTGGTCTCGCGCTCCCACGTGAGTCACCCCTGACGAGGGTGACCACGCCCCAGATGACCAGCCACCAGACCGCAAGCATTCCGACGCTCATGAGAAGCCACCCCCACCAGGTGCCGTGGTCATACCCCCACATCGCTTCCTCCGATCGTTTACGCGACGGGTACCCTCGGCGACGTCCGCGGAAACATCGTGACTGTGGCGATCGGACGCTGGGTTCAGGAACCGGCAGCGCCGTGCTCGTCTGCTGTGTCACCTCACGCCAGGGCAACGTTCACCGCATCCCTTCGCCGCCATCCTGGCGGTGCTACTCCCACCGCCCTCGCGCGAGACCACCGAACGCAATCAGGCCGACGAGGGCAACAATGATTCCAACCCATCGGTTTGCGAACACTGCGACCAAGATTCCAGCAACGACGAGGATTGCTCCGAGCCCCATCCAGAGCGCCATATCGCGTTCATTGTGCTGCGCGGGCACGCCGGTCTCCCTGGACTTGAGGTCTCGTGGGCTTCAGCCGGGTGCTGCTGACGCGGAGTGAGCTGCCTCACTGAACGTTGCCTGCGGCGATAAACCGAGCGATGACCGCCCCCGGTGGCCACCGCCCGTGCCAGGCTTATACCCACCGAGACCGCTGGCAAACATGCACCCGATGCGGCGATGGCGGACCGGGCCTTACGACCGACTCCTCATGGTCCGAGCGGTAGCGCCTCGCTCGGTCCTGAAGCGGAGTCACGGTTTCCATGGGATCGGCGTGATTCCTGGTGACGCTCGAAGATGCAACGCGTTCCCTTACCGACGATTCGGGCAGGTTCGCCTCGATCACTCATTCCGGCAAGGCCATTCAGCGTGCGTCGTCGGCAGTCGGAGCGGCCGCTGGTACGTTCGCAAGCGTCAGAGCGACCTCGGGTTTGAGGAGGGCAACGGTGGCCCGCCGAGTTTGCCTCGCATCGTTGGCGGGTAGATCCCAGGTGATGGCGTCCCGTGCGGTGCGTACCAGCGATGGCCGCGCGCGCGGCGCTCGACATCGACCTCTCTCTCAAAGGAGATTCACGTATGGCAACGCTGAACGTGGGGACCGAAAACGGCGCCCCGATCGAATTGAGCTACGAAGACCACGGCGAGGGCGCGCCCGTTGTGCTCATCCACGGTTGGCCGCTCAGCGGACGTGCCTGGGAGGCCCAGGTGCCCGCGCTGATCGACGCCGGCCACCGCGTCATCACCTACGCCCGGCGCGGGTTCGGTGCTTCGTCGAAGCCCTGGTCGGGATATGACTACGACACCTTCGCCTCTGACCTCGATCAGCTGATGACCCATCTCGACCTGACCGGCGCCACGCTGGTCGGCTTCTCGATGGGCGGCGGCGAGGTCGTTCGCTACATCAGTCGCTTTGGTACCTCGCGGGTCGCCAAGGCCGTCTTGGCCGCGGCGGTTCCCCCCTACCTCTACAAGTCCGACGACAATCCCGACGGCGGGTTGGACGACGCGACCATCGCGGCGTTCGAGGCCGGCGTGATCAGCGACCGGATCGCCTTCCTCGACGGATTCACGACGAACTTCTTCGCCGCCGGCGCCAGGACGGACCTCGTGAGCGAGCCATTTCGGCGCTATACCCGCGACATCGGCGCGTTTGCCTCACCCAAGGGAACGCTGGACTGCATCGCGGCGTTCGGGCGCACTGACTTCCGTGGCGATCTCGCGGCGGTCACCGTGCCGACGCTCGTGATTCATGGTGACTCCGACGCCATCGTGCCGTTCGAGGTCAGCGGGAAACGTTCACACGAGGCGATCGCCGGCAGCACCCTGGTGCTCATCGAGGGTGGCCCCCACGGCCTGAACGCCACGCACCCTGACCAGTTCAACCGGGCGCTCTTGGAGTTCCTCGCGGCCTGACCAACGCCACAAGAGAGATCCCAGGTGCGGATCGCGCCGCAGTGGTTGCGATCCGCACCCCGGGGCCCTGTGCCAGTGCTCCAACATCCCCGCTTGGTCGAAGACGAGCCGAGCGCGGCACCTGCGTCGCCCAATCGCGCAGCGCTCGGAGGCGGCTTACTTGACCTTGCTACCCCCGGGGGGAATCAGGCCGTCGAGCGGCATATCCGGGTCGGCGAGGCCCCGCTCGTCGACGAGAACGCGCGAGCGAATCAACGCCTGGATCGGATCCGTGACATCCCAGACGTTGACGTTCATGCCGGCGAGCACGCGTCCGTCCTTCAGCCAGAATGCGATGAACTCACGGGTGGTCGGGTCACCTCGGAAGACGACCTTGTCCCAATCGGTGGCAAAGCCCGAGTACTCCATGCCGACGTCGTACTGGTCGGAGAAGAAGTAGGGCAGGCGTTCGAACGCCGTCACCCTGCCGAGCATGGCGCGCGCCGCGACCGGGCCTTGATTGAGCGCATTTGCCCAGTGCTCGACACGGATGTGCCGTTCGTAGAACGGATGGCGGGCATTCGCGACATCACCCGCTGCGAAGATCCCTGGAACGCTCGTCTCAAGGCGCTCATCGACGACAATGCCGTTGTCGATCGCGAGGCCCGCGGCCTCGGCAAGCTGGGTGCGAGGCGAAACCCCGACGCCGACCACCACGAAGTCGCAGTCGATCGTGTTGCCGTCCGTCAGGCGCACGCGCTCGACGCGCCCGGAGCCCTCCAGCGAATCGACGCCGGCTCCGCCGAGGAACCGGACGCCGTGTTCGGTATGAATGTCGCGGTAGATCGCGCCAACCTCGGGGCCGAGCACCCGCTCGAGCGGGACGTCAGCCTGCTCCACCAGCGTGACCTCGAGACCTTTCTGGCGTGCCGAGGCTGCCGCCTCCGCGCCGATCCAACCCGCTCCGATAACCACAACCCGTCCACCAGCCTCCAGGCGGGTGCGGAGCTCATCAGCGTCGGCGAGGGTACGGAGGTAACGCACACCGTCAAGGTCGGCACCCGGCACGGAAAGACGGCGTGGCCGAGCGCCGACGCTCAAAAGCAACCGGTCGTAGGACACACGCTCACCGGTGGCGAGTACAACCTCGTGCGCCGCGACATCGATCATCTCGACAAGGCAGGACGTGCGAAGCTCGATCTCGTGCGCACCATAGAAATCCTCGTCGTGCACATAGACCTTCGACCGGGGCGCCTCGCTGCGCAGATAGCCCTTTGACAGAGGCGGACGCTCGTAGGGACGCTCCGGCTCCTCGCCGATCAGCACAAGCCGGCCGTCGAAGCCCTCCTCGCGTAGTGCCTCGGCCGCCTTAGCTCCCGCAAGGCTTGCACCCACGATCACCATCGTCTGCTTCGCGCTCACGATTCGCTCCCTCCGCGTCACTCATGATGCTCTGCCCCCGCCGTTACTCAACACATGACCAGCAAATGGAAGCCGAACGGCGCGAGGAAGCGCAGGTCCGGGGTCGAGCGGACAAAGACCGCCCGTATGTTGCGCGACGACCGGGCCACGGCAATCTGCGCCGGTCGGACGCCCGGCCTCGCAAGGCTGTCGCCAGCGGTCGCGAGGAACGCACACTTGCGGACGTCCCGGTTGAACACCACATCGACGCCGAGCGGAGTAAATCCCACGCCTGGGGCGGTCGGCACGTTGCCGCTCGTCGGCGTGTCGTAGACCGCGCCTCCCGAGGGCGTGATCGACCGTACGGCGGTCGCCCCGCTGCGACGAAGAAGCACGGGCGACCCGTCGGCCTTGATCTTCACCACAGCCCAGGAAATCTTCGCCGCGGACCGGACGGTCGCCGCCTGTGCGGCGGCCGCTCCAAATGCGGTCGTCAGGCCGACGGCACACAGTGAGGCGCTGAGCGTTTTCGAATGGCGTTGCATATTCAGTGTTGGTGCTCCTTGTCAGCGGTCGATTAAGTCGACGGGCGCGCCTCATGACACCGACGCGATGCCGCAGGTGGTGCACAGATGAGAGGTCCCAACACGACGGGCGCGGGCGATCGTCGCCATCGCCCGACCCATTAGGACCTCTCGTCGCGTGATGCTCGGTGCTGGCCGGCGCGACTACAACTTGCGAACGGCGTCCTTGACGTTTTCCAACGCCTCTTTCGCCTTGCCCTTGGCCTGGTCGAGCTTGCCCTCGTTTTCGAGGTCCCTATTGCCGGTCGCGTCTCCGACCGCTTCCTTGACCTTGCCCTTGGCCTGATCGATCTTCTCGCCCATGTTCGACTCCCTTGCGTGGTTTGCCCTGCACACCTGAGGTACCCCGATTTGGCGGGAGTAATCCTCAGCGTCTGAGTGGGTGACGAAGCCGACGTCGCAGCCGGCGCCGGGCCACGCGCCAGAGAAGTGGCAGTAGCCAGACACCCAGCCACCCGAGGAATCGCTGGCGCATGTTCCCCCTTACTTTCCTTGAAGCGCTCGAGGTCGCCGGGCCCCGCCGACGAACCAGCCCGAGGGCGTCAGCGGCGCGTTCCAGCACTCCGTCGTCCTGAGAGTCCATGACGACCATGAGCTGGGTCCGGTGGTCATCGAGACGGTGGAAGTCAACGACGTCCCCGTGCTTCGGGCCGTCGGTCGTCGTCCAGGCGATGCGGGCACCGGGGATCTGTTCGGTGATCTCCGCGTCGAACTCCTCGGTCTTGCCGCCCATCGACACCTCCCAGTGCAGATGCGTGTCGCGATCTGGCGGGTCTCGTCGACGCAGTCCATAAACTTCGGGAACTCTCCGAATTGCGTCCACTGGTGGTAGGCCGTCGATACGGGCACCCCGACCTCGATGGGTTCTTCGACCTGCGACATGCGAGCCTCGTTGGTGGTTGTCGTTCCTTGACACACGACCTACCCCCTGTCGGGATCTGCCAAACGCGGCCTGCCACCACGTGACCGTCGGGCGCGGAAACGAATCCCGACGACACCGCTACCGGCCGAATGGGTGAACCACCGTCCACTGGCCCTTTCGGTGTGCCCGCCGGCGGGTATGTGCCGCCCACGGCGCCGAATTGTCCCCGGTAGATGTTCCAGGCGGCGACGCCAACGACCGCCAGGGCGACAGAGCAACCCACACCTGACCGCCGGGCCAGCCGAGAACGCCCGCGGTGGTGGACTTCGGGTCGCCTGAACCCGATCCTCCCCCGCCCGAGCCCATGAGAATCTGCAGGGCCGTCACACAGAGGATCGCGTACACAACGCCGCTTCCCAGCTTGCCTGCGCGCATCGCCCATGCCTTCTCGTCGTCGCCCTTGTCGTCGGTGTCGAGCAGGCCTTGGGCGAAGCGCCACAGCGCGTAGCCAGCGAGGCCGAGCGTGAGAAGGGCGAGAAGGAAGCCACCGAAACGCTGTTCGGCCAACGCCGAGAGCGCTCCCTCCTGATCGGTCGTCTCACCGCCGGAGTCGGTCGCGACCCTGATCGCGAGCACGCCGATGATCGGGAAGATCACCCCGCGGGCCGCCATACCCGCGCGCGCGACGAACCGGAACCATGGGCGCCGACTTTGTTCGTCGGCGTGCTCGCTGAGCGACTGCGTCGACATGCCCTTTCTCGTGGCCGGTCAAACCGGGGCGGCCGCGACTACGGGCGCGCGTAGCTGGCGACCTCGATCGTCAGTTCCCCGGTGGCGGGATCGTCGCCAAACAAGAACTCACCGCTTTCCTTCTCCCCGCTCGACAGGAACATGTAGCTCTGCTCCGCCGACCCTTCGACCGTGCCGTCGATGACGAGCTCCGCGACCACCTGCACCGATGTCGCCGTCTCACCGCCGGTGTTGCGCACCTCGAACGGCACGCGGTAGACGCCGCCATCGCGCACAATTGGCCCGGAACGCTCGGCCACGAACGCTGCGGGACCGGAGGGCCCCGTCGCCCAGCTCGTAGCGATCGCGCCGACGATGCCGGTGATCAAGGCGAACGACACCCCGAAGGCCCACCACTCGGCCACCGTCCGCCGTGGGCGTTTGGGCGAATCGGTCATACGGCCAGCCTCCCCGCAGCGCCACCGATCGTGGCGGGGAGCCCGAGCACGACCGTCCAGGTCAACCACGTCTCCCACGACTGGTTGGGCCCGATCCGTTGGAAGAACATGAGCAGGAAGGCGGCCACCGTCAACGAGATCACATAGGCGCCGATCGTTTCGGCGAACGGGCGTTGAAAAAGTCCTTCGTGCTGCTGGCGCCCCTTCTGATCGGAGAAATCGGCCTGGAACACGATCGCGTACGAGATCAGCAGTGAAACCCCCACCAGCACCAGCAGCCAGAAGGGGGTGATCGCGCTCGCGATCAGCGGAACCTCGTCGGTCGGCGCGATACTCAGCGACACCACCATGGCACCAACCGCCGCTGCCCCGGCGTCGGCGAGTGTCCGACCGATAGCCGGGTCGTCGACCAGCGGGATATCCGGCGGGGAGTCCTTGTGCTCGCCCTCGTCGCCGTCGTCACCCGCTGAGAAGAACTGCCGTGCCAGAGCGGCACCGATCGCGAAGGGAATCGCTTCGAAGACGGTCTTTCCGATGGCCTCCTGCAACGACGTGTCGACGGTGATCTCACGAATGCACGTCAACACCATGAACGCGCAGAGAAATCCGATGGCCACGATCTCGACGCCGTCGACGGCGGCGTCGCGCCAGTTGCCGACGCGCGCGTCGCGAAAGCCCGAGGTGCGATTGAGCACGATAACGACGGCAAGGGAAACCGCGAGCGCCCCGAGCACCCAGCGCGGATGCACCCACGAGCCGTACCACCAGACCTCCATGGTGTAGAGCAATGGCACTCCGAAAAGGAAGCCTCCCGAGACACCGCGCACCAGGTCGGAACCCTCGCGCCGCCAATCGGGCGCCGGGCGGGCCGTGTGCTGCACCGCCTGGGCGTTCGGGCTCATCTGTCCCCGGCCATGACGGCATCGATGGGATCCAAGCGGGCCGACCCATTCGCCCCGACGACGAGGTTGCGCGCCAGCGGAATCTGATGCGAGCTGCTTTCGAGGATGTGCATGTGATACCCCGCCGTGTTAGGAAAGACCACGATGTCGCCGACCGAGACCCCCTCGGGGAAGCGCATCCGCCTCCAGGTCAGCAGCTCCCTCTCGATGCAGTAGGCGCCAACCAGGTACCCCTCGATCGGGTCAGATGAGGCGCCGACCGCAGGCTGCTCCGACTCGGGGCGGATGACGAGCGGGTCGACCATGAAATCGTCAGATGTCGAGCGACATTGGGTGCGGTTCATCTCGGTGCCGATCAGCCACGTGCCGTCGCGCCGCTGTTTGCGATAGACCACGTTGGCAGCGGTGATGCCGCATCCGTCGAGCAACGCCCTACCCGGTTCGCAGCGCAACTGGATCCCCCTTGCGCGGATCTCCTCGGCGACCGTACCGGATCGGCCCGCGACCGTCCCCGTCAGGACCTCGGTCAACCATGTCTCACGGGTGAGGGGCTGGTGGTACGGGTAAACGTTGGGTCGGCCGACGAGCTCACCCCTGTGAGAGATCAGCCCCAGCCCGTGACCATCGAAGGTGAGCGGTTCGCGGTCGCCGAGCAGGCCGCGACGGTGCTCGATCCAGAACAGATCCCACGCATCGGCTGACCCAAGATAGTCGACGGGGATGCCACCTCCGATATCGATGAAGCGCAGGTCGTGCCCATGCTCGCGCAGTGCATCGAGGAGATCCAATGCCTGACCGAGGGCCATGACCCGGTCAGCCGGGTCGTAGCCGTCGAGATGGAAGTGGACACCGTCAACCCGCAGCCCCTTCGGCCGGCGATCACAGAACGCTGCGATCGCCTCATCGACCCCGAACCCGAAGCGCGTTTGGAGGCGATCGTCTCCGAGGTCGGGAGCCAGCCGCAGCGCGACCGGCGCGTACCGGTGACCGGCGAGCGTGTTGGTCAGGCGCACCTCATCCGCATTGTCGAGCACGATCGTCGTGCCCGACGCCAGGCACAGATCGACCAACGACGAGGGCTTGACGGCGGCGGTCATGACCAGCGCATCGGCCGACACATTGCGCCGCAGCACTTGCGCGAGTTCCTGTTCACTCGCCAGATCGATGCCGAGACCAAGGCGCGAGGCTTCGTCGACGAACGACAGCGCCTTGTTCGCCTTGCGTGCGAAGTAGATACCGAGCTCGACACCGAGGCGGTCGGCGGGTCGGCGCAGCTCGTCGACGTTGCGCGCCATCATTGAGGGATCGAGCAGGTTGACCGGCGATCCATGCTCGTTCAACCACGCCTCGACGCGCTGCGGGGTGGCACAGAGATCACGCATCCACGGCTCGAGCCGCGCCGGCAGCGCAACGACCCCCGCGCACCGCGATCGCACGGACGCCTCGACATGGTCGCTCACGGTGCTCACGCCGCCTGCCGTGCGCCGCACTCGAGCGACCGGCGCACGACGCGTCGCGCCCAGTGATCGGCCTGCGGGTGGAGAGCTCGGTTGAGTGTGTCGTTGCCGATCACGCAGTCTTCGGTCGGTCGGCCGACCGCGGCGAGGCCGGGGGTCGGTCGACCGTCGGCACCGATGCAGCCCGCGTCGAGGCTGACCTCGAGGCCGCGTCGACCGGGGACAATGCGGGCGTAGCCGTCGCCAACAAGCCGGGCAAGAAGGCCCCCGTCGGCTTCGCGGACGCCCGGACCGGGCAGCACGGCGTCCACCACCGCGTCGACCGGGCGTTCCCCATTTCGGCTGTGGAGCGATGTGACGCCGTCACGCAGCGAGACCTGGCCGCCAACCAAATGGGTGAGGTCGATCCGGCCCGCGGCCACCAGGGCCAGCAGCTTTGCGGCGTTGAGGGGCGGGGGCCCGAAGGCGACGCGCTCCATCTGGGTCGCCAATCGCACGAACCTGGGCCACGCGTCGGGTGAGATCCCTGAGCCGCTGAGCCGTGTGACAAGCGCGGGGTAAAGGCTGCGCCAAGTCTCCCCGAGTGCCCAGTTGAGATCGGGGGGATACCGACCGAATGCGACATCGAGCGAGCGTTCGATCTCGGCGATCGGGCCCGTTTCGGATGCCACCGGCACCCCGGCGACCGCGGCACGCAGCAGATGCGCGGCGCGCGCCTCCCACCCAGGGTCGCCGGTGGCGCAGAACATGCTGGCGGCTACCGTCGACGACAGGACAACCACGAGATCCTCGACATCGAACCCCTCCGGGAGCGTGAGGATGCGCCGGGACCCCACCTCGACGATGTCGTCGAGTGAGGCAATCCGAGCGCCGACATCCGGTTCGGGTTTGGCGAGCATCGGTCGCCCGGTTCGCGAGAAGGGAAGAATCACGCCGACCTCATCGCTCGAGGGCAAATAGCGGAGGCGGTGGGGGTGGCCGTCCGGCTCGAAAACTCCGCCGCGGCCCTCGGTGAGAGCAAGCGCTGCGTCGATGAACGTCAACGCGAAGCCGCGTATCGCGACCGTGGAACCCGGCGCGATCCGTTCCCTCGACAGCCAGCGCGTCACCGGAAAGACGGCGGGTACGCGCGGGGCCGCGCTCAGCGACGGGGCGTGCGCCTCTGGCGGGGCACCGGTGCGGTGGCCCGTTGCGATGAGAACTTCGTCGATGTTGTGGGTCGTGCGATCTGTCGCGATCACCTGCCAGCCGGCACCACGTGGCTGGGCTGAACACACCGCAACCGGGTAGAACGTCACGGTGACCCCTGGCGGCACCGCATCGAGCATCCGAGCGAGCCCGTCGGCGAGGTAGCGACCGACGAGCGCACGTGGCGGATACCGGTCGCGCATGTGGTCGGCGGGGCCATTGGCACCCCGCCAATCCAGATAGCTCAACCGCTGCGGGGCGGGCACCGCGCGACTTGTCGACCCCCACATATCGAGGAGGTCCGAAGCGATGTTCATCCGCAGATAGTCGGGCTGGTCGGATGCGTAGACCGGGCCGGCTCCGGCGCACGGGTGCGGCTCGAAAACCGCAACCTCAAGCGCGGCCTCAGGAGCGCCCCGGTGTGCCCGATCGAGCAGACGCTCGAGCGCGAAAAGACCCTTGGGCCCCAGCCCGACAATCGCCACGCGAAGGCGCGCGCCCTCCACGGATCAGGCCGCCACGGTCGTCGGCTGCAGCGGTGTCGCACGAACGCGTGCGGCGAGGTCCTCGGGCCCGCAGCCAAGCGTTTGGTCGACCCACCCGTCGTCGTAGATCGTGCGTAGATAGCCGGCGCCGCCATCGGGGAAAATCAACGCGCAGCGGCTTCCTTCGGCCATCAGTGGCGCCAACGTTTCGAGAGCGACCGCGACCCCGCCCGACGAGCCCCCGGCGAAGATCGCCTCCCGATCGACCAGCCGTCGGCAGCCGACGACGCAGTCGAGATCGCTGACCCGAACGAGTTGGTCGAACTCCGCAGAGAGCGACAGCGTCGTCTCGACCCCCGCCCCGAACCCGGGCAGCTGGCGGGCTGACCGTACTCCACCAAAAAGCGCGCTCCCCACGGCGTCGACGGCGACGACCCGTGTGGCGCGACGCCGGCCACGCAGGTAGTCATGGCACCCGCGCAGCGTGCCGGCGGTACTGGTGGCGACGAACACGTAGTCGAGGTCACCGTCAAGCGCCTCGTCGATCTCCCTCATCGTGCCATCGGCGTGCGCCGCCGAGTTCGACTGGTTCGCGTACTGATTGGGCCAGTACGAGTCGGGAGTCACCTCGACCAGGTGCCGTACGAGCTTCAGGCGCGCCGAGAGCAAATCGCCTGTCTCCGGATCGGGTCGCGAGACGATGCGGACATCCGCTCCCAGAGCGCGCAGCGTGCGCACGTTCGTGTCGTGGCTGCGGCTGTCGACAACGCAGATGAGCGACATTCCGTGGTACCGGCATGCCTGTGCGAGGCCGACGCCCATGTTGCCCGACGTCGATTCGATTACCGTCGTGCCGGGTCCGATCCGCCCGTCACCGATCGCATCGGCCAGCATTCGCGCCGCCGGCCTGGCCTTCGCGCTACCGCCGGGGTTCAGCGCCTCGAGCTTCGCCCAGACGTGTATCCGCGCTTCGGTCAGGTACCGTTGCAGTGCAACCAGCGGGGTGTCGCCGATTGCGGCAAGCAGTCCGCCGACGGGTGGGCGAGCGTGCGGTCGCCCCAGCTTTGTCAAGTCCGGACAGACAACTGTTGTTCCCATGCGTGTGCGGTTCCCGGACGGCCCAACGCTAAACGTCGCAGAGGCAGTTCGGCAACGGGTTGACGCCGCTGTGGTCTCGTCCGCTCCCGTTTGCCCGACACTCGCTGATCCACTTCGATCGCTCGACAAATTCTCGTTCGTCGTTCGCACGTTCTACTCGTGCGTCGGGATCGTTGGCTTTCGCCTGGAGTCCGTGCTGCGCGTGGGCCGCGCCACTCGTTCTCCCCGCTGGTCGAACGAGTCGTACATCAACCAGGCCGGCTGGCTGGGCAACGACCTCATCGTCACGCACGGGAGCACCGGATCAGACGGCGCCTGCGTCGCCGCGCAGGCGCCCGATGGGCCTCCCCCGTGCGGCGGGAACCTCGCGGCCGATCCCAGGCCTCGGTGATCTTCTGGCGCCACTCTCATCCTCCTTTTGAAGGCCTTCGAGCGGTCATCAGCTGAACGATGCTCGGGGTGATGTACGAGGCGCAGTTCCGAGCGCGAAGACCGCAAGGCGGGTCAGCGCGCCGATGCCCCGGCTTGGGCCTGCCGCGCGGCGGCTCGCTCATTCTCGGCGCCAGCGGTCGAGAGGTGGCCGTCGGACGACTCGAGGTGTGCCCGAACGAACCAGTGAAACTGCTCAAGCTGTTTGAGCTGATCAATGAGCATGTCCTGCGAGACGGGCTCGATGTCGCCCAGCTCTTCCATTGCGGCACGGTGACTCTCGATCAACCCACAGTAAACGAGGTCAAGTCCGCCCAGGTGTTCGAGGGTCGTCCCGCGCATGAGCGAGTAGTCGTCCCACGAGCGGCGCTCGACAAGGCTTCCGGGAAGGCCGTTTGGCGACGCGCCAAGTGCCGCGATCCGCTCGGCGGCTTCGTCCGACATCAGACGCACGGCGTCGACCTGCTCGTCGAGCATTTTGTGCACCCCGATAAACGACGGGCCGACCACGTTCCAGTGAACGTGCTTCAGCGTCAACGTCAGATCGAGGAGCGCAACCAAGCGATCCTGAAGGATCTCGGCCGTCCGACGCCCGACGTCCGGATCCATCCCCGGAATGACAAAGCGCGTTTCAATGCTCGCTGCGTGAGAGATCGCCATCATTTCCACCTGTTTCCGTTGTCGCGGTCGTAGCGGGACGTACCCGTTGTTCGCGCATGCGAAACGTCGCGCCCAGATTCGTGCGGGCACGAGCCCGTACCCGCCGTGCCACCTCGCCGGCCTCGCCGCCGACGAGTTCCCGTTCCACGATTGCGACCGAGCAACCGCCCTCGGCGAGCCGGCCGGCCGCGACCTCCCCGCCTGGGCCGGCGCCGATGATGACAACATCAAAGCGGTCCTCAACGCTCATGCTGCCCTTCGTTTCAGTTGACTCAAGTTGACCGCGCGCCGCGAATCCATCTCGTAGAATCTCGTTTCGGGGTGGCCCTAGCCGACCACCGCGATCTGGCGCACACCCTTGACCTTGCGGGCCTTCTTCTTGCGTGGCGGTGCCTTTGGCTTCGGCTTGACGACCTTCGGCAAGATGGCGGCGATCCGCACGGCCGGCGTCGTTCCTGGCAATCCCTGGGGGCCCTGCGGCCCGACTGAGACCGCCCCTGGGGCGCCCGTTGCGCCCGTCGCTCCCACGGCTCCCTGGAGACCGATCGGCCCGAGTTGGACGCCCGGCGGGCAGGCGATCCGCGACCAAGAGGAGAGCATGACGATGGGTACGCCAGCCTGATCGACGACCGCCCCGCCTACCGTCGGGAGCAGGGTCCCCGTCGACGCGTCAACGAGCGCTCCGTTGAGAATCTTGGCTGCGTACGGACCGATCGTGTACACGCCCGTTGCGCTCGACGTAATCTCGCGCCCCGTCGCGACATCGATCAGCATCGGACGCGAGTCGAGGACGACGCACCTCAACTCAGTCCAGCCGGGCGGAAGGGGATTTGCCGAAGCGACGGTTGGTAGCCCAACCAGCGAAACGACGGCGAAACTCACGAGGGCAATGCGGTTCAAGGTGCGGTCCTCCTGCTCAACTTCAGTGACGGTGACCGCGTGCGCCCAGTGCGAATCTCGTCGTGCTGGGCCCCCGGATCGCGTTGCCGCTTCACCGGGCTGAGTACCCCGGAGGGGTTTGCCGAAACATCGCGAGTATGGGAACGGTGGTGGCCGGTTCCGCACGCCACGTTGTCCTCGAATCGAGACGCCGTCCGCCGCTTCGTTTACGAGACCGCGGTGCCGACAAGCCTTCCGATGGCCATGGTCACTGCCATCGCAAGCGCTCCACCCAGTACGACGCGAGCTGCGGCTCGCATGGTCGGCGCCCCGCCCAGTCGGGCTCCGGTGACGCCCAACCCAGCGAGCGCGACGAGGGTGACGGCGGCGGCGGCGGCCACCCGGGCCGTGGCGGGGACGAGGGCGATGGCAAGGAGCGGGATCGCCGCGCCGACCGCAAACGACAGGGCCGAGGTCCATGCGGCTTGGAACGGGCGGGCGAGGTTGTCAAGTTCGAAACCCAGCTCGTCGCGTGCGTGAACGCGAAGCCTGTCGCCGCGCGACAACTCGCGTGCCACCTCGGCGGCGAGGTCGTCTGAGAGCCCGCGTGAGCGGTAGATGCCGGCGAGTTCCTCAAGCTCGGCATCGGGCTGTTCGTAGAGCTCCCGACGTTCGCGTGCCAAGTCGGCCCGCTCCGTGTCTCGCTGAGAGCTGACCGAGACGTACTCGCCCGCTGCCATCGACATCGCGCCGGCCACGAGCCCCGCAATACCGGTGGTGACGATCGTGGAGCGAGATGCTCCGGCGGCGGCGACGCCGAGGACAAGACTCGCCGTCGACACGAGCCCGTCGTTTGCCCCGAGTACGGCGGCCCGCAACCAGCTGGCGCGGTGGGACAAGTGCCGCTCGGGGTACGGGGGTGCCGGAGTGCCGGTGCGAGCGGACGCGGCGTCGGCTCCGTCTCTGCTCGCGCGGGCCATGCGCACGCTCACAGCAGATCTGCGGGTCTGACGTCGGCGTCCGTTGCGAGCCGGAGCGCCGTGATCTCAAGGCGGAAGAACGCTCCTTCCTCCCAACGGTCTGTTCCGTACGACCAGCCAGCCAGACCCGCGCTCGGGACGGTCACCCCGCTAAACGTTCGGTGTGCACTGACGTCGATTCCGAAGGGGTGAAGGCGCCAGTTTCCCGTGTTGTCTGGATCACCCCATCGTTCGAACCACCACGCGGTGACCTGGCCGGCAGGGTCGAGGGCGTAGTGGCATTGCGTCTCGTAGGCATCGAGTCGCATCCGCGCGCTAACGTGATCGTCGGCGACGGCGGTCCATTCGACGCCGAAGCGTGGCAGGAGCGCTGTCGGTACAAGAATGGCCTCCCCCGCGACGCGGCCTGCCGCGCTCCGGCTGATGTCGGGACCGGCGGCCTGCTGCACCGGCACGAGGCCGAGGAGCTTCCAGCGCATCTCACCCTCGCCACCGACGTAGCGATCGAAGCCGGAGACGAGACCTGCCCGCGCCGACCAGACGAAGCCGGTCTGCGGCGTGACGACCTGCCGCGCTCGGAAACGGGTCCATCGCTTGAGTCGAATCTCCCCGCGCATCTCCACGACGGCGGTCGTCGCAAGGGGCGTTCCAGGGGCGATCGCCGCCGTAAACATCCGCCGCACCGGATCCGGGAGGCCGACGAGTTCGGCGTCGGTGAACATCCCCTGAGGACCGCGGACGAGCGAGCGCTCCACCCCGTGAAGGTTCGAATGGAGCACCCGCGCGAGCCTCGTCGCACCGTGGTTTACGCGGAGGCCGCTTGCCCGTGACCCGCGTCGCCTCGGTGGACGATCCGCTGCCAGACGGGCGCGCCGACGAGTATCCCTGCCAGGATCGCGAGACCCGCGAGTGAGAACGCGCCGATCGCGACCCAGAAGAGGATCACACCGAAGGTCCACCAACCCCATGCGTTCAGGAGCGAGCTTCGAAGCATCTCGCCTCGGAACGTGCTCTCCAAGAGCGCGGCGAGTTCGGCGTTGTTCGGGTTTGCACGGCTGACGCCACTCACTCCGGAATAGGTCGTAACGCCGACAAGCGCGGGAGTCGTTTTGGCCGCCGCGGCGATCGCGTCTTGAACGTGCGCTTCGATGTAGTCGTCGGCGAAGACCTTCGCCTGGGCGCCGTTTGTGACCTGGGTGCCTCCGTAGCGCCCGATGTCCTGGGGAAGTCCATCACTTCCAACCGGCGCAAAGGCGATCTTCTGGGCGGTCAGCTGGTCGGTGATGTTGCTCTTGATGAACGTTCCGCCAGCAAGCGACAGGCCACCGACGACGGCAAATGCCACCGCGGCGATGACACCCAGGAGAGCGGCTTTCGTGCGTGACATGGTGCGACCTTCCGTGGGTTACTCGTCGAGACGGGTGTCTCGGTGAACGTGCGTGGTGGTCATTCGCATCCACTCGCCCACGCACAGTCCAGTGTTCCCCTTCGCGGTCGATCGCAAACCATGGGCGAATCAGATCCGCCCGGTCATCACGGCTTGCTTGACGATGGACCGGTGCAAGGCGATGTGAATGACGAAGCGCTACGCCGACGAGCGCCCGCGGGGGATCGGTGCGCGTCCCTCTGGCTGAGTGGGCCGCTTCGTCGTCGCGCTGAGCGGTGGGATGGCTCGTCCCTCGGCGGTCTCGATCGTAACCGTGACCGGTTCTCCGTGATGGTGGATCCCAAGCGGTTCCCCGGAGAGGAGATGGTAGGCGGCCTGGTCGGGGTGCACCTCCACGTGCAGACATCGGCCGCGGAATCGCAGCCGAAACGACAGGCGCGTGAGAGGTGGCGCAAGGCGCGGCGCGAAGGTGAGCGCGCCATTGTGATCGCGCATGCCACCGAAGCCAGCGACAGCCGCGATCCACGTTCCCGCAAGCGACGCGATGTGCAGGCCATCACGGGTGTTGTGGTGCAGGTCGCCGAGGTCGAGGAGGGCCGCCTCGGCAAAGTAGTCAAAGGCCAGATCGAGCTGACCGACCTCGGCCGCGATAACCGCCTGGGTACAGGCCGAAAGCGACGAGTCGCGCACCGTGAGCGCCTCGTAGTAGGCGAAGTTGCGGGCCTTCTCATCGGGGGTGAACGCGTCGCCGCGAAGATGCATCGCGAGCACGAGATCGGCCTGCTTGACGACCTGCTTGCGGTAGAGGTCGAAGTACGGGAAATGCAGCAGGAGCGGGTACTGATCGGGAGAGGTTCCGGCAAAATCCCAGCGCTGGTGCTCGGTGAACTCCTCCGCCTGGCGGTGCACGCCGAGGGCCTCGTCGTAGGGGACATGCATTGTGCGGGCCGCGTCGCGCCAGCTCGCGGTCTCCTCGGAGTCGACACCGAGTTCCTGCGCGCGGTCCCGGTGGCGCTCGGCGGCGTCTGCGGCTTCGCGGAGGTTTCGCTGGGCCATCAGGTTCGTGTAGACGTTGTTGTCGGCCAGCGCGCTGTACTCGTCGGGACCGGTGACGCCATCGATGCGAAAGCGCCCGTCGGAGTCGTGGTGCCCGAGCGACCTCCACAGGCGCGCCGTCTCGACGAGAAGCTCCAAGCCGTAGGAGCGTTCGAACGCCGGATCGCCGACCGCCGCCTGATGCCTGGCCACCGCATCGGCGATGTCGGCCCCGATGTGGAAGCCGGCCGTGCCGGCGGGCCAGTACCCCGAGCACTCCTCACCGGCAATCGTTCGCCACGGAAATGCCGCGCCGCGCAGCCCAAGCAGGCGCGCGCGGTCCCGGGCCAGGTCGAGGGTGGAGTGGCGCCAGCGCAGCGCGTGCGCGGCGGCGCTCGGCTCGGTGTAGGTCAGCATCGGAAGTACGAAGGTCTCGGTGTCCCAGAAGGCGTGACCGTCATAGCCTGAGCCGGTAAGGCCCTTCGCGGCGATCGCGCGTCCCTCCCCTCTCGCCCCGGCCTGAAGGACGTGGAAGAGCGCAAAGCGCACCGCCTGCTGAAGCTGGGTGTCGCCGTCGATCTCGACGTCACCCTGCTCCCAGAACTCGTCCAGGTAGCGGCGCTGGGCGGCGGCAAGCCCATCCCATCCGGTCTGGCGGGCCTCGGCCAGTGCGGCCGAAACCTGGGCGCGAACCGCCGGTAGCGAGCGTGCCGCAGACCATGCGTAGGCCACGAACTTGACGACCCGCAAACGTTCCCCAGGTTCGAGCTGCGAGGAGACCGTCAACCGAGCGAGGTCCGGTTGACTCTCGATCGAGGTGTCGATTTGCCGAGGCGCCTCGACCACGTGGTCCATCCCCGCGGCAACGCGCAGACGGCTGCAGCTCGTCAGATGTGCGAGCACGGCGCCGAGGCCGCTGTGGACGGCGTCCTCGGGCTCAAGAACGCTGCCAAGCACCTCCCCGTCACGCGGGTCCGGCGTTGCCTCCGGCGGGAGCGGCTGGTTGGCGACGAGCTCCGACTGCACCACCACGCGGGTTGACGTGTCGACGGGCTCGACCTCCCAGCAGATTGCCGCCACCGCCCGCTGGACGAACGAGACCATCCGTGTTGAGGTGATGCGCACCGCGCAACCCGCGGGTGACTCCCACTCGAGCGTCCTACGAAGGACCCCGGCGCGGAAGTCAAGTGTGCGCTCATGGGCGCGGAGGACCCCGTACCTGACGTCGAATGGTTCGTCATCGACGAGAAGGCGAATGATTTTGCCGTCGGTCACGTTCACGACGGTCTGGCCGGCCTCGGGGTCTGCGAATCCGCTCTCCGCATACGGCAGCCGTCGCGACTCGTAGAAGCCCGACAGGTATGAGCCAGGCAGGCCGTGGGGCTCACCTTCGTCGAGGTTTGCGCGCAGGCCGATGTGACCGTTGGCCAGCGCGAACACGGACTCGGATTTGGCGAGCAGGTCGAGGTTCAGTTCGCGCTCGCAGAGAGCCCAAGGCTCGACCGAGTATGCGGACGATTCAGGGCTCATCGTTCGAGGAGCTCCGCGAGGTCCGCCACCACCAGGTCCGCGCCGTTCGAGCGCAATGCGTCAGCCTGCCCGAGTCGGTCGACGCCGATCACCAACAAGAACTGGCCGGCTCGGCCGGCCGCGACACCAGCCAACGCGTCCTCGAACACCGCACACTGTGCTGGACCCAGGCCGAGCATGCGCGCGCCATGGAGGAAGGTGTCGGGGCTGGGCTTGCCTGCGAGGCCGAGACGCTCCGCGACGTGTCCGTCGACGCCCTCTTCGAACAGGTCCGAGATGCCGGCCGCGCCGAGGACGTCGGCACAATTGGTGCTCGACGAGACCACCGCGGTCCGGAGCCCGGCCGCACGGACGGCTCTCACAAATCGGACCGAGCCCTCATAGGCCTCCACTCCCTGGTCGCGGAGCAGACCGAGCATGAGGTCGTGCTTGCGCGCGCCCAACCCCTCGACCGTACCCGCTCCTGGAGGGTCGCCCTCGTTCCCTTCCGGCACGACGATCCCGCGCGAGGCGAGGAAGGCGCGAACCCCATCGTTTCGCGGTCGACCGTCGACGTGCGCCGCGTAGTCAAACGGCGTGAACGGAGCCGGCGGGCTCCCGTCGGCAGGACAGCTGGCGAGGTACTCGTCGAACATCGCCTTCCACGCGGCCTGATGGATCACCGCGGTCTTCGTGAGCACCCCGTCCAAGTCGAAGAGGCAGCCACGCAGCGAGTCAGGAAGACCGAACACGCACCGAGGTTAGACCAGTGGCCACGGCGGCAGCGATCAGCCGTCCCCTCTGGTCGTGATTAAACCGCCGCCAGATCGGGTACGTTGGCCTCGTGTCGACGCCACGCAATCACGTCATCGTCATCTTCGGCGCCGCGGGTGACCTCGCGAAGACGAAGCTCCTGCCGGCCTTCTATCGACTCTGGTCCGGCGGTCTCATGCCGGAGCGCTGGCAGATCGTCGGGACCGGACGGACAACGCGCTC
Organism: Actinomycetes bacterium; assembly: GCA_031376285.1. GTDB lineage: Bacteria > Actinomycetota > Thermoleophilia > Miltoncostaeales > Miltoncostaeaceae > JANMDN01. Next base: position 63,345 of record JANMDN010000066.1, read on the forward strand.
CGAGGCGGAGTTCCGCGAGCTGGCGCGTGACGCCGTTGACGGGGCGGTCGGCGACACAGGCGACTGGGCCCGGTTCGCCGAGCGGCTCTCCTACACCTCCACCGACTTCGGGCCCGGACGCACCGCGGCGCTCACGGCCGCGGTCGAGGATGCCCGGCGGACCGTGGGGGGCGACCCAGAGATGCTCGCGTACCTGTCGACGCCACCGAGCACGTACCACGACATCAGCGCGGGTCTCGTCGAGAGCGGTGTGGCGAGGCGCGGCAGGGTCGTGTTCGAGAAGCCGTTCGGGCGGGACCGCGCCGACGCGGCGACCCTCGCCGGCCGTCTGCGCGAGGGTCTCGACGACGACCAGGTGTTCCTGATCGATCACTTCCTCGGGAAGGAAGCGGTCCAGGACCTCCTCTCCGTGCGATTTGCAAACGGGCTGTTCGAGGCGGTGTGGAACCGCCATCACGTCGACCACGTCCAGATCGACGTGCTCGAATCGGGTGATGTCGGCGCGCGTGGCGACTTCTTCGAAGAGACGGGCACGATCCGCGACATGCTGACAACACACCTCCTGCACGTGCTGTCCTTTGCGGCGATGGATCCCCCGCCGAACCTTTCGGCTACGGCGATCGCGACGGAGGTCGAGAAGGTCTTTACGAGCATCACGCCCCTCGAACCGGGGTGCGTCGTGCGCGGCCAGTACGAGGGATACCGGGACACCCCCGGTGTCGCTCCTGACTCCGATGTCGAGACGTTCGTCGCCGCGCGGGTCGAGATTCGCAACCACCGCTGGAATGGGGTGCCGTTCGTGCTGCGCACCGGAAAGGCGCTCGCGACGAAGCGATCGGCGGTAACGGTGGTGTTTAAGGCGCCGCCGCGCGAGATGTTCCCCGGTGGCGTGGCGGAGGGTGGCCTCGAACCGAACCACCTGATGCTCGACCTCGACCGGCCGGGGTGTTTGAAGTTGGGGCTCATGACGAAGGAGGCCGGCCGGGATCTGAGCCTTCAGGCGAGCACGCTCGGCCTCGACGGCGCGACCTCGAGCGGCGAAGTGGGCGCCTACGAGCGGCTTCTGCACGACGCGCTGCTCGGCGACCGCACGCTCTTTACGAGCATCGACGCGGTCGACCGCGCGTGGCAGATCGTCGAGCCGGCCCTCACCAACCCGCCCCCACTCCAACGCTACGACCAAAACAGCTGGGGACCAACCGCCGCCGACCGCCTGATCGCACCGCACTCGTGGGCACTCAGCGAGGAACGGACGCCGGGGTAGGCGGGATTGCACCCCCTCGACCTGGGGTGCGATGTCGTCATCCCGGATGTGCGTCCTCGCCCTGTTCCGGGAATCACCACCCCCCGATCAGGCGCTCGGAAGCCATTCGGGCGGTCAGGCTCGGACGCTTCAGTTCTCGCGCCTCGCCTTCCACAGGCCCAACCTTGGCGCGGTCTCGCATCGCACCGTCATACCATCGCTCGCATTTCAATCGAGATTCACTTGTAGGGAGACCGGTCTGTCTGGTATGCCTTCCAGTAACTACCGGGTCCCTCCCAACTGTTGGGGGTGCTACCTCATGTGCTTGGCCATCCCCGGTCAGATCCTCCACATGGTGGACGACGATAATCACCTCGCCAGGGTGGATGTCGCGGGGGTCCAGCGCAATGTGAACATCGGTCTCCTCGACGGCGAGAATACCGTCGGTCCCGGCGACTGGGTGTTGATTCACGTCGGCTTCGCGATGTCGAAGGTCGACGAGCACGAAGCACTCGAGACCCGGCGGATGCTTGAGCGCATGGGCTCAGACTACGAGCAGGAGCTTGAAGAGCTCCGCGCGAGTGCAATCGAATGAGCGGCACCGGGTGATGTGATGAGCGCCGGCGCCGACCTCGTCAGCAGCTGCGATCCGCATGTTGGATGCGTGACCTGCGGTGACGAAGCGACGCCCTTGCTCGTCAAACGTGTCGACGCCCGCGATGGCCTCGCCGAATGCGAGTCGGGCGAGGGCATCATCTCCCTGGTCGAGATCGCGCTAGTCGACCCAGTGAACGTCGGCGATGTGCTGCTCGTGCACGCCGGAACCGCGATCGCCCACGCCGCACCCCAGGCGGTCCGGCCATGAGGTTCGTCGACGAGTTCCGCGACCCTGAGCTTGGCCGCATCCTCGCCGGGGAGATCCTCGCCACCGTCGAGCCGGGACGCCACTACAAGCTGATGGAGGTCTGTGGCGGCCACACCCATTCGATCTACAAGTTCGGGATTGACGACCTGCTGCCGACAAACGTCGAGCTGGTTCACGGGCCCGGCTGTCCAGTGTGCGTGATCCCCATGGGGCGGGTCGACGACGGGATTGCCCTCGCGCGGGAGCCCGGTGTCATCTTCACGTGCTTCGGCGACATGCTGCGGGTCCCCGGTTCGGAGGGCACCCTCCTCGAAGCGAAGGCCTCAGGCGCGGACGTGCGGATGGTCTACTCACCGCTCGACGCGCTCCGGATCGCACGGGAGAACCCCGACCGCCAGGTGATCTTCTTCGCGATCGGCTTCGAGACGACCGCCCCCTCGACCGCCCTTACGCTCAAGCGCGCGAAGGCTGAGGGGATCACCAACTTCTCGTGCATGTGCAACCACGTCACAATCGTGCCGCCGCTTCGGGCGCTGCTCGACTCCCCCGACCTTCGCCTCGACGGTTTCATCGGACCGGGCCACGTCTCGACCGTGGTCGGCGCGCGACCGTTCGAGTTCATCTGTGCCGAGTACGGCAAGCCGATCGTCGTGGCCGGCTTCGAGCCGCTCGATGTGCTCCAGGCGATCCACATGCTGCTGCGCCAGATCACCGAGGGGCGCTGCGAAGTCGAGAATCAGTACAGCCGTGTCGTCCACTACGACGGCAACCAACGGGCGCTCGAGGTGATGGCTGAAGTCTTCGCCCTGCGTCCACATTTCGAGTGGCGCGGCCTCGGGTTCATCTCCCAAAGCGGCCTGCGACTCTCCGACGCCTACGCTGACTTCGACGCCGAGCTCCGTTACGGCGTCCCAGGCGTGCGGGTGGCCGATCCGAAGGCCTGTCAGTGCGGCGAGGTTCTCAAGGGCGTGATCAAGCCATGGGAGTGCAAGGTCTTCGGGACCGCCTGCACGCCGGAGCGGCCCATCGGGACGTGCATGGTCTCAAGCGAAGGCGCCTGCGCGGCGTACTACAACTATGGCCGGTTCGCCCGCGATCGCGAGGTCGTCTGATGGCCGAGGCCGTCTCCGAGCGCGAGCAGCGCGTCCTCTCGCTGATCGAGACCGCTCGCGCCAAACGCGCGAAGTTCCGCGATACGCGAATCACGATGGCCCACGGCGCTGGCGGCAAAGCGACGCAGACACTCATCGAGGGTCTCCTCGTCCCGGCATTCGCCTCCCCGGCCCTCAACGTGTTGGCCGACGCCGGCATTGTCACGATGGACGGGGCGACGATTGCGATGACCACCGACAGCTTCGTGGTGCGTCCGTTGCGCTTCCCCGGCGGCTCGATCGGCGACCTCGCCGTGAACGGGACCGTGAACGACCTCGCGATGGCCGGCGCCCGGCCGATCGCACTGGCGCTGGCGCTCATTCTGGAAGAGGGCCTCAGTGCCGAGGTGCTCCGCGCCGAGGTAGATGCGGTCGCCGCGGCGGCCCGCGTGGCCGGCGTGAGCATCATCGCCGGGGATACCAAGGTGGTCGAGCGCGGCCACGCCGACCAGATGTACATCGCGACCACGGGCCTCGGGCTCGTCGATCCGCGCGCGACGCTCTCGCCCGACGCGCTTCGCCCAGGCGACCGGATCCTGCTCTCGGGCCCGGTGGGCGACCATGGGATGGCCATCATGCTCGCCCGTGGAGAGTTCGAGCTCGACGCCGAGATCGAGTCCGACACGCGGTCGCTTTGGCCCGCGGTCGACGCGCTACTCGACGCCGCCGGGCCGTCGCTTCGCTGCCTGCGCGACGCGACGCGCGGCGGAGTCGCCTCTGTACTCAACGAACTCGCCCGTGCGTCCAACGTCGCAATGCTGGTGCGCGAGGCCGACGTACCGATTCACCCGGCCGTTGCCGGGGCAACCGAGATCCTCGGGATCGACCCGATGCATGTCGCAAACGAGGGAAAACTCATCGCCATCGTCGCCCCAGAGGAAGCGCAGGCGGCCCTCGCGGCGCTGCGCGCGACCCCCGGTTGCGAGGAGGCGGTCGATATCGGGGAGTGCCGGACCGAGCCCGGCGGGATGGTGTTGGTGGACACGGCCTTCGGTGGCCGACGGGTGATGGACCAGCTCGTCGGCGACCCACTGCCGCGAATCTGTTGACGCGAGTCTGAGAGGAAGGCCGATGGCCACACCCATGGAGTTCGTACCACGCCAGCACGAGACCGAGAAGATCACCGCCCACGTGATCTGGATGACCTCGGGCCTTGGCTGCGACGGCGACTCGGTCGCCATGACCTCGGCGACCAGCCCGAGCCTGGAAGACATCATCACCGGGGTCATCCCGGGGATGCCAAACGTCGTGATCCACACTCCCGTGCTCGCGTTCGAGAACGGAGCCGAGTTCCTACAGGCCTGGTACGACGCTGAGGCCGGGAAGCTCGACCCGTTCGTCCTCATCGTCGAGGGCTCGGTACCCAACGAGGAGCTGAGCGGCGAGGGCCACTGGGCGGGTCTCGGCGTGAACCCCTCGAACGGTCAACCCATCACCACCAACGAGTGGATCGACCGCCTCGCTCCGAAGGCCGCTGCGGTGGTCGCGATCGGCACCTGCGCCACCTACGGGGGCATCCCCGCTATGAAGAACAACCCGACCGGGGCGATGGGCGTGCCCGACTATCTCGGCTGGGACTGGAAGTCGTCCGCTGGGCTGCCGGTGGTCTGCATCCCGGGCTGCCCCGCACAACCCGACAACATGACCGAGGCGCTCCTCTACGTGGTGCTGCACCTGGCCGGCATGGCCCCGGTGCCCGAACTCGACGAGCAGCACCGACCGACCTGGCTCTTCGGACGCACCGTCCACGAGAGCTGCAACCGCGCGGCCTTCTACGAGCAGGGCGAGTTCGCCACCGAGTACGGATCGGACCACCGGTGCCTGGTGAAGCTCGGGTGCAAGGGGCCAGTCGTGAAGTGCAACGTGCCAGTGCGCGGCTGGCAAAGCGGTATCGGTGGATGCCCGAACGTCGGCGGTATCTGCATGGCCTGCACGATGCCGGGCTTTCCCGACAAGTACATGCCGTTTATGGAGGAGGACTCCAAGGGTCGCCTCTCCTCGAACGCCGCAAAGTTCACCTACGGCCCTGTCCTGCGCTACTTCCGTCGGCGGTCGGTGACCAACAACTATGACAAGGAGCCGGCGTGGCGTAAGCCCGGCTCGGACCTCACATCCGGCTACACCAAGCGCTGGTAAGGGAGAGACGACTCGATGTCGACCACACAGGAAACACCTCGCGAGCAACGGATCATCGTCAAGGAGATGTCGTGGGACCCGATTACCCGCATCGTCGGGTCGCTCGGTATCCACACCGAGATCGACTTCACCAACCGGGAGGTCCTCAAGTGCTACAGCACGTCGATGATCTTTCGTGGGTTCGACATCTTCATGAAGGGGATCGACCCGCGCGACACGCACTTCATCACGAGTCGTATCTGTGGCATCTGCGGCGATAACCACTGCACCTGCTCCTGCCTGAACCAGAACATGGCCTACGGCGTCAAGCCGCCAAAGCTCGGCGACTACGCCTTCAATCTCGCCGAGTCGGCCGACTACATGTTCGACCACGCGATCTACAACGACTGTATGTGCAACGTCGACTTCTGCGAGCAGATGGTCAAGGACACGAATCCAAGCGTCCTTGCGAAGGCCGAGACCACAACCGCTCCGCACTGGGACATCCACGGCTACAAGACGATCGCCGACATCATGCGGGCGCTGAACCCATTCACGGGGAGTTTCTACCTCGAGACCCTCCAGGTAGCCCGGTACACGCGCGAGATGTACTGCCTCTTCGGCGGACGGCACACGCACCCGTCGACGATCCTTCCGGGCGGCTGCAGCGCCGACATCACCCATCAGACGCTCACCGACTACTACGTGCGCCTGATGCGCTACATCGAATACTGCAAGCGCACCGTGCCGATGCACGACGACCTCTACGACTTCTTCTACGAGGCGCTCCCCGGCTACGAGCGCGTCGGCTACCGCGACACGAACATCATCTGCTGGGGCGCGTTCGACGACCCCGACTACGTCGACTACCGCTACGACAGCATGACCGACTGGGGACGCAAGCGATTTGTCACCCCGGGTCTTGTCTTCGACGGTGAGCTGATCACGACCGACCTCGTCGAGATCAACCTGGCCATGCGGATCCTCCTCGGAAGCTCGTACTTCGACAGTTGGGAAAACGAGGAAACCTTCGTCACCCACGATCCGCTTGGGAACCCGGTTGACAAGAATCACCCGTGGAACAAGCAGACCCTCCCGAAGCCGCAGAAGCGCGACTTCACCGACAAGTACTCGTGGGTCGTCTCGCCACGGATGTATGACAAGCGCAACGACCGCTACGTCGCGTGTGACACCGGCGGGGGCCCGTTCGCGCGTCAGTGGATCACCGCGAAAGCCGGCGTCGTCGATATCGGCTACCTCAAGGCCACCGGTGAGAGCCTCCAGATGGTCTTGCCGAAGACGGCGAACATGCCCGAGATGGAACTCGAGTGGAAGATCCCCCCGTGGTCAAACGCGATCGAGCGCGACCGTGCCCGGGCCTATCACCAGGCCTACGCCGCGTTGGTGGGGCTCTACAACCTCGAGAAGGCATTTGTCGAGGTTCGCGCCGGACGGACCAAGAGCTGGACGGACTTCAAGGTGCCCCAAGACGCGGTGAGCGTCGGATTCCACGAGGCGGCTCGTGGCGTGATCTCTCACCACATGGTGATCCGAGACGGCAAGGTCGCGAACTACCAGCCGTATCCGCCGACACCGTGGAACGCGAACCCGCGTGACCTTTACGGGACGCCGGGACCGTACGAGGACGCGGTCCAGAACACCCCGATCTTCGAGGAGAACGGTCCGGATAACTTCAAGGGGATCGACATCATGCGTGCGGTGCGGAGCTTCGATCCGTGCCTGCCGTGCGGTGTGCATATGTACACGGGCGCCGGCCGGGTCACGAAGGTGCTCCACACGCCAACGGGTCTTTGCTGATGCCACCCGAGCGCTCCGAGGATGTTGTCGAGCGGGTCGAACGCCTACTCGGCTCAGTCGACGACATCTCCGATCCGGTTGCCCGCGATCAGGTGCAGGAGCTGATCGGCGCGATCCTCGAGCTCTATGGCACGGGCATGGGGCGGATCCTCGAGGTGCTCGACGAAGCCGGGCCCGCTGGGGTTGGGGTCCGCCAGGCCCTCGTCAACGACGGTGTGGTGGCGAGTCTGCTCCTGATCCACGGCCTCTACCCCGTCTCGCTCAGCACCCGCGTCGAGGAGGCGCTCGACGAGGTGCGGCCCTACCTGCACTCGCACGGCGGCGATGTCGAACTCCTCGGCGTCGAGGACGGCGTCGTACGCCTGCGCCTCCAGGGGAGCTGTAACGGCTGCCCTGCGTCGGCGGCAACCCTCGAAACCGCCCTGACGCAGGCCATCGAGGCAGCCGCGCCCGACCTACTTGGCATCGAGGTCGAAGGGGTGGTGGCTGGGAGCCGGTCCACCGAGGGGGCGCTCGGGGTGGCCCGGTGAGCGCCCCGGGCCGGCTGCCAGCGACGCTGGTCGCTGGCCTGGGGCGACTTGCGCGCTCGTCTCCGTCCGCGAATCCGGGTCCGATCGAGCACTGCGACCTGTGCGGGGTCGACCTGCCGGCCGAGCACCGGCACATGCTCGAACTCAACGAGCGTCGCATTCTCTGCGCGTGCGAGCCGTGCCGCGCGATGCGTTCCGGCATCGATGGCTACCGCCCGGTGGGCACCCGCACGCTCTGGCTCGACGAGTTCAACTTTCCCGACGAGCTTTGGGCGGCGTTCCAGATTCCGATCGGGCTGGCCTTCTTCCTCTCGTCGACATCGACGGGGTCGGTGGTGGCGCTCTACCCGAGCCCGGCGGGGGCGACCGAGTCGGAGCTTGATCTGGCGAGTTGGGCGGCGCTTCGGATCGCAAACCCGGTGCTCGCCGAACTCGAACCCGATGCGGAGGCGCTCGTGGTCAACCGCATGGCCAGTCCACCCCAGCACGCGATCGCCCCCATCGACGACTGCTACCGGCTCGTGGGGCTGATCAAGTCGACCTGGCAGGGTATCTCGGGAGGGACCGCGATCGAGGACGCCGTACCCGGGTTTTTTGACGAGCTGCGCGAGCGGGGGGTTCGCGCGTGACGGGTGCCCCAGAGCTTGCCTTCGAGGTGCTCGGGGGCGCTCACGAGCCGCACGCAGCCGTGCCGACGCTTCGCCTCGAACTCCAGGTGACGGAGTCGCTCGATCGTGAGGTCTATGCGGTCACGCTCGCCACGCAGGTGAACCTCGACCCGGCTCGCCGCGCCTACGACGACGCCACACGCGCGGAGCTTGTCGACCTCTTCGGTGAGCCTGTGCGCTGGCCGGCCACAACGCGCAGCTTTGTCTGGACCCAAGTGGACGCGATGGTCCACTCGTTTACCGGCGCCACCACGTTTTCGCTCCGCGTGCCGTGCAGCGCCGACATGGAGGTGGCCGCGACCCGCTACATCGGCGCGCTCACCGACGGGGAGGTGCCCCTCAGCCTGCACTTCACGGGGAGGGTCCTCTACCCATCTGGCGGCGGGCGCCTGCAGATCGTCCAGATCCCGTGGAGTACCTCGGCGCAGTACCGCCTTCCGGTCGCGCAGTGGCAGGAGATGATGGCCCACCACCACGGCGACGCGGGGTTTGTCCGCCTCCGGGCCGAAACGCTGCGTGCCCTGTCGCGACACAAGGCCGCCCGTGGGCTCCCGTCGCTCGATGCCTGCATCGAGGAGCTGCTGACCGAGGAGGCGCGCACATGACGACCAGTACCACTGATCCCCTCGAGCGGATCGTCCGAACGCTCCTCTACGAGGGATACGCCCTCTACCCGTACACGCGCGCGGCCACCAAGAATGCGACCCCGACTCCGTTTGGGATCGTCTATCCGCCGGCCTACGCGGCAACGCAGGCGAGCGCGTTCTCCCGTATGCAGGTCGAGTGCGTCGCCACCGACGCCGCGGCGGAATTTCGGGGAGAAGTGCGCTTCCTGCAGGCGTCAGGGCAGGGCCATCAGGCGGTGGAGCGTCGCGTCGAGGTGTCAGCAACGCCGATGGCGATTGACTTCGACTTCGACGGGCTGTGTGGCCACGTTTCGCTCTCGTCCGAGCGGCGACCCGACGGGCGCGCAAGGGTGACGCTCCGAGTCGAGAACACCACGCCGCTGACCGATGAGGACGCGGCCGCGATGGCACGAGCCGAGGCGTTGATGTTCAGCATGCTCTCGACCCACCTGCTGCTTCGCACCGGTTCCGGGAGCTTCGTCTCGCCACTCGAGCGCGGCGACGATGGTGTGGCGGCGTGCTGCAACGTCAACACCTGGCCGGTGCTCGTGTCAAAGGACGACGACGCTATCCTCGGGCCGACGATCATGCTCCCGGACCATCCGCAGATCGCGCCCGAGAGCGTCAACGACTTCTTCGACGGCACGGAGATCGAAGAGGCCCTCGTGCTGCATGTTCAGACGCTCACCGATGCCGAGCGTGAGGACATCGCCGGGCAGGACCCGGTGGTGCGCGAGATGCTCGCGCGGGCCGCGGCGACCACACCTGAGCAGCTCATGGACCTCCACGGCCGTGTCCGGCTGGAGGATCCGCCGGGGGAGCGCCAGGCCGCCATCGGTGACGCCATCGTCTGCCCCGGCGACAAGGTGATTCTCAGTCCCGGCGTGGACGGCGACGTGTACGACAAGATGCTCCACGGGCGAACGGCGACCGTGCATCGCATCTTTGTGGACTACGACGACCGCGTGCATTTCGGCGTGACCGTCGACGACGACCCCATGAACGAGATCCTGCGTGAGAGCGGCAGGTTCCTGTTCTTCTTCGCGGAGGAGGTGCAGGTGCCATGAGCAAACGCATCCTGGTCGCGGGCATCGGTAACGCCTGGCTACGCGACGACGGCTTCGGCGGCGAGGTGGCCAAGCGCCTTGAGTCGCGTGAGCTGCCTGACGAGGTGGCGGTCTTCGACTTCGGCACCGGCGGCCTCGACCTCGCCTACGAGGTGATGCGTGGCTACGACGCGCTCGTGCTTGTCGACGTGAGCCGCCAAGGCGGCGAGCCTGGGACGCTGTACGTCATGGAGGTCGACGAGGCATCGGTCGACGGCCAGCTCGCTGACGGGGAGACCCTGAACCCGCACGGGATGGATCCCCAGACGGTGCTGCGATTCGTGAAGCTCGTTGGAGGCTGGCCGGGCAAGGTCATGGTGATCGCCTGTGAGCCCCAGACGGTCGAGGAGATGGGCATCGGCCTGAGCGACCCGGTTGCCGCGGCCGTCGACCGAGCGGTTGACCTGGTCGCCACCACGGTGGCGGAGCTCTGCACCGACGAGGCGTATCTGGGCGTCACAAACGATGCATGAGCTGTCCCTCGCATCGGCGATCGTCAACACGGTCGTAGACCACGCGGGTGGCCAGCGCGTGAGCCTCGTGCGGGTGCTTGTGGGACGACTGCGTCAGGTGGTGCCGGACTCGCTCGATTTCTACTTCGAGATCACCGCACGCGACACGGTCTGCGAAGGCGCTCGGCTTGAGCTGATCGACGTCCCGGCTCGGCTCCACTGCGGGTCCTGCGGGCGCGACTGGGACATCGAGATCCCAGCGTTCATCTGTCCGATTTGCGGGCTCGCCGCCGCGAGCCAGGTCGCGGTGACCTCAGGCGAAGAGTTCCAGGTTGAGTCGATCGACGTCGAACAGGAGGAGCCCGCATGCATCGGACCACGGTGAGGATCGTCGAGGACGCCCTCGATGCGAACAACACCATCGCGCGAGCAAACCGCGAGGACTTCGACCGCAACGAGGTCGCCGTCGTCAACCTGATGAGCGCGCCAGGCGCAGGCAAGACCCGCCTCCTTGAGCGCGCGATCGTCGGGCTTGCCGAGCAGGGCGTGCGCGTCGGCGTACTCGAGGGCGACGTGCAGGGGAGCTTCGACGCCGACCGATTGTCGCTCCTTCACATCCCCGTCGCGCAGCTGAACACGGGCTCCGGGTTCGGCGGCGAGTGCCACCTCGACGCCAACATGGTCCGCTCGGCATTGCCAGCGCTCGACCTGCCCGACATCGATCTGCTGATCATCGAGAACGTTGGCAACCTCGTGTGCCCGGCCGAGTTCCGCGTCGGCGAGGACGCTCGGATCATGATTTGCTCGGTCACCGAGGGTGAGGACAAGCCACTCAAGTACCCGCTCATGTTCCGGGCCTGCGAGCTGGTGATCATCAACAAGATCGACCTGCTTCCCCACCTCGACTTCGACCTCGCGCGCCTGGAGGCAAACCTCGACCAGGTGAACCCCGGGGCCGCCCGGATGCTCGTAAGCGCGCGCACCGGCGAGGGAGTCGACACGGTCAGGGCGTGGCTCGCGGAACTTCCGGCGCGCACCAAGATCGCGGCATGAACGCCACCCGGGTGGGCGCCCCGGCGGCCGCTCGAATCGACGAGCTGCTGCACACCCGGGGCGAGGCGAACGCGGCCTATTTCGAACGCGAGGCCGATCGCCTCGCACGGCTCTGCCACCGCATGGCCGAGCGGTTCGCGAAGGGCGGGCGCCTGGTTGCCTTCGGGGCGACGCCTGCCGCGCGATCAGACGCGCGCCATGTCGCGGTCGAGTTCGTTCACCCGGTGATCGTCGGCAAGCGGGCCCTGCCGGCGCTTGGCCTGGCCGGTGAGGGCGGCCCGCTCGCGGCTCAGGTCGAGCTTGAGGCGGAGGCAGGCGACATCGCGATCGCCTTCGGTGGCGAGGCCGAGACCCTGGCGGCACTCGCGGCCGCCCGCGAGCGCGGATGCCTGACGATCGCCTTTACGCCGTCCTCCGGCGCGCAGTGGGAGTTCGACCCCGCCGGAGTGAGCGACCCCTTCGTCCGGCAGGAGCTCGTCGAGTCGGCCTACCACGTGCTGTGGGAGCTTGTGCACGTCTTCTTCGACCACCGCGGACTGCTTGAGGGGCGCACCAGCCGGCCAGTGCACGACGTCGGCGCGTCAAGCTTCCTCTACCCCTTCCTCGGTGAGCAGGAGCAGGATCTGGAGGCGGTGGTGGCCGATGTGGCGGCATCCGTGCGGATGAAGGCCGACGAGGTCAACCACCTACGCGCTCAGACGCTCGGCGAGTTCAGGGAGGTGCTGGTCGCCGCGGCAGGTGCCTTGCGCGAGAGCTTCGCCGCAGGGGGTCGCCTCCTCGCGCTGGGCAACGGCGGTTCGGCCACCGACGCGATGGACGTCGTGGCTGACTTCCGTACGGGCGTCTGTGGGGGGCCGCCACGGCGCGCCCTCGACCTCACCGAGGATGCCGCGATCCTCACCGCAATCGCCAACGACATCGGTCTCGACGCGATCTTCTCGCGCCAGATCATCGCCCACGGACGCCCCGGCGACGTGCTCTTGGCGCTGTCGACAAGCGGCAACTCGGTCAGTGTCCTGGCGGCACTCGTCGAGGCCCGCAAACGGGGTCTTGTCACGATCGCAATGGTGGGATACGACGGAGGCCGAGTGCTGGCTGACGACCTCGCCGACCACGTGATCGTGAGCCGCTCCGAGCACATCCCCCGTATCCAGGAGGCCCAGGCGAGTGCCTACCACGTGCTGCGCGAACTCGTCGAGCTGGATCCATCGGTCGTCGGTGTGACGGCTTCTGACACCACGAGAGTGCGAGCCCGCGTCTACGGAACCGTCCAGGGCGTGGGCTATCGGCCGTTTGCGTACCGGCTGGCTCGCGAGCTCGATCTCGTCGGCTACGTGCGAAACGACGAGCGGGGGGTCGTGCTGGAAGCCGAGGGCCCCGCAGCCCGGGTCGACGAGTATCTCGCCCGCCTCCAGCGCGATGCCCCGCCGCTCGCACGGGTGGAGCGCGTCGAGAGTGAACCCCTCCCCCCGCTCGGCGAGCGCGACTTCCAAATCCAGGCGAGCGCCCACGGCGGGGCCCCGTCGGCTCCGGTTGCCCCCGACAGCGCCACCTGCGAGGAGTGCCTGGCTGAACTCGTCGACCCGCATGACCGCCGGTTTCGCTACCCGTTTGTCAACTGCACCAATTGCGGACCGCGATTCTCGATCGTGCGGGGGGTGCCCTACGACCGGCCGCTGACGACCATGGTGGGTTTTGCCATGTGCGCGCGCTGCCAGGCCGAGTACGACAACCCGATGGATCGGCGCTTCCACGCCCAACCGAACGCATGCCCCGACTGCGGCCCTCGGGCTCGACTCGTCGACGCGGATGGTCGGGATCTCTCAGGCGGTGGAGTTGACGCCGTCGCGGCAGCGGCAGCATCGCTTCGCGCCGGGCGGATCATGGCCGTCAAGGGCATCGGCGGTTACCACCTGGCCTGCCGTGCCGACGACGAGAGGGCGGTTGCGCGGCTGCGTGCTCGTAAGGTGCGCGAAGAGCGACCCTTCGCACTGATGGTCGCCGACCTCGACGCGGCACGGGCGCTCGTGCGGATGAACGCGACCGACGAGGACCTCCTACGCGGCCCGGAGCGACCAATCCTCCTGGCCACCCGGCGCCGCGACGCGTCCGTCGCCCGGTCCGTGGCGCCAAGCTCACCAGAACTCGGCGTGATGCTCCCCTACAGTCCGCTTCACTACCTGCTCCTGCGCGACGGCGGGTTCCCGCTCGTGATGACGAGCGCCAACCGCTCCGACGAGCCGATCGCCTACCGCGACGACGACGCACTCGCGCGCCTCGCCGGGATCGCCGACGAATTCCTCGTGCACGATCGCCCCATCGAGACCCGTACCGACGACTCGGTCGTCCGGACCGTGCGGATCGGTGCGACCCGACGCGCCCTGATGCTGCGCCGCTCCCGAGGCTACGTGCCGGTCGCGATCGACCTCCCCCACCCCGCCGCGCGCCCCATCCTCGGCATGGGGGCGGAGCTGAAGAGCACCTTCTGCCTCGCGAAGGGCCCGACCGCCTGGGTGGGCCATCACATCGGCGACCTGCGAAACGATCAGACGCTGCTGTCGTTTCGTGAGGGGATCGCGCATTTCGAACGCCTCTTCGCGGTCACGCCGGAGGTCGTCGCGCACGACCTGCACCCCGACTACCTGTCGACTCGCGAGGCCCTCGATCACGACGGGGTCGAACTGGTGGGCGTGCAACACCACCATGCGCACCTGGCCGCCTGCCTGGCCGAGCACGGACACATCGGCGCGGCGGTGGGCGCGATCTTCGACGGCACTGGCTACGGCACCGACGGCACCATCTGGGGTGGTGAACTCCTCATCGGCGGAGTCGACGGATTCAGGCGAGTCGGGCACCTCCGGACGGTCCACATGCCCGGCGGCGAAGCGGCGATCCGAGAGCCCTGGCGCATGGCGTGCGCGTGGCTCGTCGAGTCAATCGGAGAGGATCCAACCCTGCCGCAGTCGCTCGCGGGCGACGTCGATCCTGACCGCTGGGCGACGGTTGCCCGGCTGGCCACGACCGGATTCTCGTCGCCGCTCACAAGTAGCATGGGACGCCTGTTCGACGCGGTCGCGGCACTTTGCGGCGTGCGGGCGATCGTCAACTACGAAGGGCAGGCAGCGATCGAGTTCGAAGCGCTCGCCGACCGAGACGACGTCGGCGCCTACCCGATGCCCGTTACCGGCGATTCGATCATCGACCCGCGCGAAACCATCCAGGCGGTCGTTGGCGATCTGGCGCGAGGCACACCCCTTTCGACCGTCTCGGCGCGATTCCACGCGGCCGTTGCGGCGGCGACAGCGGCCGCCTGCGTCGAGCTCGCGCTGCGCGGCGGGCTCGACACGGTTGCGCTCGCGGGCGGTGTCTTCCAGAACACTCTGCTGCTTGAGCGCACTGCTCTCGCGCTCGAGGACTCCGGACTTCGTGTCCTCGTCCCGGAGCGCCTCCCGCCAAACGACGGCGCGATCGCGTTTGGTCAGGTGGTCATCGCGGCGCGGATGCTTGCCCGCAGGCAGAGCTGACGCGCGTGTTCGGCCTCGACGACTGGATCGCCGCCCTCGGCGCCGGCCACCCCCTCCTCATGGCCACCGTAGTCGCGATCCTGCTCGGACTGCGCCACGCGACTGATCCGGATCACCTCTCGGCGGTCACGACGCTCATCGCCGCAGAGCCCGACCGGCGCAGACACGTCGCGATGCGGATGGGCTTTGCCTGGGGGCTCGGCCACGCGACAACGCTCTTCATCTTCGGCATGCCGATCATCTTCTATGCGAAGTACCTCCCAACCCGGGTCGAGCAGCTGGCCGAAGCGGCAATCGGCCTGCTGATCATCGGACTCGCGGCCAGACTGATCGTCCGCTGGCGACGCGGCCAATTGCACGTCCACGAGCACGAACACGGCGGCCGTCAGCACAGTCACATTCACGGACACACCCGCGAGCGCGCCGATTCGCACGCCGCTCGGCCGGTCCGGTCACCGCTCGCCGCCTACGGCATTGGGTTGGTCCACGGGCTCGGCGGAAGCGCGGGTGTGGGGTTACTGCTCCTCGCCTCGATCCCCAGTCGGGCGGTCGCGATCGTGGCGCTCATCCTCTTCGCGGGTTGCACCGCGGTATCGATGGCCCTCTGCTCCGGGGCGTTTGGAATTGCCCTCAGCGGGAGGTCCGCTCAACGCGCGTTCGACCGGCTCGCCCCGGCGCTCGGGGTGGCGAGCTTCGCCTTCGGCCTTTGGTACCTGACTGGAGCTCTCACTCCGAGCCCGTTCTGAGGCCGCCGACCGAGCGGCCGCCTACATGCGCTCGAAGCGGTCGATGTCCTCCTCGAACTCACGGATCATGGCCCGCGTGAGGGTCGGCCGCGTGGCGGCGACGGCGTCGACGAAGTCCTGCGTCTGGGCCGGCGAGTGGCCATTCGAGGCGACTGCCCGCTCGAACGCGGCCTGGGCCGCTTTTCGCGCCGCGAACTCGATGTCGGCCGTCGTGAAGAGGTCGGTGCCCTCGACAAGCTCGTCAATCGAGATGGTCGCGTCCGTGATGCTCGTTGTGAACCGGCGCCAGAGCGACGCTCGCGCGACGGCGTCGGGCGGACCGATGGGGATCACGTAGTCGAAGCGCCCTGGGCGAAGGAGCGCCTGGTCGAGGTCACGCACCGAGTTTGTCGCGCAAACGAGGAGGCGCTCCGCGCGAGCGCGGAATGTGGGGATGGCTTTGAGAAGCTCGTTTGTGACGCCTTCGGTGTCGGGCCGCGCCGCACGACGACCCGCGATCTCGTCGACCTCGTCGATGAAGAGCACGAGGCGCTCGACGTCATACACACGGTCGAAAAAGGCTCGGAGCGCGGCGGCCCGTCCATCGGCCCCCTCGGCGGCGAGGCGACTCGGGAACAGCTCGACGAAGGGCCATCCGAGGCGCCCCGCGACGGCTTTGGCGAACGTCGTCTTGCCCGTTCCAGGCGGGCCGAAGAGCACAACCGCTTTGGGAGGCGCGACACCATGGCGTGCGGCGATCTCCGGTTCGGCGAGTGGGAGGACGATTCGGCGCTCGATGAGTGTCTTCGTGTCGTTCATTCCGGCGAGGTCATCCCATGACTCCTCGTCGATGAGACGGCCGCCGAGGACGCCGAGCGTGTCGAGATCGGCGGGACGTAGGGCCTCACGCTTTTCGAAGTACTCGACGCCGGGTGTGAGTTCGTAGCCCTGATGAAGGAGGGCCTCGTGTCCAAATTCGCCGACGGGAAGGAGCGCGGCAATGCGGCGAACGCCCATCCGCAGGAGACGTTCCTCGAGTGCACGCAGGAGGGCCGATCCGAGACCTCGTTGGCGCCACGCCTCGTCGATCGCGATGCGCAGGATCCAGGCCCGCTCGCCGGTGACGCGCGCGACGCAGGTACCGACCACTTGTCCAGCGCCGATCGCGACAACGGCGGGCTCGTCGGCCTCGAGCGCTTCGATGACCTCGGCGACATGGAAGAGCGACGGTCGCACCGATGGCGTCGACTCGACCCAGACGCGAACGGCCTCGTCGAGGTCCGTCTGGTCGAAGTCCCGAATCCGCCACGTCGTCATCGTCGGGCCTCCGGGTCGCGAGTTGCGCGCACGAACCATCTATTGGACTCCGCCGAGGTGGCCGCGTCAAGCGCTCCCTGGCCGACGTGGCCCGTCAGAGAGCGCCATACCCATTCAGTACGCTAGCCGGCAGCGGCCGCCGCGAGCTTCGCGAGGACACCGTCGATCACGCCCGCGACGGCACTGAGGCCCTCGATGCCGTACGGCGCCATGATTGGGGCGAACTTGTCGTAGGACACGTGCACGGTGCCAGCGGTGTCCTCGAACACGAAGATCTTGGTCGGCAGGTAGAGACCAACCTCCGGGCCGCCCGCCTCAATCAGCTTCCGGGCGGTAAGGGGGTTTCCGACGACGAAGCACTTCGCCTTCATCGGCACACCCGCGAGGCTCAGCACCTTGCCCCAGTTCAGGAACGCGACCTCGATGAGATTGCTGCGTCCGGCGAACTCCGCGCACTCGACGGCGTACTCGTCCCACGAACCGCTCGACGAGAGCCGGTCCATGAGCTTTTCGGTGCTGGCCTTGCCGATCTCCGCGGAGAGGTCCCTAACGGTCTCGTCGAAGGACTTGGTCGACACGATGTCGACGTGCTCGCCCGCGATCATTGTGGTGACAGGTCCACCCATGGATCTCACCTCTCGGCTATCAGGTTCGGCGCATCCGAATGGCGCCGACACTCTCAGATGCCAAGGCTACAGCGCCCCCGGCAGCCCCGACGTTCGCAAGTGACATCCGCGCCCGCGCGGGCGCCGTGGCCGGCGGGGCGTCGCGAGATCGACCGTGGCGAGGTGCACGGCATTCGAGCCCTCGCCCGCGGCGAGCGTCTCAGGAGGTTGGACGCTTATACGGTTCGGGGCGTGGCAAGGAGAAAACCAGCGGACTCACCACTCCCGACACCGGAGGCCGCTCCGACCAAGCCCGCGGAGTTCGTGATCGGCCGACCCGAATTCCGAATCGGCGATCCACAGGAAAATCTCACCGAGCCGCCACCCCCGTCTCCGACGGATTTCGTGATCGGCGGCCCAACGGCCTCACCCAAGGAGAAGCCGCCCCGCCGCCGACGGAGTTTCGGACCGGGGGGCCACTCCCGAGCACCGGAGCACCGGCGGGACTTCCTCCTCTCCCGCGCGGGTGGGAGGCGCTCCCGGTCCAACCAGCATGGACACTGCCCGGTGACGGGCCATCTGAGCCGGGTGATCCTCGTCGCATCGAAAAGCCCCGCAAGCGCTACCGAGGGCTGTCTGCGATCCGCGCCTACATCGACCCAGACCACGTCGGGGAGATCATCGAATTTCCTCGTCTACCGCGCAAGGAACGGCGTCCTGGGTCCTGGGAGCGTCAGCGCGTTCCTATTCGAATCGGTCCAAGACGAACTGATCCGCCGGCGAATCCACGACCGCGTCGGAAGCCGGTACCCAAGCTACGTCGAACAATGCGTCCGACCAAAACGCGGACGACGTGCCGGCACCACTGCGGTCACCCAACCACCGGGCGCGGCGTTGCGTCCGGTCGTTGCGCGCATCCCGGTCGCGGTCGCTGACGAGATCCGAGACTGCGTCATCCACCGAAACGGCGGACAAGCCGACGGCCCGAACGCCGTCAGCCGGTTCGTGGCCGACGCGATCACAAACCGCCTCGCCAAGCAGCGAAAACGCGATGGGCTGCGTCGCTACCCACTCACGTCGGCGACTGCGCGCGAAACGCACCTGGATCCGCGGGTGCTTCGAAACGGCTAAACGCACCTGCCGCAGCGCCATGGCGATCCAGAGGCATTAAGAGCGTCTAACAGAATGAAGGGTGGGGTGGGTTGATGGCGAACTTCTCGGGCATGGGTCATGCTCGGGGAGGGAGCCAGGTGGTGTCTGAGACCGTGCAAGGCAGCAAGACCGGTGCCAGCCGGGGTCGGCCGTGGGAG
>JANMDN010000068.1:0-67552 GCA_031376285.1 Actinomycetes bacterium
CTATGACGGAGACTCGCCGAGGTCCACGAACCAGCCAGCCGTGAAGCCGTCGATGCCGCGGATCTCGTCCGCGGTGCTCTGCGGCACGGCAGAGTCGACCGTGATCGCCATCACGGCCTCGCCGTCTCCGTTCGAGTCGCCACGGGACACGGCCATCTGCGCGATGTTCACGCCAGCCTTCCCGAGGATCGAGCCGACCTGGCCGATGATCCCGGGGACGTCGCGGTTGCGGAAGACGCCGACGTAGCGCTCCAGCTCGATCTCGACCGGCTTGTCGAACGCCGTCACCAGGCGCGGGCGCGAGGTGTTGCCGACGTTTGTGCCACCGAGGCTAATGTCGCCGCACCGGACCGTGAGGAGGTTGGTGTAGTCGCGGGCCGTCGGCGAGGCGGTCTCTGACCATTGGATGCCGCGCTCCTTCGCGAGGCTCGTCGCGTTCACCAGGTTCACCGGATCCTCCACCACGCCCTGCAGCGCTCCGACAAGCACCGCCGCCGTGAGCAGGCGCGTGTCGTGCTCGGCGAGACGACCTTCGCTGACGATCTCGATCGTGCCGCACGTTCCGCCGCCGAGCGCCACGAGCAGGCGTCCGAGCTGCTGGGCGACGGGGATGAACGGGCCGAGCATCTCGAGCGCCTCGGGGCTTACTGCCGGGATGTTCACGGCCGTCGTCACCACTCCGCCAAGGAGCGCCGCGCCGACCTGCTCGGCCACGTCGACACCGGCGCGATCCTGCGCCTCGGTGGTGGACGCACCCAAGTGCGGAGTCACGATGACACCGGGAAGCCCGAAGAGCGGACTGTCGGTGCAAGGCTCCTCGGGGAACACGTCGATCGTGGCACCGGCGATCTCCCCGGCGATGATCGCCGCGGCAAGCGCGTCGTTATCGACCACGTCCCCACGAGCGGCGTTGATGAGGCGAGCGCCAGGGCGCATCGCCTTGAACGCGGCCGCGCCGACGAAGCCCTTCGTCTCCGGCGTCGACGCGAGGTGGAGCGAGATAAAATCGCTTGCGGCGTAGAGGTCCTCGGGGGTTGCCGCCCGATCGACGCCAAGCTCCTTGAAGCGCGCCTCGGTCATGAAGGGGTCATAGGCGATGACGTGCATCCGAAGGCCCTTCGCACGCTCGGCGACGAGCTGACCGATCCGCCCGAAGCCCAGCACCCCGAGGGTCTTTCCGGTGACCTCGATCCCGCCGTACTTCGACCGCTCCCAGCGCCCCTCCACCAATGCCCCGTGGGCCTGTGCGATGTTGCGCGCCTGGCTCATCAGCAGGGCAATGGCGTGCTCGGCGGCCGAGAGCGAGTTCGACGTCGGCGCGTTACACACAATGATCCCGCGTCGTGTCGCCGCGGCCACGTCGACGTTGTCTACGCCCGTGCCAGCACGCCCGATCACCTTCAGGTTCGTCGCGACGGCGATCAGCTCAGCCGTGACCTTGGTCGCGCTTCGCACCACGATCCCGTCGAAGCTGGCGATCCGCTCGGCAAGCTCCTCTTTCGACCAGCCGACACCGTCGGTGACGTCGAGGCGCTCGGCGAGGTAGTCGACACCGGCCGGGGCGATCTGCTCGCAGATCAGTACCCGGGGAGCGGGCTGATTGGTGCTCAGGATTGGTCCTTACGGTTGCGAGATGAGTTGATGAAGCCTCGCGCCGACGGCGCGACGCGTTAGGCCTTGGGGTCCGGGAGCGCCGGCTTCGGGAGGTTGGGAGCGTTGTTGCCCGAGTTCCTGGAAAACCCGACTTCGCCCTCGACGTTCTCCGGGCCGGTCCCGCGGAAGGTGTCACGGTAGGTCTTGATCGCGGGGATTTGGCTCGCCTTGAACGGCTTGCAAACCATCCAGCGCTGCCAACTCGTCACGACGACGCCGGTCTTCGGGAACGAGGTGCTCGTGTCCGGCACGACGATCACGTAGGCCGGTGAATCTCTCCAGAAGGTCTTAAGGGCGTCGATGTCGGCTGCTCTCACGGCGCTTCCGTAGTGGATGATCACTCCGCCGTGCTCGAGGTTGTGGACCTGGTGCGCAGCCGGAATCGGCTGGTCGTAGAAGCCCCAGTTCGCCCAGATACCGCTGTGCGGGCCGGATGTCGGCGGGAGCGATACGCCGTAGGTGATCGTCCCTTCGTCGTGGGTCCGCGCGCTGTCGAAGGGCGACCCGTCGGACTTGGCGCCGAGGTCGGCCGGCCATGCCTTCGCCGCGCAGCCGGCCTTTTCGGCGGCCGTCGTCGCGGCCTCGCCGACATCAGGCGGGGTCGTCGCGAGACCGTCCCCGACGCTTGATCCGCGGCCCGCGTACGGATCGCCGCTCGAGTCGGGCGTTGGCCCGCCGCTGCCGCAACTCGCAACGGTCACACCCGCCACGCAAAGGGTTGCCACGGCAATTGCACGCTTCATCATCCGAAAGGCTCCTCGCTCGAATACGCCGACGACGCTCGCGCCGACCCCCGCCTACTTCTCCTGAAACTCGGTGTCGATCCACGGCATCATGCCGCGCAGCTTCCGGCCGACATCTTCGATCTGGTGGTCGGCCTGACGGCGACCGATCGCGTTGTAGGTCGGGCGACCCACCTGGTTCTCAAGCAGCCACTCGCGAGCGAACTCGCCGTTTTGGATCTCGCCGAGGATCTTGCGCATCTCCGCGCGGGTTTCCTCGGTGATGATGCGCCGGCCCCTTGAGATGTCGCCGTACTCGGCGGTCGTCGAGATCGAGTGGCGCATCCCGCTGATGCCCTTCTCGTAGATCAGGTCGACGATGAGCTTCACCTCGTGAAGGCACTCGAAGTAGGCAAGCTCGGGCTGGTAGCCAGCGTCGACAAGGGTTTCGAAACCCGCGCGGATCAGCTCGGTGAGGCCACCGCACAGCACGACCTGCTCGCCGAAGAGGTCAGTCTCGGTCTCCTCGCCGAACGTCGTCTCGATGACGCCCGCCCGAGTGCAGCCGATGCCCTTCGCGTAGGCGAGGACGATCTGCTTCGCGTTCCCTGAGGCATCCTGGAACACGGCCACGAGGCCAGGTGTCCCCTGCCCTTCCGAGAAGGTCCGGCGCACGAGATGGCCGGGTCCCTTTGGCGCGGCCATGACGACATCGACGCCCTTCGGAGGAACGATCTGGCCGAAGTGGATCGAGAAGCCGTGCGCGAAGAGGAGCACGTTGCCGTCCTCGAGGCCTGGGGCGATCTCATCGCGGTAGAGCGCCGCCTGGCGTTCGTCGGGCGTCAGGATCATCACGAGATCCGCCCGCTTGGCGGCCTCCGCGGCGGTGAGCACCTCGATTCCCACGTCGCGTGCCTTCCCCGCCGAGGGCGAACCCTCGCGGAGCCCCACGACGACGTCAACGCCGGAGTCCTTCAGGTTTAGGGCGTGTGCGTGGCCCTGGCTTCCGAATCCGATGATCGCGACCGTCTTGCCAGCCAGCTGACTGAGGTCCGCGTCGTCGTCGTAGTACATCCGCATGCTCCGTTGTCGATTGTGGGGCGCCGCGCGGCGCGTCGATTGGTTCTAGGTGGGTCGAGCGCCGCGGCCGAGGGCCACGGTGCCGGTCTTCACGAGTTCGATCAAACCGAACGGCCGCAAGAGCTCCTCGAAGCGTTCGAGGTGGTCGGCTGCACCGGCGAGCTGGATGGTGAGGCTTTCCGTGGCGACGTCGACGATCTTGCCTTCGAAGATCTCGACGAGCTGGATGACCGCGGGCCGGCTGGTCGTATCGGCGCGAACCTTGAAGAGCGCCAACTCGAACGCCACCATCCGCTCAGGGTCGAGGTCGCGGATCTTGATGACGTTGATGAGCTTGTCGAGTTGCTTGGTGATCTGCTCGACCGGAAAGCGCGACGCGTCGACGGTGATCGTCATCCGCGAGCGCTGAGGGTCCTCAGTTGGGCTCACCGCGAGTGAATCGATGTTGAAGCCTCGCCTGGTGAAAAGCCCCGAGACGCGTGACAGGACGCCGGGCTTGTTCTCGACGAGGACTGAGAGGGTGTGTTTCACGACGGGGGAGCATACCCGCCCGCGTGCGACCTGACCCGGCGAGTCCCACGAAGTCCGCTGGCTGGGCTACGCTCCACGGCGATGGAGAGCCGCCTACTCGTCGTTGAAGACGACCCCCAAGTCGGATCGATGCTCGTGCGCATGCTCGGGTACGAGGGCTTCCAGGTCGACTGGGCACAAGATGGGGCCAGCGCGCTCGAGAAAATCGCCAAGAGCGCCCCGGACCTCGTGCTGCTCGACCTCCTCCTGCCCGACATCGACGGCGTCGAGGTGTGCCAGCGGATTCGCACGACCTCGGCCGGCCTGCCTGTGCTCATGCTCACCGCGCGCGACCAAGAAGACGACAAGGTGCTCGGACTCGACACCGGCGCCGACGACTACATGGTCAAGCCCTTCTCGACCGCTGAGCTCGTCGCCCGGGTGCGGGCGCTGCTGCGCCGGGCGCGGATGCGTCGCGAAACACCGGAGCGCAAGTTCGCCGACCTCACCCTGAACGCCGCGACACGCGAGGTATTTCGCGGCACGCGGCTGATCGAGCTGACCCGGCGCGAGTTCGATCTGCTGGCGATGTTCATGGAGCGCCCCCGCGTGGTGCTCGACCGAGAGACCCTCCTGACCGAGGCGTGGGGTTACCCACCGGAGCTCGCAGAGAGCACCAATGTTGTCGACGTCTACGTCGGCTACCTACGCCGCAAGCTCGAAGACAGCACTGAGCCGCGGCTGATCTGGACCGTCCGTGGCACCGGTTGGGTGCTGCGGGAGGCCAGACCCTGACCCCGGGGAAACTTTCCACCAGACTCGCGCTGATCTCCGCGGCGTGCGTGCTCGCGGCCGTTACGGCGTTCGCCATCCTCGCCTCGCTGCAGATCAGCCGGGCCGAGTACCGCCGACTCGACCTCAACCTCGAGTCGAAGGCGCAGGCGATCAGCCGGGACATCCAAATGGCGGAGAAGGAGGGGAGAAACGACCGGGACAACTTCTGGCAGTACTGGGGAAACGAGCAACCGGGGCAACCGATCAGGCGGCTCAACACGGGAGGGCGCTCCCAGAGCAGGGCGCTGCCGACTCCGAAGCGCCCAGGTCAAGGCGAGAACGTCTCGATCAGCTCGCGACCGTTTCGGATGTACACGCTCCTCATCCCCGACGCCGGGACCGGTATCGAGAGCAGCATTCGGGTGGCGACCTTCTCGGGCATTCCTCAGCGCGCGATTCGTGAGGCTCGGACGCGCCTCTTCATCGGCGCGGCCCTCGCCGGGGCCCTCTCGGTGCTCGCCGCCCTCCTCGCGGCTCGCCGTGGCCTGCGGCCGCTCGACACGGTGCAGAACGCCGCCGAGTACGTCGCCGACAGCGAAGACCTCCAGGTCCGCATGGCCGAGCAGGGGCCACCGGAGGTGCGCGCTCTCGCCGGTTCCCTCAATCGCATGCTGGAGCGCCTGTCGGCCTCGCAGAACCGCCTCCAGGTCGCCCTCGAGGAGCAGCGTCGCTTCGCGCAGGACGCATCCCACGAGCTTCGGACGCCCCTGACGGCCATCCGTGGCCACCTCGACATCCTCGAGCGTTACGAGATTCCGGACGAGGAGCGCGACACCATCTTGGGCGAGATGGGCGAGGCCGCTGACCGAATGAAGCGCCTCGTCGAGGGCCTGCTTGCGCTCGCGAGAACCGAGGGCCGTGCCGGCCCCGGGGAGACCGTCGAGCTGTGCGAAACGCTGCGCGAAATCGCGACGGTCGAAGGTGAGGGTCCGTTCATCGCAGAGGAGGACGAGATGATCGTGACCGGCGACCGGGAGCAAATCCGCGGCATCTTCACGAACCTCGTCGACAACGGTCGTCGCTACGGGGGCAACATCACCATCCACGCCCGTCGCGAAGAAGACTGGGCTGTGGTCGAGGTCGAAGACGACGGGCCCGGCATCCCCGAAGATGACCGCGAGCGTGTGTTCGACCGCTTCTACCGAGCGCCGGGGCTGCGCTCAACCCCGGGCTCAGGACTCGGGCTTGCGATCGCCCGGCAGGCGACGACACGCATCGGCGGAACCCTGGAGCTGATCGACGGCGACAAGGGCGCCCGCTTCGAAGTTCGACTCCCGATTGCCGTGCCTCTCGAGGAGCCGCCCGAGCCGCCCCCGGGAGTCGCCCCGGTGGGCGACTACGAGGACGACGACGAGTAGTTCGTGTGCTGGTGAGGTTCCTCGGGTTCGGCACCGAGCACCTCGATGAAGCGCTCCGGGTAGCCGAACATCCCGTGCTCGGCGATGTCGAGGCCCGCGAGCTCGACCTCCTCGGGGGCTCGCAGCCCGACGGTCGCGGCGATCACCTTGAAACAGACGAAGGCGGCGGCGAAGCTGAACGAGGCGATCGCGGCCCAACCGAGGAGCTGCCAGCCAAGCTGCGTGAAGCCGCCGCCGTAGACGAGCCCTTCGCGGCCCACCTTTAGCGACGCTGCGGCCGACGGCGTCGTCAGGAAGCCCGCGCTGAGAACGCCGATCGTTCCACCCATGCCGTGACCTGCGATCGCCCCGATCGGGTCGTCGACGCGGAGGCGGTCGACGAGGAGCACAATCGGCACCATCGCCATCCCGGCAATAAGGCCGATGAGCGCGCCACCCCAGGGCGCGACGAAGGCGCATGGCCCAGCGATCGCTCCGAGGCCGGCGATCGCGCCGTTCCCGATCATGCCGATGTCGAGCGTCTTCACGAGGAGCCGTGCCATGACGGTCGCGCCAATCACTCCGAACGCGCCCGCGAGGTTCGTGACGAGGATGACCCGGCCGATCGGCTGGCCGACCGCGCCGAGGAACGAACCGGCGTTGAAACCCATCCACCCCACCCAGAGGATCAAAATCCCGAAGATGGCGATCGGCATCGAGTGCCCCGGGATCGGCTGGGCCTTGCCATCACGGAACTTCCCGATTCGCGGCCCGATCACGATGGCCCCTGCAAGTGCCGCCGAGGCGCCGCACACGTGCACGACGCCGGAGCCGGCGAAGTCCTGGAAGCCCTTGTCGGCGAGCCATCCCGCGCCCCACACCCAGTGCGCGACGATGGGATAGATCACGCCAACGAAGAGAACCGCGAACGGCAGGTAGGCCCCGAACTTGGTGCGGTCGAGCATGGTGCCCCACACGATCGCGAGCGCGATCGCGGCGAACATCGCCTGGAAAAAGAACTTCGTCGGCTCGTCAACGGCCGAGTAGGCAAGCGACTTGACGCCGTCCGGACCGCTTCCGAGCTCGATGAACCACCCGCTCGCGCCCGCGAAGTCGTTGCCGTCGCCGAATGCGATGGCAAAACCAATCGCCCAGAACGTCGCGAGTGAGAACGCCAGGTTGACGAGGATCTTCGCGACGACCGCTCCAGCGTGCTTCATCCGAACGAGGCCGACCTCGAGCATCGCGAAGCCCGCCTGCATGAGAAGAACGAGGCATCCCGCGAAGATGACCCAGATCGTGTCGATTGCGGCGTTCGTTGCTTCCAAGGTTCCGGCTCCGGTCTTGTGCTGTCCCGACGGCCCACGGCGCGCGAGCAGCGTTGGCCACTCGGCCTAGCGATCGTGCCAATCCCGGGGCGGCGAGCCTTTATGCAGATGGATAGAGCGCATCCTTCGGGGCTGCGCCATATGTACAAACCAGCGGGGCTGCCCGTCGCGGCGTCGTAGGCTGCCCGTACCGATTCCTACGAGGACGCCACATGCCGACCGTTCGTGCGCTTGTCATCACCGAGTTCGGAGCCCCTCCGGAGCTGGGCCAGGTCGAGACCGCCTCTGCGCAGGACGGTCAGGCGGTGCTTCGTTTGCTTGCCGGTGGGCTGAACCCGGTCGACCTCGCCATCGGAAGCGGCCGCTTCTACATGAAGTTGCCGCAGCCACCGTTTGTCGCCGGCGGCGAGGCCGTGGCCGAGGTCGTCTCGTCGTCTCGGTTTCCGGCGGGCACGCGAGTCTGGGCCCTGCAGCAGACCGGTTCATTTGCCGAGGTGTTTACCTGCGCCGACGCGGCCCTCGTGGAGGTGCCCGACGGGGTCGCGCCGAGCGTCGCTGTGGCGATGGGCATCGCGGGGCTTGCGGGGTGGATGGCGGTCCGAAACCGCGGTGAGCTGCGCGCGGGAGAGACCGTCCTCGTCCTCGGTGCGAGCGGTGCCGTCGGGCAGGTCGCGATCCAGGCGGCGCGTCTCGGGGGCGCCGGTCGAATCGTCGCTGCCATGCGAAACCCCGATGGGGAGGAACGCGCCCGGTCGATCGGCGCTCACGCGGTGGTCACACTCGGTAGTGGCGACGACACGTCCGCGCTCCAGGCCGCGTGCCTTCCGGGAGCGACGCTCGTCATCGACACGTTGTGGGGCGCGCCGATCGTCGCCGCGCTACCCGCCCTTGCTCCCCGGGCCCGGATCGTCCAGGTCGGGGGCGGCGCAGGGCCGATCGTGGAGTTCCCTGCTGGGCCACTTCGGGGTGGACGGATCGACATCCGAGGCTTCTCGGTCTTCAACGAACGCCAAGCCGACCTCGCCGAGAGCTTCCAGGAGCTGGCGGCGGCCGCGGGACGCGAGGAGGTCACGGTGCCGACAGAGGAGGTCGCCCTCGCCGACGGTCCGAGCGCGTGGGCCCGCCAGGCAGCCGGCACGGGCGGCGTGAAGCTGGTGCTCGTTCCCTAGGGACCTGCGCAGGTTCGGGTGTCTGAGTCGCCACGCTGGGGCAGACGATCTGATTGTCTGGCGCCCTGTTGACACTGTCTGGCGCCCTGTTGACACTCACCGTCGCCGGGGATGGTCCGGGCGCGTTGCTAGCGTCTGGGTTGGCTGGCGAGTCACTCGTCATCCGATGAGAAAGGACACGCGATGGCAGCGCGCAGGGGCTACGTACCGGCATGGCATCGGGTCGCCGCGGCGGTGCTCGACTTCTTCACCGTCTTCTTGGCTGCCGGCTTCGGGATCGCCGCCCTCACCGACGACATCAACGACAACGGCTTCAGCCTGAGTGGCTGGCCTGCGCTGGCGCTCCTCGTGATCCTCGTCGCGTACTTCTGGATCTCGAGGCGCTACCTCGGCGGCTCGATCTGGGACCGCGTCTTTCGCATTCCCCGCTGAGCCGCTCAGCGGGCCTCGAAGAGTGGTCTCCAACTCCCTGTCGTCGCCAGAATTGTCCCACGGGGGCCACGCCCAGGCCAAGTCGGGCGCGGCGTTCTCCCTGTCCACGGGCCTACGGCCCTGGACTTGGGGGCTTCTTCAACGGCTTCGTCCCGAGGACGATCAGCAGGTCGTAGGTGAGGTCGCCCTTGACAGCAGTAGAGTCCTCGGGCGTCTTGAGGAACTCAGTCGGAAGGCCCTCTGTGGATCCTCCCCGGGCGATTCCAAGGCGTCGGGCGAACGTCGCACCCGCCCCTTCCTTGCCCGGTGCCCAGAGGACGAACGACTCCTCTGGCGGGTCAGAATCGGTCAGGTACCTACCACCAGCCATGGTCGCGCCACGAAGCTCGCCAAATCGGATCTTGGAGTTGACGATCCAGGGCGGGGTGGAACGGTTGGAGAAATCCACGATGCCGACTCTCACCCCTGCGACCGGCGACGCAGAGGCCGTGATTGGCTCGGCCTTAGACAGGCGACTGACCAGCTCCGGCGGGGCGGCGAGGGCCGGCGCGGTCACGTCGAGCAGGACGGTACTTCCGGCGGGCATCGCGCTACCGCCCTCGGGAACCTGCCCGACAACCGTGTCGGCCCCATCAAAGCCAACACGACTCGTCGAGCGAATCTCGACCTTGAAGCCGGCGTCCAAGAGCTTGCGCTTGGCATCCTCGACGGAGACCGACGGCCCCGTTCGCGGTACGCCGAGGCTGGAGCCCATGACGTCGGGAACAGCGACGCCCTCGCCGGCTGGGACGCGGACCAGCTCAGGTAGTTCGCGAGGAGGCTGCGGCGACGAACCGACCGACAGCTGAAAACGGACTCCCGCAAGGCGTCCGAGTTCATGTCCTTCGCTGTCGCGCGCGATGAGGGCGAGTGGTGTACCTCGCCCCTGGGGAATGAGCACCCAGAAGCCGCCGCCGAGCGGGAGTTCTTCCTCGCCATTGCGGTAGAGCGCCGTGACGCGAGCAACTCGTGACGAGGCCCTTCCGATCATGAGGGCAAGCCCCGCTGGGCCGGTCTCGGATCCTCCGGCTTCCAGAGGAAATACCCCGGGCTTCTCAAGATTCGAGAACTCCACCCCCCCAAGGACTCCACCTCCACCTGCACCAGAGCCGGGACCAAGCGTGATGAGGAAGCCGACTTCTCGTCCGGTCGAGTCCTGGGGCTGCACAAGGTTCCCAAGTAGGCCGCGAACGGTCCAAGCCTCTGCTCGACCCTCGGGAAAGTCAGCGATGATGTGCCGAACGAGCTTCGTCGGCGCCGTGATGCTGCCGCCCGATGGGTATCCCCGCATCGTCTGACGAATCCCCACGCTGACCTTCGGATCGTCGATGTCCAGCGCCTCAGCGTCGACGCGCGGAGGGGGTTCGTGCCCCAGGCTCGAAAGGGTCACCGTGCGACCGGGAGCCATCGCGACGCCGACCTCGGGGAATTGACGAACAACTTCTCCCGCGCGAGCCAGCCGAGCGCCGCGGCCTGCATCAAGGCGCTCCATATAGATCACGCGGTCCACGTCGTCGAGCGTCCTGAGCTGAACGACAAAACCAAGGGCTTCCAAGCGGGCGACGGACGCGTCGAGGTCGACGCCGACGACTCCTGGGATCGTCGGACCAGCATCGGCGGCGCCAAGTGGCTGAGCCGGATCGATCGGTCGCCGCGCAATTGGGTCGGCCCCAGGGATGCGTGCGAGTTCGCTTCGGTCCCGGCCATAGGCATGGACCTGGAACCCCGCGACTGGTGCACCATCGACCGCCGCAATCCAGTACCCGTGAGCGACAGCTCCCGTCTCGTCGCTTGTCTCGGTCCGGAGTTTGATACCCACGACCTCGGGCAAGGCGCGGCCACCAACCGCCCAGTTTCTTCGACCACGACCTCCTACGCATTGAATGATCGCGACCGAACTTGGATCAGGAGCCGGGCCGCAGCGGGAGCTTCCTTCCCACCCCGATTTCGGGCTCGTGATGAGCGTCTGCTCCAGACCGAAACGCCGATCAAACCAAGTCCATAGCGCATAGGGCCCTTCAGGCCGGTCGACGAACACCTGTCGTCGCAGCGTCCCCGGGCTGATCGACGCTCCGTTCGCTTTCAGGTCTTGGGGTACCTCGTCAGACTCGACCGGGATCGCCGGTTGATCGTCAGCCGGGGTGACCGTGCGCTTCGTCGGCCCGTCGCCGCCGAGGCTGATTTTCACCGTTGTCCCGTCGTCCAGCCATGGGCGTGCGACGAGCAGCGAGACACCGCCAGCCAGTGCCGCCACGCCGAGTGAGCCGGCCAGCAGCCTCCGCATCGGGAGCCACACTGGCAGCCGGGGGCGGTGAGAGCCGTCTCGGACGAAACGATCCATGAGCGCTTGCTCCGTCCGGCTCGTCACTGCCGGGCCAGGAGGGGCGACATGCTGGCGTACGTCGCGAAGTCGGCTTTCGAGGTCAGGGCTCATGCGGGCACCTCCATGGCGGAGCGAAGATCCTTGAGTGCGCGCGACAGGCGCGAATGAACGGTTCCTTCCGGGATGTCCAGGACGGATGCGATCTCCGGCAGGGTGTAATCAAGCCAGTAGTGCATGACGACCACCGCACGCCGGTCCGGGGTCAGTCGCGCCACCGCCGCGCGAAGGGGCTCGTTGGAGCCGCCGTGTTCTGGCGCCGCGAGGTCACCTGCCGAGTCGATCGACACCGTTGGCCGCACGCGGCGCATCTCGTCGATCGAACGGTTCACCGCGATTCGGTGAATCCAGGTGCGAAACGACGACCGACCATCGAAGCGTGCAAGCGATCGGAATGCCCGTTCGAACGCGTCTTGGGCGATGTCGGCGGCGGCGGTAGTGCTCCCGGTGAGTCCCGATGCGAGGCGGTGAACCCCGCTCCAGTGCTCGCGAAAAGGTCGGTCAGCGCGTCGCGCTCACCCCGAGCTGCGGCCCGAACGGTGTCGTGCTCGGAGCGCGAAGTGGTCATTGTCATTGCGGGTTAGACGCACCGGACGCGCGATCTTGTCCCGCACGTCATCCAGGAACTACGAATCGAGCGGGTGACGCCAACGAAGGCCGGGAAAGCGGGCGTAGCCCCGATCAGCCGTGACCCACTCACAGCCGCTCTCGATCGCAAGGGCCGCGTGATAGGCGTCGGCGACGAGGTTGCCGCGTGCCTCAGCCCGCTGGCACAGATCATTGAAGATTGACCAATGCCGGCCGCCTGGGCGGACGATGACGCAGTTGCCGGAGGTGCGGATGACTTTGGTGAACCCCAGTGCGCGTTGAATCGGCGTCGGATATTCAAAGATTTTTGGGTTGGTTGCGATACGGACGAATCCCGAGAGCACCAGCTCGCTGATGGCAAACGAACGGTCGCCGTTCAGCACATCTTCCAGCCACGCGCGATGCTCGTCATGGCGAGGTGATTCTTCGCGGTGGGCGTAAATGAGGACGTTGACATCAGGAAGGAAAATCGTTTCCCTCCATCAATTCAAGGAGGCCCGCTGAATCGTTGAGGTCGACCCCGGGAAGGGTCCCGCCGCGGCCATAGGTCGGAAGCCGGATTGGGGTCCGAACGACCGTGCTCGGCGCGATTTCCTTTCGGAGTGCGGTGTCGATGAGCGCGGTCAGGGTCATTCCTCGCTCAGTCGCGGCCTTCTTTGCCTGAGCGAGAAGATCGTCTGCGAGACGGATGGTGGTTCGCATATGCCTTGATGCTAGCAATTGGCATCAGTATGTCTAGACAAAAGCGATCGTTGCTCGAGGGCGGTATCCGGCCCCTCAGCTGATCGATCAGTCCTGGGCTGAGATCCAGAAACGTTTGGCCGGAGAGGTCTCGCGGACACGCGCCAGGACGAGGTGAATGGTCTCGGTGACCGTTTTCGCATTGAGCGCCGCTCGGGCTTCGGCGATGAGATCTTCATCGAGGATCAGCGTGGTTCGTCGCATGGGCGGCTCCTGAGGGTCGATGACGCGTGCCTTGGCAGCATCGCGCACCAAAGCGTCACAGCGCGACACGTTTCTGTGTCGGGGCTCGACCAGAAGCGTCACAAATGAGAACATGTGTTCGTGATCGTCGCCGTCTGGATTCCCTCCTTTGCCCTTCGGGTCGCGCTGAACGGCGCCCGCAAGCCATTCGATGCCCTCATCGCCATCGCTCCTCAGCCCGGCGCGACGCAGGTCGTTGGAGAGTGCACCCCCGCTGCGACAGCGCAAGGAGTTCAGGAAGGGCTCTCGGTCGGTGAAGCGCTCGCTCGTTGCCCGACCCTTGAGCTGGTGAGCGCCGATCCCGACGCCGTCTCCCGCGCACGCGAGCGTGTCACGACGAGTCTCGAAGGGATCGGCGCAGCAGTCGAGGTTGGCGAGGACGCCTGGTGTTTTGAAGGGCGCGGGCTCGAACGCCTCTACGGGGGCCTCGACGGGGTCCTTCGCAAGGCACGCACGAGCATTTGGGTGGGCGCCGACCCACGCCTGGGCGTTGCCATGACCAGGTTCGTTGCGATCCAAGCCGCGCGCGAAGCGCTCTCGAAACAACCACAGGTGATTACTGTTGGCGAGGAGGCGGCGTTCCTCGCGCCCCTTCCCGCCGGGTGCCTGCCACTTAACCGGCGCGCACTGGAGGCGCTCGCAAACCTCGGCATCGACCGCGTCGGACGCTTCGCAGACCTCCCCGCACGCTCGGTGCTCGACCGTTTCGGACCCACCGGGCATCACGCATGGGGCCTCGCCCGAGGCGAGGACGGCCGGCCACTTCGTCCGCGAACACCACCTCAGGATGTCGAGGCAACAATGCGCTTTCCCGAATCGGTCGGGGCACTTGCCGCGATCGAGGAGTCGGCACGCATCCTTCTTCACGAACTGTCCGACACAGCGACCGCCCGAGGACGCGCATTTCGTTCGCTCACCCTGCGCGCGGGCCTTGAAGGGGGTGGCTCCTGGACACACACCCTTGCGCTACGCGAAGCGACCGCCGATCCCGAGCGCCTCACCGTCGCAAGCCTCCCCCACCTCGCCCGGGTCGCCGCTCCGGTCGAGTGGATCGCGATTCGGGGCGACGCCTCTGGCGCCCTCGACGGCCACCAGCTCGTGCTCACCGACACGGGCGGCGAGGAGCGCAGGCGACGCACCGACGAGGCCGCCCGTCAGGTGCAGTCAGGAAGTGGACGCGACGCGGTGATGCGTCTTGTTGAGCTTGAGCCATGGTCACGACTACCGGAGCGCCGATGGGCACTCGTTCCGTTCACGGGCTCTCCGAGCCTCAATCCCTCCAGGTAATCACCGCCCCGGACGGCACCCCGCATGCGTTGCACGTCGGGGACCGTCGCCGGGCCGTGATCGCCATCCGTGAGGACTGGCTCGTCCAGGACCGCTGGTGGACAAGCGAACCCGTCGACCGGCACTACTTCGAGCTGCTCGTCGAGCCCGGTCGCGTGATGGTGATCTACCGCGAGCTGCGCGCGAACCAATGGTTTCGCCACTGACGCCAGCGCGCGCAGGTGGGAAACTGATCTACTCGCCCTGCGATCTGTCGAGAACCAATGACGACCACACCGCCAAGCTGGCCACTTGACCTCCTCGACTGGAAACGCCGCGTGGCAGACATGTACCTCGCCGCTCGGTCGGCTGAAGGCGGCCTCGATGCCCTGACCGCGTTTCGGGCCAGCAAGGATGCGCTCTTTCGGAGCCACCCGCAGAGCCCGCTGACCGCTGGCACGCGCACGACGTTCACCGGACTCGACTACTTCGAGCACCACCCGGATCTCCGCACCGAGTGCCCGATCGAACCCGCATCGGACGACACGGATGCGGACATCTCCCTGCCTGTGCTCAGCGGAGAGGCCGTTCGCGCGCGCCGGATCGGTCACGTTCGCCCAGCGATGGACGGCAGCGCCGTCACGCTCGCCGTCTACTGGCTGGAGGGCTACGGCGGCGGCATCATCATCCCGTTTCGCGACGCGACCTCCGGGACCGAAACGTACGGAGGGGGGCGCTACCTGCTCGACACGATCAAGAGTGCCGACCTCGGTGCATCGTCTAACGGCGCGGGGCTCATCATCGACTTCAACTACGCCTACAACCCGTCTTGCGCTTACGACCCCGAGTGGGTCTGCCCGCTCGCGCCGATCGAGAACCGCTTGGCAATCGAGATCCGCGCGGGAGAGCGACTCGCCCCCGGTGCTTACTAGACAGGATGGTTGATGCCGAATTGTGGTCGAAAGGTCCGGTGAGCGAGACCGAGCACAGGTGGACGCACCGCCAGGTGCGCCCACCGTCTGAAGCGTCGGCGCAAGCCGACGCGCAAGAGAACGCAGTGTCAGCCGGATATCGGGAATATGCGGGCGACCAAGGACGCAGGATCGCGACGCGTCGCAGCCAGCGGATCTCCGCGAGAGTTTGGAATCAAGCATTTAGCATGAGGCGGTGGCCAGCAAGCACCGACGCGACATTCCGAGCCCGCCTCCGTTCGAGATCCCAACCGACCATGTGGTGGTCGAGATTCGGGCCGATCCAACGCGGGCTGGCGGACGGCTCATCAAGCAAGACGGCGTCGAGTCGAGCTACGTCGACCTGGCCGACCCGAAACACCTGGAGTTTGAGTACCTGCGCCACCTCGCGCAGCTTGTCGATCTGACGCACCCTCGCAAGGAACCGCTCAACCTGGTCCAAATCGGCGGCGGGCCGTGTGTGTTTGCCCGCTACCTGGGCGCAACCCGACGCGCAGGTCACACAATCGTCATCGAGCGCGACGCGGGCGTGATCGAGGTCGCCCGCGAGTGGCTGTGCCTTTCAGACACACCGCGCCTGGAGGTGCGAATCGGCGAGGGGCGCAGTGAGCTTCGATCGCTTCCCGACGCATCGGCGGATGTCGTCGTCATCGACGCGTTCAGCGGGATCGTCGTCCCCCACCACCTGTTGACGCGCGAGTTCCTCGAGGAAGGTCGTCGCGTGCTCCGCCCCGGTGGTCTCTGGGCGATCAACCTGATCGACATCCCTGAGCTCGGCATGACGAGAGCCGTCGCGGCCACCCTTGCCACGTGCTTTGGGCACGTGCTCCTCGTCGCCGACGCCGCCGTGATGGAGAACCGCTCCTCGGGAAACGTCGTACTTGCCGCAAGCGACCAGCCGCTTCCGGTCGACATCTTCACCCGGCTCGCCGCCGCCGACCAGACCCCTTGGGAGGTCCGCTCAGGACGACACCTCGGCCGCTTCGCCGACGGGGCTTTCCCCCTGTGCGACGACGTCGAACCCGACCATGAGCTTGCCCGCCTCGCGCCGATCTGGGGACGACGCTCGTGAAATCGCCAGCGCCTCGGGACGCCGACCTCGCCGCGATCCGCGTTGGCTCGCTCAGAACACCCTCAGCTTTGAACCGGCTCGCACGAACCTATACTCGCCCGACCCGACCTGCGGTCGCGGAGTTGCATCCGACCGCCGAATCAAGAGGAGCATCCGTGTCCGTACCCGCTCGTAAGGTGGTCGCCCTTCTCGGCGTCGCAGTTGTCGCGCTCACCGCCGCCGCGTGTGGCGGCGGTTCGTCCGCGTCGTCCGCGCTGAGCGCCGCCGACCTTCGAACGCAGGCCGACGCCATCTGCAAGACGTCCGATGACGCCATCGCCGCGCTCGGCGAGCCGAAGACAGCCGACGATCTCAAAACCTTCTTCCCCAAGGCACTCGACTCGGCCAAGACTCAACTCGCCGACCTGAAGAAGCTGAGTGCTCCGGACGAGCTGAAGAGTGAGTGGGACAGTGCCATCGTGCTGGTTTCGAAGCAGTACGACACCCTTGCCGCCGCGGGCGCCAAGATCGCCGGTGGCGCGGACCCGATCGCGACGATCACGGCGGCATCGACCGAGGCCAATGCGAACGAAGACGCACTCAAGACGAAGGCCAAGGCCCTCGGCCTCACCGTGTGCGGGAAGGACGACACTTCGTCGGCGTCGTCAGGATCCGAGACAACGGGAACCGACACGACAGCGACGACCGATGGGGCCACCTCGACCACTGGTAGCGCGGTTGGAGTTGCGGACGCCGCGGCGTTTTCAACCGACACGACAGCGTTCGGCACTGCCCTTCAGGGCTGGGGAACCCTCGTCACGACCATCACGAGCGGCTCGGCGATCACCGAGAACATCGACGCGCTTCGCGCCGACACGGACAAGGCCGAGGCCGCGCTCTCAAAGATGGACGGCTACACCATCAAGGACGCAACCCTCGAGGCCAAGCGCTCGGCGCTCGTTTCGAAGGGACGTGATCTCACGACCCTGATGCGTGAGTTCGAAAACGACGGCCCGACAAACAGCGACTCCAAGATGGCGGACCTCGTTTCGCGCTTCCAGACCGCCGTTCGCGACTTCACGACCGAGTTCGGTTCGTAGTTCTCGTTGTCCCTCTGCGGCGCCGTCGTTTCCGGCGTCGCCGGCGGTCGGGCACGTCTCGCAGCGGCTTGAACGTGAGTTGGCACAGTGTCGACACAAACGTCGCCAGCGGCGTGACGATTGCTGAATTACGCTGAAACCGGGTGGTGGTCCGGGGTGGCCCCCGCGCGCGAGCGCGGGCGAGCGGACGCGCGGGCGTGATAGAACGTATGTTCGATGTCGCTCGCTGTCCACACCGAACTCCACGCCCACTCCGCCTTCAGTTTTCTGGACGGCGCGAGCGCGCCTGAGGAACTCGCCGAGCAAGCTGCCGCGCTTGGCTACGGGCAGATCGCGCTCACCGACCATGATGGCCTTTGCGGGTCGCTCGCCTTCGCTCATGCTTGCCGCGACGCCGGTATCCGGGCGATCACCGGCGCGGAGTTGACGATGGGTGGCACGTGGGCCGGGGCCCACGTGACGCTCCTTTGCGAAACCGCGACCGGCTACGCGAACCTCTGCCGCCTTATCACGATCGCCCACGCTCAGACACGCGACCGGCGCGACCGACGAGCTGACGACCCTGTCCTTGACCCCGCGTATCTCACCGCGCACGCACGTGGGTTGGTGTGCCTCTCGGGCTGCGCCGAACGGGGCGTCGTCGCACGGCTCGTGCGTCGCGGCGAACGTACGGAAGCGGAGACCGCCCTCCGGCGACTCGTTGAGATTTTCGGACTCGGAAACGTCTTCGTCGAGATCCAGCGCCCACGACTGCGCGGCGACCGACGCCTCATCCGCGACCTTTCCGAGTTGGCCGAACATGTCGGGGTTCCGGTCGTCGGCACCGGAAACGTCCATGCCCACCACACGCGCCGAGCCTTCCTCCAGGACGCGTTCGTCGCCATCCGAAACCGTCGTAGCCTGGACGCATCCGAGGCGGTTCGGCGCGGCAACCGCGACTCGGTGCTCCGCGCGCCCGAGGTGGCCGCGGAGTGCTTTGCCGACATCCCCGCGGCCGCGGTCAACGCCGCGCTCCTGGGTGAGCGCCTGCGCTTTGACCTCACTCGAGACCTTGGCTACCGCTATCCGGACTTCGGCGGTGGCCTCCCCGGTGAGGATGCAAACGGCGCCCTCAATCGGATTTGCCGGTACCAACTGGCCGCTCGCTACACGAACGCCCGAAAGCGCGCCGACGCCGCCCGACGCCTCGACGAGGAGCTTGGGCTCATCGCCCATCACGGGCTTGCCGGGTTCTTCCTACTGCACCGTGAAGTGCTCGAGATCGCGCGCGAGGTCGCCGCCGTGGTCCGGCCGGCCGGATCAGCGAGGCGCTGGCTGCCACCTGGGCGCGGACGTGGATCCTCGGTCGGCTCGATCGTCTGCTACCTCACCGGTCTCTCGCACATCGACCCGGTGGCTAACAACCTGTTCCTCGGTCGCTTTCTCAACCGCGATATGGCCTCCGTTCCGGACATCGACCTCGACTTCCCCCGTGACATCCGAGAGGGACTGATCGCCGAGATCATCCGCCGCTACGGCCACGAGCACGCGGCGCTCGTCGCGGCCTTCCCCACCTTCAGAATGCGGATGGCGGTGCGCGAACTCGGCGCAGCGCTCGCCCTCCCACCGGCCGAGATCGAGCGCCTCACGCGCCTCGCCGACGGTTGGTCGTCGCCAGAGGGAATGGAAGACGAGATCAAGCGCCTGCCCGGCGGGGAGCAAATGCTGAAGAGCCCTCGCTGGAGGGCACTCGCATTCCTCGCAAATGAGGCGTCGGGTCTTCCCCGCCACCTCTCGCAACACTCCGGCGGGATGATCATCAGCGCGCGTCCGCTCATCGAGCTGGTGCCGGTTGTTCCCGCGGCCTTCCCGGGACGGCAGATCTGCCAGTGGGACAAGGATTCCTGCGCCGACGCCGGCTTCGTCAAGATCGACCTGCTCGGCCTCGGAATGCTCTCGGCGGTCGAGGAGTGCATCGACCTCATCTCCCGTACTCGTGGCCAGTCGGTCGACCTCGCCCGCGTCTCGCTGCACAATCCCGCGGTCTACGCCGAGATCCAGGCTGCCGACACCGTCGGCGTCTTCCAGATCGAGAGCCGCGCTCAGATGCAGAGCCTCCTCCAGACTCGGCCCGAGAACCTCGAGGATCTCACGGTCCAGGTCGCGTTGATTCGCCCCGGGCCGGTGAGCGGCGGCGCCGTCCATCCCTACGTCAAGCACCGACGAGCGAAGCGCGGGAACCCGAACTTCGAGCCACCCTACGATCACCCACTGCTCGCTCCCGTGCTGCGCGAGACCCTCGGGGTCGTGGTGTTCCAAGAGCAGGTGCTCGAGGTCGCGATCGCGCTTGCCGGCTTCACCTCCGGCCAGGCCGAGGCGCTGCGACGCGCGATGAGTCGCAAGCGCAGTCGCGACGCGATGATCCGCCTCTGGCGAGACTTTCGCGACGGAGCTCGCGCTCGGGGGGTCGATGACGAGACCATCCGGGTTGTCTTCACCAAGCTCATCGGCTTTTCGAACTTCGGGTTCCCGAAAGCACACTCCGTGGCGTTCGCGGTGCTTGCGTATCAGAGCGCCTGGCTACGCCAGCGCTACCCGGCCGAGTTCCTGGCATCGCTTCTGAACGCACAGCCGATGGGCTTCTACCCACCCGCGAGCCTCGTCCGCGACGCGAACCGGCGCGGGGTCAAGACCCGCCCTCCGTGCGTCGATGCGTCGGAGGCGACCTCATCGGTTGACGACGCCGGGTCGGTGCGCATCGGCCTTCGCCACATCCGTGGCATCGGTGACGGCGCCGACGAGATCGTTTCCGAGCGGACCTCGCGCGGCGCGTTTGCGAGCGCGGCAGATCTCGCCGCTCGAACCGCCCTCACGAAGGATCAGCTTTCACAGCTCGTGCGGGCCGGCGCGCTCGACACGTTCCAAGAACCGCGACGCGCGATGCTCTGGGAGCTTGGCATCACCGCTCGGCCCAAGCGCGTCGGCAAATCCGGCGAACGCCAGTTGGCCCTCGCCCTTCCAACGTCACCGGCGCCAGAGCTCGGCGAGCCGAGTCGCTTCGAGCGAACCATCACCGACTACGAGACGACGGGCATCTCGACCGGCTGGCACCTCATGGCCCTGGTGCGATCCGGGCTCCCTGCCGGGACGGTCACGGCCGCGGAGCTTGCCGAGCTTCCTGACGGACGCCAGGTGATCGTGGCCGGCCTCGTCGTGGCCCGCCAGCGCCCTGCCACGGCCCACGGCATCATGTTCATGCTGCTCGAAGACGAGACGGGGATGGCCAACGCCGTCGTGCGCCCCGATGTCTACGAGCGCCACCGCGCCGTCGTGCGCGCGGATCCGCTCGTCGTCTGCTGGGGAAAGCTCGAGCGGCGCGACCGCAACATCAACGTCCTCGTCCACCGGATGGAGCGCGTCGAAACCGCCGGCATCGAGCGCCCCGACGAGGCGTCGGCCCCGCAGACCGAGATCGCGCGCCTGCGCGCCGCGGTGCCCCCCGGTCAGCACTTCGGCCAAGGCCGCAGCAGATAGGCGGCTCACGTGACGGGCTCGGTAGGCTCGCCACAGGAACTCAAGACGGGGGACAACGTGCGGCGTATCGATGTTGGTGAGGTGAGCCTGGCGGTCCGGGAGGCCGGCTCGGGTGACCTTGTGGTCCTGCTCCACGGCTTCCCGGAGATCTCCTACTCGTGGCGCCACCAGCTCCCCGCGCTCGCCGAAGCCGGGTACCACCCCGTCGCGCCCGACCTCCGTGGCTACGGGGAGTCCGACGCCCCACCCGAGGTCTCCGACTACGGCTTCCCGAAACTCGTCGGCGACATCGCCGGTCTGATCGGAGCCCTCGGCGCCGAGCGCGCGCACGTCGTCGGGCATGACTGGGGTGGAAGCATCGCTTGGGCGTTGGCGTCGCGAGCGCCTCACCTCGTTTCAAGCCTGACCATCCTCAACTGCCCCCATCCGGTCGCCTCGGCTGAGTGCAGGCAGGTGATCGAGCAGGCCCAAAAGAGCTGGTACATGCTGCTCTTCCAGTTTCCGGGTGTCGCGGAGGAATGGCTTGCGATGGACAACTTTGCGAACCTTCGGCGCTTTGTCTTCGACACCGCCGCACCCGGGACATTCTCCGCCGACGAGCAGACCGTCTTCTGCGACGCACTGGCCCGGCCAGGTCGCCTCACCGCCGCGCTCAACTACTACCGGGCAAACATTCCCCCCGAGAACTGGCTGAAACCGCCGCCCGACCTTCCGCCGGTCACCGTCCCGACGACGATCATTTGGGGCGAGGCCGACGCCTACATGTCATCGGTGCTGCTGGATCGGTCGATCGAGAAGGTCGCTGGGCCGCTGCACGTCGAGCGCCTTCCGGGCGTCAGCCACTGGGTTCAGCAGGAGGTACCCGATGTCGTCAACCGACTGCTCCTCGAAGCCCTTGCGCGGACCGCGTAGTGCGGGCACAGTCGGGGCGCTCATCGCCCTGGTGACGACGCCGGCTTCCGCGGCCGAACTCCGCGACGCGCAGCTCGCCGGCCAACGCATCGTCACGGCATTCCGAGGCACGACCCTGCGCCCGTCGCTTGCGAGCCGCATCCGCCACGGTGAGATCGCCGGGGTCATTCTGTTCGGTCGTAACATCCAGTCGCTCGCCCAGACCCGCAAGCTCATCGCGGACATCCAAGCTGTGCCCCGCCCGGCGGCGTTGCGAGGCCCCCTGTTCGTCATGATCGATCAGGAGGGTGGCCCCGTCCGACGGCTCCCCGGCGGGCCGCGGGCCGCCGCATCCATTCTGACCGATGCCGAAGCCCGCGCCGCCGGACGGGAAGCCGGGAGTCTTCTCCGGGCGGTCGGCGCGAACGTCAACCTCGCTCCGGTGGCGGACGTCGGCCGCCCGGGTAGCTTCGTTCGCCTCCAGCGTCGAAGCTACGGCGGTGATTCTGCGGCGGTGGCCTCGCGCGTTCTCGCGTTTCATCGCGGGCTGCGCGATCTAGGGATTCTTGGCAGCGCGAAGCACTTCCCCGGTCTGGGCGCCGCCCGCGTCAACACCGACCTTGCCCCGAGCCGTGTCCCGACCTCCCTCGCGGTACTTCGGGGTATCGACGAGCCGCCGTTTTCCGCGCTGTCGCGCGACGCCATCGCTTTCGTGATGCTCTCGTCGGCCAGCTATCCCGCGCTCGCAGACGGGCCCGCGGTCCTTTCGCGACGTGTGGTCACGGGTGAGCTTCGCGAGCGCCTTGGGTTTCGGGGCCTGACGATCACCGACAGTCTGAACGCACCCGCGCTTCGTCCGCACGGTGGACCGGGCCCGGCGGCGGTGCGGGCCGCGGCAGCGGGAGTCGACATCATGCTCCCGACAAGCGAGGGCGCCGCCACCGCCGTGCAGCGCAGTCTGATCAACGCCCTCCGGTCGGGTCGCCTCCGACGGGGGCCCGCGCGGGCATCGGTCTCACGCATCCTTGCCCTTCGGGCAACGCTGCCGCGAGGCTGACCCAAATTCCCGAAGGCCATTGACCGCGGGCCCTGTGGTGCTACGCTCGCCGCCGTGGCGAAGGCCCTCATCATCTGCGAGAAACCCTCTGTGGCCACCGACGTGGCGGCAGCACTCCCCGGGAAGTTCTCTAAACGTGACGACTTCTTCGAGGGACCCGACTCCATCGTGGCCTTCGCGGTCGGGCATCTGGTCGAGCAGGTCGACCCGGACGCGTACGACCCGAAGTTCAAGAAGTGGCGCTACGAGGACCTCCCGATCGTTCCCGAGACCTTCAAGTATGAGGCCCGCGACGCCCGCGCCGCCAAGCAGCTGAAGGCCCTTCACAAGCTTATGGGGAGCGCCGAGATCGACCACTTCGTGAACGCCTGCGACGCGGGACGCGAAGGCGAACTGATCTTCAAGCTCATCCTCCAGACCGCCCCGAAGGCCGCGAAGTCAAAGCCCGTCGAGCGCGCATGGTTCTCGTCGATGACGAAGGCCGCGATCAAGGACGCCTTCGAGCACCTCCGAGACGACGCGCAGATGCGCCCACTTGAGGAAGCGGCGCGGGCCAGGAGCGAGGCGGACTGGCTCGTCGGCATGAACGCCACTCGCGCGGCGACCACCAAGGCGGGCTCTGCTCGCAAGGTGCTCTCACTTGGCCGGGTGCAGACGCCCACACTCGCGATGATCGTGCGACGCGATCTCGAGATCGACGCGTTCGTCCCAGAGGACTACTGGGAGGTCGAGGCGCAGTTCGCAGGCGGCGCGAGCACCTACCTCGGTCTCTGGCACGAGGGTTCGACGACACGCCTACTTGCCGCCGAGCCGGCCGAGGCAATTGTCGCGGCCACACGCGGAGTGAAGGGCACGGTCGAGTCGGTCGAGACGAAGCCCCAGACCGACCAGGCGCCACTCCTCTACGACCTGACGACCCTTCAGCGTGAGGCAAACAGCCGCTTCGGCTTCTCGGCCCAGCGAACGCTCTCGACCGCGCAGGCGCTCTACGACCAGCACAAGCTGCTGACCTATCCGAGGACGAACTCGCGCTATCTCACAACCGAGATGATCGACGAGCTGAGGCCAACGGCCGCGCAGGTCGGCGCGGCGGGGCCGGAGTACGCCGACGCCGCCCGCTACGTCGTCAACCTCGACAAGCTGCCGCTCGGCCGCGTGGTGAACGACGCCAAAGTCGGCGACCACCACGCGATCATCCCCACCAACGCGGATCAGGGCCTCGGTGGCCTGAACCGCGACGAGCGTCGCCTATACGACATGGTCGCTCGACGCTTTCTGGCCGCGTTCCACCCGCCAGCGAAGCTTGAGCGCACGGTCGTCGAGACGCGGGTTGGCGACCACCTCTTCCGCAGCCGCGGCAAGGTGCTGATCGAAGCTGGATGGCGCGCCGTCTACGGCGACGAGGCCACGCCTCAAGCCGACGCGGCCCCTGACGAGGAACGTGATCAGTCCCTCCCGAAGCTCGCGGCGGGCGACGACGTCACGTGCACCGGCGTCTCCGCCCTTGCGAAGCGCACGAAGCCCCCGGGGCGTTACTCGGACAACACACTCCTTCGAGCCATGGAGACCGCGGGGAAGCTCGTCGAAGACGACGAGGTCGCGGATGCCATGAAGGACGCGGGCATCGGCACGCCCGCCACCCGCGCAGCAACGATCGAACGTCTGATCGACGCGGAGTACGTCGAGCGAGAAGGCCGAGGCCTGCGGGCGACCGAGAAGGCCGTCGGCCTTGTCACCATGCTCGGCGACCACCTGCTGACAAGCCCCGAGCTGACCGGCCGCTGGGAGCAGCGCCTCAACCAGATCGAGCGCGGTGAAGAGCGCCACGCGGACTTCCGTCGCGAAATCGAATCCTTCACCCGGGAGGTCGTCGAGTGGTTCGCCGATCGCACCCGCGATGACCTGCGCGTCGAGCGTCGCCCTCTTGCGCCGTGCCCCACGCCGGGGTGCGAGGGCACGATCGTCGAGTACCCGAAGAGCTACGGCTGCAACTCCTACACGTCGAAGGAGGAGACCGGCTGCGGGTACACGCTCTGGAAGCAGATGAACGGCAAGGCGGTCTCCCGCGAAGAGGCACTCGAGCACATCGCCGCGGGTAGGTCGAGCAAGGATCTGGTGGTCGAGCGCGAGACGCTCGGGACGTGCCCGACGCCCGACTGCGGTGGCGACATCGTCGAACGCACAAAAAGCTACGGCTGCACGAGCTGGAAGAGCCGCACCGAGACCGGCTGCGGCTTTGTCATCTGGAAGAGGGTCCGTGGCCAGAAGGACGAGGTCGATGTCGAGACCGCCCGCCAGATGGTCGCCGACGGCACGACCAACGCGGCCGCGTCGCCGTCTTCAGAGCCGATCGGCCCGTGTCCGATCTGCGACGGGCAGATCAAGGAGAACAGCCGGGCCTACGGGTGTTCGAGCTGGAAGAGCCGGAAGAACACCGGTTGTGGTTTCGTGATCTGGAAGCGCGAGCGAGGCGGGCACGAAGTGTCCCGTGAGGAGGCCCTCGAGCGTCTTGAGGACGCTCGCAAGGAACGCGAAGCCGGCGAGACCGCCCCGGTCACCGCAGGTTCCTAGCCTCAAGCTCGACCACGTCGGGCCGGGACCTTCGGTCCCATCATCACCACCTTCGCGCCACGAATAGCCACTATTGCAGGCAGTTCATGGATGACGAGCGTCGTCCTGAGCGCGAGCCGTGGCATCGCCCGCCCGCCGCTCGGGGCCAAGACCTATACCTCCGGTCAGTTGGGCCCACTACCAAGGTGCAGGTTCTGTGCATATCGCGCAGATGGCGTGAGGTTGACGCGTTAGCACGACGCTAACTTCATCCATGCAACCACA
Organism: Actinomycetes bacterium; assembly: GCA_031376285.1. GTDB lineage: Bacteria > Actinomycetota > Thermoleophilia > Miltoncostaeales > Miltoncostaeaceae > JANMDN01. The sequence goes on from JANMDN010000068.1 coordinate 25,741, forward strand.
ACACACGTTCTGCCTCTGGCGCTGGGACGGCGCCAACGGGGGGCAAGCGAAAGGACACCACCGAAATGGGCATGGACGCCTCTCGTGGCCACGGACGGCCGCAAACCGACTCACGTACGGATGGAGTCAGCTGGGCAACCCCTGAAGGCGTGACGTGGGGCACTCCCCGCGGCGTCACCTGGGCAACTCCCAACGGAGTGACCTGGGCAGTGCCGGCGCTTCGTGGCCTCGGCGCCGCGGCTGTGCTGGCAGCGCTCGGCATTGTCGCCCCTGGCGCGGCGATCGCAGCACCGCCATCGCTTGCACCAGGAATGACGAGCGTGATCGTGCGTGAGAACTCCGGTGCCGGAGATGCCCCAGAGCGCGCGGTTGTCGCCCTCGGCGGCACCGTCGGTCGCCAGCTCTCGATCGTGAACGGCTTCGCCGCTACGGTGCCGAGCTCGGCAGTCGCCGGCCTCATGACCGCTGCCGGGATCGCTTCGGTGACCGATGACCAACGGCTCTCTCCGGCAGGACGGCGCTATGGGCGTGGAAGTCGCAAGAACCCAGGCGGCGTCGCAGACGACACCATGGGAGGGAACTACGAGGGAACCGACTACGACCCCTCGGTGGTCCCAACCTCGATGTACCGCGCCGAACGGCTGGCTGGAGGCACGAACTACTGGGCCGCCGGCTTCACCGGTGAAGGCGTCGGCGTTGCCCTGATCGACACGGGGGTCACCCCGGTCAAGGGTCTCGACGCCCCGGGCAAGATCATCAACGGCCCGGACCTTTCGTTTGACTCGCAGGACCCCACTCGGACCTATCTCGACGGATTCGGCCACGGGACCCACCTCGCCGGAATCATCGCCGGCAATGACCTGACCGGTAAAGGCGTCGGGACCTACCTCAAGAAGGCCAACTCGAACAAGTTCCTCGGCATGGCCCCTGACGCGCACATCGTGAACGTCAAGGTCGGCGACTCAAACGGCGTCACCGACGTCAGCCAGGTCATCGCCGCGATCGATTGGGTGGTCGCGCACAAGGACGACCCGGGTCTCAACATCAAGGCGATCGAACTCGCCTATGGCGTCGACAGCGCCCAGGATTACCGGATCGACCCGCTGACCTACGCCGTCGAGCAGGCCTGGCGCAAGGGCGTGACGGTCGTCGTCGCGGCCGGTAACGGTGGCAAGGACGCCTCCGGTGAGGGCGCTGGGCTTCTGAGCCCCGCCAAGGACCCGTTCGTCCTCGCAGTCGGCGCACAGGACCCGAACGGCACGAACGACGCCGACAACGATTCTGTCGCCGCCTTCTCGAGCAGCGGCCGTGCCGACGGACGTCCTCCGGACCTCGTCGCTCCCGGGGTGTCGCTCCCAAGCCTTCGCGTGCCAGAATCAACCCTGGACCGCGAGCACGGTGGTGCCCGCGTCGGGATGCGTTTCCTCAAGGGTGGCGGGACATCCCAAGCATCGGCGCTCGTCGCTGGCGCGGTCGCGCTGATCGCTCAGCAGCGCCCGTCCATCTCGAGCGACGCCGTGAAGGCGCTCATCCTCGAGAACGCCTCAGACATGAAGGGAGAGTCGGACCTCACCATGGGCGAGGGACGTCTGAACTTGGCGTCGATTCTCGAAAGCCCCGTGCCGGCTAAGCACGCGCAGCCTTGGGAGCAGGCGACGGGTACCGGATCACTTGACGCCGCCCGTGGCACCCACCGCGCCACCCTGGATGGCAAGCCGATCTCGGGTGAGGTCGACATCTTCGGCAAGGCGTTCGACTCGGCCGCGATGGCCAAGGCGATGGCAGACGGTACTGCCTGGACCGATGGAACCTGGAACGGATCCTCCTGGAGCGGTTCGAGCTGGAGCGGCTCCTCCTGGAGCGGATCGAGTTGGAGCGGATCGAGTTGGAGCGGATCAAGTTGGACCGGTTCGAGCTGGAGCGGTTCGAGCTGGAGCGGATCGAGCTGGAGTGGATCAAGTTGGAGCGGCTCCTCCTGGAGCGGATCGAGTTGGAGCGGTAGCAGCTGGTCCTAGACCCGCTGTAACCGAAGGTCCTTGGGGGGCGCAGCCCCGTGCGGCAGCGCCCCCTTTCGCATTTGCAAGCGCGTGTCAGACACCTGCGCGTGTGACCTCAACGGTCCGGTTGATGGTGCTTCGGAGCTGAGCGGGGGTGCGGGTTCCGGGTTCGCCATGAGGGCCCTGCAAGCGGCGATGGCGGTGTCCGCGAGGGCCGCGGTCAGGTGCCGACGTAGGCCGCGAGGTGCTCGCCGGTGAGGGTGGAGCGGGCGGCGGCGAGGGCGGCGGGTGTGCCCTCGAAGACGATCCGGCCGTCGTCGTGGCCGGCGCCGGGGCCGAGGTCGATGATCCAGTCGGCGTGGGCCATGACCGCCTGGTGGTGCTCGATGACGATGACCGACTTGCCGGAGTCGACGAGCCGGTCGAGCAGGCCGAGCAGTTGCTCGACGTCGGCGAGGTGGAGGCCGCTGGTTGGCTCGTCGAGGACGTAGACGCCGCCCTTCTCGGCCATGCGGGTGGCCAGCTTGAGCCGCTGCCGCTCGCCGCCCGACAGCGTCGTGAGCGGCTGGCCGACGAAGGCGCTGTAGGTCTCGTTGATCATCCGCTGCGACTCCGCGGCAATCGTGCCGAACACCAGCGAGCTCTTGCCCGAGCCGGAGACGCCGGTGAATACCGTCAGCCGGCGCTTCGGGATCTCAATGCTGACGTCCTTGAGGTTGTTCACGCGCGCGCCGTGAACGCGGATCAGGTCGTGGCTGTCGGCAACGTGCGGCGCGGGCGGCTGCGTGTCCGTCCTGGTGACCATGCGTATCGTTTCTCCATTCTGTGAAGCGGCCGCCTTCGCGGTCTCCCTCGCGCCTGGCTCGATCTGACCAGCTTCGAGCGGTACGTCTGGTTCTCCTTCGTCGGCGCCGTCGCAACGGTCCGCTGTCCACCTGATCGGCGGTGTCGCCGGGGTGGCGCGACGCTCGTCCGGCTGACGCTGGCCGGGGTCGCGCTCGGTGCAAAGATGACGCGCAACGACGAGTGCGGCTCCTACGGGTTGCGACGGCGTGCGAGGATTCCGCCGTCAATCGTCGCCGAGCACGGCAATCGCCGCCGCTCGCGGCTCCACCACGACGAGAAGGGACCTCCGTGGAGGCACTCGAAGCGATCCGCAAACGGCGAAGTGTTCGCCAGTACACCGACCAGCCCGTCGCCGATGAGGACATCGATCGACTGCTGCGCCTCGCGCTCGTCGCGCCGACGGGTGGCATGGCCCAGGCCTGGAGCTTCATCGTCGTGCGCGAGCCCGACGTTCGCCTCAAGGTGGCAAACCTCGTCATCGCCGGTGGCGGCCAGTACTTCTACATGATGCGGCCGCGGGCAGAGGCCGCGACCGACGCCCAGCACATGGAGTGGGCAAACGGCTACGCCGAACAAGCGATCGGCTCCTACCGAGACGTTCCCGCGTGGATCATCGGCCTCGTCGTACCGCGCAACACCTTCCCGGAAGCGCACCGCGCCCAGGAGCGCGTCGCCGACCTCGTGTCGATGGGCTTTGCGATGGAGAACCTCTACGTCGCGGCGCGCTCGATGGGACTCGGCACGGTTCCGACCGTGTTTCACTGGTTCGTCGAGGACACGTTCCGCGAACTCCTGCGCATTCCCGCCGAGCTGGAGATTCCGCTCATCACCCCCCTCGGCTACCCGAAGGCCTTCCCAGAGGGGCTGCCGCCTGCTCTCGCCGCCATCCGGCGCCCATGGCGAACACTCGTGCACGACGACACGTGGGGCAACCCGCGAGAGGCCCCAACGCGGTAGCGGTCACGGTTGGCGGGTCGGCCTTCCTGCGCCGGCCCGCCAGCGGTAGTGTCTAGAAGAGATCAGGGGAGCTGCCACCGGGCGGCTGAGAGGAGGCGACTTGCGCCTCGACCCTCCGAACCTGCCTGGGTAATGCCAGCGAAGGGAGTCATCATCAGTCAGGACCGCATTTCGCAGCGAGCGCCGCACCTGCGCTTGGCCAGCCGTGTTTGGCCACCCGCGCTTGTCGTCGCGGCGGTCGGGCTCGCTTGGGAGCTGGGCGTGCGCTTGAACGATGTCGCTCCGAGCGTTCTTCCGAGCCCGTCGCACGTCGCCCGTGCCGCGTGGCAGGAGCGTCACCGGTTGCTCGTCGACTCGTGGGTCACCGGGCGAGAGTCTGTCCTCGGTCTGGGGCTCGCCCTCCTCGTTGCGATCGCCATCGCCCTTGTCCTCGATCGGTCCGCCGCGATCCGGCGCAGCATCGAGCCACTCCTCGTCGCCTCGCAGGTGCTCCCGATCGTCGCGATCGCTCCCCTTGTCATTCTCTGGTTTGACTTCGGTCTCATCGGCAAGGTGTTGACGGTCGCGCTCTACACCTTCTTTCCCATCGCGGTCGGTCTTGGCCGTGGCCTGCGCGCGGCCGACCCGACCGCCGAGGCGCTCATCCGAACGATGGGAGGCACGCGCGGTGACGTCCTTCGCCGAGTACGTATCCCGAGCGCACTCCCGTCGACCTTCACGGGCCTGCGTCTGGCCGCGACGTACGCGGTCGTTGCAGCCGTGATCTCGGAGTTTCTCGGCGCCTTCGACGGCCTGGGTATCACGATGCAGGAGGCACGCGGCTCGTACCAAACCGACCTCCTGTTCGCGTCCGTCGGGGCCACGTTCGTCCTCACCATGGCCCTCGTCTCGGTCGTCTCGGTCGTCGAGTGGTACGCGGCCCCGTGGGCGCGGGTGACCAGGTGACCGCCGCGTTACAGCTCCGCGGTATCCGCCACGGCTTCGACGCCGTGCCGGTGCTCGACCACGTCGACCTCAGCGTTAGGTGCGGCGAGACGGTCTGCATCATCGGCCCGAGCGGATGTGGCAAGAGCACGCTCCTCCAGATCGGGGCCGGTCTCCTCGTCCCGAGTGAGGGATCGGTCGTGCTTGACGGCCTGGCCATCACCGGGCGGCCGGGCTCGGTTGCGTTCATGCCGCAGAACGACCTCCTGTTCCCCTGGAGAAGCGCCGCGGGCAACGTCGCAACCGCGCTCGAGATCCAGGGGACATCGCGCGGGGAGGCGCTGGCGCAGGCGGAGCGCCTACTCGGGTCGGTCGGCCTCGGCGCGATCGCACCTGATGACGTGCGCAGGTTGTCTGGTGGGATGCGCCAGCGCGTTGCCTTCGTGCGAACCCTCGCCCAGCACCGGCCGGCAATGTTCCTCGACGAGCCCTTCGGCGCGCTCGATCAGCTCACTCGGGCCAGCCTGCACCAGTGGTTTCGCGACACCACCCGCACCCGCCCAGCTGCGGTCGTCATCGTCACACACGATCCCGGTGAGGCGGTGATGCTCGGCGACCGTGTGATCGTGATGACGCCCCAACCCGGCCGGATCGGCGCGGTCATCGACGTCGAGCTGCCTGAGGATCGCGCCTCTGCCCTGGTTCACTCCGACACGTTCGTCGCGATCGAGCGAGACGTCCGACGGGCGCTCGCGACCCGCGCAAGCGCACCTTCACACCAACACTCAACGACCGAGGTCCCTTCCTGATGCCGAGACGCCCTGTCATTGCCGCGATCCTCGCCGCCGTAGCCCTCGCCGCCGGGTGTGGAGGGTCAACGAGCGCCCCACAGGCCGCACCGGTGAGCGACCTTCGCATCGCACTCGACTGGGTACCGAACACCAACCACGCTGGTATCTACGTCGCGAAGGCCAAGGGACTCTTCGAACGGGAGCGCATTCGTCTCCGGATCCTGCCCTACAGCGGCGCAAATCCCGAGGTGCTCGTGGCCCAAGGAAAGGCCGACCTCGGGGTCTCGTTCGCCCCGTCCCTTGCCGTGTCGCGTGCGGCGGGCATCCCGATTCGGGCCGTCGCCGCGATCATCCCCGAGAACCAAGAGGCCCTCGCGGTGCTGGCCTCGTCGAAGGTGCGACGCCCAGCCGACCTCACCGGTGCGACGTCCTATCTTGGCTTTGGTCTCCCCTCAGAGGCCCCCGTCATGGCGGCGGTCATCCGAGCCGATGGAGGGCGACCGACGTTCCGGACCGCCGTCCTGCAGACCGCCGCCTACGAGGCGCTTTACCAGGGCAAGGGCGACTTCTCCCAGGTCTTCCAAGCATGGGAACCGATCGAAGCACGACTCCGTACGCCGTCTGTGCGTCTGCGGCTCTTTCCGGTGCGGAACTACCTCGGCCCGGAAGGGAACTGGCCGAGCGTCGTGCTTGTCGCGTCTGATACCGCCATCAACGAACGCGCCGACGTCCTTCGCCGCGGGCTTCGGGCCTTGTCTGAGGGCTACACCTTTGCCTCAACGAGTCCCGACGATGCCTCTCGCATACTCGAGCAGGCCGACACCGCTCTCGGGCGAAAACCCGAGCTGGTTCGCCAGAGCATGCGCGTTCTGGCCCCCACCCTCGTGCCCCCGGGCTCGGCCTGGGGTCAGATGAATCGCGAACAGTTCGTCGGAATCACGAACATCCTGGCCACCGCGGGCGCCCTGAAGGACCGGAGTCGCCGGACGCTCCCGTCCCTCGATCCGGGTTCGCTCTTCACGAACCGCCTGCTCCCGACCGACTGAACACGCTAACGATTGAAGGTGAGGACTCCTACGACGAGGAGAATCGACCATCCGACGACCGCGACCGCACCAATGATGACCGCGCCAAGCGACTGCACGCGGGTCCGCTCGAGCTCCGACTCTCGCCCGAGCATTCCGAATCCGATTCCGACGGCGGCAAGCGGAAACAGGAGTGTCCCGGCGGCTGACAGAAGGATGGCGCGTGCCGGGGCGCGGTTCTCGCCGCCCAGCCATCGTGGGTGGAGGGCCGCCAGCGCGAAACCTGCAAGCGCAAGGGCTGACGCGAGCACGGCGAGCTTGCCACTCCCGAGGAGTTCCACCGGCGTGTTCTTCGCGAAGCGCTCGTCGGTGCGTGCCCGAATGATCGCGAGCGCCGGCAGGAAGGCCCCCGTCAAGGCCACGACAAGCCCGCCGATACGCAGACCTGGGCGGCGCGCCGAGAGGGACAAAACCACGAACGCGAGAATCATCAGGATCCCAAGTATCGTGATCGCTCCGTCGAAACGAAGTGTCCGCGTCCCGCCGGTTGCCACCTGACCACGCACGACACCGCGAGAGCCGACCGCGATCAGTAACACGCCGGCGAGCAGACCGAGAATGAACCCGGGAACGAGGTGTTCCCGCCACGACGGCGCGGATGCCACGGACGGCTCCGTCATGGATGCGCGACGAACATGGCGACGACAATCGCGGCGAACCAGAGCAGCCCGAGCGCGGCGAGGATCATGGCGACCCGGGTCGCGCCGCGGCCGGACTCCGGCGGGGATGAGGGCGCACAAGCGATGGAGAACGCGGCGGGTGCGACCGGTGGAAAAAGGAACGCCAGCAGGCCGACACCGAGTGTCTTGGCGCTGTGCCCTTGCATCGGCCCGAATCGCCCGGCCGAACGCCAGAGGGCGGTTGCGCCGACAAGGAGAAGCCCGAGCGACACGACGGCAAGCCAGGCACCCATCCGAAACGAGTTGCGACTGGCCGGCCCGAGCACTTCGTCATCGATCCGAACGCCCAGCAGGAAGAAGGCTACGAAGAGGCCCATCATCAGTGCGAGGCAGGACGCGGCGAGGCGCCACACTCTGGACTTCGCCAGCGCAAAAAGCCCAATCGACACGGCGAGCAAGATCACTCCCGTCATGCGAGGGGTGCCGTCCTTGAGCGTCCTCACGACCGTCGCGCCAGCGGCCCTCTGGATGAACAGCTCGCGACCACCTGAGAGGATCATCGGGACCGCCGCGAGCGCGCAAAGACCCAACCCCAACTTCCCAAGCCGGAGTCCGGCCCCCGGCGTCTCGGTCACAACGCTCGCCTCGCTCATGCGGTTCGCTCCCGAATGATCGCCGTGACCGCCGCCGCGTCGGCGCGTCCCTGAGTCTCCTTCATCGCCTGACCGACGAAAAAACCGACCAGCTTCTCCTTGCCGTCGCGAAGCTCCTGGGCCTGGGCTGGATTCTCGGCAAGCAGTCGATCGACGACCGCTTCAAGCTCACCCGAATCGGCAATCTGACCGAGGCCCTTGGCCTGGACGATCGCACCAGGAGACCCACCCCCAGCGATCACCTCGGCGAGGACGTCCTTTGCGACGGCCTGCGAGACCGTCCGTGCGGCGACCAAGTCGACGAGTTCCGCCATCAGCTCCGGCGTCACCCGACTCTCCCACGGCTCCTGACCAAGCTCACGAAGCTGAGCGCGAAGCTCGCCGCGAATCCAGTTGGCCGCGAGTTTCGGGTCGGTCAATGCTGCCGCCCGCTGGAAGTAGGCAACAAGCTCCGGCTGCTCTGAAAGCACCTCGGCGTCCTCGAAGCTGAGGCCGAGGTCTGCGACCCACCGACGACGAACCGCGCCTGGAAGCTCCGGAAGGTCCCGTCGGAGTTCCTCGACCCAGGCAGGGTCGGGCTCAACCGCGACGAGGTCCGGCTCCGGAAAGTACCGGTAGTCGTGCGACTCTTCCTTGCTTCGCAAGGAATGAAGGCTGCCCGATGCCGGGTCGTAGTGCAGGGTCTCTTGGGCAACCCGCCCGCCGTCCTCGAGAATCGCGATCTGTCGCGCAATCTCGGCGTCGACGCCACGCTCGAGAAAGCGGAACGAGTTCATGTTTTTGAGCTCGGTCTTCGTACCAAGCTCGGTGGTACCCGCCTGTCGAACGCTCACGTTGGCGTCGCAGCGCAGCGACCCCTCGTCCATGTTGACGTTCGAGACGCCCAGGAAAAGGAGGGTCTGGCGCAGCTGGTGCAGGAAGGTGTTCGCGTCGGCGGCACTGCGCAGATCGGGCTCGGTCACGATCTCGACGAGCGGCGTTCCGCCGCGGTTGAAGTCAACCGCTGAACGTTCCGCGCCGGCCCGACGACCGTCTACTGAAAGGTGAATGAGCTTTGCCGCGTCCTCCTCCAGATGAGCTCGGGTGATACCGACCTCGAAGTCACCGCGCTCATCGAGCACCGGGAACCGACCCGGTCCGCAAATCGGATTGTCGAACTGGGAGATCTGGTACGCCTTGGGAAGATCGGGGTAGAAGTAGTTCTTGCGGTGAAAGATGGCCGATGGAGCGATCTCGCAACCGAGCGCAAGGCCGACTTGGATCGCCTTGCGAACCGCCTCGGCGTTCAGCACCGGCAGCACGCCAGGGTGTGCGAGACACACCGGGCAGGTATGGGTGTTCGGCTCGTCGCCGAACGACAGCCGGCAGCCGCAGAAAATTTTGGTCCGAGTCGAGAGTTGCACGTGGATCTCGAGGCCGATGACCGGCTCCCAGGTGCTCACGCAAACACCCCCGGAGGCGTCGCGTCAAAGCCGATGGCCTGCTCGAGGGCGTGCGCGACATCGAAGAGGCGATTCTCCGAGAATGCCGGCCCAGCGAGTTGGAGACCCACCGGGAGCCCGTCAGCCAGCCCGCACGGGATCGAAAGCGACGGCAGGCCCGCGAGGCTGACCGGGATCGTGCAGGTGTCGGCCAGGTACATCGCGAGCGGGTCGTTCGTGCGCTCGCCGAAGCGAAACGCGACCGTCGGGGAGGTCGGCGACGCGATCACATCGACCGTCTCGAACGCCTTCGCGAAGTCCCGCACGATCAGCGTGCGTACCCGCTGCGCCTGGGCGTAGTAGGCGTCGTAGTAGCCGGACGCGAGGGCGAAGGTGCCGAGCATGATCCGGCGCTTGACCTCCGGGCCGAACCCTTCGCCACGGGTCCGCTCGTAGTGCTCGAGCAGATCCTCGGCGTCGGCCGCGCGGTGGCCGTAACGAACGCCGTCGAAGCGCGCCAGGTTCGCAGAGCATTCTGCGGGCGCGATGAGGTAGTAGGTCGCAAGACCGTAGCGCGAGTTCGGAAGGCTGACATCCACGACGCTTCCACCGAGCGCCTCGACGTGGCCGATTGCCGCCTCGACGGCGCTGCGAACGCCGGGCTCGGTGCCCTCCCCCATCAGTTCCCGTACGACGCCGACCCGGACTCCGTCGAGGCGTTCGGCATCCGGTACGCGGATCGGCTCCGGCCAGTCAAGCGAGGTCGAGTCCCGCGGGTCACGACCGACGATCTGCGAGAGGAGCAGCGCACCGTCGCGGACCGTTCGAGTGAACGGGCCAACCTGGTCAAGCGACGACGCGAACGCGATCAGCCCGTAGCGCGAGACGGCACCGTAGGTGGGCTTGACGCCGACGATTCCGCACAGCGCTGCCGGCTGACGGATGGAACCACCGGTGTCAGAGCCAAGCGACCACGGAGTCTGAAAGGCGGCAACCGCGGCGGCCGAGCCACCGCTCGACCCACCGGGCACCCGCCCCGCATCCCAAGGGTTTCGTGTCGGGTGGTACGCCGAGTTCTCGGTGCTCGACCCCATGGCGAATTCGTCCATGTTCGTCTTGCCGATGACGACCGCCCCGGCGGCTTCGAGTCGCTCGACACAGGTCGCGGTGTAGATCGGCCGAAAACCCTCGAGGATCTTCGACCCGGCGGTCGTCACCAGATCACGCGTTGAAAGCGCGTCCTTGATGGCGATGGGAACCCCAGCAAGCGGGGGCCGCGTCGGCAGGGCGTCAATCGCTCGGGCTCGCGCTCTCGCCCGCTCCGGATCGACGGCGAGGAACGATCCCCACCGGTCATCCTCAATTCTCGCGAGGTGCGCGTCGACGAGTTCGAGCGAGCTGACCTCGCCTGAGGTGAGGGCGGCGATCTGGCCTTCTGCGGACTGGCGAATAACGGTCAGGGCTAGCCAATCCTCGGCACGCCGAAGCCACCGGCGATCACGTCGGGGGCCTCGCGGAGGGCGTCGTCGCGCGATAGCGACGGCGCAGGGTCATCGCTGCGAAGCACGTTCTTGACCTCGACGACGTGCGTGGTCGGGGGGACGTCGTGCAGGTCGAGGGCCTGGATCTCGGCGACGTAGTCGAGGATCACCGAGAGTTCGCCCCGCATCCGCTCTGCCTCGTCCTCACCAAGCCCGAGACGGGCGAGACGGGCAACGTGGCGGACGACTTCTGCTTCAATCACGGCGGGCATGCTATCGGAGTGTCGGCGTCCGCCCGGGTCTAAGGCAGCACGCCAGGACGATCGTCGTCCGCCACCTTTGAGTGGCGCTACCGCCGTGTGAGCAGGACGATCGCCAGGTAGCTGAAGCCAACGGCGAGGCAAACCGCGCAACCCAGCCAGAAGGCGACGGTCGCGACCTTCGGTCCGGGGAGGCGGAGGGTGGCGAGGGCAGCGGCGATCGCACCGGCGACGAAGGCCCCGATCCACGACAGCAGCAGCCAAACCGCGTACGTGAGGCCGGCAAAGTGGCCATGCGCTCTGGGCCATTCCAGTCCAAGCAGTCAGAGCACCCCCATGAGGAATGCCACCCACGCGGCGGTCGAGAGCCCAAGCGCGAACCACGCGAGGGCAGCCCGCTTGTCGCCTACTTCGCGAATCCGATCGAATCGGTATTCAGCCATCCCATCGTGGTGGTATCGGCCCGAGTGGGCCAAGAGGCAAGTCAGCGAGGGTCACAGATCACCCCCAAAAACAGGAACGGGCCCGGTGGCACGTCACATGCCTCCGGGCCCGGGTGGCAGCAGTGGTTTGGCGAGGGGCGTGTGTCTGGCTCCTCCCGGCTGCCGATGCGCATCAGGAGATACGCCCCTAGCTACTGCCACCTCCACAAGGTCTTTGCAAGCGGACCACCTCCTTTCTGTGGTAGCGCGACGATAGCTCTCGTCTCGGACGCACTCAAGAGGTAGACGACGGTCGCTCGGTCTGCTCCCGCCGACCGGTGGCGATCGCCTCGCGGATGCTCACCCCCCGAAGCATGAGCGCCATGCATGTAAAGCCGAGGATGACGTTGGTCGCGAGGATCGCCACCTCCATCCCAACGCTGAAGGCAAGGAGGTCGGTCTTCGCCGCCGTTCCGGCGAGGAGGACCACCGCAAGTGCCTGCTTCGGACCGATTCCCCCGGGCGTCAGCGGGAGCGCCGTGGCCGCGCTTTGGACCACCAGCACCAGCAGGGCATTCTCGAAGGTCGCCGGGATATGAAATGCCTCCAAGAAGAACCACGCGGTGGCGATCCTGCAGATCCATCCCACGGCCTGGAGGGCCGCGACGCGCTTGAGGTAGCGCCGTGGGTTGCGCAGAATGTTGAAGCCGTCGGCGACCCTCGCCCAGAACCGCCTGAGCTGGCGTCGCTTGATGATGAACGTCGCAAACGCCGCGAAGGCGAGGACGACGAAGGCGACGAGAGCGACCGTCGCATGCTCGGCGATGAACGAGACCTCGAAGGCGGGAAGTCCCGGAAGGCTCGGGACATGGCCGGTGAGCCAGGCCCACAGGAGCAGGAGGAAGGCCGCGGGTATGTCGAAGAGCGTCTCGACGAGAAGCGTCGCGCCGAGCGTCGGGTAGCTCGCCCCGGGGAGCTTCTGGCGTACGAGGAAGAGCTTGGTGACGTCCCCGGCCCGCGCGGGGAGCACCGCGTTGATCCCGACCCCGGCGCAGTACGAGCCGAAGACGCGCGGCCACCGAACGCGCTCACCGGGAAGCGCGTCGGCGATGATGCTCTGCCAGGCGCGGGTTCGCAGGATGAGGTTGGCCATGTGGAAGACAAGCGCGAGGGCCATGGCGTGCCAACCCACCGACCCGAGGCGATCGACGAACACCTCGACGGCGTCCCAGAATCTCGCGATCGACCGCATGCCCAGAGTTTAGGTCTCTCGGCCGACAACCCAGTCGTAGGAAACACCGCCCGTTCTCGTACGATCTGCCGATGGAACTCGATCTGATCGCGCAGATCGCCGCTCGACTGAGCGTGCGACCCGGTGTCACGGTCGGGATCGGCGATGACGCCGCGGTGCTCGACACCGACCCGCCGCTTGTCGTGAGCACCGACATGCTGGTGGAGGGACGTCATTTTCGGCGCGAATGGACCGGTGAGGTCGACCTCGGGCACAAAGCCCTCGCCGTGAACCTGTCTGATCTCGCGGCAATGGGCGCCGGGCCGCTGCTTGCGACCGTAGCGCTCGGGATACCGTCAGACGGGACGGCGTCGAGCGGCGCCGTCGAGCGCCTCTATAACGGTATGGAGGCGCTCGCGTCCGTGCAGGGCATGACGATTGGCGGCGGGGACATCACCGGCGCGCCGTGCCTGGTCATCTCGATCACGGTGATCGGTCAGATGTCTCCGGGCGAGCGTCCACTCCTTCGCTCGGGAGCCCTGCCCGGCGATGTGATCTGCGTGACGGGAGCGCTCGGGGCAGGCCGGGCCGGGCTTATGGTCCTCGAGGATCCGACGCTCATCCCTCCCGGCAAGGTGACAGACACTCTGACGCTCGCACACCGGAGGCCGATCCCGCGAGTGTCGGCCGGCCGGGTGCTTGCTCAGCTGGGCGCGCACGCGGCCATGGATATCTCCGATGGGCTGGCCCTCGACGCGCACCGGATGGGGCGAGCAAGCGGCGCGCGGATCGTGATCGACCTCGACCGTGTGCCGGTCGCCCCCGGGGTTGGGGCCGTGGCGAAGGCCGCCGCGCTCGACGCGAAGCTTCTCGCCGCCACGGGGGGAGACGACTACGAGCTGGTATTCGCGCTCCCTGAGAGCATGCTCACGGCGCTCAACGCCCTCATCGACACTGCGGTCAGCGTCGTCGGCTGGGTGGAGGACGGCGAACCGGGCGTTGAACTTCGCCGCCGCGGTGAGGTGGTCGTGCCACCCTCACTCGGTTGGCAGCACCCGCTCTAACGCAGCTCGACGGCGTAGGCGCGACGGTAGACGCCGATGTCGTGTTCGACGTCGGTCACGAACGCCCGGGTCTCGGGAAACGGGACGTCAGCCGGGAATGCGAACGTGCGACCGGCCGTCCGCGCCTTGGCGACCCACTCCGCAAGGTTCGTCTCACCGGCGTTGTAGGCGACGAGCGCCGAACGCGTGCTCCCGTAGCGGTCAATGAGATACCGCAGATACCACGAGCCGTACGCGATGTTCACCGCCGGGTCCACGAGCTGATCGGGAGGAGGGCTCGGGCGCTCCTTCTGGTCGGCGATGAACCTGGCCGTGCTCGGTAGCACCTGCATCAGGCCCACAGCACCGGGCGCCGAGCGCGAGTCGGGCACCCAGCCGCTCTCCTGGCGGATCACCGCCGCGATCAGCGCCGGTTCGAGGTCGTAGCGCGCTGCCTCACTCCGAATCGTCTCGACGTGCTCAAGCGGATAGAAGATCCTCGCGTACCAATCGGGCTGGGCCCGGTGAACCGCGAGCCAGGTGAGGCCGCAGACCGCGACAAAGAGCGCGAGGGCAAGCGCCCTACGGCGGCGGTGTCGCGCGTGGCTCATCTCCGATACTCGGCGAACCGGTCCGCCACCCACGCCGCGAGCTCCTCCACGGACCCGTCGTTTGTGAATGCGGAGGATGCCATTCGGACCTTGTCGGCCTCGGGAATCTGCCGATCGCGGCGCTCGTTGAACGACTGACCGCGTCCCTCGACCCGCAAACGACGCACGGCCTCGGAGGCCGTCACGACGAGCGCCGCGTCGAAATGGTTTTGGAGGCCGACCTCGAAGAGCAGCGGAACCTCGCAGACGAGCAGGGGCGGAGGTGGGTCTCGGCGAAGCACCTCCCTCGCCCACTCCTGTCGGGCCCGTTCGACACGTGGATGCAGGAGCGCTTCGAGCGCGCGGAGACCGTCCGCATCGGCGAACGCGGCGGGCCCGAGGCGGCCGCGGTCAACGACGCCCCCCGGTGCGACCTCCGCGCCAAACCGCTCGACGACCGCCGCAACGACGTCGGGATCGAGGTAGAGACGGTGCACGACCTCGTCAGCGGAGAGGACGGCCGCTCCGAGCGCCTCAAACGCCCGGAGCGCCTCCGACTTGCCCGACCCGATGCCGCCCGTCACCGCGATACAACGCGGCGAGTCGTCTGGAGACCGAGGACCTCCCGACGTCGCGCTACGGACCGTCTGTCGCCTCGGCGTCCTCGGCCGGGGCGGCGTCCTCGACCGGGGCGGCGTCCTCAACCGGGGCGACGTCCTCAACCGGGGCGACGTCCACAACCGGGGCGACGTCCACAACCGGGGCGACATCCTCAACAGGGTCCGCGTCCTGCACCGGGGCGACGTCCAGAGCCTCGACGGCCTCGGGGGCCTCCGCGACGGGAGCTTCCCCGGTCTCGGCGGCATGCGCTTCGATGTCCTCGATCGACTCGTGCGCGGAACTGTCGTACTCGTGGTCCTCGTAGGTCCCACCCTCGAAGCCCTCGGGGAACCGCATCCCACCGTCAACCCGCTTCAGGCTGAGCGACAGGCGGCGGCGCTCGCCGTCGATCTCGATAATCCGGACCATGACGTCGTCGCCTTGGTTGACAACCTCGCGGGGGTTCTCGACGTGGAACTCGGCCAGCTCGGAGATGTGGACGAGCCCCTCGACACCTGGGTGGATCTCGACGAAGGCGCCGAAGGTGACGACCTTGGTGACCTTCCCGTCCACGACGTCCCCAACGGTGTGGGCGTCGATGACGCTCTGCCACGGGTCGGACTGCGTCTGCTTGAGGCCGAGCGAGATGCGCTGACGGTCGCGGTCGATGTCGAGCACCTTGACCGTGACCTTGTCCCCGATGGCGAGAATCTCGGAGGGGTGGTTGACGTGGCTCCACGAAAGTTCAGAGATGTGGATGAGGCCGTCGATCCCCTCGAGGTCGACGAACGCGCCGAAGTCGACGATGTTCGAGATGACACCCTCGACGACCTTGCCGGGCTCGAGGAGGTCCAGTATCCGCTGGCGAACTTCCTTGCGCTCGTCCTCGAGGACGGCGCGCCGTGACAGCACGACGTTGTTGCGCTGACGGTTCAGCTCGATCACGCGGCATTCGATCTCGCGGCCCATGAACTCGTCGAGGTCCTGGACGCGCCGGATGTCGACGAGCGACGCGGGAAGGAACCCGCGCACACCCAGGTCGAGAATCAGGCCACCCTTGACGACCTCGATGACCATGCCGGTGACGGTCTCGTTCGCGACCGATGCCGCCTCGATCCGCTTCCACGCCTTCTCGAAGCGGGCTCGCTTCTTCGAGAGGATCAAGCGGCCGTCCTGGTCTTCCTTCGTGAGGACCAAGGCGTCGACCATCTCGCCCAGCTCGACCTCTTCGTGGACGTTCACCGACTTGCGGATCGAGAGCTCGTTCGAAGGGATGACCCCTTCGCTCTTATACCCAATGTCGACCAGAACCTCGTCCTTGTCGATCCGCACCACCCGGCCCGAGACGACATCTCCCTCAGCAAAGATCGGGATCGTCATGTCGTAGTTCGGAATCATCTGCCCGTCGACCTCGATGTATTCAGGGCCATCGAGGGTGCGCACGGGAGAGTCGAGGTCGGCGGTCATGGGGTCCTTGAGGGTGGGTGAGAAGGTCGAGGGACGTTCGGGCCTGCGAGAAAAGAACCAGCAGTATAGCCCGATCCGGCTCGCAGCCGGGGCGTCGATACCGAACTCCCCGTCGGGGTCGCCCAGACCGCGGCGTAACGCTCGCGCCCCCGCCGGGACGGAACGGTCACATGCAACGAACCGCCGGTCACAATCGGCAAGGAGACGTCACGATGCCAAGCATCAGCGAAACCCTCGGTATGGACCTTCCCCTCACCCCCGAGCTTGCAGCAGCGCTCGCGGCCGCAAGGATGCGGGAGGCCGCCTCCCAGATGCTCATCTACCACTGCGCGTCATGCACAGGATCCCTTTGACGAGGCCACGATCGAGGGTGTGCTCAAGCGCGCCGCCGCAAACGCGCACGGCGGGGCGATCACCCCAGAGCTTGAACGCGTCGCGGGCATGGACAGTCCGCAGCGCGACATCGCACTTCGCCTTGCGCGGATCCGCGACGACTCGGACGCTGTCCTGAAGTACCA
This sequence comes from Actinomycetes bacterium, assembly GCA_031376285.1. Taxonomy (GTDB): domain Bacteria; phylum Actinomycetota; class Thermoleophilia; order Miltoncostaeales; family Miltoncostaeaceae; genus JANMDN01. The sequence continues at coordinate 42,647 of JANMDN010000068.1, forward strand.
GTGTGCGAGCTGCAACGGCACGTCCGACGAGGCGACCGTCGAGGGTGTGCTCAAGTGCGCCGCGGCAAACGCACACGGCAGCGCCATCACGCCTGAACTCGAGCTCCTCGCCGCGTCATAGTCCGAACCCACCTCGGTGCTCGGACATCACCCTCCCGGCACCGAGTTCAAGGGGCGCTCAGCCCTTCCGGTATTCACGTGATCACCGGTGGCGCCGAGCGCCCGTGCGATGACCATCTTTTGGACCTCGTTCGTTCCCTCACCGATCTCGAGCACCTTGGCATCGCGGTAGAGACGGGCGATCGGGCTCTCCTCCATCCAGCCGTAGCCGCCGTGCAGGTGCAGGGAGCGCTCGGCGACGGTTTGAGCGAGCCGTCCCGCGACGAGCTTCGACATCGCGGCTTCGGTGGCGAAGGGCTCGCCGGCGTCCCTCAGGCGAGCGGTGTGGTGCAGAAGACATCGCGCAGCCGTGACCTCGGTCGCCATCTCCGCGAGCTGGAACTGGACGGCCTGGTGCCCGTTTAGCGGGCGGCCGAACGCCCGACGCTGGCCCGTATAGGCGAGTGCGAGATCGAGCGCCCCTTGCGCGAGGCCGACACCCATCGCCGCGAGCCCGACCCGCCCGACCGCGAGTGCGGAAAGCGTTTGTCGTAGACCCTCGCCCCGCTCGCTGAGTCGCAGCTCGTCGCCAATGACGACCTGGTCGAGCATCAGTGGCCGAGTATCGCTCGCCCTCCATCCGACCTTGCGAAGGGGAGCCCCAGGGAGATACCCCGTCGAGCCGGCGGGAACGATGAACGTCGTGATCTCGCCCTTGCCGGATCGGGCGACCGTGATGGCACTCCCCGTGATCTTGGTTCCGGCGCTTGTGATGAACATCTTTTGACCCGAGAGGGTCCAGTTCGTCCCGTCCCAGCTGGCGGAGGTCTCCACCGCCCCGGCGTCGGATCCACACCCCGGCTCGGTCAGCGCAAACGCGCCGAGGCGCCGACCTGCGGCCAGGTCTGGCAGGAAGCGGGCCTTCTGGTAGTCAGTTCCGAACCAAGCGATCGGCATGGTGCCAAGCGTCGTATGGGCGCTCACCGTAACCGCCACGCTCGAATCAACGCGGGCGAGTTCCTCCAGGATCACCGCGAGCGCCAGCGCGCCAAGCCCGCCGCCGCCGTACTCCTCGGGAACGGTGATCCCCATGAACCCAAGCTCACCCAGCTCGGCGATGATCTCGTAGGGGAAGCGGGCCTCGGCATCGAGCGCCTCGGCGTGTGGAGCGATGCGCTCGTTCGCAAACGCGCGGGCCGTTGACTGAAGATCGGCGAGCTCGTGATCCCGAGGGAGGGTGTCGTTGGTCACGCGACCACCTCCCGCTCAAGGCGCCGCCGCGCCATGGCCAGCGCGTGACGAAGGGGTGTCGCACCATCGCCGTCGCTCGCGCCAAGGATCTCGCGGACGCGGTCGCCGATCTGATCAACAGCGGCCAGGACCCGCTCCAGGTCCCAAGCATTTCGGGCTTCGGCGGCCGAGATCAGCCCACCGACGTTTGCGACGAAGTCGGGCACGTAGAGAACGCCGGCGGCGGCGAGACGCTCGGCGACCGCACCGTCGGCGAGCTGGTTGTTCGCGGAGCCCACGACGAAGCGGCAACGTAGCTTCGTCGCCATCTCACTCGTCAGCACCCCTCCGAGCGCGCAGGGCGCAAGGATGTCGCAGCGGGTTTGGAGCAGATCCTCAGGCGGAGCGGCCCGGCCTCCGACCATTTCGGCGACGAGCTGGGCCCGTCCCGGGTCGATGTCAGCGACGATCACCTCAGCACCGACGCCCGCAGCCGCGTGTGCCAGCGCCGCGCCGACCTTGCCGACGCCCTGGATCGCCACCCTGGCACCCGAAAGCCCCGGGCCCGGCTCCCCGGCGAAGTCCCAGACCGCGCGCATGGCCGCCAGCACGCCCCGAGCGGTGAACGGCGACGGATCGCCGTCGAAACCGTCAGCCGTCGAGGACCGGCCGATCACGTACGGCGTCACACGGCCAATGACATCGAGATCCGCGGGTGTCGTACCGACGTCCTCCGCCGCCCAGTACGTCCCCCCGAGGCGGTCAACGACCCGCCCGAACGCTCGCAGGAGCGCCGTCGTACGAATCTCTCGTGGATTGCCGAGGATGACGGACTTCCCTCCGCCGAGGTCGAGGCCCGCGCAGGCGGCCTTAATGGTCATCCCCTCGGCAAGGCGCAGGGCGTCAACCATGGCGCTCGCGTCATCGGGATAGGACGTGAAGCGCACGCCGCCGATCGCGGGGCCAAGCTCAGTCGAGTGGACGGCGACGATCGCCCGAAGCCCGCAGGCCGGGTCGCTCGCCCAGACGACGCGCTCGTACGGACCAACCGCTCCGTCGAAGACAATGTTCACTTGACACCTCCCTGGATGTTCGGCGCGCGACGAATCTCCGCAAGCCGTTCGACGGCCCGATCCTCCTTCGGGTACCGGATCTCCCTGAACCCGGTAACGGTCTCCGGGAGGCGGACGGCCTCGAGCGCCCCATCCCCAGAAAGCGACCCGCCGGTGACAAGCGGGAGGACGGTCTCGGCGTACCAGTCACGGAACGCGCGCTCTCGTCGATGCCAGCCCGGAACGAGTCGCCGTAGCGGGCGCCCCATTCGAATGATGCGAAGCATCCAGTCCCGTGTTTTCAGGTCGAACTCGACCTGCCGGCCGAAGAGGCCAAACGAGGCCCGATTAAAATGGACGTAGGCGAGACGGTCGCCGGCCGACTCGTCGATATCGAATCGCTCGCGGTCACGCGCGTACTTCTTCGGGCTCGTCAGGAGATGGGCGACGAACACCTCGTCCTTGATCGCCATGACGCGGTGCAGATTGTGTGCAATAGGAACGGCGAGATTTGGCGTGTGCTCGACGACCGTGGCGACGGCGTCGATGTAGCGTCGCCCGTAGTCTTCGCCGCCCCAAGCCAGTAGGTCAGCGAGGCGGACGGCAACCGCGCGGCCGACATCCTCGGGAATGCCATCCATCGCACCCATCAGCGACTGGAACGCGCGGCGCTCCTGACGCGAGCGGATCAGCTTGGCTTCGTCGTCGATGACCTCGGCGAGGCTTCGCGCCTGGGGCTCACGTTGCTCTCGATCCGCGAGCCCCCGTCCGAGTTCGAACGCCGCGAGGTTCGTGGCGGCGTGCCGCCGGCCGGACACGTTCTCGATGGCCCTCCTCAAGCCCTCGCCAGAGAGGGGGAGGTAGCCACATTGGTAGGCGACACCGATTGCGGCGACATTTGCGGCAACCCGGCGACCGAACGCTTGCTCGCAGACATCGCCGATCTTGAGCACCGCGGCGCCCCCAGCGCGGGTGCGCTCCCGAACTTTCTCGTCAAATCCCGTGATTCGATCTTGCGCGCCGGTGAGGATCGTCGTCGTGGGACGAGGTGACGCGTCGACAACCGCCGCCACCCGGTGGGGATCACTGCCACCGAGCGACCGCAGCGCCTCAAGTGGCTCCAGCCCGATGACGAGGTCAAGCTCGCCGTGGGCGATCGCGGCGGGGCGAGGTCGGGTGCCGTCATGCATCACGATCTGGGCGAAGACACTTCCGCCGCGCTGCGCAAGACCCTTCTTCTGGTACGCCTCGACGGCGGGCCACTCGGCGAAGGCGGCTTCGATCAAGATGCGTGCCGCGACACCGGTTCCCATTCCGCCGACGCCGGGCACCTCCACCGCAAACGACGGCCCAATCTCCGGCAGGGTCGGCTCGGAGGGGACAACGGCGTCTGGCGCCGCGACCCGTGCGGGCGCCCGAGTTCGGCGTACCGTGACCTGCTCGAAGCTCGGGCAGGCCTTCACCTTCGTGCAGTAGGCATCGTCGACGCAGACCTCGCGGTCGATCGCGACCTTCTCGCCGAGCGGCGTGTCGACGATGGTGAGCCCCGGGCACGCGGTGGCCCGTGTGCACTCCCGGCAGTTCTCGCAGACGTCCTCGGCGATGTTGATGTGGGCCCGGACCGGCTCGAAGCCGACCCGAGCGACCTCCTGTGCACGGTCGGCCTTGTCCCGACGTCCCTTGGTGATCGCACACTCTTTGTCGGCGATGATCACGCGCGTGCCCTCCATGAGCATCACGCGCTCGAGGAGATCGGTGTAGTCGTCGCGCTCGTCGGGGTTGACGCGCTCGACAAAGCCTGGGCCCATCGCCCTGACGATGCGCTCGATATCGACCGGCTGCTGGGGTCGACCCATTAGGTCGCGGGCGCTCCCGGGGGTTCCCTGGTGGCCGGTCATCGCCGTGGTCTTGTTGTCGAGAACGATGTAGAGGATGTCTTGTCGCGCTTTAACGGAGTTGGCCATCGTCGCCATCTCACCGTGGAAGAAGGTTCCATCGCCGACGAGGACGTAGTGCCGGTTGTCGGTGAGTGGCGCGTATCCCGCCCCCGTCGCCCCGCCGAGGCCCATTGCCGAAAGGTTGTGCATTTCCTTCCACGGGGGGAGGAAGGCCATCGAGTAGCAGCCGATTCCACCGTGCGCGATCACGTCGACCGGGTCACGCCCGTGTACCCGGCGCATGTGGTCGGGATCGGAGAGGCGCCGCCGAACCTCGATGAGCGGCGAACTCGTCCCGCGATGAGGACAGCCAGCGCAGTAGGTCGGCGTCCGCGCGAGCACGGGGTCTGGCTCGGCAACTGGCGCCGTGGCCCCCTGGAGCGCGTTCGCGCGATCAAGCGACGCAGCTGGAAAGGCCGACGGGCGCAGCCCGACAAGTGCTGCGAAACGCTCCCGCACCGCGTCCGGCGTGAGACCCCCGGCCTCCGGGAAGCCAGCCGCCCCCCCGGGGAGCTGCTTCCCGAAGACCGGCACGCCCGCGTTGGCGAGGGCCCGGCGAACCTGGTCCTCCAAGTGCGGGGCGCGCTCCTCGACGACGACGATCTCGTCGACGTGGCGGGCGAAGTCCGCGATCGCCTCCTCATCAGCGGGCCACGTGAGTGTGAGGCGCAGCAGTGGCAGGGCGCCGTCGGCCCCGAGGGTGGCAAGGGCGTCGCGGACGAGGACGTAGCTCGCGCCCCCTGTGATCACGCCCAGACGCCCACCGGTCGGCCCCTCGGTCTGATCCAAGCGGCGTCGACGGACCGCGTCTTTGAGGAGAGGAACGCGACGACCCAGCAAGTCCCCTTCGAGAATGGCGGCCTGCGGGGGAAGCGAAACCGCGCCGTCCGCGTCGATGGCGGATGTGTCGATCCTGACGCGCCGACGCGGGCCGACGCAGGGCGCCAGGTTCGGCGCGAGGTCGGCAACCGCGAGGCCGTCCGCCTGTGAGGTGGTGACGACCACCGCGACGATAAGGCCGCTCTCCTGCGAGAGATCGAAGGCGACGGCCACAGCGTCCTTGATGCCCGCGACGCTGGCCGGCTCGATCACCGGGATACGTCCGGCGGCAAGCGTCAGACGGGAATCGGCGCCCACCTGCGTCGACGAGAGCGATGGGTCGTCCCCGACAACCACGACCGCCGCCGCTCCATCTGCGGCCCGTGCCGCATTCGCGATCGCGAGGCCGTCGAGGGCGACGTAGGCCCCGACGCTCTTCATGATCGCAAGCGCTCGCGCACCGGGCACCTGCCTGGCACCGTTCAGCATCGCCGCGCTTTGGGCCTCGTTGTCGGCGAGGGCCGCCTCGACGCCGAGCTCTGCGAGGTAGGCCGCGTGGCGTTCGCAGACGATGAACACCTCCGCGACCGGCGATCCGGGGTAGCCGGTGACAAGCGACACACCCGCCTCAAGGGCACCCTTGACGATCAGCTCGTTGCCGGTCAGCACGGCCCGGCCCGTACTCTGGGTCATCGGCGATCCGGTGTCTGCCACGACCGCGGTTGCCAGTTCTCGGGGCAGAAGCGTGGTCACCGTTTGGACCCCTTCCTCGTATCGTTTGCCACGAACTCACTTACGAGTGTAAGCTCAGATCATTCCGAAAGCGAGCGAGAATCGTTCAGCAATGCATGTCATCGATGACACTGACCGGAAGATCATTCAGTCGCTCGCTGACGATGCCCGCGTGTCGCTCGCAGAGATCGGGCGCAGGGTGCGTCTCTCGACTCCAGCGGTGCACCGGCGCCTCCGTGCCCTCGAAGCCGCGGGCCTCGTCGCCGGCTACACGGTGCGCCTGGATACGTCCGTGCTCGGACACGGGCTCCAGGCCGTCGTCGCCCTCGAGCTGAGTGGCGGTACCGGCGCACTCGACCGCGTCGCGACCATTGTTGCCGGCTTCGCGGAAGTCGAAGCGTGCTGGTCAACAGCCGGCGCGAGCGATCTGCTGCTCCGCGTGCGTGCGCGCGGGCCGCGTGAGCTCGAGCGTCTCCTCGTTCGGCTCGGTGAGATCCCCGCGGTCGGGAGAACACGCTCCACGATCATGCTCGTGACCCATTTCGAGCGGGCCCCTGACCCAGGCGTACTCACGGCTCCAGGGGCGGAGCGTGGTGTTGTCGATCGGACCGACGGCCTCGTCGCCGTTGAGGTGACCGGGTGACTGTCTCAGCGGCTGGCGAGTACACCCTCTCGATCCTCGTGATGCCGGCGCAGGAGAACTCCCTCGGTGTCATGCATGGCGGCCACATGATGAGCTGGATGGACATGGCCGCCTGGGTCGTCGCCACACGGGCCGTCGAGCCCGATCAGCGAGTCCTCTTCAAGGCGATCGAGCGGTGTGTTTGGTCGGCACCGCTCCATGCGGGCGAGATCTGCACCGTCCGTGCACGACTCAGTGGCGTCGGGCGGTCCTCGCTTCGAGTCGAACTCGAGGCCACCGGAGAGGACCCGGTCCGAAACGCGACGTGGACCGCCTGCGAGGCGGTGTTCACGATGGTGACGACGGGGCCCGACGGCCGCGCCGAACCCGCCCGGCTTGTGGGGACCGACGACGGTGCGAAAAACGGGCCCGACGGACGAGCGGGTTAGGCCTTCGCAGCCAGCCAGCTTGCTCCGATACCGACGTCGACGACGAGCTTCGGGTCGAGGTCCATCGCGCTCGTCATGGCGTCCCGGACAATCGGGACCGCGGCCTCAATCTCCTCGTCAGGAACTTCCACGAGGAGTTCATCATGGATCTGCAGCACGAGCCGGGCCGCGCCGCCAGCCTCCAACAGCCCGCGATGGGCTCGGATCATCGCCACCTTGATGATGTCGGCCGCCGTTCCTTGAATCACGGTGTTGACCGCAAGTCGCTCGCCGAGGCTTCGCTGTTGCTGCGTGCGGCCGGCAAGCTCCGGGATCGGTCGGCGGCGGCCAAGGAGCGTCGTCACGTACCCGTCGCGCGCGGCGTCGGCGATCGTCGTGTCGATGAACCTCCGCACGAGCGGGTAGCGCGCCAGGTATGCCTCGATGTACTCGGCCGCCTCCTTGCGCGGGATGCTGAGCTGTTCCGAGAGACCGAAGTCGCTGATCCCGTAGATGATCCCGAAGTTGACGGCTTTGGCCCGGTCGCGAGTTGTGCGGTCGACCGCCTCGATCGGCAGCCCAAACACCTCGGCGGCGGTGATCTGGTGCACGTCGTCCCCGCGGGCAAGCGCGTCGCGAAGCACCGGCTCGCCGGAGCAGTGCGCGAGGATCCGTAGCTCCACCTGCCCGTAGTCGAGGCTGACGAGGCTCGACCCCGTCCCGGCGACAAACGCGCCCCGAATCTCGCGGCCGATCGCCGTGCGCACGGGGATGTTCTGCAGGTTGGGGTTGACTGAGGAAAGACGACCGGTCTCGGCCGTGGTCTGGTTGAACGTCGTGTGGAGGCGTCCGTCGAGCGGGTCGACCTGCTGGGGCAGCGCGTCCAGGTAGGTGTTCTGGAGCTTGGTGAGTTCGCGGTACTGGCCGACGAGGCCGACGATCGGATGCTTCGACTCGAGAAGTTTGAGGACCGACCTATCGGTCGACCATCCGGTCTTTCCTTTGCGGAAGGTCGGAAGCCCAAGCCGCTCGAAGAGCACGCCGCCCAACTGCTTTGGCGAGTCGATGACGAACTCTCCGCCCGCGTGCTCCCAGATTTGCTCCCGCAGCTCGCCGATCTGTTCGAGCACACCCTTTGAGAGGTTCGCGAGCAGTCCGACGTCGAGCGTGATCCCGGCGCGCTCCATCGACGCGAGAACCGGGATCAGGGGCAGCTCGACGGTGCTCGCGAGTTCCTGCACGCCGGCCCGTTCCATCCGCGGCGCCTGTCGCTCGGCAAGAAGCCACGTCAGCGCGGCCGCGTTTGCGACCGCGTCCTCTGACCCGGTCACCGCAAGGCCGACCTCCTGGCAAAGCTCAGCGAGGTCGTAGCTGCGTCGTCTCGGCTCGATCAGGAACGCGACGACCATCGTGTCGTGTGCCGGAACGACCGCGCCGAGCGCGAGCGGGCGCAGGACGAGCTTGGCGTCGTGCGCGACGAGCGCCGCCTGGCCGAGAAAGCTCGCGAGCATCGGCACGACGTGGTCATCCACGGCCGCGACGAGCACGTTTCCGTCGCCTGAGGTGACGGCGATCCGGCCGTCGGCCAGCGCAACCGCGACTCGCTGAACGCCCGCGAGTCGAAACGCTAGGTCGGTCGCGTCGATCTCGTCAACGGTGATCGTGCGCACGTCGGTTCGAACCACGGGCTCGATTGAGACGACATCGGAGTTCAGCTCCGGGAGCCGACGGGCAAGCGACGAGAACTCAAAGCGGGTGAAGAGGTCGCGGATCTCGGCAAGGCGCGGGCCATCAAAGTCGAGGGGCTCCACGTCGTCGAGATCGACCTCGACCGGACAGTCCCGGACGATCACGGCGAGGTCGCGGGTCAGGCGCGCATCGTCGGCGTGATCGGTCAACACCTGCTTTTTCTTCGGCGTCTGCTCCGAGGCATGAGCGAGGACCTCGTCGAGGGTGCCGTACTTCTGGATGAGCTGCGCCGCACCCTTCTCACCGATCCCCGGAACACCGGGCAGGTTGTCGCTTGAGTCGCCGACGATGCCCCGGTAGTCGGTCATCTGCTCGGGCGTCACGCCGTAGCGCTCCTCGACCTTCTCGGGCGTGTAGCGCGTGACGTCGGTGACGCCCCGACCGGTCGCAAGGACAGACACTGAATCGTTCACGAGTTGGAGGGCGTCGCGGTCGCCGGTGAGGATCGTGACTCGCTCCCCGGCGGCGTCGGCGATCGTCGCAAGCGTCCCGATGACGTCGTCGGCCTCGAAGCCAACCAGCTCGGTATTGGTGAACCCGAACGCCGCCATGAGCGGACGGAAATGCGGTGACTGCTCCTTGAGGAGGTCCGGCGTCGCGGCCCGGCCCGCCTTATAGTCCTCGTAGCGCTCCTTGCGGAACGTCCGGCCGGGGGCGTCCCAGCAAACGATGACGCGCGACGGGCGCTCGTCGATCAGCACCTTGATCACCATCGCCGACAGTCCGTAGAGGGCGTTGGTCGGAAAGCCGTCTGCGGTGGCGATGCTCTCGGGCAGGGCAAAGAACGCCCGGTAGGCGAGGCTATTCCCGTCGATCAGCATCAGCTCACCGTCAGGCGAGAAGGGCTCACTCATCGCGGCGCAGCCTACCCAGTGAAGGGCCGCCGAGGTGCGCGGTGAAGGTCCGACACGCGGACGCGCCAGTATGCTTCCGGGCCGCTCAGGGGCACCGGTCTCCGGGCGGCCAGTCAGGCCCATCCAGGAGAGTTCTGTGGCCCCAAACCCCAGCGCACAGTTCAGCGTCAACCTTCGCGTGGAGACGCCCGCGACGAGCCCGGAGATCTTCGGGCAGCTTGCGGCGGCGATCAGCGCGGTCGGCGGGGACATTGCGGTGGTGGCCACGGTATCCGAGGGACAGACGGTGGTACGCGACGTCGCGGTGAATGCCGGCGACCAAGAGCAGGCCGACCAGATCGTCGCGGCCGCCGGGTCGGTGTCGGGTGTAGCGCTCCTTGAGCACTACGACCGGACGTTCAAGATGCACGAGGGCGGGAAGATCGAACTCCTCGGCTCCAAAACGCTGACCGACGCCAACTTCGACGCGCTGGCGGGCTCAGGCGTCGCAGCCGTGGCCCGGGCGATCGCCGAGGCGCCCGAGCGCGCCAAGGAACTCACCCTCAAGCGCAACATGGTCCTTGTGGTCACAAACGGCACGGCGGTTCTCGGCCTTGGCGACATCGGCGCGGCCGCGGGCATGCCCGTGATGGAGGGCAAGTCGATGCTCTTCAAGGGCTTCGGCGATGTCGACAGCTACGCGATGTGCGTCGACTCGAGGGACCCCGACGAGATCATCGCGACGGTCAAGGCATTCGCCCCGGCCTTCGGTGGGATCAACCTCGAAGACATCTCCGCGCCGACGTGCTTCCTGGTCGAAGACGCCCTTAAGGAGATGCTCGACATCCCCGTCTTCCACGACGATCAGCACGGCACGGCGATCGTGACGCTCGCGGCGGCGATCAACGCCTGCAAGCTGAACGGGCGGAACCTGGCCGAGCTCAAAGTCGTGGTGAACGGCGTCGGCGCGTCGGGTGTGGCGTGTTCGAAGATCCTGATGGAAGCGGGCATCACCGACATCATCGGCTGCGACACGAAGGGCGCGATCTACAACGGTCGCACCGAGAACATGAACTACATGAAGGACTGGTACGCCACCAACACGAACCCGCGGGGCGTTCAGGGGACCCTCAGCGAGGCGATCGTCGGCGCGGACCTCTTCCTCGGTCTCTCCGGCCCGGGAACGTTCTCGCTTGATCAGTTGAAGTCGATGGCAGCCGAACCGATGGTGTTCGCGATGGCAAACCCGGTCCCGGAAATCATGCCGGAGATCGCCGGGCCGTACGTGAGCGTGATGGCAACAGGACGCTCGGACTACCCGAACCAGATCAACAACGTCCTGGCGTTCCCGGGGATCTTCAAGGGTGCGCTGGAATGCCAGGCGACGAAGATCAGCGAGGGGATGAAGCTGGCTGCGGCCAACGCGATCGCAAGCGTGGTGTCAGACGCCGAGCTGACGGCCGACTACATCATTCCGTCGGCGTTCAACCCTCGCGTGGCCCAAGTGGTAGCGGCCGAGACGATTCGCGTCGCCCGCGAGGAGGGCCTGGCCAGGAAGTAGCCGCAACGGGCGCGCTCAACTTTTGGACTCGGCGGGGCTCAGCCGGTCGCGAGGGTCCGGTACTCCCGGACGAGTTCGTAACAGACGGTCAGTCGCCGGTCCTCAGCGCTCCAGAACGCATTCGGCTCGTCACACTCCATTGCCGCGACGACGATGCCTGGCTCGAAGGCGTAGCTCGTGCGGATCACCTCAGAGAGTTCCTCGAGGAGGGCGTTCTCTTCGAGGTAGTCACGCTCATCGACGTAGGTGTCGGTCTCGCCGTAGCTGACCTCAACTGACGCCGGCGGTGCGACGGAGCCGTCTGGACGTTCGTGGGGTTCGAGGAGACGAAACCAGGCGTCTTCGTTCTGGGCTGACTCGTCCTCGCAGACATCTCGCCGTCCCTCGGGCAACTCAACATCGTCGGCCACCGCCGCAAACCGCTCGGGGTCCGCCCCGTAGAGGAGACAGGCGATCTGGTAGGCGCGCTGTTTGTCGGTCCCATGCTCGTCCCACCACGCGATCTCGGACAGGGGAACCTCGGAGGCACTCAAGAACCAACCGTTCATCGCGGCGATCAGGTAGTCGGCCGCCTCGGTCTTGTTGTCGGGTGTGAGGAACCATGTTGCGAGGCGATCGACGGCGTCCTCCTCCCGGCCGACGACGGGCAGGTCGAACTCCGAGACGAATGCGTGGCCAAGTTCGTGGTAGGCAACGAAGGCAAGGTTGCCCTCGACGAAGAGTTCGGGATCATCGCTGGTCCCTGTCGGGTCGGTTGCGGGTGGGGAGGTCGTGGCCGATGTGGAGGTCGCCGCGCCGTCGCCGCTCTGGGACTCACCACCACCACCGCAGCCCGAGAGAACTCCGAGGAGTGCCACAACCACCAGAAACAGGTACCGCTTCAAGATCCTCCCTTGGCTCGTTGAGTCGCCAACCATTCGAGCACAGGGGCGGGTTCCAACGGGCGCGGCATGTTCTGAGCGCCCCGGCTATTCTCCAGAGGCCAGGGGGTGTGGCGGAATTGGTATACGCGACGGTCTCAAACACCGTTGGCCGCAAGGCCTTGAGGGTTCGAGTCCCTCTGCCCCTATGACGCTTCACCGTGAGCCATGATGCGACTACGTTTTACCCCAATATGGGGTAAAACGTAGTACGGTTGTTTCGTGAGACGTGACGAGGCGTTTGAGGTGTTGGGACCGGTTGCCGCGGAGCAGGGCGGGTACATCACGGCCCAGCAGGCCTTGTTGGGCGGCGTGCCCCAGTGGATGCTCGTGAAGCTCGCAGATCGGGGGTTCCTACGGCGGGTTCGGCGAGGCGTATACCGGTCCGACCTTGGACGGGCGTCCAGTCTGCGGGAGGAGACGATCGCAGCGTGGCTGGAACTTGATGGCGCGGTCCTGCCGTGGGAACGCGGAGTGGTACGGGCGGTGATCAGCCACGCCAGTGCTGCTAGCCTGCTCGACATCGGGTCGATCGTTCCGGGGCTGCCAGAGATCACCGTCCGGAGGGCGGTGCGTCGACGCGCCGACGTCACCATTCACGTTGCCCCGTTCGCGTCCGAGGATGTGACCTGGCTTCCACTTGACGAGGCATTGCGGGTCCCGGTCACAAACGCGGCGCGAACGATCATCGATCTACTTCTCGCGAATGAGGAAACCGACTACCTTGAGCGAGCCCTGCGCGAAGCGTTCGTTGATCGTCGGAGCGCACGAGGTGCGCTCGCTGGTGCAGCGTCCCGCCGCACGAGGGCCAGGGGTTTGGAGGGTCGCATTGAGCGGCTCGCGGTTGGCTCGTGGCCAGCGTGAACGCCTGGCCTTGAGGGTTCGAGTCCCTCTGTCCTGTTTGGTGCCATGGCGTCAAACCGGTCTCAAAGACCAACCAGCCGCTCCGTCGCGCTATGCGACGTCGAGGTAGGCCCGGAGGGCGCGCCTGACGACATCACTTGTCGTCGCGCCATCCGAGGTCGCGCGTGCCTCGACGGCTGCGCGCAGTTCCGGGTCAAGGCGGATTGGGACAACCGATGCCGGTCCCGATCCCATCGGTTTGCGCCCACCGCGACGCCGTAGCGCTTCTACGTCGTAACCGGCCTCTGCCTCGGCGGCAAGCCGCTCGATGACCTCATCGGTGATCACGACACCGCCGGAGGTGCCATAGGTCTTGTGTGGGTTCGACATGGCGTGTGTTCCGTTCTTCATGGCAGGAGGTGTTTGTAGATCGGCCGCATCCGCATCGCGTGGATCGCAAGGACACGTCCGTCGTCCATGTGAAGGGCGATCACCTCAAGCAGATTTCCTGAACGATCCGGCCCAAGATGCAAAAACCGAAGCGGCCCATCCTCATTCCCGAGATCGAAGACGACGACGGCAAACTCCGCGCCGTGAGCGATATCCAGGTCCGAGATCTTGTGCTTGCGGGCTGATGGATGAATGTCCAGACACGAGGTATCGTAATACGATCCAACGACGTGTGCAAGACCACTCACAACTCATGAGGAGTGATCGTCGTCCAATCTCTCACGGCCTTGAGGGCTCGAGTCTCTGCCCCTATTGACGACCGCGCTTCAACGATTGCGTTCTCTCAGACGTCGCTTGGGCAGATGATCGGGACCCTCGGGAAGTGCAATCGATAGGGCCGAGCATCCCTCGTAAGCAAGCGCATTCCCGTAACCCCGGCGTGGGCTCCGATGAGGAAGTCGGGGAGCGGAGTGCGGCTTGCCTGAGCACGGCCTCGAAGCCTGTGCATGAACGCCCGGCTCGCGAGGAACGCCGCCGGCCACGGAAGGTCCAGGCGGCGGTAGATGTTTGCCGGAAGCGCCGCATCCAGATCTTCGATTCGCGCAAAGCCAGCGGCGAGTTCCGCGTAGCCGGTCCAGATCCCATTGGTTTGCGACCACCGCGAGGACCTAGCGCGTCCACCTCGTACCCGGCCTCTGCCTCAGCCGCAAGCCGCTCGACGACCTCATCGGTGATCACGACACCGCCGGAGGGCCATAGGTCTTGTGTGGCTTCGACATAGTGTTCCGCCGTCGTGTTCAGGAAGGCGGCCACCGTCTTGACGACGGCGTCTCCATGAGCTTGTCGCGCGTTGCCTCACGCAGGTTCCAGCGTGCCGTCGACTTGAACTCGACGTCCGCGTCCTCGTCGGCGCTCAGCAGGAAGGTCGGCGCCTCACCGCCGCGTAGCTCCGTTGCCACCTGCGCGATGAACTCCGCATCGCTTTTGAACTGATCAACCACACCGGCGGTGATCGTCTTGACGTCGATTGTCGCGAGCGCACTCCCGCCGCCGGGTCAGGTGGCTGCGACGGTTCGGGTGATCTCGTCGGGATCACGCTCGTCGGTGCCCGCGACGGGATCGATCGCGACGGGGAGCGTCCGCTGACGCTCCCATCACACATCGTTGTTGGCCCGAAGGAGATCGGCGCGGTCTTCGCCAGCTGAGGCCCACCGTCGCTGGCCCACGGCCTCAGACGATGCGCCAGTAGCCGCGAGGATCCTTCAGCGACGTCCCGACATGTTCGATAAGGCCCACCTCCGCCAGGTGCTTGAGATGCTTCAGCGCCGTCGGCCGAGAGATACCGAGAAGGTCAACCACGTCGGCCGACGTGACCTGCCCGAAGCGGCTGAAGTGTTCCACGAGTCTCGTGGAACCCGGGGGAAGCTCAGCAGCGATCCTCCCCGTCCGTGTGTTGGCGAGAAGTGTGACGGTGACCGACGCCTCGCCCTGGGTGAAGATGGGATCCGGCAAACCGGCACGACGCATTTCGTCGAACATTCGGTCGACGCCCTCGCCAAGTTCCTTCCCGTAGCCAAGGTCGGTCAGCGCCCTGGCGATGCGCGGATTGCGCGCGTAACGGGTCGAGCGGATCTTCTCCACCCGGACGAGGCCAGGAAGACGGCCCGGACTTTCGAACTCAACGCGATCATCGAAGATGGACACGCGAATGTGGTCTCCCGCGAGCGAGTAGGAGCGGTGGCACACCGCGTTCGTGAGCGCCTCGAACCAGACAAACTCCGGAAGAAACGTTTCATCGTCGAACCCGCCTGAAGCGCTCAGGCGCCGCACTTTTGGGAGGATGCGACGAAGCATACGGCGGGCGGCATCGAGCTGGACGGGGAGGGCACCCTCAAAGCGGTGATCCTCGATCGCGTTGAAGCGGGCACCGGTTTCTGTCGTCGTTCCGACGTAGCGCAGGATGCGAACGAATGCGCTCGGCAGCTCGCGCTGCGGTTGGTTTCCGAGTACGAGCAGTCCGGCGACAGTGGGCCTCGGATTGGACGACTCGGCGCGGACGAGCCCCCTCGCCGCGAGCACGTCGTCCGAGAGCGTGGACGCACGAATCTTGCGCAGGTACGTGGAGACCCGCTTCGAGTCCAGATCCTCAATCGAACCGACAACGGTCGCGTCGTACTGCGATACACCCTTGTCGAATCGAAGCTCCTGCGCCTCCACAGCTCCGAGCCGGCGGCTTTCATCGCCGACCCGCAGGTATGCCTCACCTTTGCGGTTCGTATGCACGACATCACTCGGGGCGATCTCCATGACAAGGAGTCGGTCGGCAGCACCCGAGGCGTTCTGGCAAGGAAGCGTCTCAATCCTCACGCGAACCGGTGGCTCGATGAAGTCGATCGCTGCCTGGCGCCACTGGTTGATCCGGTCGCCTGCGCCGTCGATCCCCTCGATTTGCCCATCGTAAATCCCGACGGCCACGACGCCACCTTCCGCATTTGCGAACGCGATCACCGTGTCGGCGGGTTCGCGGGCTCGGATCCGAGCGCTCTTGCGTTCGAGCCACTGACTTTCCGGGGAGGTTTGGAGCACGCTCAGGGCGGCCCGCCCGCGTGCTCTGATGGCTTCGATACTGGTCAACCCCGGACTCATCGAGGCGAGCATAGCAAGAGCTTTAAACTTTTTACAGCTATGTCAAAGCTCACCTCGAGTCAGCGGCAGTCCGGTCCGTGGGGAGGCCTCCTGGGCGGTGTACCCGTCCAGGAAAACAGGCCCGCTTCGGCGCGTATCCACCGCCTCATCGAGCGCTACGCTTTGACGACGGAGGGTGAGAAATGAGTGCGTAGCACATCAGCCTGTTTTTCAGCGTCGAGGACGGTGGCTATACCGCCGATATCCCTGACCTTGAGTCGTGCTCGGCCTTCGGCACGTCCCCCGAGGATGCGCTCGCGCAGGTGACTCAGGCGAAAGAAGCGTGGCTCGCCGCTGCGCAGGAGGTTGGCCGACCGATTCCCGAAGCCCGGTACCGACCCGCGGTCACTTCACCGTAGGAAGGAACCGCGACGCCAGCGTCGGAGGTTCTGGCTTCAGCCAGGTGCGCTGCGGCGACATCTGACTCGCGGGGTCGCCGTGTGGCCGCATGTCTGGTCAGGAGGCCGGCAGAACTCCCCAGCCGGACAGTTGTCCGCAGCCTCAGCGGAGTGATTGGATCGTGTCATGGACGCCGTTGCGGCTCGCCCACCTTTTCCCTCTCGAGTCTGGAACCTTCGCGCAAGCACCCTTTGGTGGTTGCTCTTTACGACCGTCACTGGATTCGTCGCCCTGAGTTGGCTGATCGGTTTCTACCTTCCTTTCTCGCTGTTTGAGGGGGCCAACGGTCCGTGCACACATCTGCCCTGCTCGGCCGTTCACCGTGCCGAGTGGTGGGCATTCTTCGCTGACGACAACATGGTCCATCGGATTCCCGTGCTCACGACAGGCGGCGCCCTGGCGGGCCTCTTCGCCTTCCTCTTCGGAGTCGTGCTGTTACCGATCGCAGCACTCGGAACCACGTTCAGACTCATTCGTGCCGACCGCCGCGAGACTGTTTTGACGGTGCTCTGGCTGACCCTGATCATCGTGGCCGTGGCCAGCTGTTTCACCACAACTAGCCGCCACGCGCTCCTCGTCGCAGCCGACTGACGATGGC
Source organism: Actinomycetes bacterium (assembly GCA_031376285.1). Classification (GTDB taxonomy): domain Bacteria; phylum Actinomycetota; class Thermoleophilia; order Miltoncostaeales; family Miltoncostaeaceae; genus JANMDN01. The sequence continues at coordinate 59,604 of JANMDN010000068.1, forward strand.
AAACGTCGCCGCGCTTTCTTCAGTTCCCCGGGCCACGGGCCCGCGTCGTCACGCCGTCTCGGCGCTGATCGTCTCTGCATTCGTTCTGACCCTGATCACAACGGTCTCCTACCTCGTTGGGCTGTACCTGCCCTTCCGCTTTTTCGAGGCCGCAAACGGCGAGTGCGCCTATCGGGCGTGTGGCGGTGCTCAGACCGGCGCGTGGTGGGGCTTCTTCGCAAACGGGGCAACGTGGGAAGGCAGCGTGCCGTACCTCACGAACACCGCCGTCACGGCTTCCTTCTGATGCTCATCAGCGGGCCGATCGTGATGCTCTTGCTTCCCGTCGTCACCTTCGCAGCGATACCGCGGCGCCACGAGGCAAAGCGCTTCGAGGTCATCCTCCTCGGGCTCACCTTCTTCCTCTTCGTCGCTGCGTTCATCCTATTCGTGACCCCGACCGGTCAGCGCCTTTGGGACGTCGTCCTCGACTGAGCCGTCCGTCCAACCGGAACCAACGCCCCACTTGCCGTCGTATACCAAACTGCATTGCAAGCGGGTATGCTTGGAAGGTTCAACTTGTAACTCGGGCGGATGACAACGTCGCTGACGCCCTCGATGAGCTGGTCTCGTCAGGCGTTGTGGCGAGCCGGTCCGAGGCGGTTCGAGTCGCCCTTGACCGCCTCATTGATCAACACCGTCGCGACCAGATTGGGGCGCAGATCGTCGAGGGCTACCGTCGCGTACCTCAGACCGTGGACGAAGGTGGCTGGTCTGAAGCCGCGTCGCGGGCGATGATCGCCGAATCGCGCACAACAGGGCGTGCGATGTTTTCGACGCCCGGGTTGTGCCAATCGCACCAAAGGTCGGGGGCTGCTTTCTCGCCGTCGGGCCAAGAAGGCTGATCGGTGCTCGACCTATTCCGCCCTGTTGCCCGAGGAACGCATCTCGGCAGAGGAGCGAACCCCTGGCAGTCGTCGGTCGAGGACAAGCGCTCCGAACGCGATCGCAAGGAACAAGAGCGCCACGATGGCGACGTTGACCAACACCAGGTGATACCCGTGCTGGGGGACGTTCATGAAGGGGTACGCGTAGTAGTCGTTGCCGAAACGATCCTGGACGAGCGCGCCTCGGATGAGCGCGTACGCGAGCCAGCAAACCGGAGCGATGACGGTTGCGAGGACGACCCGGCGGTTGAGCTGCCCTCGGGGGCCGACGAGCAGCCAGCCGATGGCGCACAGGCTCGGTGAGACCGTATGGAGGATTGCGTCGGCGACGGCGTTCCAACCGGTGAGCTCCTGGAGCTGTGCGAGCGTCAGATGAAAGACCACGCCGGTGACGGTGATCGCGATCACCGCAGCCAGGCGGAACGTGCGAAACAGCGTTGACCCGCGGTGGAGGCGTACAGCGAGCAGCCCGGTGGTGATCGCGACGGCGATGTTCGACAGGACCGTGAAGAAGCTGAAGAAGTTGGCGATCCGGTCCGGGGTCGATTCGAATGCCCCGTCGCCTGGCGGGGCTGTGATGGACAGCGCCAGCTGAAGCACCAAGCCGAACGCCACGACCGCCGATGTGCACCCGAACGCGATACGTGCAGTGCGCTCGGTAGCCACAACCGGAGGATAGTCGCCCGGACAGCTTCGCGTCTGGTGCTAACCCTGGTAGCGAACCGACCTGCTCAGGGCGAAATTTGGTGGGGCGGTTACTGAGATAAGCGACGGCCTGTCCTCGTCGTCACCCGGAGCGAAGCGATACCGGTGCGTACGCTGATCGTCGTGGCACTCGAACAACTCGTGGCATCCCAACCGAGATTCCACTCGGGCCTCTCCACGGGCTTCCCCACGAGTGCGTCGCGTCGTTCGACAACCTCCAACCAATCCCGCGGAGCCTGCTCAGCGAACGAGTCGGGGTGCTTGGGATCGAAGACGTCGGAGCGATCTGTGGGGCGCTTCGCGCGCTTGCCGACTGCTGACGATGGTCGCAAGCAGCGCGACGACCGCCGGGTAACGGCTCTGCGCGTCCGGGAGATCACCACCCGTCGACGGAATCCTCTTGTGTTCGAATCCCTCTGACGATGGCGAACGTCGCCGCGCTTTCCTCAGTTCCCGGTGCCACGGCCTGCGTCGTCGCGCGGTCTCAGCGCTCATCTTCCCGGATTCGTCTTCACGGTGCTCCTGACTGTGACTGGTGCGGCTGACGCCGAGTTCGAGATGTCTGAGATAGGCTTGCTCATGCAGGACGCCCTGTTCACCGTGGCGACGCGGGTGCCATGGGTGGTAGACACCCCGCTGAAATCCACCGGAGGAGAAACGACATGGGACGTTCGGAGACGATCGCACGGCGCGGACTGCTCGAGCGGGCCGGTGACCCGGCCCTCGACGCCATCGTGCGACTGGCCGGCTACATCTCGGGAGGGAGTGGCGCAGGCGTCCACATCCTGGACGAGCGCGTCCAGCACCGCATCGCCGGGCACAACGCCCCGGTCGCGCCACATCCGCGGGAGGACTCCATGTGCCGGCTGGTGGTCGACTCGGGGGAGCGGATCGCAACAGCGGACGCGTCCGCGGAGGACCAGTTCTCCTACTCATCGTTCGTGCAGGGCGACGAGCCGGGCGTGCGCATGTACGTCTCCACGCCGCTGCGGATGGATGGCGAGGTCGTGGGCACCCTCTGCGCGTGGGACTCCGGGTCGGCCCAGCTCTCGGAGGAGCAGCTCGCGCGCTACGACGATCTCGCGCTCCTGGCCACCGCGGTCCTCGAGCAGGGGCCGAGCGCCTGACGTTCGGTCGATCGCTCGTTCATCGGTACCTGTTCGACAGATTGGCGCTGTCTCCGGAGACGGGCCGGAGTGAATCCAGGAGGAACGCCGCCGGCCCCAGCGTCCGGGTGACGTTGGAGCCTCAGCGAAGCTGAACCAGGTTCCTTGACGAGATCGTTAACATGCCGTTGCAACCAAGCGTTCCCGCTACGATTTGTCCATGCCCGACTGGACGAAGACGAGCTTCCTTCAGCTCCCTGATCGAAGTCCGACGGACGCTCCAATGCAGTGGAAACTCGCACGAAATGCCCTCCATTCCCCGGAACTCGGAGTGAGTCGTTTCACCTACGAGCCCCGTCCCCACTGAGGTCGACCTCGGCCCGGGACATGGACTGCGCGAGGAATGCGTCACCTCGTTCGACAACCTCCAACCGATACGCCGTTCATATCTCACCCAGCGCGTTGGCGAGTTGGGGTCGATGAAGCCGATGGGATCTGTCGAGCACTTCGAGCGCTTGTCGACTGCCAATCAGGACGTTGTCTCGCCGTTGCTTGCCGTGCCTTCTGGATGAGCGTGCGCACGACCGCCGAAGTTCGCGAAGCTCGACAGGTACGTCGTCACGAGCGCGAGGCCGGCGAGCATCTCGATGATCGTCGCGCTTCGGGCGCCGCGGGTTGAGGCGATGATGTCGCCGGGCGGCGAGATGAGCGCCGTCGACACCGAGTAGTAGAAGAAGTCCGCATACCGCGGGCGCGCCGAGAGACCCGCGAACGCCGCGGCGTCGTACCAGTACATCGCCAGATGGACGAAGGTCCACACCAGAAAGAAGGCAAGGCCAAGCAGCGGGAGGCCCGTGCCCCGGATGAGCCCCAGGAAGGCACCCGCAGCGAGCTGACCGGGTGACCAGTCGAGGTGGTCCTTTGATGACCGCTCGGCCAAGCGCCGAGACGCAAACGCGAGGACGCCACCACCGACGAGCGTGGCGAGGACTCCGGCAAGTGCGACCGCTCCCGCCTCCCCCCGCGACCCAATCCGTGGGCTCAGCATCGCAATACCCGCGATCGCCGCACAGAGGATCCCGAACTTCATCGCTCCGGCAGACAGCCATCCCGGCTTCATCGCTCCGATCGGGAGTTCATTGATGATTCGCATGGGGCGCAGACGTGGAGGCATGCCCACCACTTCGAGCGCCATCAGAGGCCTCCTGCCAAGCGCCTGACGCGGACGCGCGCTCCGGCTCGCAAGCCTTTGGCGGAAGCGAACCCTCGCTTGTCGAGGCCCCCCGGCGGCGCTCGCCCAGCTGATGATCCTCGTCGACACGTCGGTCTGGGTCGATCACCTGAGTGCTGGCAGCGCGGGGGCTGGCCGGCCTACTGAAATGCGGCGCGGCCCTTGGCCACCCAAGCGTCCTTGGGGAGCTCGCTCTCGGGAACATCGGCAACCGCGCGGAGATCGTTCGATCGACGGCTCGGTGCGGCGGCGTGCCAACTCGGCATTGCCGCCGCCGTGGCCTGACCGGCCGCTCCAACGATATCCGAGACGCGGCGAAGGTTTGCCCTCCGGCCCAACGCCGAGACCGTGCACCGGTCGCCCCGGTCGAAGGCTTCGAATGCGTCGGCTGATTTGCGAACATCCGAGAAAGCGCCCAGAGAGGGCGGAGAGTCCCGATGCCGGATCTGACGTGCACATTCGCGATCGGCCTTACCCTCTGGCAAGGGCGTCTCGGCCCGCGGCCCGCGGTCGCTCGAGTGGGGCGGGACCGCTACCGACGCCAGCCCGTCCGCAGGATCCTTGCGCCAAGTAGGACTGACAGATGAGCGAGCGCCGGATGGCATTGAACCCGTCAGGCGCAGTGTCGGCCCCTGAGATCGAGGCGGCCACCCTCCGAATCGGGAAGCAGATCGCACGGGCCTACCCTTCTGGGTTCCGCCATCCCGGGCGGATGCTCGATCGGCGGGCCATTCTTCTCGTGTCAGCGCGTCCAGACGTCCAAGCGGCGCTCTTCCGCTTCGTCGATGCCACACCGGCGTACCGCTCGCCCCAGGATGTCGCGGACCACCTCACCGCGTACCTCGGCGATCTTGACGAGGCTCCGCGTTCCCTCCGGGTGCCCGAGGCGCTCTGCGGGCGCGAGGTCGGGGTCAGGCTTGTCGCGGGTGCTGCCTCGTCGGCGGTCAACCGCATGGCGCGCCGGTTCATCCACGGCCGGTCGCCGCGCGAGGCGTTGGGGCACCTGCGCGACGTTTGGGACTCGGGTGCCGGCGTGTCGCTCGACCTTCTTGGCGAGGCAACGGTCACCGCAGGTGAGGCCGACCACTACGCAGAACGCAGCGCGGATGCGATCGACGTGCTGGCGGCCGCCACGCGGGACTGGCCCGGGCGGCCCCTCCTCGATCGCGACTCCTCAGGTCCAGTCGCGCGCGCGAACGTGTCGGTCAAGGTTTCGGCGCTCACTCCGCTGATGCGCCCGAACATGCCGGAGCGCGGCCGCGACGACGCCGCGAAGCGTCTGCGACCACTCCTCAGACGGGCGCGCGACACCGGTGCTCATCTTCACGTCGATATGGAGTCGTTTGACACGCTTGAGACAACGCTCCAGCTCGTGCTGGGCCTGCTCGCTGACGACGAGTTCCGCGAGGGTCCGTCGGCTGGGCTGGTCGTTCAGGCGTATCTGCGCAACTCGCCCGAACTCGTCGAGCGGATTCTCGCGTGGGCCGAGGACCACCCCCGCAGTCAGCCCCTCACCGTGCGCCTGGTCAAGGGCGCATACTGGGACCACGAAGTCGCCCAGGCGCGCCAGCGCGGCTGGATCCCGCAGGTCTTCACCGACAAAGCCGAGTGCGACCGCAACTTCGAGTTTCTGACGCGCCGACTAGTTGACGCGCGGGGGCTCGTGCGACTCGCGCTCGGCTCGCACAACCTCCGCTCGGTCGCGCACGCCCTCGCCTACAACGAGCTCACCGGCGGAACCAACGCAGACATCGAGATCCAAGTGCTGCAGGGCCTCGGCGACGACCTGCGTGACGCCCTCACATCGGAGCGGCTCAGGGTGCGGGTCTACTGTCCCGTCGGTGACCTCGTTGAGGGAATGGCCTACCTCGTGCGGCGCCTTCTTGAGAACACGGCGAGCAGCTCGTTTCTGCACACCAATCAGCGGGGCGTCCCGATCGACGCGGTCTTGCGGGCACCGTGACGGATTTCCGCAACGAACCCCTGCTTGATCTGCGCCTCGAGGGTGAACGCGTCGCGCTTCTGCGGGCGTTGGTCCGCCTCGATGCGAGCCTACCGCTGAGCGTGCCGATCCTCGTTGGCCCGGTGGAAGTCCCCGCCTCCACCGTCTTCGAGTCGACGGACCCCGGTGAGCCAGGGCGGGTGGTCGCGATCGCCGCGCGAGGCGGCCAAGAGGACGTCGATCGGGCGGTGCGTGTCGCGGCCCTCGCCGCCACGGAGTGGGCCTCGGAGTCGGTCGAGACACGCGCCGGAGCAGTCGAGCGAGCGGCTGACCTTCTCTCAAGCGATCGCCGCGGGCTCGCGGCGCTTCAGGTACGGGAGTGCGGCAAACCGTGGGTCGAGGCAGACGCCGACGTCGCCGAGGCGATCGACCATCTCCGCTACGCGGCCGTGCAGGCCCGCCTGCTCGCCCAGGGGCGCGATCTGATCCAGGCGCCGGGCGAGCGCAACAGCATGCGCTACCGCCCACGCGGGATCGTTGCGGCGATCGGGCCGTGGAACTTCCCGCTCGCCATTCCCGCCGGCCTCATCGCCGGAGCACTCGTCACCGGGAACGCGGTGATTCTCAAGCCTGCTGAGCAAGCCCCGGCCTCGGGTCTCATGCTCGTCCGCGCGCTCCGCCGGGCTGGCGTTCCGAACGGTGCGATCGCCCTTCTCCCCGGCCTCGGCGACGCGGGGGAGGCCCTGGTTTGCCACCCAGGAGTGCACACCATCGCGTTCACGGGCTCCGAGGCGGTCGGCCTTCGTATCGTTCGCATGGCCGCCGAGACGCCCGACGGTCAGCACAACGTAAAGCGGGTCATCGCCGAGATGGGCGGCAAGAACGCGATCATCGTGGACTCCGACGCAGACCTCGATCAGGCCGTGCCCGACATCGTGCGTTCCGCGTTCAGCTACGCCGGGCAGAAGTGCTCGGCGGCCTCACGGGTGCTCGTGCACGAGGCGATCGCAAGCGATCTCGAACGTCGTCTGATTGGCGCGGTCGAGGTGCTGCGCGTCGGTCAGGCCGAGGACTTCGCCTCCGACGTTTCCCCGCTGATCGATCAGGAGTCGCTCAGGCGAGTGGACGAGGCGATCGCCACCGGCGAACGCGATGGGCGCATCGCAACCGGCCCGACCGAAGTGCCGAGCCGGGGGTGGTTCCGCGCACCGACCCTGATCTGCGACCTGCCGCGGAGCTCCGTTCTGATGAGCGAGGAGATCTTCGGCCCCGTCCTCACGATCGAGCGCGTCGCAACCGTGGACGAGGCGCTTGACATCGTCGGAGCGGCGCGTCACGCCCTTGTCGGGGGCATCTTCTCCCGCAACCCTCGGGTCATCGATCGTGTCATCGCGCGCTCGCCGGTCGGCAACCTCTACGTGAACCGGCACATCACAGGCGCCCTCGTCGGTCGGCAGCCGTTCGGTGGCAACCGACGCTCCGGAATCGGCGCAAAAGTTGGCGGCCCCGACTACCTCCTGCAGTTTGTTGACGCACAGGTGGTGACTGAGAACACCCTGCGCCACGGCATCGTCATGGAGTAGGACACCACGGCCGGACAGGTTCGCGACGACGACGTCGAGGCTCCCTCTGGGGGTCGTCTGGGCGTCCGCGTACATCGGCGCAGGAGACATGAAAGGGCACGGCCAATGCCACGGTCGGCGCGGGAGGGTGCCGCTGCGCCCCGGTTCTTGCAACGTTGCTTCTGCTCACCTCCATCACAGAATATTCGGTTCATAATCTGGGTATGCGATACCGAGACCGCCATCTTGTGGTCGTCAAGGAGCACCTGGACCGGGTGCCAGTCGGCTACGCATCCTGGGCTGATTGGCGCAGTGGACACGTCCAACCCGCGGTCACCTGGAGTAAACCACTCACCCGGCAGTGCCCCTTCTGTTGGGGGCAGCGAACGATCTGGGAACCGGGCCCGTTGGGACTTCTACCGGTCGTCTGTGGCTACTGCGCGGGCACGGGCCGCTTCGGCTGAGCGCGACGTACCG
>JANMDN010000038.1:0-70768 GCA_031376285.1 Actinomycetes bacterium
GCGACCGTCGAGGTGCTTGAACGCCTTGGGCACGAGGTGGTCTTCCCGCAGGCGCAAACCTGTTGCGGGCAGATGCACGCGAACACCGGTTACCTCCCGGAGGCGGCGAGCCTCGCGCGCCGAACGATTGACATCTTCGCCGAGTACGAGGCGGTGGTGTCGCCGTCGGCGTCGTGCGTCGGAACGATCCGCGAGCAGTATGTTCACCTGGCTGAGGAAGTCGGGGACGCGAGCCTCGAACGCGACGCCCGGGCGCTGGCGCCGAAGGTGTTTGAGCTGAGTGAGTTTCTCGTCGACGCGCTCGGCGTGACCGACGTCGGGGCGCAGTTCACCGCGAAGGTTGCCTACCACCCGACCTGTCACTCGCTCAGGGTGCTTCGGCTCGGCGACAAACCCGAGCGCTTGCTCGCGGCCGTCAAGGGGTTGGAGCTCGTAACGTTTGCCGACAGCTCCGAGTGCTGCGGCTTCGGCGGGACGTTCTCGGTCAAGAACCCCGACACGTCCGGCGCGATGCTCGCCGACAAGATGATGAGCGTGCGCGGGAGCGGGGCCGACGTCCTGTGTGCGGTTGACGCCTCGTGCCTGATGCACATCGGAGGGGGCCTGCGGCGCGGTGGCTCGGGCCCGCGAACCATGCACCTGGCAGAGATCCTCGCAAGCGGCGAACGGTGAGCGAGCACGTCACCTGGGGGCCGCCGTTCCCCGAGGCAGCTCGAACGGCGCTTGCGGATGGGCAGCTGCGTTCGAACCTCGCGGCGGCGACGACGACAATCCGCGACCGCCGCGCGCAGGCCGTTGCCGAGGTTGCCGACTGGGAGGCGCTGCGCGAGGCCGGCCGGGCCCTCAAAGCTCGAACGCTTGGGACGCTCGACACCCTTCTCGTCGAGCTGGAGGCATCAGTCGTCGCGCGCGGCGGACAGGTCCACTGGGCACGCGACGCGGCTGAGGCCGCCGCGGTCGTTCGCGATGTCGCCCGTGCGCATGACACGCGTGAGGTGGTCAAGGTCAAGAGCCTCGCGACCGACGAGATTGCCCTGAACGAACGCCTGGCCGCCGACGGGATCAACGCGATCGAGACTGACCTCGCGGAACTCATCTGCCAACTCGGTGGGGAGCGATCGAGCCACATTCTCGTGCCGGCAATCCACAAGAACCGCCGTGAGATCGCCGACCTCTTCCGTCGGACGATCGCCCCGAACCTCGCGTCCGACGAGCCGGCTGACATCGCCGAGGCCGCCCGATTGCACCTTCGCAAGCGTTTCTTGCGCGCCCGGGTTGGGGTGAGCGGCGCCAACTTTGCGATCGCGGAGACCGGCACGATCTGCGTCGTCGAGAGCGAGGGCAACGGGCGGATGTGCACGACGCTTCCCGAGGTGCTCGTGACGATCTGCGGCATCGAGAAGCTCCTACCGACCTGGCGCGACCTGGAGGTCTTTCTCCAGCTCCTCCCGCGCTCGGCCACGGGTGAGCGGATGAGTCCGTACACCTCGCTCTGGTCGGGGGTCTCACCGGGCGACGGACCGCAGGAGTTCCATCTGGTTCTCCTCGACAACGGGCGCACCGAGGTGCTCGCCGACGAGGTCGGCCGCTCCACGCTTGCCTGTATTCGCTGCAGCGCGTGCCTGAACATCTGCCCGGTCTACACACGCACCGGTGGCCATGCCTACGGCTCGGTCTATCCGGGGCCGATCGGAGCGATCCTCACACCACTCTTGCGTGGCCACGGGGAGGCCGACTCGCTGCCATTTGCGTCGAGCCTGTGCGGGGCGTGCGCCGATGTCTGCCCGGTCAAGATCGACATTCCAAAGATCCTGGTGCACCTGCGAGGGCGCTCGGTCGCGAACGGCTCGCGCATCAGTGCCGAGAAGGCGTCGATGCGCGGCCTCGCGCGGGTGTTCGCCGACGAGCGGCGCTACGCCCGGGCGCAACGTCTGTCGAGGGTGGTGCAACGCCTCGGCGCCCGAACGGGGCTGATCACCCGACTTCCCGGGCCGCTCGCGCGCTGGTCTGAGCAGCGCGAGCTTCCACCCGTCCCTGAGCAAACGTTTCGTGAATGGTGGGCCGAGCGTGAGCGTTAGCGGGTCGGCTCGTGACGAGATCCTGGCATCAGTCCGTGCGGCGATCGGGGAAGGGCAGGCCGCCGCCGACGTCCCTCGCGACTACGCCGGCGTCAGCTCCGGCGACCAGGATGACCTGGTGGGACTGCTCGTCGAGCGCCTCGTTGACTACCGAGCCAACGTCGTGGTGACCGACGCGGAGTCGGTGGCTGCGCGAGTCGCGGAGATCCTTGCCGAGGCGGGTGCTGTGCGCGCGCTGACCGCTCCGGGACTCCCGGAAACGTGGACACCACAGGGCGTTTCGCTCGTGCAGGACGAAGACTCCCTGACGGCCGCGGAACTTGACGAGATCGGACACGTCATCACGACATGCGCGCTGGCGATCGCGAGCCTGGGATCGCTCGTGTTTGATCACCGGGCAAACGGTCAGGGTCGCCGCGCGATCACCCTCGTTCCCGATCATCACATCTGCATCGTCGGGGAGGACCAGATCGTCGCGTCACTTCCCGACGCGATTGCCCGCCTTCACCGGAGCGTCCGGGAAGGGCTCCCCGTCACCTTCGTCTCAGGTCCATCGGCCACGAGCGACATCGAGCTTCGCCGGGTCGAGGGTGTCCACGGGCCGCGACGCCTTGACGTGGTCATCGCTCGATTGTCGGGTCAGACCGACGGGCGCGGCGGCGCTGGCTAAACCCAGAGGCGGTGGGAGTCGGTCTCGCGATCGGGTTCCCAGAGGGGTACACGAGGGTCATCCAGCCGGTGGCAGCCGCGACACCGAGCCTCGTACTGCTCGGCGGCACCGACGACGATGGTCGCGCCATCGAAGGGCGCCGGCTCACCGTTGACAAGACGCTGGGTCATCGTGCCGGGGCCGCCGCAGCGGTGGCAGACGGCCTGCAGTTTGTCGACGAACTCCGCGATCGCGAGGAGCGTCGGCATCGGTCCGAACGGTAAGCCTCGGTAGTCGCAGTCGAGGCCCGCGACGATGACGCGACGTCCGCCTGCGGCCAGGCCACGCACGATGTCGATGAGGTCCGAGTCGAAGAACTGTGCCTCGTCGATTCCGACGACCTGACTGCGTCCGACCCGGTCGCGAAGCTCGCCGGCACTGCGTACCGGCCACGCCCGCATCCTGCTCCCCGCGTGGCTCACAACGTCGTCCGCGTCGAACCGGTCATCGATGGCCGGCTTGAAGATCGCGACCCGAAGGCCGGCAATCTCGGATCGGCGCACACGCCGGATCAGCTCCTCGCTCTTGCCCGAGAACATGGGGCCACACACAACCTCGAGGAAGCCCCCAGCGGGCGGCGCAAAGCGCATCATCCCGGGAAGGCTAGAAGATACCGAGGGTCCGTGCCGGGCCGCCGACGAGCCACCCAGGACGACCGGCATCGCACGTCATCGCGATTTCCTGATTGTCACCAGAGGGCCCTCCCGTGACAGTCAACGAGTTCGCGCAAGCTGCGGAATTTGCCGCCTGTCCGATTGCCGACAGCCGTGCCCGCCGACTCCAGCAATCCTCGAAGGGAAGCCCTTTCGAGGAACCGAAGGGGTCCTGCGCCTCATTTCTTGACTGTCAAAATATGGCCCCACCGTGACAGTCAAGAAATCAGCGCAACGTGCGGGAATCCGGACTCGATTGTCATCGGAGCAGGGCCTGTCGTTCTCGGGCGTGCGGTCGTGACGACACGTCGAGCTGGCCAGGCTGGCTGACCTCGGTTGCCTTCCCGGGCTCGACGCGGGGCAGTAGCATCGGAGCGTGGAGATCGCCGGTGCTCGAATCCTCATCGTCGGCGCGACCGGGGGATTTGGGTCGGCGCTCGCGAGGGCCTTCAGCGCGGCCGGGGCAGACCTGGTCGTTGCGAGCCGGAACGCGACGTCGCTCGCTGCCATTGCGGCCGAGGTTGGCGCGATCGCGATACCGACCGACCTCACCGAAGACGGCGCGCCCGAGGCGCTCGTCTTGGCCGCGAGCACCGTTCTCGGAGGGCTCGAAGCCGTTGTTTGCGCAATCGGCGTCGTGGCCTTCGGCCCGGCCGTGGATGTCGACGACGACACCATCGAGCGGCTCTTTCGCGTCAACACCCTGGCCCCGATGCGGCTCAGCCGTGCGGCGCTCGGGACGCTTTCGCGCGGAGGACTGATCGTCAACGTCTCAGCGATCGTCGCGACGATGCCGACAGCGGGAATGGCCGCCTACTCCGCCTCCAAGGCCGCCCTCAGCGCATTCGACGCGGCGATTGCACGAGAGGGACGCCGAGTTGGCATCCGGGTACTCGATCTACGGCCCCCGCACATGGAGACCGGACTTTCGCAGCGGCCGATCGCGGGGGATGCGCCGAAGCTCGGTCCGGGTAAGGATCCTGAGGCGATGGCTCGCCGCGTGGTCGCGGCAATCGCGCAGGAGCGCGATGAGGTCGGCTGGGACGACGAGTAGGTCAGCAAACCGCGTCAGCGCGGGGCTTGCGGCGCGGCCTCGCTTCCGGCTGCGGCTGCGATGCGGCGCAGCATCTGTGGAAACACGAACTTGTGGACCGGCGCGACGGCGTACCAGTAGAGCCAGCCCGCGATGCCGTTCGGGTCATAGAAGGCCGTCTGGCGAATGATTGACCCGTCCCGGCTCGGTTCCACGCGGAACTGGAGCCACGCTCGTCCCGGGAGCTTCATCTCGGCCACCAGGCGAAGAAGGCGGTCCTGCTCGAAGGCCTCGACCCGCCAGAAGTCGAGCGGATCGCCGGGCGCGAGCTCAACGGGGTGGCGTCGACCGCGCCGCATACCGACCCCGCCAAGCAACAGGTCGATAAAGCCGCGCAGGTGCCAAAGCGCGTCGCCGTAGTACCAGCCCGTGCGTCCGCCGATGCGCTGGATGGGACCGAAGGCGACCTCGGGTGGAAATGGAACCGTGACCCAGCGTGAATCGACGATCTGACGCCGCAAGGGGATCGGCGAGCGACGCAGAAAAGTACCCCCCGACGACGCGGCATCGGTCCACCTGGTGTGCGGACTGGCGCCGTCTGCGATCGCGAGCGCAATCGCCTCAGCGACCGGCCGTGGCTCGACGGCGAAGGCCCTCAGCGCCGACGTGTCATGGACAATCGTTTCGTTCCGTACGCCGTCGATCAACTTCCGCCCCACCCGGGCATAGACGGGGGTGATGAGACCAAGCCAGAGGCTGGAGATGCGCGGGGTGAGGACCGGCACCGGCACGACGATCCGCCGCAGGTTCCGCTGCCTGGCGTACTCCCGCATCAGATCGCCGTAGGAGACGCGCTGAGGCCCACCGATCTCGTATACCGGGCTTGCTTCGCCACGTACGTCAAGGGCCGCGATCAGGTAGGCGACGACGTCATCGATCGCGATGGGCTGCGTGAGGGTCCGAACCCAGCTCGGCGTCAGCATGACCGGAAGTCGATCGACAAGCGATCGGATCAGCTCGAACGACAGACTCCCGGACCCGATCACGATCGACGCGCGAAACTCGATTGTCGGCACGCCGGACTCCCGGAGGATCTTCCCAACCTCCTGGCGACTCGCCAAATGGCTCGACAGCGCGGGCCCCGCACCGAGACCACCCAGGTAGATGATGCGGCGAACCCCGCAGGCGCGTGCCGCGCGCCCAAACTCGAGGGCCGTGTGCCGATCCTCTCGGTCGAAGCGGCTGTTCGAGCCCATCGAGTGGATGAGGTAGTACGCGGTGTCGACACCCTCGAGGGCGGCGGTCACCTCACGAGGCCGGCGGAGGTCGACCGACCGGACCTCGGTCGTTGGCGCGACTCGGCCCTCGAGCGCTTCCGGGCGCCGTGCCAAGCAGCGAACTGGGATCCCGCGTTCCTCGAACGCGCGGAGCAGTCGTCCTCCCACGTAGCCCGTCGCCCCGGTGAGTGCGACGATCCTCGGCAGATCGGAAACGTCGTCGCCGTTCACGGCTTGGGGAGGGGACACGCCTCAAGCATGGCAGCGAGTTCACCTCGCATGTGGGGATCCGTCACGACGTGCCCACGGACCCATCTCGCGTTCATCTGGAGGCTCGAGCTGCCGATAACGTAAGCGTGAAGAAGCTGATCGACATCATCGGAGCCAATCGATTCGAGGCGGCCTGCGAGTGGGCCTGGGCGACGGCGAGGGGATGCGGTGAGGACAATCCTCCCGAGACCCACGCGACCGAGATCCCGGGCGACCCGGCGCGGGTTCCACATGAGCTTGCCGAGCGCATCTGGTTCGGAAGCGAGACCAATCTCGGTGAACGGCTTCACGTCGCGCTTGACCTCTACGCGCGTATGCCGTGCTACGTAACCCTCATGTACATCCGCCACTTCGCCGCGCAGCTCGACGGTGGCGATCGCGGAATGCTCTGGGATTCCTATCGCCGCTGGCTCGAGGTTGGCGACGACCGCCTGGCTGATCCGGTCGCCCACTCCCTCATGACGGACTACTTCCCCAGCTTGGAACTGGCTCCGGAAGCCTGGCGAGCGCTCTGCACGCTCGAACAGCCACGCGTGCGCCGCCTCAAGCGGCTTCTTCAGATCTCCGGCCCGGTGCCGTACCACCTCAAGGCGTCGCTCTATGATCGCTTGATGGCCGACGCGAGGTGGCATCCCTTTATCCTCACGAGTCTCCTGCACAGTCGAAGCGCCGCCCATGGGCACATCGACCTTGTCGCTGCGCGCGAGGTCCTCAGCAGTCTTCGCCTCTCGGTCGCCGCGCCAGAGCTCGAACTCACCCGCGAGCGCATGCTCGAACGTTAAGGGCGAACGCCTGCCGCACGTGTTTGCGTTGTCCGGATACGACCGCCTATGGGTCACCGGGCCGCGCAACTGAGGTGCCACGGGCGATTTCCACAAGTTCCCCAGAGTTCCCCCGCGACACGTCAAGTGTTTGCGTCTCGTTGGAACTCTGCGAAGCCTCTTAGTGGGAGATAACAAAGCGCTGTCATCGTGGCGCCCATGACGACGCTCCCATCCTTCACGTTGACCCTTGCTCCCGCCTCCACAGTGGCGGAGCGCCTCCCCCTCACGAAGATGGAACTTTTCGCTGGGCTCCCTGAACGGGATCTCAGCTTGCTCGACCTCCGTCTTCCCGCGGTCCGTTGGGGCCGTGGCGAAGAGACCCCCGAATTGCTCACGCGCCCAGACCACCTCTACCTCATCCGCGAGGGCCGCATGGCCCTCCTCGAGCGGACCGGCCCCGGCCAGACCCTCATGATCTCGCTCCTCGACCCGGGCGCGATCTACTCAACGCTCGGCAATGCTGGCGCCCCGAAAGCGTCCGTGCTCGACGACGCCGCGGTGACCCCCCTCCCCGGTCGGGTCGTCGAAGCACTCATCACTCGCTACCCCCGACTGGGTCTCAACCTTGCCCAGATGTTGTCCGAGCGCGTCGCAAACCTCTGCGAGACGGTCGCGATGGTGAGCGAAATGCGCGTTGAGGATCGGCTTCGAGCGAGGCTGCACCAGCTCGCCGACCGGTTCGGCATCGCCGCTCGAGATGGAGTTCGACTTTCACTCGATCTCACGCACGCCCAGTGGGCATCGCTGATCGGTGCCTCCCGCGAAGCGGTCACGACGGCCTTCGGCAAGCTTCGCACTCAGGGAATCACGATCGATGGACGCTCGATCACGATTCCGTGGGAGATCATCCGCGAGCGCGAAGATCAAGTCGCCGGGAAGCAGTACGACGCCGACCCCGAGTTCGCCATGGCGGTCGCATAACTGGCGGTATTCCCCGAGCGCCACTCGGCCGGCGCCTTGAATACGTTGATCGCCTCGAGGGCGCTCCACCACCGTGGGGCGCCCTCGGTCGATTCGCGACGTCGCCCCGAACCGTCGGACATCATGAGCCCCCACGATGAAGGAGGCAGATGAATGGGCGCGTCACTCCACACATCCCTGTGCGACCTGCTCGGCATTCGACTGCCGCTGCTACTCGCCGGAATGGCCGGAGGGCCGACCACCCCGGAGCTGGTCGCGGCGGTTTCGGACGGGGGCGGTCTCGGTGTTTTCGGCGCCAGCGGTATGACAGCGGATGCCTTTCGTCGTGACATGCGCCGGGCGCGCGAGCTGACCCGAGCGCCCATCGGAGTGAACGTGTTGCTTGCTCCGGCGCGACCCCCAAGCGGCGATCTCGAACGGCTGGCGGGTCAGCTCGACCGATACCGCCGAGAGCTCTCGCTTCCGGACCCTGCTCCCGCAAGCCCACCGGGGACCGCGCTCGACCTCATTGAAATTGCCATCGAGGAAGGGGCGAGCGTCCTCTCGGTCGGGCTTGGTGATCCCGCGCCGGTGGTCGAGCGCGCCGCGCACGTCGGCCTGCCAGTCATCGCCATGGTTGCGAGCGTCGAGGATGCTCGCCAAGCCGCGAGGTCTGGAGCGCACGTCCTTGTCGCCCAGGGGAGTGAGGCCGGGGGGCACCGTTCGAACTTCACGCTCCCGGACGCGGGCCCACCGCCGATGGTGGGCCTTATCGCACTGATCCCCCAGATCGTGGCGGCCGTAAACATCCCCGTGGTGGGCGCGGGGGGCATCGTCGATGGACGTGGCGTCGTGGCAGCCCTGGCACTGGGGGCAGTGGGCGTTCAGCTCGGCACGCGCTTCCTCGTGGCCCGCGAGAGTGGAATCGGCGCCGGCTACCGGGCGCGCATACGCCACGCCTCCGCGGGTGAGACCGTGGTCACGACCGCGCTCTCCGGCCGCCCGGCACGCGGGCTGCCAAACCGGATCCTCCGCGACCTGGAGGCGGCCGGGAGCCCCAGCCTCGGCTACCCGCGTCAGGCGGCCGCGTGGGGCGACATCCGCAAGGAAGGCGCCAAGCGTGACGACCCGGACTTCACGTCCCTCTGGTGTGGCCAGAGCGCCGGAGCAGGGCTCACGGAGCGACCGGCCGCGCAGATTATTCGCGAGATCGAAGCCGAGGCACTCGCCGCGATCGAACGCCTCACGCGCTGACGTTCACTCCCCACCGAGACTCGGTTTGTCGGTGGAGATCCCGCGGCCGGCGGTGCACCCGCCTCCCTGGGTGCGCCGCCGGTCTGCGGTCTCCGTCACCCGCGAACGTGCGCGGGGTCGGGCTTTGTGGCTTCGAAGCGGAGCTCCGAAGGGGCTGGGCGGAGGTCGGTTACCTCGCCGCGGCCATCAACATTTGTGGTTGCTCGGCAGCACTGCCGAGGCGAACGTCCCAGGACTCGAGGTCGCGCCTTGAGTGGATGCCCAGCTTGCGAAGGATCGATTGGGCATGGGTGCGAACCGTGTGCCACGAGACGCCGAGGCGGATCGCGATCTCCTTGTAGGTCAGTTGCTGGCGCATCAGGCGAAGCACGACGCGCTCCTGATCGGTGAGGAGCACCTGTCGAGGGCTCGTCCGGCGGACGAGGTCGGTCAGCGATCCGCCGACGCTCGAGTCGAACTGACCGAAGCCGCGCAGCGACTCGGCAACAGCCTCGAGCAGCGCCTCCTGGGTCCAGGTCCGAAGGACCGAGCCGCATCCGGTCAGGGAGAAGACCTCCGCGGCTTGAGCCTCGTCCTCGACGCCAAAGCTCAAACGGGTGGCGGGAAAGCGAGAACGCAGTTCGACGGCGAGTTCCATCCCCGGAGCGTCGGCAAGTTTCCACTCGATGATCGCGAGGGCAGGGGGCGCAAGCGCGGAGAGTCGGAGCGCTTCATCGACGGTGTGCGAGATGACCGGCAGAAGCGGCGGGGTCGCGAGAAAACCGGCGAGTCCGCTCGCGTAGGCCGGGGACTGGCTCGCGATGAGAACGGGAATCAGGGGCGTGGTCAACCGACGTTCCATCCTTGGAGGCGGGTGTTGGCCGGGGAGTGGCATCCATGCCATTCCCACTTGATTCAGGTATCGGCAGCCGGACCGCGAAACCTTATGGCGCTGGGCTTGGCGTCCCTCCGGCACGCCCGCGCGCCAGCTCGACCGCCGCGACAACACGCGATCTGGCCTTCAGGTAGCCGGTGTCGTTGCCGCTCGCAGCCGCCGCCCGAGCATCACCCGCAGCGGTCGAGAGCTCCCCGTAGGCCGTTGCCAGTAACCCACGCTGGCGGTCGAGTCGAGCGTCCGCGAGCCGAACACCATCGAGGCGCTCACCGGCGGCCCGCGTCCGCTGCGCAATGGTGGCGAGCCGATCCGCATTTGATCGAAGGATCGCCGGCGTTGGCGTCGCGCCGATCTCGCTGACCGCCGTCGCAAGCTCCGCCGCCGCCGCGACGGCCTCGGAGCTCGTCGCGAGGTATACCTCCGCGGAGACCGTCGCTCCGTCCTCCACCACGCCGACCCCGGATGGGGACGTTCCCCCGCATCCGATGGACACCAGAAGGGACAGGCTGAGCCCGAAGGCAGCTAGGCGGCGACGCGGGATGGGAGCTCCTTGACCAGTTCGATGAGTCGTCGTCCCTCGCGTTCGATGGCCGCCGTCTCGCCGCGATCGGTGGCCGCTGCGATCCGGTTCATCGTCGTGACCACCGGACCCGCGATCGCCGCGACAATCCGCGCACGCTGAGCGCGAAGGACCGGGCTGCGAAGCCGCAGCGCCTTGAGCGACGCGAGACGCTCACCCGTTCGCTTCACGGCCTCGTGGGCGGTCCGCGGATTCAGCCCGCGCGTGTCGCCGCCGATCCTCGCGACAACAAGCGAGGCCATCTCACCAGGAGGCTGCAACAGCTGCTGAACTGCGTCGATGTAGGCCTGTGTTGGCTCGCGCTGGGCTGGTGCGGCAGCGCGGGTCCCTGGCGCGTCCTGCGGCGCCGCCGACCCGCAACCGGTGAGTGCCGCGGCGCCGACCGCGCAAAGAAGCAGGTTTCGCCACATCACCGCGATGCTAGTGCACACGGCGCAGATCAGGAGCCCCCGCACCCGCCGTCGGCGTCATGCGAGATCGCCGCTTGGCTCGCGCGTAAACTCGGCCGACAAAACGAGCCCATGGAGTTCCCGTTGTCACTTGCCGAGCCTCCGCTGTGTATCACCACGGTCCGAACCCTCGCCATCGACGGTGTCGAGCGGGCAAATAGCGGTCACCCGGGGGCTCCGATGGGCCTCGCGCCGGTCGGCTGGCAGCTCTTCTCCGGATTTCTTCGCCATTCTCCCTCAAATCCGACCTGGCCCGGTCGGGACCGATTCGTGCTCTCGAATGGCCATGCCTCGATGCTGCTCTACGCGCTGCTGCACCTCACCGGCTACGACCTGACCCTCGACGACCTGAGGTCATTCCGCACGCTCGGCAGCCGCACGCCAGGGCACCCGGAGCGCGGCGTTGCCCCGGGGGTCGAGGTCGCAACCGGCCCACTCGGTCAGGGGCTCGCGAACGCGGTTGGCATGGCGCTCACGGAGCGGATGCTCGCGGGGAGGTTCAATCGCCCCGGCCACGACATCGTGGATCATCGGACCTGGTTCATCTGCTCCGACGGCGATCTCATGGAGGGCATCTCGCACGAGGCCGCGTCGCTTGCGGGCTTCCTCAAGCTCGGCAAGCTGGTCGGGGTCTACGACGACAACCTCATCAGCCTGGACGGCCCAACCTCGCTCTCGTTCGGTGAGGACATCACGGGCCGGTTCGAGGCCTACGGATGGCGGGTCCTCCACATTGCTGACGGGAACGACCCCGCGGCGATCACACGTGCCTTCAATGAGGCCAGCGTGGGCGACGAGCGGCCGACGCTGATCCGGTGCCGAACGAACATCGGCTTCGGCAGCCCAAACAAGCACGACTCTTCGTCCTCTCACGGATCTCCGCTCGGCGCGGAGGAGGTCATCCTTACCAAACGCGCCTACGGCTGGCCCGAGTCGCCGGACTTCTTTGTCCCCGACGAGGTCGCCGCGTGGGCGGGCGAGCTGATCGAGCGCGGGAAGCGCAGCGAGCGGGAGTGGGACGGACGCATGGCCGCCTATCGGGTGGCGTTTCCGTCGGAGGCGACTGAGCTCGAGCGGCGGCTCGCGGGCGAGCTGCCGAGCGGCTGGGCTGATGATTTGCCGGTCTACGGCGAGGATGCAAAGCCGATGGCGACGCGCAGTGCCTCCAAGGAGGCCCTCAACGCGATCGCGGGTCGCCTCCCCGAGCTGGTCGGCGGCGCTGCCGACCTGGCCTCGTCGACCAACACCGTAATCACCGGCGCAGGTGACGTCAGCCCGGGCTCGTTCGACGGCCGGAACGTCCATTTCGGTGTTCGCGAGCACGCGATGGCGGCGATCATCAACGGGATGTCGGCACACGGCGGTGTCCGCGTCTTCGGCTCGACGTTCCTGACCTTCTCCGACTATATGAAGAACCCGATTCGGATGGCGTCGCTGATGCATCTCCCGGCAATCTTCGTGTTCACCCACGACTCTGTTGCGCTGGGTGAGGACGGACCCACCCATCAGCCGATTGAGCATCTCGCGGGTCTTCGCGCGATTCCCGGAGTTGCCGTCATCCGCCCCGCCGACGCGAACGAGACGGCTCAAGCATGGAAGGTCGCCATCGAACGGACCGACCGACCGACGATCTTGATCTTCACCCGCCAAGCCCTGCCGATCATCACCGGCGTCGTCGACGTCGCGCGTGGCGCATATGTGCTCGACGATGGGGACGACTGCATCCTGATCGCAAGCGGTTCCGAGGTCGCGGTGGCTCGCGAGGCACGCGGGCTGCTCGCAGCCGATGGTGTCTCCGCCCGCGTGGTCAGCATGCCCTCAGCGGAGATCTTCTCGGCCCAGCCGGCTGACTACCGCGACCAGGTCATTCCTACCGCCGTGCGCGCTCGCGTCACGGTCGAGGCGGCGGCCACGCTCGGCTGGCACCGCTTCGCCGGCGATCTCGGCGAGGTTATCGGCATCGACCGATTCGGCGAGTCCGCCCCGGGCGAGCTGGTCCTCGAGGCGCTTGGGATCACCGCCGAGGTCGTCGCCAACGCCGCAAAACGCTCGATGGATCGGGTTGGCCGATAGGCCCAGGGCCTGGCCTCGCGCCTACACGCCGACGAGTAGCTGCGGGCTGAGCGGTCTGCCCTGAACGCGGGCAAGGAGCCCGTCCGCCCCAATTGCAACGCGCAGACTCGGACCTGTCACGGGGCCGGTGAAGCCGGCCGATTCGACCGCAATGGTTCCGGACCGGTCGAGGATGGCGAGCGCGCTCCCGGTGCCGACGAGCGAAACCGCGTTCGGAACGGTTGCGATCTGCGTCCAGATCGCTCCGTCGAAGCGGCTCGCAAGGCGAAGCACCGGGCTGCGCGCCTCGCTTCGGATCGGGCGCCGGCTCGGGCCTCGCACGATAAATGAGACCGCGCGAAACGAGGGGTCGAGCGCGACGCGAAGCGTCGAAACGGTCTCGCCCGGAGCGAGCGCTCCCGGCCCCGGCAGCGTGAGTCGGGTCCACGTTCCCGTGCTCGAGCGAGTCACGATGGCGGCCTGTTCGCCCGCGACCCCGCAGACGATCACGCCCCCGGCGCCAACGGCGAGGGAGACGCGTCCGAACGGGAGCGTCCGGACGCCGGTCTGCTCGACGGTCCACCGCCCGGGCCCCGAGCGAGTCCGAACCTCAAGCGCACCGTCGCAGCCACTTGACAGGATGACCGGCGAGCCCGTTGGATCGGTGGTCATCGTCGCGGTGCGGCCACGGCCGAGCACCGGCTCGGTGGTCCATACGCCAGTCTGGTCACGAACCAGGATCGACAGGTCGCCGCAGCTGAGGCTCGCCTGTGTCAAGACCATGGGCTGGCCCTGCGAGAACACGAAGCCGTCGACGACCGCGCCTCTTGGGACTGGGACCACCTCTTGGGAGCGGTCGGTCGAGCGCCAAACGACGATCGACCCACCCGAGACGTAGAGGACCCCAACCGCCCCCGACGCGTCGACTGCGAGGTGGGACGAGGCGAGGTTCGCCTTGGCTGGGAGTGCCGCAGTCGTCGGGACGGCCGAGAGTGGACCGGCAAACGCGGCCCAGACAAGCATCGAAACAGCGACACGGCCGGAGATCACGCGGCGGCCTCGGTTGTCTGCCGGGGGCGCGAGATCGTCTCGACGAAGTCGCGGATCGTGGCGTCCTGCGAGAGGCGGTCGACCGTCGACACGAACACTCGGACGGCCGGACTGTCGGCGCCGCGCCGGGCAACGAGGTCCCAGAGTCGTGTCCAGGGGTCGACACGCTCGCCGCGCGAACCTGTGGTCACGTCGCTCGCGTCGAGGAGCGTCAGCACGAAGCCGTCGTCGGTGCCCGGAAACGGAAACTCTCGGCCGATCGGAGGCAGATCGCGCAGCGCCGCCTCCATGTCCGCTCCCGAGTGGTGCGCGACGATACGGGCGAGGCGTTCATGTCCGGCTGCGCGCAGGGCGCGCGCCCCGACGATTGGATGAAACCCGTCTCCGAGCCCGTACCCGAGGTCGTGGAGCCATGCGGCGCACAGGAGCAGTCGCCGCGACGCCGATGGTTGACGGGTGAGCGTCGCAAGCCTCGCGGCTTGCTGGGCGACGCCTCGGGTATGGGCGTAGCGAGCCTCGCTCAGGAGGTGCTCGGCCAGCGCGTG
This sequence comes from Actinomycetes bacterium, assembly GCA_031376285.1. GTDB lineage: Bacteria > Actinomycetota > Thermoleophilia > Miltoncostaeales > Miltoncostaeaceae > JANMDN01. The sequence goes on from JANMDN010000038.1 coordinate 14,549, forward strand.
CGCGGCGACCGGTTCGTTTGCCGCTCGCCAACTCTTGACGAGAGGCGGTGTGCTCAACGAATGCTCGCGATGATCCGGGCGTCGGAGAGAACCCGGTCGGCCTCTTCGTCGGCCGCGGCGCGCTGCTCCGGTGAGGTCGACTGGCCGGTGTCAGCGCGGAGCGTCGGGGTGACGTCGAATCCGAACGCCGCGGACGCGCGCTCCACCCACGACGCGGGAATCGCATCGGGCGGGTCGACGCCCGCAAGCTCCGCGATCAGCAGCGCGAACGCTCGCGGCACGACGTCGGCGTTGTAGCCGCCCCCGCCGAGCGCCACGAGCCGTCCGGACGCACTCGCGCCCGCAAGCTCGGAGATGCGTCGCCAGAGGACCGGGAACGTGCCGAGCGTGACGCAGAGGTGGGCGAGGGGGTCAGCGTGATGGGGATCGACGCCGTTCTGGGTGACGATCACCTCGGGGGCGAAGGTTTCGACTGCGGGCGCGATGATCTCGTCGAATGCGCGCAGGTACGGGACCGAGCCGGAAAATGCCGGGAGCGGGACGTTGACCGACGTGCCGGTCGCCGCACCGAACCCACGCTCGGCCAGGTGACCGGTGCCAGGGAAAAGCGTCCGGCCGCTTTCGTGAACCGAGCAGGTGAGGACGCGAGGGTCTTCGTAGAAGATCCACTGGACGCCATCGCCGTGGTGGACGTCCACGTCGATGTAGGCAACGCGCTCGACCCCGCTGTCGAGGAGCGCCTGGATCGCGACAGCGGGGTCGTTGTAGATGCAGAACCCCGCCGCGCGGTTGGCAAGCGCGTGGTGCAGCCCGCCCGATGGGGCGAAGCTACGCCGAGCCGCGCCGCTCGAGACCGCGAGTGCCGCCTCGATTGACGCCCCGCAGACGGCGGCCGCAGCCTCGTGCATCCCGGCAAAGGCCGGCGTGTCGCCAGCCGGATGGAGCCCCCACGTTCCCGAGTCGGGCGCCGATGCGAGGACCGGCTGGGCGCTGTAGCGCCGCACCGCGGCGACGTAGGCCGGCGCATGAACGCGCTCGATCAGCTCTGCGGTCGCGGGTGCGGCGGTCGTCTCGCGAACACCTGGCGTTTCGAGAACACCGAGCGCCCGGGCGAGCTCGACCGCGAGCAGGCGGGTGGTCGGAGACATCGGATGCTCAGGCCCGAGGTCATAGATGCTCGCCGGGTCAGAGCGGACGATCAGTAGCTCATCCAACGAAACTCCCTGCGGCCCGTCGCGAGGCGGTTGCGTGTCCGGTCATGGTGTCGAGAAACCCCCTCGACGCATGTCGAGGTCGTAGTCGCCGGCTCCACTGATGGCGGCGACCTGGATGTAGTACCGCCCCCGCGACGTCGAGCGTGTGTTGATCGTCTTCGGGCCGAGCGCCGGTCCTTCCGCGGCAGCGAGGAGCGTCGTCCGGTCGTAGCCACGGCGCCCTCGGATCACGCTGCGCGTGGCGGGCTTCCAGAGCCGGAGGGCGACCACGGCTCCGGGAGCGGATACGCGAATGCTGATCCGCTGCCCCTTGCGTAGCTGGACGGGATAGACGTCGTTTGGGTCGTCGTAGCGATCGATGTTCGCTCGAGGAATGGTGGCCGGGAGGCTTGCGTCCTTGAGGCTCGCGATCCCGTCGATCTGCAGCACGTCGTCGTTTGACTCGGTGACATCGCGCGTTGGCAGCGTCGTCGTGACGGCTGCCTGAGGATCAACGAGGCCGTGCCCCGCCAATGCGTCTCGCCCGGGTTCTGCGACGTCGATTGCGGTTGCCTCGATGTGGCGGAGCACCTGCTCGGGGCTCGGATACTGCCCGGTCGCTGGATCCCGGTTCTGCGCGAAGACGAGCGCCGCGAGGCCCGAGACGAACGGCGCCGCCATCGAGGTCCCGTCCTTCAGGGCGTAGCCCGCGGTTTCCTCTCGGCGTTCGGTGACGCGCAGCGGCACGCTGGAGATGATGTTGACGCCGGGCGCGATCACGTCGAGGCTGCGGTTATGGTTTGTGAAGCGGACGGGGCCGTACTTTCTTGGGCACTCGGGCTTGACCACCTCGCTGTCGCATTGCGCTCCGACGCCGAGGACGTGGTCATAGGCCGCGGGATAGTTCAGGTCGTTGCCATCGAGCCCTTCATTTCCGACCGACGCGACGATCAACGCATTCGGAAACGCCCAGTTGACCACGTTCTGGAACGCCTGCGAGTACCCAGGGCCCCCGGCCGAGATGTTGATCACCTTGGCACCATGGTTCACCGCCCACTTGATGCCTTTCATCATGGTCTCATCGGTGCTCCGACCATCGGGGTCAGCGATTCGGACCGGAATGATCGGAGCCGTGCCGAAGCGAGCCGGGGCGACGCCGACGATGCCAACCCCATTGACCGGTGCGGCCGCGATCCCAGCGACGTGAGTGCCATGCCCGGTCCGCCCCCGGTCAACGGCGTTACCGTTCCCGTTGAACGTGTTGCGCGGATAGATAATCGGCGAGTCAGGCCCAGCCCACTCTTCGTGAGTGGCATCGATCCCGCCGTCGAGGATCGCAATCGGCGGACGGGGGTCTTGACTGATGAGCGCCGTCGACCAGGTCGTCGCAGGCGCGAAGAGTCCCCATTGGTGACTGGGGACGAAAAATGCATCTGTTGGCCCAATGTCGGGAGCCACGGTCGCGAGCGGAGGGGGAACCTCTGCCGGGGGATCGGTGATCTCGTCGGTCGTTCGCTCGATCGGCCACTCCGCCGCGCGAACCCGGGGCCGCTGCAACGCCGCGTCGCGAGTGCCCCTCCGAGCGGGAAGGAGCGTCCAGACACCGGCCTCCGGGACGAGTTCGACGACCCGCCCGAGCCCCGACATCCGTGCTGTCGCGGTCTCGAGTGTCGGTCGATCCGCAAAGGTGATCGAGATGCCCGTCGGGTCCGCCCCCATCCGGGGAAGCGCCAACGCGTGCCCCGCAGCGGCGCCAACGGTGGCGAGCGCCATCCCGAGCGTGACAAGTGGTCGGCGTGACGGCCGCAAGCGTCTAGTCATTGCGGTAGCGATTTGTGATGGGCATGCGACGATCGCGGCCCAGCGCTCTTGGTGTCACCTTGATCCCCACCGGCCCTTGGCGGCGCTTGTATTCAGCGCGGTCTACCATCGCAATCACCGTGTCGACGAGTTCGCGGGGTAGTCCATCGGACGCGATGCCAGCGCTGTCCCGGTCGAGCGCCACGTACCCCTCGAGAATGCGGTCGAGCACAGGGTACGGTGGGAGGGAGTCGCTGTCGAGTTGAGCGGGTCGAAGCTCCGCGGTCGGCGGGCGCTCGATTGTCGCCAGCGGGATCACCTCCTGCCCGGTTGTCGCGTTGCGCCAGCGCGAGAGACGGTAGACCCAGGTCTTGTCGACATCGCGAAGCGGTGCGAACCCCCCCACCATGTCGCCGTAGAGGGTGCTGTAGCCGACGCTCATCTCGCTCTTGTTGCCGGTTGCGAGAACGAGGCCGCCGAGCTTGTTCGACAGGGCCATCAGGATCGTCCCCCGCGCTCGCGCCTGGAGATTCTCCTCGGTGACGTCACGAGCGCGGTCGTCGAAGATGGGGGAGAGGCTGCGCTCGAAGGCGGCGACCACGTCGTCGATCTCGATGACCTCCACGGCAACGGCGAGGTTCTCGCCAAGGCGCTGGGCATCCGCGAGGCTCTCGGGGCTCGAAAAACGCGACGGCATCGCGACGCCGACGACCGCTGCGGATCCAAGTGCGTCGGCGGCGAGCGTGGCGGTCAGCGCGGAATCGATGCCGCCGGAGAGTCCGATGAAGACCTTGGGGAAGCCGTTCTTTCCGACGTAGTCCCGAATACCGGTCCGCAGGCCGTGCCAAAGCTCGGCCTCGAGGTCCTCGGCCACCTCGATTCGGCCGACCTCGGTCGCGGTCGGCAGCTCGTGCCGGGGGGATACCTCGATGCTGATCGCGGGTGCGGCGAGCGCTGTACTCATTCCGCGGGCGCGCGGCTCGCGCAGGCGGTACCTGGTCGTGAAGTCCAGGTCGAGGTCGGCAAACACGAGGTCCTCCTCGAATGCCCGCGCCCTCGCGATCAGGTCGCCGGTCGCGTCGAAGATCGCCGAGCGACCATCAAAAACCAGCTCGTCCTGGCCACCGACCATGTTGCAAAATGCCAACGCGGCGTGGCTATCGGCGGCGCGCGTCGCAAGCATCCGTTCGCGCCAGTCGGCTTTGCCCAGGTGAAAGGGCGAGGCCGACGCGCAACAGATGAGGTCGAGGTCGGCCGAGGCCAGCTCCGCGGCCACCGGGGTCGCGTACCAAATGTCCTCGCAGATCGTCAGGCCGACGCGCAGCCCCTCGATCTCGATCGTGAGCGGTGCGCTCCCAGGCTGAAAGTAACGCGCCTCGTCGAACACGCCGTAGTTCGGGAGGAACCGCTTGCGGTAGATCGCCTGTACCCGACCGTTCGCGACAACGGCCAGCGCGTTGTAGCAATGGCGGTTCCAGTCCACGAAACCGACGAGGGCCGCGCCGTCGGTCACCTCGCGTGCGAGGTCATCGAGCGCGCGTCGCGTGGCCATCGCAAAGTCGGGGCGAAGTAACAGGTCTTCTGCGGGGTACCCGGGGATCGTCATCTCCGGGAGGACCGTGAGGGACGCACCGAGTTCGGTCGCGCGCTTGATCGCCGCGAGCGCGCGGGAAGCGTTCTCCTCGATATCACCAACCGTCGCATTAATCTGAGCGAGCGCGATGCGCAATAGACCGCCATTTCGACGTGTCGCCGGGACCCCTTGATGGGTGTCCTGTAGCCTCGCAAACGATACCCCTCGACGGGCTGTTCGAGCCCACTCCTGACCGAAATGGAGCCGTCCGCGATGAGCGATGCCCTTCCGCCCCAACGACGCGCACCCGGTGGGGGTGCCCCCCGCGGCCAAGGTCGGCCCGGTCCCGGTGGCCCCGGGGGCGGCGGAGGCCGCGACCTGACGCCGGCCCAAGGCGCGGCGGAGGCCGAACGACGGCTCGGCCGGCCCTGCTACCACGCCGGGCAGAAGGTCGAAGGCTTTTTTGGGTGCGTTGCGTGCCAGTTCCAGATCCGCAATCGGGCCATCATGCCGGCATGCCCCCAGTGCGGTGAGCTTGTCTGGGCGTTCCTCGACGAGGGCCCCAGGCCGGTTCCGGAGGGCGAGACCGCTCCCGTGCCAGGCACCTCCGAGGCACCACCGCCGATCGTTCAAGAGGGCGTCAAACTCGACGTCAGCCAACCGGTGCGGGTGGAGGAGAACGTCAGGCTCGAGCCCTAGATGCTTGATTCCGAATTGCTGATCGAGGTCCGCTGGCTGCGACACGTCGCGACTCATCGTCCTTGGTCGCCCCATATTCCCGATATGCGGGCTGACACTGCGTTCTCTTGCGCGTCGGCTTGAGCCGACGCTTCAGACGGTGGGCGCACCTGGCGGTGCGTCCACCTGTGCTCGGTCTCGCTCACCGGACCTTTCGACCACAATTCGGCATCAACCATCTAGACCGGCGCCGACCTCGACCCCCGAGGATCACAAAACCTATACATCTGCGGGGGAAACCTCTTACCGACGGGGTGTTTCGCCGGACGCAGAAGCGGAGCAGAATGCAGGTTGATGCTCGATCTGACCCGAACTCGAATTCGTCGTACCGTGGCGGTGGCCGTTTGCGTCGCGGTAGCGTCGACCGGAGCCGTGCTCGCCGAGGGTGCCCAGCGCGTCGCGTCGGCGAAGACGCCGTCTGCCCGGGTGCAGATCGATGGATCCGGGAGCGTCCAGCTTCTCGGGAGCCTGGTCGTGTTCGGTGAGGTCAACGGCGCCGCTGAGCTCGTCGTCCAAGACGACATCGGCGGCAGCAGGGTCACGATCGGCACACGGGCGGTCAAGCTGAAGAAAGCCGAGCGCCGTCGCTTCGCCAGCGTGAGTGGCCGCATCTACATCGAGGGAAAGCGCCTTCAGGTCCAGTTCCTGGGCGCCGCAAAGGTCAGGTTGTCCGTCGCCGCGATTGGCCGGGCGATGTTTATCTCGGGTTCGGGGAGCTACCAGCTGAACGCCTCGCCGGTTGCGGCCTGGCCGGGCCCAGGCGTCGTTGTCGACCTCACCCCGACCTCCACGGCAGCGCGCGCGGTGGCCCAGGCGGTGGCCCGCCCGGCGACCCCAGCGGTGGCCAAGCCAGCGCCGACGCCAGCGCCCAAACCCCCCGCGCCCGTGACCACCTCGCCACCGGCGACGACGACCGCGACGACGACAACCTCGACGGCGCCCATCGCGGGACCGGCCCTCGTGACGACGACTGGCGCGACGCGCACAAGCCCGACCACCGCAGCGAAGACGACCAGTTGAGTCCATCGGTCGCCCCTCATCTGGCGACCGCCAACGCGTCCCTTTCCAGGACCGACGGCAAACGTCTCTCGGATCGTCCGTTACCATCAGCGCGGTGAGCGAGATCGATCAACGTCCGCTCGTCCTGATCATCGAGGACGAAGCCAACATCGCGTCGTTTGCTCAGATGTATTTGGAGGCGGGTGGGTTTCGGGTGCTTCACGCTGATCGCGGGGACACCGGGCTCAAGCTCGCCGAGGAGGAGCGCCCCGCCCTTGTGGTGCTCGATCTCATGCTGCCGGGGCTCGACGGCTACGAGATTACCCGCCGCCTGCGTCAGGGCGACCGGATTCCGATCATCATGCTCACGGCGCGCGACGACCCGGTCGACAAAGTCGTCGGCCTGGAACTCGGCGCCGACGACTACATCACCAAGCCGTTCAATCCACGCGAGCTGGTCGCTCGGGTTCGCGCGGTCTTGCGCCGTGTGGACGAGGCGTCGCAGACGAGCGGCACACCGATGCCGTCCGGCACGCTGGAACTCGACGAGCTCAAGATCGACGTCGGTGCGCGTGAGGTGCACCTCGAGGGGGAGCAGATCGCCCTCACCCCGAAGGAGTTTGATCTCCTCGTTACCCTCATCGAAAACCGCGGCCTTGTCCTTACCCGCGAGCAACTCCTCGAACGCGTGTGGGGATTCACCTTTCTCGGCGACAGCCGCACGATCGACGTCCACGTCCGACAGCTCCGGCGCAAGCTCGGCGACAGTTGCCCGATCCAGACCGTCTGGGGCACCGGCTACAAGGTACCCGCGAAGCGCTAGCGGCCAGACGGCTACGATCGGCCAAGAATGATGGCCCAAACCAAACGCCTCTGGCCCTGGCAGACCCTCAGCGGCCGACTCGCACTCGGCGCGATCGGTGGACTTCTCGTCGCGTCGGTCGTCTTCATCGCGGTCGCCGTGAGCCTGATCCGGTCGCAGTCGCTTCGGACCGAGCGGGCACGAATCGACAACCAAGCCAGAGGCATGGCGTCGCTCTACTCCGCGCAGGTTCGCAAGGCTGGGCTCAGGGGTGACGACGGCGCCTGCCAAGTCGACGTCAGCAATCTCCAAGAGCTGGGAGGCCGCGGAACCCAGATTGGTGTTGACCTGCTCCAGGAGGCAACGTGTCGGAGCAGCCTCAACGGGAGAATCTCACCGGAGATCGCGAGTCAGGTCGACCCCAATATCCCCCTCGGCGAGGTACAACGCCTGACGGTTCAGTTGGGGGGCGGGGGTACCGTCTACCTCGCCTCGGCGGCACCAATCGCGATCGGTGATAACACCATCGGTTCCTTGGTCATCGCTCGCCCACGCGCGGAGGTCTCATCCGCGTGGAAGGACATCCTCCCTCGGGTACTCCTGGCCGCAGCCGCCGGCCTCACGATCGCGCTGCTTCTCGTGACCGCGCTGTCGCGTCGCGTGACGCGGCCTCTGCGTCTGCTCGCCCGCGCGACCCAGCGCGTGGCCGAAGGTGATCGCTCGATCACCATGGGCCATGCTGGCACCGCCGAGATCGACCGCGTGGCAACAAGCTTCAACCGCATGGTGGCCGAGCTCGCCGAGCGGGACCGCCTCGCACGCGACTTCCTGATGCGCGTGACGCACGACCTGCGAACACCGCTCACCGCCATTCGCGGCCACGCGGCGGCCCTTGCCGATGGCATCGTTCCCGAGGAGAACGTTTCCCGCTCGCTCGGCGCGATCGAGTCAGAAGCCGGCCGCCTCGAGAACCTCGTCGCCGATCTCCTCGACCTTGCGAAGATGGAGGCCGACCGGATTCGCCTCGATATCGAAGAGATCGACCCAGCCGAGGTTGTCGCCCAGGTTTGTGACCTGAACCAGTCGGTCGCGGCGGAGCGCGACGTTCGCCTCGAACGCCAGCTCCGGCCGGGCCTGACGCTGCAGACCGACTCCGCCAGGGTCGGTCAGATCGTCGCGAACCTCGTCGACAACGCACTGCGCTGGACCCCGCGAGGAGGCCTCGTGACGGTGTTACTTCGAAGCGGCAGCGGGATCGGGGCGCGCGTCGATGTCCTCGATACGGGCCCCGGTGTTCCCGAAGGTGAGCGTGAGGCGATCTTCGAAGCGTTCCGCTCGACCGTGACGCCGGACGGGCAGTACGGAACGGGGCTTGGACTGGCGACCTCGCGTCAGCTCGCACGAGCCCTTGGCGGGGATCTCACGGTCTCGGACGGACCGGGGGGCGGCAGCATGTTCCGCCTTACCTTGCCAACCGCCGCTCCCGCCGGCTGAGACCCGCTGCCCCGGGCCATCGACGGTGACGGTGCTATCTTCGTCGCGTGGGACGGATGATCGGAAGGCACGACTCCGTCCGTGAAATCCCGAGCCGGGTGGTGTCAGCGTTGACTCGCCAGTTGCGATCATTTCGCCGCGCGGCGGCGGCCGTACTCGTCGGCCTTGCATGCGTCGTCTCGGCGGCGCCTGCGAGCGCGATCATCGATGGTCGGGTGGCGCAACCGGGGGCATACCCGTGGATGGTCGCGCTCGTTTCCAACTCCGTGCGTCCCGAGAACGCGCCCAGTGGACAGTTCTGCGGCGGCGTTCTCATCGCCCCGAAGCGCGTCGTGACGGCCGCCCATTGCCTTGAGGGACTCGGAAGCCCGCGGCAGTTCCGGGTAATCGTCGGACGCTCGCGCCTGTCGGCAAGCGACGGCGAGCAGATCGCCGTCCGCGCCTACGGCCATGAGCCTCGCTTTGGCAATGGCTCAGACTCGGACACCATTCCCTACGACATCGGGATCGTCGAGCTCGCCCGCGCCGCGAGCTCGCCACCGATCGCGCTCCTCGGTGCATCCGAGATGGCTGCGGTTGCTCCAGGGAGCGCCGCCAAGATGATCGGCTGGGGGGCGATCCGTCAGGTCACGCCGGGCCCGTTCACCGACGCCGTTGAGATCCTCTCGGACACGCTTCGGGAGGCCGATCTGCAGATCATCTCGAACGATCAGTGCGAGCGCGTGAACGGACGTTTTTTCGTGGTCGGGCTGATGACCTGCGTGGTCGACCCGGTTCGCGGGTCCGGTGTTGCCTGTCACGGCGATAGCGGTGGCCCGCTCCTTGCGCAGACCCCCGGTGGCTGGCGCCTGCTTGGCGTGACGAGCTTCGGCACCGACGGGTGCGATGCTCCCGGGGTTCCCGCGGTGTTCGCATCGGCGCCCGGGATGGCGCACTTCATCGTCTCGGGCCATCCGACGCTTGCCCCAGGGCCCTCCCGTCGCCCCCGCGTGCGCGGCGCGGTCCGGGTTGGGGAGAAGCTGCGGTGCGAGCGGGGCAAGTGGCGCGGGAGCAAGGGGCGCACCTACTACCGTTGGTTTTGGGCGACCCCCGAGCTCCCTGACCCCGACACGGAATTGCCCAGTCGCCAACTTCGGGCGGACATCACCCAGCTCGCTGGCTGGCAGCTCGAGCCGATCCCTCAATCGACGGGCAGGGTGCACCGCCTTGACGAGGACGACTTCCGCCAGCGCGTGACGTGCCTTTCGTGGACCCGCAACGCGGGCGGACAGGGCCTCGCGATCGCGAAGCCCACCGCACGGGTCAAGTAGCCGCGTACCGTCGAGCGGACTCGACGGATCCGAGTCTCGAATGGTGGGACACCACGCCAAGCGTGTCCCACCATCGGAAACCCGCGTGCACCTCGACGATCAGTCGTCGTGTCCGCTGCCCGAACCTGAGCGGCCGTCGTCGCGGTGGTCGCCTCCACGACCACTCCCGCTCTTGCCCCCTCGATCATCGCCGCCGCTTCCCGTCGAACGCTCGTCGTCATCCTCGCTCTTGACCTTGACGATGGTCGCGGTCCCGTCACGCTCGATCTCGACCTCGACGAACGCGCCGGGGACGAGGAGGTCGCCCCCGCTCAGCGTCGCGCCAGCCGGTATGTCGAGCGTCGACGCGCCGTTGCCCAACGTGAACGAGAGGACGCCGGCGGTCGTCGCGGTCGGCGCGAGGAAGCTCTGGACGGTGCCCTTCACTTCGATCTCACCCTGGCGGATCTCGCCGAGGTCGTCGCTTCGGCGGGGGTTCGTACGCAGGCGATACTCGACGCCGTTGGTCAAGCCGTCGTGATCGCCATCTTCGAGCAGATCGTTGACGCTGTCGTCGTCTGAGTCGACGTCGCGTGGGTTGGTGCCACTACGAAACTCACCCCAGTTGCGCAGACCATCCCGGTCGACGTCCGCGGCCCAGCGAGCCGATTTACCGTTGAGACCGCTCGACTTGGTCCACGCGGCATACGCGGCGCCAGTTTTCGGCGCCCACTTCTTTGCGCCACCACTTGCCAGGGTAGAGCCGACGCCAAGCGAGACCGCAGCGAGGCCTGCGAGGGCAATGGTCGAGATACGGGTGAGGTGTGTGGACACCGAACGCTCCTTTTCAGACGGATCACATCCCTGACGATGCCAGGATTCGAGTAAAGGAACTGCCAAGAGCGATCGAGGCTTCTGGACATGCGCCACGACGCCCGGATTCGGGCGGGCCGGGCTCTGCAAGACTCTCCCGCACCCGAGCACTGGAGAAGCCCGCCCCGCACGGGGCGCTTCACGTAAGCGATGCGCGTACTCCTTGTCGAAGACGACGACGGCATTGCCGAGCCGCTCACCGCTGCCCTCGAGCGCGAGGGGTTCGACGTCGAGCGCGTCGCGACCGGCCGCGGCGCCCTCGACGCCGCGCCGCCGGAGTTCGTCCTACTCGATCTCCGGCTGCCGGACATCGACGGGTACGAGGTGTGCAAGGAGCTTCGAAAGCGGTCCCAGACACCAATCATCATGATGACCGCCCGCAGCGAAGAGGTTGATCGAGTGATCGGCCTTGAACTTGGGGCAGATGACTACATCGTCAAGCCGTTCGGGGTCCGAGAACTCGTCGCCCGGATGCGAGCCGTCCTTCGACGCACCGGCCCCCAGGAGGGCCGATCGACCGTCGCCGTCGGGCCGCTCACCATCAACCAACGGGCGCGTCGCGTCGACCTGGACGGGGCTGAGATCGACCTGACCGTCAAGGAGTTCGACATCTTGGCGCTCCTCGCATCTGAGCCGGGGGCAGTCTTCACGCGTGCGCAGGTGATGGAGCGCGTCTGGGAGACCTCCTGGTACGGCGCATCCAAGACGATCGATGTCCACGTGGCATCGCTTCGGCGAAAGCTCGACGACCCCGGCTGGATCGAGACGGTTCGCGGCGTTGGGTTTCGGCTTCGCGGCTGATCGATCGTGAGCCGCCGACTTCTCGTCGCCTATCTCTCACTCGCGCTGGTCGTCCTGCTCGCGCTCGAGATCCCGCTCGCGATCTTCTACGAGCGTAGCGAGCGTCGGGAGCTCTCGCTTCGCCTTGAGCGCGACGCCGTACGCATCGCCTCCTTCGTGTCCGACTCGCTGAGAGGCGATCGCCCGCTCGATGCCCGCGGCGTGAGCGCGTACCTCACGAGCGCATTCCGGGCCCGCGATGGGCGGGTCGTGGTGGTCGACCGCGCGGGACAGTCAGCGATCGACACCGGCGAGCCCGGGGCCGGCCCCCGCTCGTTTGCGTCGCGTCCCGAGATTGGCGCCGCGCTCGCGGGAACCGTCGCGACCGGCTCACGCTTTTCGAACACCCTCAGCGCGCAACTGATCTACGTGGCAGTTCCGGTGTCGAGCGCCGGGTCGATTGCGGGGGCCGTTCGCATCACCTACCCCGAGTCTGAGCTCCGGGCACGCGTCCACAGGTACTGGTTGATGCTCGGAGGGATTGCCGTCGCCGTGCTCACGGCTGCCTCGGCCGTTGGACTCCGTTTCGTTCGACAGATCGCTCGGCCTCTCGCGCGCCTTGAGCGGGCGGCCGGGTCTGCCGGGCGTGGCGACCTGAGCGTTCGCGCGACAGTCGACGGCCCACCTGAGGTGCGCTCGCTCGCGTCGAGTTTCAACGACATGGTCGCCCGCCTCGAGGCGCTGATGCGCTCGCAGCAGACGTTTGTCGCCGACGCCTCTCATCAGCTGCGAACACCGCTCGCGGCGCTCCGACTTCGACTCGAAGCAATCGAGCCAGGGCAGTCGCAGGCCCAGGTCGACGGTGCGCTCCGGGAGGTCGAACGGCTCGCACGGCTGGTGTCCGGCTTGCTGTCCCTCGCGGGCGCCGACGCGGCTGAGGCCCCACCTGGCCTTGCCGATGTGGCAGCGATCGCTCGCGATCGCTGCGAGGTGTGGGCGGCTCTCGCGGGTGAGGGAGATGTGATCATCTCCGCCGTCTGCCCCCAGTCACTCCCGGCCCGCGCCACGACTGACCGACTTCGCCAAGTGCTCGACAACCTGATTGAGAACGCCCTGGAGGTGGCGCCCGCTGGCTCGACGGTCACCATTGCGGCAGGCGAGGAGGCGGGCCAGGTCGTGCTGCGGGTCCGCGATCAGGGGCCGGGAATGTCGGCGCCCGATCGCGCCCGAGCATTCGATCGCTTCTGGCGCGGCGCGTCCAGCACTGGCGGCTCAGGCCTCGGGCTTGCGATCGTCCTGCGACTCGTCTCCGCCGACGGTGGCACGGTTGCCTTACTCGGGCCCCCAGACGCGGGGCTCGAGGTCGTGATCCATCTCAGATCCGCCGCGGCTCCCGCTTGAGTTTCAACCACGAGGGTCGCACCGCCACGCTGGCCGGTGCGACCCTCAGATGCCGCTAGGCGTGATCGTCCTGGTGGGGTTCGAGGACGATGGCGCCCCGTTCCCCGGTGCGGACGCGGATCGCATCCTCGATCGCGATGATGAAGATCTTCCCGTCACCTGGCTCGCCGGTGTGGGCGAGTTCGAGGATGACGTCGACCGCCCGCTCGAGGTCCGAGTCGTCTACGGCCATCTCCAGCTTGAGCTTTGGCCGGAGGAAGATGGTTGTCTTCGCCCCTCGGTAGCTCTCGGTGAAGCCCTTCTGGCGACCCGAGCCCTTCACCTCACTGACGGTCATTGAGGGAAGGCCCATGTTGGCGAGCCGATCCCGAATCTCGTCGAAGGCTTCATGCCGGATGTATGCCTCGATCTTTTTCACTGGGTGTTCTCCTTCTGAGACCCGGTCGCCGTACCCGCAGATGATGCCACGAGTCCGCTTACTGCCGCCCCAGCGATGTGGTGTTCCTCGGGCTCAGCACCCGGGACCTCGATGAAACGCTCGGGGTATCCGAACATGCCGTGCTCCGAGATGTCCAGTCCTCGAAGCTCATCGGCCTCGCTGACGCGCATGCCAATGGTCTTCTTGATGACGTAGAAGACCAGGAAACTGGCCGTGAATGTGAACGCTGCGGTTGCCGCGACACCGTAGACCTGCACCCAGAGTTGGTGCCCGCCGCCGTAGAGGAGGCCCTTCTCGTAGGGGAATGCGGCGAACTTGGCAAGCACCGCGGTGCGGTCGGTCTCGGCGAAGATGCCGGCCGCCAGGGTTCCCCAGATGCCAGCGACACCGTGCACCGGGAGACAACCGATCGGGTCGTCAATCCGTAGCCGGTCGACCAGCATGACGAGCGGCGGAACGATAAGGCCGGCGACGAGGCCGATCACGAGCGCTGCCCATGGATCGACGAAGGCACACGGAGCGGTGATCGCAACAAGACCTGCGATCGCGCCGTTGCCCATCTGGCTGACGTCGATCGTCTTGAAGAGCCACATCGCGGAGAGCGTCGCGCCGATCAGGCCTGCGGCCGCTGCAAGGTTCGTGTTGACGGCAACGTCTGCAAAGCCGACGCCGGAGTCTCCATTGAACGCGCCGAGGAACGAGCCTGGGTTGAAGCCCATCCAGCCGACCCAGAGGATCAGCACGCCGAGAATGGCGAGCGGGATCGAGTGACCGGGGATCGGAATCGCCTTGCCGTCCTTGCCGAACTTTCCGATGCGGGGGCCGAGCAGGAGCGTCCCGGCGAGTGCGGCGAGCGCACCCTGGAGGTGGACAACCGACGATCCGGCGAAGTCGATGAACCCGTCTTGGGCGAGCCATCCGCCACCGAAGCTCCAGTGGGCCGCGATGGGGTAGATGACACCAGCGAAGATGATCCCGAAGATCGCGTAGACGGCGAACTTCGTGCGGTCGAGCATGGCGCCCCAAACGATCGCCAGCGAAACGGCGACAAAGACCACCTGGAAGAGGAACTGCGCCGCGATCGGCGCGTTGCTGACCAAGGTGTAGGTCGCGTCGAGGTCAAGGAACCATCCGGACGCTCCGACGAAGCCGTTCACGGTCCCGTCGCCTCTGGTTCCGAAGCCGAGGGCAAAACCGAGCGCCCAGAACATGATGAGCGCGATCGCCAGGTTGAAGATGATCTTCGCGGCGACGGCGCCCGCGTTCTTCATCCGCGAAAGGCCGATCTCCAGCATCGCGAACCCGGCTTGCATGAAGAGGACGAGGACGGCGGCAATGACGACCCAAATGGTGTCGACCGGGCCGACGGTAACCGGGTCCCCGGCGGCGCCAAGGGCGCCCGCGGGGGCGATGGCAAGCGCCGCGATCGCGGCGAGGGGTAGCGCGAGGATCCGTCGTCGTCGCAAAGTGGACCGCTCCTTGTTCGATGGTCGGGGCCGGTGGCCCCATCGCCAGTGAGCGTACGAGCGCCACGGGTGGGGCGGCCTTCGACGTTCGGAGGAGTTCCGAACCAATCCTTTCGCCAAATGTCGAAACGCCGAAACAGCCCGCCGTCAGCGATGGCGTGTCTGACACAACCGAGGCGGGCGATCCTCGCTCATTCTGAGTGGGCCTCCTGGCAGCAAAGTGTCACGATGTGAAACTCGCCGCGGTACGGTCGTTCAGTCAGCCGTCGACGAAGGGCTGTGCGTCGGCCACGAGGTCGTCCAAATCGAGGTCGAGGCTCTGCATGAAGAACGGCGTCAGGAGGTTCAACGTGTGGCGGCAGGCTGGGCAGATCGGGAGCGGGGGAGGGGGCGGGAGGCCCTCGACCTCGCCGGAGAGGGAGAACGCCTTCCCGACGTACTTCACGCAGACGGCGCATTGACCCTGCTTCGCGTCAAAGCGAACGAGGTCGACGCCGGCAGCCGCAATCTGGGCTCGGTAGGCCGCTTGGCGCTCGGCCTCTGCCTGTGCTTGCGCGGCAAGCGTCGCCCGCGCCTGCGCCGTCCACCCCTCGCGGATCGCCGTCAAGAACGGCTCAGGCGCGTCTGGGACGTCGCGGAAACGCTCGGTCCACCGATCGATCTCGGCGTCCCAGTCGCGGGTCACGGTCAGTCCTCGATGAAGTCGACCGGTACCTCGCGGTCGATCAGGCCAGCCTCGCGACCGCGACGAAGCAGCTCCGCGACGGCGAGCTTTCCGTCGTCTCCGTAGTCGAGGGTCCGGTCGTTCACGTACATCCCCACGAACTTATCGGCGAGCGGGTCGTCAAGACCCCGACCGAACTGCGCGGCGTACGCGAGCGCGCCGGCCCGGTTGTCGAGGCCGTAGGCGATGCTTGCCCGGAGGACCTTCGAGAGTCGACGGTTGACATCCTCACCCAGGTCGCGGCGGACGGCATTGGCCCCGAGGGGAAGCGGCAGGCCCCCGGTCAGCTCGTCCCACCAGATGCCGAGGTCGAGAATCGACGTGAGGCCCTGGGTCTCGTAGGTCAGCTGGCCCTCGTGGATGACAAGCCCGGCGTCGACCTCTCCACGCTCCACGACGTTCAGGATTTCGTCAAACGGCACGATCACCGGGTCGGCGATCCGCCCGACCGCGAGCTGCAGCTGGAGAAACGCGCTTGTCATGGTGCCGGGGATCGCCACCCGAAGCCGCGGGAGCTCGTCGAGGTCGAGTGCCTCCCGCGCCACCACAATCGGCCCGTAGCGGTCGCCCATCGACGCCCCGTGCGGCAGGAGCTGGTAACGATCGGCGAGGTAGGCGTACGCGTGGACCGAGATGGCGGTGATCTCAAGCCGGCTCTCCATCGCCCAACGGTTCAACGTCTCGATGTCGCGAAGCAGATGCTCGAAGCGAAAGCCGTCGGTGGCAATCCGGTCCTCGGCGAGTGCGTAGAACATGAATGCGTCGTCGGGATCGGGGCTGTGGCCGAGGCGCACGAGGCGGTCGCTCAACGTGGGGGCTCCTGGGTGGTGTCGTGGGTGACTCCCGATGGTACTCAGCCCGCGGGGGCGCGGCGCAGGACGCACATCCCTTCTCCTTCGGCGGCGAGCACGTCATCGGGGAGATGGAGCGTGACCGTCGCCCGGTAGCCACGGTCGCTTTGCTGGATGAGGCGACTGCGGAGCGCGAGTGGCTCGCCGAGCGGGATCGGTTTGCGCAACCAGTAGCGCACCTTCGCCGTCATGGCGAGGAGCCCGTACGGGGCGCCCGCGTAGACCAGCATCTCGTCGACGAGCAGGCCGACGAGCCCACCGTGCAGGCGGTCCGGATAGCCCTGGTGCGTCTGCCCCGGAGTAAACGACGCGATCGCATCGAAGCCGTCGCGGTAGATGTGCAGGCCGAGACCCGACGGATTTTCAGACCCGCAGACGAAGCAGTGCGGGTACTCGCGGACGTTGATTGGCACCTGGGTTTGATCCACAACCCGTCAGTTTGCCGCTGCGACAGGGCGTATGCGAGTCTGCGCCGCGAGGGTGGCTTGACAATGACGGCGGGGAGGGCAATGCGACTGACCGAGATGGCACACGGCGCGGGATGCGGCTGCAAGCTCGGTCCAGGCCAGCTTCGTGAGGTTCTTGCTGCTCTTCCAGGTGTCCCGTTCGACCCCAATATCCTCGTCAGCGGGGCGACGAGCGACGACGCCGCCGTCATTCGCGTTCGCGACGACCTTGCGATCGTCGCGACGGTGGACTTCTTCACTCCCATCGTCGACGACCCCGCGACGTTCGGCGCAGTCGCCGCGACGAACGCGCTCTCGGATCTCTACGCCATGGGCGCGACCCCCCTCATGTCGCTTGCGGTCGCGGCGTTTCCCAAGGACGGCGATCTCTCGGTGCTCGGCGAGATCATGCGGAGCGGAGCGGAGGTTGCCCTCGCAGCCGGGTGTCCGGTTCTCGGCGGCCACACGATTGACGACGCCGAGCCGAAGTACGGGCTCGTCGCGATCGGCACGGTCGATCCAGCCCAGATGATGACGAACGCCGCCGGCAGGCCAGGGGACATGCTCGTCCTCACGAAAGCCCTTGGTATCGGGGCCATCGCCTCAGGCATGAAGGCAGAGATCGCGCCCGAACCAGTCGCGGCGGCGGCGGTCGCCTCGATGCTGCAAACGAATGCGGCGGCCAGTGCGGCCGCGCTCGCGGCCGGGGTCCGTTGCGCGACCGATGTGACGGGTTTCGGACTCCTCGGACACCTTCACGAGCTCGCCGCCGCAAGCGGCGTCGGCGCAGCCCTCCGCGTGGATCGCATCCCTGCGCTCCCGGGGGCCCTTGAGCTGATCTCGGCGGGGCACGTCCCTGGCGGCACCGAGCGCAATCGCGCGTTCCTGGCCGAGCACGTCGACTTCGCCGACCAGATCACCGAGGGTGCTCGAACGCTGCTCTTTGACCCCCAAACGAGCGGTGGGCTCCTGCTCGCCGTTGCCGCCGAACGGCTGCCTGCCCTGATGAGCGAACTGGGCTCGCGTGGTGTCGTCGCGAGCCCGATCGGGCGGCTCCTGTCCGAGCCCGTCGGCCGGATCGGCGTCCTCAGCCCCGTGAACCAGGTCGGCCCGTCGGGCGGCGGCAGCCAAACCGCGGCTCGGGACGACCTCCCGGAGGGCCTCAAGGAGTCGGAAGGGGAGGCATCCTGATCACCACGCGGCTGGCCCGGCTGCGGCAGCGCCATCGCCTGAGCCTCTCGGCGATCCTCCGGCGTTTTCGTCTGCCGTTTGCGCTCCTTGCCAGCGCGATCGCCTACGGCACGCTTGGCTACTGGCTGGTCTTCGGCTGGAGCCTCTCGGATGCCTTCTACATGACGGCCATCACGCTCACCACGGTGGGCTTTCGGGAAGTCCAGCCGCTTGACGTCGGAGGGCAACTCTTCACGGCGTCGACGCTCTTCTTCGGCCTCGGGGCCGTGTTCGTCGTGCTCGGAACGCTGACGGAGCTTGTCGTCAGCGGACATCTTTCAGGACTTCTCAGGGAGAATCAGGTGCGACGCAAAGTTGACGCCATGTCGGGGCACCACATCATCTGCGCGTACGGGAGAGTCGGGCGCGCGGCCGCAGCTGAGTTCGCCGCGGCAGGTGAGCCGTTCATCGTCTTGGACATCGACGACCGACTTCAGCCGGCGATGGAGCGTGACGAGGTCGTCCACCGCATCGCCGACCCGACCGAGGAAGCCGTGCTGCGCGACGCCGGCATCGATCGCGCGCGGAGCCTCGTGTGCGCGGTCGACTCGGACGCGACGAACGTCTACATCACCCTCACGGCGCGGGCCATGAGCCCCGATCTGACGATCGTTGCGCGTGCGTCCCGACCCGAGTCGGTCGATCGACTCGTCCGAGCTGGGGCCGACCGCGTCGTCCAGCCATACGCCCTTTCAGGAAGCCACATGGCCGCGCTCTCACTGCACCCGTCGGTGATCGACTTCTTCGACCTCGCGCACACGACGACAGGCCTGCGGGTGGAGGAAATCCAGGTCCGAGAAGGGTCAATGCTCGACGGCCGCCTCGTCTCAGAGGCGTGTCCCACCTCAAGCGGTATCACGCCGCTTGCACTGCGCCGCGCCGCCGGGACGATCCTTGCCCCACCACCCGGGGACGCCCGTCTCCGAACCGGCGACGCCATCGTCGCGTTCGGGCCGATTGGCGCTCTCGAAGCGCTCGAGCGTTAGGCCTGGTCCTTCGAGGTGGCGCTGTGGCCGTGCGGGTCGAGCGCGTCGCGCAGGGCATCGCCGAGGAAGCTCACAAAGAGGACCGTCAAGACAATGATGGCGCCCGGGAAGACGACCCCCCACCAGCGCCCGACGAGCACACCGTCTTGGGAGTGCTGGATGATGTTTCCCCAGGAGGGGTTGTCGATGTAGGCGAGGCCGATCCCGAGAAACGACAGCGTCGCCTCCAGGATGATGGCGGTTCCTACGAGCAGCGTCGCGGAGACGACGATCACCGGGACGGCCCCCGGGAGAATGTGGCGCCAGATGATCCGCCAGGGGCGCACCCCTGACGCGCGGGCGGCCTGAACGAAGTCGCGCTCCTTAAGCGAAATGAACTCGGCTCGAATCAGACGGGTGACCGTCATCCAGGAGATCGCGGCGATGATCAGCACGATGGCCGGAATGCTGAGCTTGCCGACTGCGGCCGCCAGCGCGGCGAGCGTGGCAAGCCCAGGGAGGGTGAGGAAAATGTCGGTGATCCGCGAGATCACGCTGTCGGCTACGCCACCCGCGTAGCCCGCGACCGCACCGGAAAGCGCGCCGACGACCACGGCGACAACAGCCGCGGCGAACCCGATCAGGAGTGACGTACGTCCGCCATACATGACCTGCGCGAAGATATCCTCGCCGAGGTCACCCGTCCCGAAGATGTGCGGCCAGCCGGGCGACTCCTTCTGGTGGAACTCGTCTGTGCCGTTCCACGAGAAGGGCGCGACGAACGGATAGATGATCGTCATGAGGGTCAGGAGCAGCAGGGCTGCCGAGGCAATCAGGCCGATCCGGTGGCGGCGGAAGCGACTCCAGAAGATCTGGAGCTGCGTGCGACTCGCGATCTGGGGTGGCCCAACCGGAGGGGCGGCCGCGGGCGGTTCGAGTGCGGAGTGAGGCGTCACGCGAGCCGGATCCGAGGGTCGGCGATGGAGTAGGCGACGTCCGCGACGAGATTGAAGAGCACCACCATCGTCGCCCCGATCATCACGATCGCCATCGCCACGGGAATGTTCTGGTCCTTGACCGCGGTGATCAGGGTGCTTCCGATGCCGGGCCACGCGAACACCGTCTCGGTGATGATCGCGCCCTGGAAGAGTGCCGCGGCGTCGATCGCCATGATCGTGATGAGCGGGATCATCGCGTTTCGCATCGCGTGGCGGTAGATCACCCGTCGCTCACTCAGCCCTTTCGCGCGGGCGGTTCGAAGGTAGTCCTGGTTGAGCACGTCGATCATCGACGAGCGCAGGTAACGGCTCCAGGTCGCGATCGAAATCAGGGTGATCGTCAAAACCGGAAGCACAAGATGTCGCAGGTGGTCGAGGGAGAGAAGGCCGTTGTCCTCATACGAGGTCGTTCGCTGGGCAGTGTTCAAGAACAAGTCGCCCTGGTGAAAGCGGAAGAACACGATGCCGAGGACGGCGACGCCGGCACCCACCGCGGCGAGGGTCCAATGGGATCGTCGCATCGTCCTACGCAGGCTTGCGAGCATCAGCGCGATGCCGATCACGAGAAGGATCACTCCCCAGCCGGTCTCCTTCATCTGAATGGCCATGAGTTGCAGCATCAGGCCCAGGAAGAACGTCGGGGTCGCAAAGCCCAGGTAAGAGAGGCCGCTTGCGAGGTTGTCAAAGAGCGAATAGCGAAATCGCGCCCCGAGGAGGCCGACCGGGACGGCGATCAGGAGCGTCACGACGAGCGCGACCCCGAGCAGCTCGAGCGTGGCCGGCATGCGGTCCATCACCTCGCTGAACACCGACCGGTTTGACTGGAACGATGTCCCCCAGTCGCCTCGGACGAAGCCGCTCAGCCAGTGCCAATAGCGCTCATGGAACGGCTTGTCGAAGCCGTTCTCACGGAGGAGTCGGCCGACCTCCTCTGCGTCGATCTTCTGGCCCCGGAGCTTTCCGATGGGATCCCCGACCTGGTACAGGATCGTGAACATCAGCAAGCTCGCAAGGAGCAGGGTCGGGATCGCGACGAGCAGTCGCCGGATCGCGAAGGTGATCACTATTCAGGCCGATGGTCAGGCGGGGTGGGCCGACGCCGCAAGGCGCCGACCCACCGCTGCCGTTCGCGCTACCTGGAGGCCTTGCCGCCGATGTAGAGCCAGTTCTCGGTCTTGTCCGCCGCGCCGATCTGCGTCGGGTTAACGATCACGCCCTGCAGGTTGTCGGCGTAGGCCGTCACCTCGGGACGCTGGTAGAGCGGGACGAGGTACAAGTTGCTCGCGATGCGATCCTGGATCTGCTTCTGGAGGGAGACTCGGGTCGGGATGGCGAGGGCCTGGTCCGCGCGGTTGAGGAGCGAGTCCAGTGTCTTGTCCTTGATCCGGTACGTGTTCTGACCCGAGAAGCCGTTCGCCTTCGTCGGGATCACGTCGCTGCGGAAGAGCTGTGATTGGCTCGGGTCCGAGCTGCCTGAGAACGCGAACTCGGCGACCATGTACTTGCCGGTGTTGTTCGGGCCGTTGGCGTCGAAGAAGTTCTCGTCGAAGATCGGGGTCATCTTGATGCCGACCTTGGCAAGTTGGGCCTTCATGAGCTTGAAGTTGTTCTCACGCGTGCTGTTGCCGGCGATGGTGGTGAACGTGATGTTCAGCTCCTTGCCGCCCTTGGCCCAGATGCCCTTGCCGTTCTTGCGGTAGCCCGATGCGGTCAGCGCCTTGGCAACGGCGCCCGGGTTGGTCTTGTACTTCGCCCAGGAGGGCTTGTAGTACGGCCGCTGCTCCGGCAGGAGGAAGCTAAAGAGCGGTTTCGTGAAACCGCCGGTTGAGCGCTTGATCAGCTCGGCCGGGTTGATCGCATAGGCGATGGCACGGCGCACGTTGATGTCCTTCATGACCGGGTTCTCCTGGTTAAACGCCAGGTGCTCCCAGGTCAATCCGGAGGGAGCGTCAACCTTGGTCTTGTCGATCTTGCGCAGCTCGGGGATGAGCGCGAAGACCGGCGTCTGTATCCAGTTGATCTCGCCGCTTCGGAACTGGACGTCCTGGGTCTGGGTCGACTTCAAGAAGGTGAAGACGATCTTGTCGAGCTTCGGCTTCGTGGATCCCCAGTACTTGGTGTTCGGCAGGAGGACCGCGCTCTCGTCCTTCTTGAAGGAATCAATCACGTACGGGCCCGTACCGATGACGACCTTCGGGTCGTCGCCGTTCCAGAGGGTGTTGAAGTCTTTGCCCTCGACGATGTGCTTTGGGATCAGGATCGCCCCACCCGATGGCGAGAAGACGTCGCGCCATGGCGCGTACGGCTTCTTGAAGATCACCACTGCGGTCTGGGCGTCGGGAGTTTCGACCGAGGCGATCTGGTCAAAGCCGGTACGGCTTGCGGCTTTGAACTTCGGGTCGAGCATTTGGTCGACCGTAAACTTGACGTCCGCGCTCGTGACCGACACGCCGTCGGACCATTTGGCCTCCCTGCGGATCTTGAAGGTCACCGTGAACTTCGGCGAGGTCTTCACGAGGCCATTGGTGGTCGAGGGCACGGTCTCGGCGAGCACCGGTGTGTACTGGAAGGTCTTGGCATCGAAGCCGAGGAGGTTCTCGCACTGGACCGGGCAGAGCACGCGGTGGGTAACGACCGTCGCGCCGCCGAGATCCACCTGGTTCAGGCCTTCAGGCGCCTGGTCCTCGCCGACGACCACGATGTTTCCCGGCACCGCCATCGCGGAACCGGCCAAAATCGCTCCACCAAGCATGGCGAGCGGAAGGATGGCCGCTCGGATGCTCCGTCGATGGTTGTCTTGCATCGGGATTCCCCCTTTGGTTTTCGAGGCCGCGTGAGCGCGTTCGTTGGCGCTGCTGACGCGAGGTTCGGTACCGCGTTTGAAAGGCACTGTAGGACGCCTATCGGCAGACTGTCTGAAAGAGTAGAGGAGCGGGGGTATTCCGTGCGTAAACCGCGTTCACATGCAACGCCCCGGGGCATGATTCAATCCCCGTGTGACCGACCAGGCGACGAGCCCCCATGTGGGCCCAGATGCGGCGCTCCTGGAGATTTCCGACCTCTCGGTCGAGTTCGATACCGACGACGGCACCGTGAAAGCCGTTGACCACGTGAGCTTCGACGTGCGGGCTGGCGAGACGCTCGCGATCGTCGGGGAGTCCGGATCCGGTAAGAGCGTGACCGCCCTCGCGATCATGCGGCTCGTGCCGACTCCCCCCGGGCGGATCCGCGGCGAGGTGCGCCTCGGCGGGCGGGACCTGCTCGGACTCTCGGGCGACGAAATGCGCCGGGTGCGGGGAAACGAAGTCGCGATGGTCTTCCAGGATCCGATGACGGCGCTCAACCCGGTCTTTTCGATCGGGTCGCAGATCACCGAGTCGCTTGAGCTGCACGAGGGCCTGTCGAGGTCCGCAGCCCGCGACCGCGCTGGCGAGCTGCTCGGCCTCGTCGGGATCGGCGACGGAGCGCGCCGCCTCGACGACTACCCGCACGAGTTCTCAGGTGGACAACGCCAGCGGATCATGATCGCGATGGCGCTCGCCTGCAGCCCAAAGCTCCTGATCGCCGACGAGCCGACGACCGCCCTCGATGTCACCATCCAGGCCCAGATCCTTGATTTGCTGGCCAAACTCCAGCAGGAGTTCGATGCCGGGATCATCATCATCACGCACGACCTCGGTGTCGTCGCCCGAGTGGCCGACCGGATTGCCGTCATGTACGCCGGCCGCATCGTCGAGCAGGGCACGGCTGAGGAGATCTTCGCAGCCCCTCGCCACCCCTACACGTGGGGTCTCCTCGACTCGATCCCGCGCCTGGATGGCGACCGCTCCGCCGCCCTGATCCCGATTCCAGGGAGCCCGCCCTCGCTCATCAACCGCCCGTCGGGCTGCGCCTTTCACCCGCGTTGCCTCGCTGCGCGCCCGATTTGCCACGTTGACGTGCCTGAGCTCGTCACGCTTGACGGCGAGCATCGCTCGGCCTGCTTGCGGGCGGAGGACGCGTGGAACGAACGACTCGCGATGGTCGGCGCGTCGTGACGACCGCCCCACAGTCGGCCGCTCCCAGTGCGGCGACGATCGAGGCGCCACTGCTCGAGGTTCGCGACCTCGTTAAGCATTTTCCGATCCGCGGTGGCCTCCTTCAGCGTCAGGTGGGCGCGGTGCGCGCGGTCGACGGGGTCAGCTTCGAGATTCGCTCAGGCGAGACGCTCGGGCTCGTGGGGGAGTCCGGTTGTGGCAAGAGCACCACCGCGCGAAGCATCCTCCGCCTCATCGAGCCGACCTCCGGGGAGGTGCGCTTCGAGGGCGTTGACGTGCTCGCCGCTGACGCCACGACGCTGCGCGCGCTTCGGCGCGAGATGCAAATCATCTTCCAGGACCCATACTCGTCGCTGAACCCTCGGATGACCGTCGGAAACATCGTCGCCGAGCCGCTGATCGTCCACAAGATCGGGACTCGCGACGAGCGCCGCGAGCGCGTCCGGGAGCTGCTTTCGACCGTCGGTCTCAGCCCCGAGCACTACAACCGCTACCCGCACGAGTTCTCCGGTGGCCAGCGTCAACGGATCGGGATCGCTCGAGCCCTTGCCCTGCGCCCGAAACTCGTGATCTGCGACGAGCCGGTCTCGGCGCTCGACGTGTCGATCCAGGCCCAGATCCTCAACCTGCTTTCAGAGCTGCAGGACGACCTGAAGCTCACCTACCTCTTCGTCGCCCACGACCTCGCCGTGGTGCGGCACATCTCCGATCGGGTCGCGGTGATGTACCTCGGCCACATCGTCGAGGTTGCAGAGAGTGAGGCGCTCTACCGAAACCCGCGCCACCCCTACACCGAGGCACTCCTCGCGTCGATTCCACTCCCGGATCCGGTCGCCGAGCGGGCGCGACCCCGCATCGTCCTCGCCGGAGAGGTGCCAAACCCGGCGCGGCCGCCGTCGGGCTGCCCGTTCCATCCGCGCTGCCCGAAGGCCCAGGCGGTTTGCTCGCAGGAGATGCCACCGCTTGTCACCGGCGTCGTCGGTCACAGTGTCGCCTGCCATTTTCCGAACGCGTAGCGGGCAACTTGGCAAGCGTTCCCGGCCCGCTGAAACCGGTCGTCCGGCTCATCCAGCGCTACTCGAACGGCGAGGCCGACCGCGACGCCGCGGCGCTCGCATACGGAACGCTGATCGTCACGATTCCGCTTCTCGCGCTGGTGGCGTCGATCAGCGGCTGGGCGCTGCGGGGGCACGACACCCTGCGGGGAGAGATCGCTCAGGCGGTCGAGCGGGCGATCCCCGGTGGCGGCGCGATGATCGAGGCGGGCATCGGTGGGCTCGGGCGCTCTGCGCCGACGCTCACGGCGATCGCGGCGGTTCTGACCGCATGGACAAGCGTCAGCTTGGTCTCACGGCTGCGCACGGCGGTCGAGCGTGCGTGGCGCGACCCACCGTTTCCCGGCGTCAAGGCCAGCCTCATGGCGCGCGTCCACGATCTCGCGCTCGGCCTGGCGCTCTCGGCCATCGTCCTCGGCTCTGCGCTGATGTCGAGCTTGGCGGTCGCCGATCGCCTCCCCGATTGGGGGCCATGGCTCGCCCGCGGGGTCAGTCTCCTCGTTGGAATGACCGTGGACGGGGTCATCATCCTCATCGCCATGACGACGCTTCCTCGCCATCGCCACCGCGTGCGCTCGGTGCTCGCGCCTGCACTCGCGGCGGTGCTCGGGGTGACCGCGGTCAAGACGATTGGAGCCTCGCTCGTGCGGGGCGCGGCCGAACGGGCGGGACCCGGCTACGGGATCGGCGTCGGGATGATCGCCGCCGCCCTGTCGGTGTACGTCGCCGTTCGGATTCTGCTTCTTGCGATCCACTGGGCGGCCATGCGACGCGATCGTGAGGAGGCGGGCGTCACCCCGCGACTGGAGCCTGACTGAGGCGGCCTGCTACCCTGCCGGCCGTGACCGCGATCCTCATCACCATCCACGCGATTCTCTGCGTGCTCATCGTCTTCCTGGTGCTCCTCCACAGTGGACGTGACACGGGTCTCTCAGGCGCCTTCGGCGTCGGCAGCTCGAGCGGTGCCTACGGTGGCTCGACCGCCATCGTCGAGCGAAACCTCGACCGCATCACGGTGGCCGTCTCGATTCTCTTTTTCGTCACGACCTACGTCCTCGGCAGGCAGCTGTAAGGGACGATCGGCCGTCTACGGACGGCCGAGGTTCACTCGCGCTCGCCGCGCCTGGCGGTAGGATCTCGAACCAATGAACCCAGCGCTCAAAGCACCCCTCAAGTTCGTCCTCGCGTTTGCCGCGGTGATCGCGTTCGGGATCGTGCTGTACATCGGCGCGGTCCTGAACGTGTACGCCATCGCGTTCGTGGTGAAGCTGATCTCAGTGATCTTCGGCTAGACCCGCTCGCAGAGCGGGCTCGTACCGCCTGCGTGTGGAGTCGATAAAGCTCACCATCAGCTCGGCAATCCCGGCGCTTTCGATCTGCAGAACGTTTTCGGCGTTCTCCTCGCCTGATCGCGAGTGATTGAACGACCCGACGAACGTCACGTCGTCGCAAACGACGATCTTCGCGTGCATGTAGTCGTGCGGGGAGTCCGGACTCCAGGGAACTGAACGGCGGCCCGAGATCTCGGCGGCAGCGAGCAGCTCGTGAAAGGCGGGGAGTTTCCACGACGCGGTCGGACGGTCGGCCCACTGATTTTGGACCTGGCGCATTTGGGTCCCGTCAACGACGCCTGTGACGGGCACCTTCCCGGCAACGGCGACGTTGCGAACGGCCCGCAAGATCTGGGTGGATGTGAGAACGGGCGAGCAGACGACCACGCGCCGTCTGGCCGCGGCCGCCTGTGCGGCGATTTCGCCCGCGAGCTTCGCTCCCCGGCCCGGACAGAAGAAGGGGCGAACTCGCACGCGCGACCTGTCGAAGGTCACATCGACCCACGGGCCGACCTGCTTGCCCGTGCCTTTCACGTCGCGACGCCCCCACAGCTACCTCGAAGTTCGCGGCAAACGACGCCGCGAGGCCTGGCGCGTCGATCCCGATGACGCAGTTCTCCTGAAGCGTGAAGGCGTCGTCGGTCCAGTTCAGCGACCCCGTCCAGACGCGCGAGCGGTCGACCACCACGTACTTGTGGTGCATCAGATCCATGAAGCTCGCAATCGGATGCACATCGAGCCCGAGCGCGTCGATGTATTCCCTTGTCGCGGCCGGGGGTGGGATCAGCGGTGGGGTGCGGCGCGACTCGCGGTCGTCGTGATCGACGATCCGTACCGTCACCCCGCGGCGAGGAAGGGAGCGAAGGGCCTCGGCCAGGCAGTCGGCCGCCGTCGAAAGGTTGACGTCGTAGGTCGTGATGAGAACCGAGTACACGCGGCCGGAAGCATCGACGCGTTTCCGACGGCTGCGACACGTCGCGACACCGCGTCCTTGGTCGCCCGAATATGTCCGATATGCAGGACGACACTGCGTCCTCTTGCGCGTCGGCTTGAGCCGACGCTTCAGACGGTGGGCGCACCTGGCGGTGCGTCCACCTGCGCTCGGTCGCGCTCGCCGGATTCCACGCCAAACTTCCGACCGCGTGCACTACTAGTGGCGTGCCGTTTCGAGAAACGCCGCGATCCGCTCGGCCATCGTGGCGACGGTCTGGGCCCCCGGTTGGAGGAACCCGACCGCCAGTTCATTCACCCCTCGCCCCCGGTGACGAGCTCGCAGATCTCGTCCGTGTCGTCGCTCACGATGAGCAGGTCGAGATCCTCCGGTGAGACGAGACCGTCGGTGGCGAGCCGTCCGCGGGCCCAGGTGAGCAGGTCGCTCCAGAACTCGGTCCCGTAGAGGACGACCGGCTGACGCTGGACCTTGCCCGTCTGAATGAGCGTCACCAGCTCGAAGAGTTCGTCGAGCGTCCCGAAGCCGCCCGGAAAGACGACGAACGCCTCCGAATACTTCACAAACATCGTCTTGCGCACGAAGAAGTATCGAAAGTCGATCATGAGGTTGGCGTACTCGTTCCCACGAGCCTCGTGCTGCAGCTCGATGGAGCAGCCGATGGAGAGACCATCGGCCTCGGCGGCGCCCTTGTTGGCCGCTTCCATGATCCCTGGGCCACCGCCGGTGATGACCGCGAATCCGCGCTCGGCGAGGCCACGGCCGACCGCCTCCGCGGCCTTGTAGTTCGGGTTGTCGGGGTTGGTGCGAGCCGATCCGAAGACCGACACGGCGCGGCCAACCCGTGCGAGCGTGTCGAACCCGTCGACGAACTCCCCCAGAATTCTGAGGGCTCGCCATGGATCAGTGTGGACAAAGCCTGGATCGTCACCCCGGAGAAAGAGGCCGTGGTCGGCCTGTCCGAGGGCTTCGGTGCCGGGACCGGTCGTCGCAAGACGCCCGCGCCGGGTTCGATGGTTGTTCACGAGCGCGTGGCTCCTCGTGGAATGAGCGTTGTTGGGCTCTCGTTTGACGCCGGGAAGTTTTGCAGAGCTGCCGGAGGGAAACGGTTGACCGGGGCGTGAAATGGAAACGGGGCCGGCCACGAATGTCCGGCCCCGCCCATCACCATGCGCTCGAGAGGACTTGAACCTCCACGACCCTAAAGTCACAAGGCCCTCAACCTTGCGCGTCTACCAATTCCGCCACGAGCGCGTGCGGACGTCGATTATAGCCATCTGCGGTGCTCAGGTGCGTCGCTGGCGTTCGCCGATGGTCCTGATAGCATCCGAACAACTGTTCGACTGTTGGCCACACAAGGAGTGCCACCATGGCGAGCCCCACAGGCCGTCGCGCCGAGATTCTCGACTTCATCAGTCACTACACCGGGCGTCACGGATACCCGCCCACCGTGCGTGAGATCGGCGTGGGCGTCGGCCTCTCCTCGCCCTCGACGGTCCATGCGCACCTCGCGCGTCTCGAGTCGGATGGACTCCTCAACCGCGATGCGACGAAGCCGCGAGCGATGCAAGTGTCCGCCGACGCGCCACCACCGCGGCCGCTCGGGAGCCTGCCCCTTTTGGGCGCTGTTGCCGCCGGCATGCCGCGCCTCGCCGACGAGAACGTCGAGGACTGGGTCGAGACGCCATTCAAGGCCGACTTCCTCCTGCGGGTCCGTGGCGACTCGATGATCGGAGCGGGAATGTTCGACGGCGACCTGCTGGCCGTGCGCCGAACGGCAACGGTGGACGACGGTGAGATCGCGGTCGCGCTTGTCGGCGACGAAGAGGCCACGGTGAAGCGAATCTTCCGCGAGCCTGATGGACTTCGCCTGCAGCCCGAAAACGATGCCTATGAGCCACTCATCACCGGCGACGTACGCATTCTCGGACGGGTCGTCGGCGTCCTTCGCGGCCTCGGCCCCGGAGCCTGGCGCTAGCTCCCGCCCGCGCGCGCGAGGGGCCACCCCGAACCACCACCCGGTTTCACGGTAGTCGACCATTTCATTCGGCGGGGGCGATCCGTGTGCCGCTTTTGTGCCAATACGGTCGCGGTGGCGGCTCCGGTTGGCTACGATCGGTGGGCAGACCAGGCAGCCGCGGGCCGACTTGTCGGCTCGAGGAAAGTCCGGACACCGAAGAGCAGGGTGCTGGTTAACGGCCAGCGAGGGAAACCTCAGGGAAAGTGCCACAGAAACGAAACAGCCTCCCGGCTTGCCGGGGCGGCAATGGTGAAACGGTGCGGTAAGAGCGCACCAGCGGCCTGGTGACAGGTCGGCTGGGTAAACCCCACCCGGTGCAAGGCCAAGTCGGAGCGCTACGGGTTGCTCGCCCAGCTCCAGGTCGGCCGCTTGAGGCGACTGGCAACAGTCGTCCCAGATGGATGGTTGCCCACGACAGAATCCGGCTTACGGTCTGCTACGGAAAACCCTGCCTCGTGCAGGGTTTTCTATTTCTGGGTTAGCAGGTTGAGAGATGGGCACGGCCGGCAAGTCGCTGTCCGCTCCCGGCAGCCCATCCACAGAAGCCGCCCGATATGATGCGATATGCTGCCCTCATGAAGCGAACCACCGTCATGTTGCCGGAGGACACCGACGCGCGTCTTCGCCTCGAGGCGCGGCGGCGTGGTGTACCAATCGCTGTGGTTGTACGAGACGCGGTCGAGCATCACCTGCCGCCCCCGTCGCCTGGACGACGACCGGCATTCTTCGCGATCGGCGAGGAAGGTCCGGCTGATTCCGCCGAGCGCGTGGACGAGATTGTCCTTGAGGTCTTCAACAGACGCCACCGCGACCGTCAGCGGCAGCGGCGCCCCGATTGATGCTGATCGTCGACGCGGGCCCGCTTGTCGCCGCTGCATTGACGAGCGACCAGAACCACGAACGTTGTGTTTCCCTCCTCACGGGGTGGGGGTCGCTTCTCGTCGTACCAGCGCTTGTCGTTGCGGAGGTCGCGTACCTCCTTGGCGATCGAATCGGCCAAGATGCGGAACTCGCGTTTGCCCAGTCCCTCCGCGACGGCGACTTCCAGGTTGAACCGGTCGAACCCTCTGACTGGGCCCGCATCGCCGACCTCGTTGATCAATACGGCGATCTACCCCTCGGAATTGCCGACGCATCCGTGGTTGCGACGTGCGAGCGCCTTGGCGCGGAAACGCTCGCGACCCTCGATCGTCGGCACTTCAGCGTTGTGCGCCCGCGTCACTGCCGGGCGCTGACACTGCTGCCGGAGTAGTCGTCGAGAGCGATCATTGGGCCCCTGGGTAACGCGCCACGGGATCATGAACCTTCGAGGGCAAGAACCTTTTTCGCGTGCTCAGGGTCGGCCGCGAAACGGTGGGCAATGACCGCTGCCGCCGCGCTCCATGTCGTGTGCGCGACGCCGCAAGCTTCGAGGGTGCGCGCGCTCGTGTATTCGTAGAATCCCCAGCCCTGGCGCCCGTTCGCATCGTCGATCGCGCTCGCCAGGCGCGCCGCTGCGGCGACATCGCCTTGTCGGGCAAGGCCAGCGGCCGTCCAACCCGTCACCATCGGCCAAAGTCCCCCGTTGTGGAACTCGTAGGGCTCGTTTCGAAGACCAAAGGCATGGTAGGTCGCCACCTCGTCCCAGCCACTGTCACCGGGCGCGATTGGCGGCCAGTAGGCCGGAGTCAGGGCCGACCCCGTCTCCGACTCAACCCGCTCCAGGGCCTTCGCAACCTCAAGGCCATGCCCGAGATCCAGCATGAGCGCGAGCGCATTGGCAAGGCCGTCGAAGATCGTCGAATACCCACCCGGGTGAAAGCTCGCAACCCAATGCTCGGACGGCCCGCTCCGCACAAGCGCCGCGTCATACCCCGTCGGATGGTAGGCGCCACCTCCGGGCTGGTCGAGCCAGTAGTTCGTGCGAATCGCGGTCTCTACGCGGTCGGCCTCTCGGACGACGGCCTCGTCGCCCATGACCAGTTCGAGACCTCGGAGAGCCCAAAGTCGAAGGAGCTGGACGTTCAAGATGTAGCCATGTAGTGGGTACTCATCCGCCCACGTCCCGCCGAGCGGCGTGTAGACGAGGCCCCGAAGGTTCATCTCCCACGCACCGAGCAGCCACAAGACTTTGCGGATTGCCGTCCGGTGCTCCTCGATTGTCGTGGGATCAAGGCGGCCCAGACAGGCGCATCCGACGAGGTACCAAATTGCCGCGTCGGAGCGTCCCGCGAGGCCGCCGTAGCTCACGCCGCCGCTCGACACATTGCTCGGAATCTCTCCGTGCCGACCCTGGTAACGGCGGAGCGTCGACAGTGTGCTCGCAAGTCCATCAATCAAACGACCGTCGCCGTCAAGAAGACCGGCGAGGCCGCAGATCACACTATCCCGAGCCCAGATCCGCCGATAGTTGGCGCGCTCAGTTGTCGACGCAAGAATGCCCTCCGAGACAACCGCGGCGCCCAGCACGTCGACGGCCCGGCGATACCCCTCGCCGAACTCCGCCGACGAGGTGCTCACCCCTTGAGTCCAGACGACGCGACGCCGCGCACGAACTGGCGCTGGAAGATCACGAACACGATGAGGAGCGGGATGGTCATGATCGTTGCAAAAGCCATGATCGCGCTCCAGTCGACCGGCGCTTGCCCCTGGAACTCCGAGATCCCGAGCGGAAGGGTTCGAACGTCGGGACCCTGAGTCACAAGGACCGGCCAGAGGAGTTCGCCCCAGGCGAAGAGAAAGGACAGGATCGCGCATGTGGCGTACGCGGGCTTTGCGAGCGGAGCGACGATCTCAAGGAACGTCCGCAACGGACGAGCTCCGTCCACGCGCGCGGCCTCCTCGAGTTCCTTCGGCATCCCGAGAAAGAACGTATAGAAGAGGTACGTGAAGAATGGGCTGGCGATGAAGGGGAGGATCTGCACGTAGTACGTGTTGTTCCATCCGAGCTTCGAAACGAGATAGAAGAGCGGAATCGCCACCGCCTGAAACGGAATGATTGTCAGTGCCACGATCAACGCAACCAAGACACCCCGGCCTCGAAAGCGCATCCGAGCGAGGGCGTAGCCCATCAAGCTATTGACCACCATGCCCGCTACGACAATCGGGACTACCACGATGAGCGAGTTGAGGAAGAGATGCCAGACGTCGGCGCGCTCGACGGCCGCACGGAAACCATGCATTGTCGGGTTCGTTGGCACGAGCGCTCGCCACGAACTCCCGTCGTCGATCACGGCCCGTTCGGTCTTGAACGCGCTCACCAACATGAAGACCAGCGGGATGAGAAAGAAGATCGCAAATCCCACCATCACCGTGTAGGTCACCCACGTCCGGCCGCGACGTTTCACTTGACCTCCCGATCTTCGCGAATCACCAGTCGTGAAAGCAATGTGATCGTGAGCACGATCAGGAAGAACACCACCGCGATCGCGGATGACCGACCGATGGCGCCAGTTGCCCAGCCCTGTTGCACCGCTTGGACCATCATCGTTTGCGTGCTGTCGAGCGGCCCACCTCGAAGGGTTGGGATCGCCCAGACCTGATCGAAGAGACGGAACGCGAGGATGGTCGTGATGGTCGCGACGAAGAGCAGCGTGTTGCGAAGCTGAGGCACCGTAATGTGGCGGAAAATTTGCCAGGGCGACGCGCCGTCCACATCGGCCGCTTCGTAGAGAGATCGTGGAATCGCCTGCAGCCCCGCAAGGATGATCACCATCTGGAATCCGACGCCCTGCCACATCGACAGGATGATGACCGAGAGCAGCGCGGTCGACGATGAGTCGAGCCAGTCTGGATGAACGGTGCCGAAGGTCACGACCTTCAACACGCCGTTGATCAGGCCGTCGTCAGGCTGGTAGAGGAGACTCCACACCGTCGCGGTGGCGGCCATCACGGTGACCACGGGGGCGAAGTAAATCGTTCGGAAGACGATCATCCCCCGGAGACGTTGATTTACGAGCACCGCGAGAAGAAGCGCCAAGGCCGTCTGGACCGGGACGACGATAAGGACAAAGACGGCGTTGTTCAGAACGGCCCGCCGAAAGACCTCGTCGGAGAAGAGTTCGGTGTAGTTCTCGAAGCCGATCCACCGGGTCTTCAGCGGAGAGAGCAGCCGGAGGTTCGTGAACGACGAAACCAAGGCCATCCCGAATGGGACGACCAGGAACGCCGTAAGGAGGATGATGCCCGGAGCCGAGAAGAGCCATGCAGCAAGGGACTCTCGACGCCGGGCACCAGCCAAGCGAGCACCGCCGCCGGGAGGGGCGGCAGCGGTGCTCAAGACGGCACCCTCGTCAGCGGTGCCAGTCGACATGTCAGCCTTGGACGGGGTAGCCGTCGTTTGACTTGATGTCCTTGTCGATCGTCGACACCGCGGCGTCGAGGGCCTGCTTGACGTTCTTGCCCTTGGAGATGTCCTGGATCGCCTTCGCGAACGCGGTCGTGATCGCCGGGTAGGCGGGCGTCTGCGGGCGGGGCACCGAGATCGAGCTGAGCTGCTTAGCGTAGATCTCGAGCGGTCCGCCTGGCTTGAAGTTCTTCGAGAGAGCGATCGAGGAGCGCGTTGCGGGAACGGCGCCGTTGGCATCCGTGATCGCGACGATCTGCTCGGGCTGCATGAGGTACTCGATGAACTTCCAAGATGCGTCAGGGTCCGCCGTGGCCTTGGTGATACCCCAGTTCCACGAGCCCTGGCCGGTCTTGGAACCCTTACCGAAGTTCGGCAGGGGGAGTACCGCGAGGTCGCCCTTGAGCGCCTTCTTGTAGTCGTTGAACATCCAGTGACCAACCCATGAGATCGCGGTCTTTCCGGTCTGGAAGTTCGTGTTGGTCTTCTTGCTCAGGTCGACGAGCTTGTCGTTGAACCAGCCCTGCATCGTCGTAAGCGCCTTGACGCTGGCCGGGCTGTTGAGCACACCCTTGGCAGACGTGTAGTCAGTGCGGTTGATGAGGTCACCTCCCGCCGACTGGATGATCGGTGAGAAGCCGTAGGTGTACCACTCGCCCACGCCGTACTCGATCTTCATGTCAAGCGGTGTCTTGTAGCCCGCTGCCTTGAGTTTCTTGAGGCCGGCCGTGAACTCGGCCGCGGTCCACGGCTTCGCAAGCGTCGGGAGGCGGACCTTGGCCTTCTTGAGCGCCTTCTTGCTGGCGTAAAGGCCGAGGCCGGAGTCAAACGTTCCCACTCCGTAGAACTTCCCGGCGTACGTGCCCTGCTTGGCGATCGACGGCAGCAGGTCGGCCTTGAGCGCGGCGGGAACGCAGCCGTCGATCGACAGAACGTTGCCCGACCAAGCGTAGTTGTAGACATTCGGGCCGTCGAAGTCGAGCACGTCTGGAAGGTTCCCCGCCGCCGCGGCCGCCTTGACCTGGTCGTTATAGGTCCCCTCGGGGAGGAGCTTCAGGTCGACCTTGACCTGACTCTGGCTCGCGTTGAAGGCATCGACCTGCTTTTGGAGCGTGTCGCGCTCCGCACCTGTTCCGGAATGGAACCAGGCGCTGATCGTCTTCGTTCCGTCAATCTTGTTGTCACAGTTCGCCGTGGCTGCGGAAGCCGTAAGCGGAACCGCCCCTGCGACAGCCAGTGCACTTACGGTGAGCACCTGGCGAATGGTCCTGCGTGTCGTTGGCACCGTGGTTATCCCCCTGTTCGGTCGTGCGTTGTGAGGTCTGCCATCGGGCGAGGCAGGCTACGGCCTGCCAAGCGCTCGACGGCGTGTCGGTAGAGGTCATTTCGGGAGACGCCGACCCGAATATGGCCGACGTGCTGGAGTTTGTGTTCGGCGGCTGCCATCCCGGCGAGCACGGCGATGTCGATCGACTGGCCGTCGATGAGTGCGAGGAGTAGGCCCGCCCAGAGCGCGTCACCCGCGCCGGTAACATCGACGACCGGGACCGGAACCGCCTGAAAATGGGTCTCGACTCCGGCGCCGTCCACGAGGAGTACGCCCGCCCGTCCCATCGAGATCACGACGCGTCGTGCGCCCCAGTCGAGAAAGCGCCGCGCATATTCCCCGGGTTGAAGGCCGGGACCGAAGATCCGGGCGCAATCGTCGAGCGACGGCTTGGTGAGATCGACGAATGCGAACGCGTCGCGAAGCACCTGCTGGGCATCCTCGGTACGCCGACGCCAGACGATCGGGTGATAGTTCGGATCGAGCGAAACGAGGGCACCCGCGGCAGCCGCGCGGCGAAAGGCGTCGAGCACCGTTGTTCGCGTGGGCTCGAGCGAGAGTGCAAACGCCGATGAATGCACCACGCGGACGCCGTCGAGGGACGGAAGCATCGCTGGCTCGAGATTGCGGTCGGCCCCCCGGTACGGGAGGAAGTCGGGCGTTCCGGTCTGGCGCGTCACGGCGATAAGCGATGTCGGTTCGATTGGGTCGCAGGACACGTGCGAGACATCGACGCCGGCGCCTTCGAGGCTCCGCCGGACCGCGACGCCGAATCCATCGTCGCCGACGCGCGCGACAAGCGCCGATCGTCCCCCGAGCCGCGCGACGTTCAGCGCGACGTTTGCCACCTCTCCACCAAGGTGACGACGAAACGCGTCGACATCCGCCAGCGTCTCCGCTGATTGATCCGAGATCAGGTCGACGGCAACTTCGCCGACGGCGAGGACGTCGACTGCGACGGGAAGCAACAGGTTGGAAGCGCTTCCATTTTGGAGCGTGGAAATCATCGGGTGGGCGCTGCCGTCGTCCGCCGAATGATCAGCTTGAGGTCGAGGAGCTCAGCCGCGGGCTGGGTGGGCTCGCCCGCAAGCGCCCGGAGAATCAAATCTGCTCCCGCCCGCCCACTCGCTTCGAGCGGCTGGCGAACGGTGGTAAGTCCCACATACGGCGCGACCTCGATGTCATCGAAGCCGACAACAGACAGGTCCTCGGGGACGCGAAGTCCGGCGAGGCCAGCGGCCTCGAGGACGCCGAGCGCCTGAGTGTCGGTCGCGGCGAAGATGGCGGTGGGCGGATCTGCCAGGCCGAGCAGCTCGTCGGTGAGACGATGCGCGACGTCACGCCCGTGGGGACCAAGGCGAGTCAGCGCTGGATCGGGTGCGATGGATTGGGCAGCGAGTTCTGCGATGTGCCCGCGCCGTCGATCAGCGCTCGCGGTGAACCCGAAGAGGTTGATCTCCGGATCGCCGACGAAGCCAATCCGGCGGTGTCCGAGATCGAGAAGATGCCGCGTGGCGAGTCGGCCACCCTCCACGTTGTCGATGACGACGCTTGGAAACGCCGGGTGGGCGACGTCCACCATGACGACCGGCACGTCAGCACGCTGGAAGCGGGCTGCCTCAGCCTCGGCGAGCGGGAGGGAAAGGATGATTACCCCGTCGGCTCTCCCCCCGCGCGCCAACGCGTCGAGGTGCTCGTCGCGCTGCTGTTCGGTCAGAACGGAACAGAGCGTGAACTCGTAGTCGCTCTCGGCAAGACCGTCCATCAATCCCCGGAGCCGTTCGACAAAGGATGGGTTGGTGAAGTAGGGGACGACCGCGGCGACGGTCATCGTGCGCCCGAGCGACAGTCGGCGGGCGATCTGGCTCGGACGGTAGTCGAGCTCGTCGATGACGGCGAGGACCTGGCTGCGGGTCTCCTGGCGCACGAGCGGGCTTCCGTTGAGCACTCGCGAAACCGTCCCGACGCCGACGCCCGCCCGAGCGGCGACATCGGAGATGGTGACGGGTCGGGTCGTCTCAGGGCGGGGTCGTGGAAGCGCTTCCATCACCTGCCAAACGCTACAGGCCGACCGACTGTTGTGTCAATCGCTACAAACAGCGGTTACAAACGCGTCGCTACCCGCGCGCGTCGATGGCGAGCGAGGCCAGGATGATCGCCATCATCACCACCACACCGAGCGTCAGACCTGCGCCCAAGCGGGCTCCGGAGGCCCACGCGATGGCGGTGGCGCCCGAAGCGGCGACGATGGCCACGAGCCAGGCGACAAGATCGTGAGAGCGCGGCGTCACAGCGGTTGTCTACCGGTCGGGTGAGGTCCCGTCAACGTACTGTGGCTGTGAGACTCTGCGCGATGGTGAACACTCCGACAAGCGTCGTCTGGTTTCGCCGCGATTTGCGCGTCGCTGATCACCCGGCTCTCACCGCGGCATCTCGGCGCGGCCGGGTCGTCGCCCTGTTCGTCGTCGATCCTTCGATTCTGGCGCGCCGCCACCACCAGTCACCGGAGCGCCTGCGGTTTCTGAGAGCCGGGGTCGAGGCGCTCGACGTCGCGCTGCGGGCTCGCGGAGGCGCGCTGGTCGTCCGGTACGGAGACCCCACAACAGTCGTGCCTGCGGTGCTCAGCGAAGCGGAGGCCGACGAGGTGCACGTCACCCGCGAACGCAGTCTGCTCGGCTCGGCGAGAGACCTCGCCGTCGAGGCGCAGCTCTCGGCGCTCCACGCGCGGCTCGTCCGCCATCGCGGCGACCTGCTTGCCGAACCTGACGAGCTCGTCGGCTCGTCAGGGAACGGCTATCTCGTCTTCACGCCGTTTCACCGCGCCTGGTCGCAGGTCGGGATTCCCGAGCACCTCCCAGCCCCCAGCCGCGTGGAGGGGCCGACCATCGAGAGCGATCGCGACTGGCGGCTCCCTGCCGGCGCGCCCGGACTCCCGGCCGGTCCGGACGCGGCCCGCAGCGCGATCGTGGCCTTCATCAAGTCCGGCGGATCCGACCGCTACCCGCAGCGGCGTGACCTTGTCGGGGAGGAGGGGACGTCGGGACTCTCGGCCTACCTGCGCTTTGGCATGTGCACACCCGCGCAAGTCGGACGGGCGCTCGGGGCCGATCGCTCGAACCTCGCCGACGGGAGGACCGCCTTCTGGCGCCAGATCGCGTGGCGCGATTTCTACCATCACCTGATGGCCCGTCGGCCGGAAATCCTGCGGGTGGCCCAGCGTGCGAGCCTCCGTGGGATCGCCTGGGACAACGACGCCCGTCTGCTGCGGGCTTGGGCGGACGGAGAGACTGGCGTACCGATGGTCGACGCGGGAATGCGCCAGCTCGCGGCCACCGGATGGATGCATAACCGGGCCAGGATGATCGTTGCGTCCTACCTCATCAAGGATCTGCTCATCGACTGGCGCCGCGGCGAGACCCATTTCATGCGAATGCTGGTCGACGGGGACCCCGCGAACAACAACGGTGGATGGCAATGGACGGCGGGAACTGGGGCCGACGCCGCGCCGTACTTCAGAGTCTTCAACCCATCACTGCAGGGGACTCGCTTCGACGCCGAGGGCGACTACGTGCGCCGATGGGTCCCGGAGATTCGCGACGTGCCGACACGGCGCGTCCACGAACCCTGGACGATGACCGACGCGGAGCAGCGGTCGGCGGGCTGTCGAATCGGCAGCGACTACCCGGCGCCGGTGGTCGACCACAAGGTGCGGCGTCTTCTGGCGATCGAGCGGTACAAGCAGGCCGATCAGCCGGCCGGTGACAGCCCGACCAGCCGCTCGGGCGCTGGTCATCGCCACCTCGATCGGTGAAACTCCCGCTGTCCGAACGGCGACCAAGGGGGGGCCGATGCGCGGCGCGATGATGGACACCCAACTCGATCTGGCGATGCTTCGATCGCGCGCGGAACGGTTCTACCGCGACGTCGCCATCGTCACGAGTACCGCCGACGGATTGGTGCGAGCGACAATTGGTGACGTACTGGATCGCGCCAACCTCCTCGCGCACGTCCTCGCCGGGCTGGGCGTTCGTCCAGGTGATCGGGTCGCGACGATGTGTTGGAACACGCAGGCGCACCTTGAGGCCTACATTGCCGTTCCCTGCATGGGCGCCGTGCTCCACACGCTGAACTTCCGACTTCCACCTGAGCACATCGTCCTTATCGCGAACGCCGCGGCAGATCGCGTGATCCTCGTCGATGCCTCGACGGCGCCGATCATCGAGGCCATCCGTTCGCAGCTACGGACGGTCGAGCACATCATCGTGGTCCCGGATGACTACGACCCCCTGCTTGCCTCGGCCGCAGAGGCTCCGTACGCGTGGCCGGAGCTCGACGAGGACGACGCGGCGGCCATGTGCTTTACCTCGGGAACGACCGGCGAGCCGAAGGGCATCGTCTACTCGCACCGGTCGGTGATGCTGCACGCCATGTCGCTCCTCCAGGTCGACACCTTCGGTGTGGGGCGAAGTGACGTGATCCTTCCGGTGGTCCCGATGTTCCATGTGAATGCCTGGGGCTTTCCCTACGCGGCGCTCCTCACTGGTGCACGCCTCGTGATGCCCGGTCCGTTTCTGCAGCCGGAAGCCCTCGCTGACCTGATCGAGACCGAACGGGTCACGGTGGCGGCCGGGGTACCGACGATCTGGTTCGGCCTCGTCGAAGAACTCGACGCGCACCGGCGAGACACGTCGTCGCTTCGCTGCGTGCCCTGCGGTGGTGCGGCCATTCCGGAGCAGCTGATGCGGGACTTCGACCGCGTCGTCGGGGAGGGCGTGCTCGTCCATGCCTGGGGAATGACCGAAACGAGCCCGATCGCGAGCGTCGCAACGCTGCCGCCCGAGGCAGACGCTTGGTCTGAGGCTGAGCGCCTGCGTGGACGACTGCGGCAAGGAAGCGCGATTTTGGGCGTCGACATTCGCCTTTGGGCCCTCGATGGCACCGAAGCCGCCTGGGACGGCGAGACGATCGGCGAGATCGAGGTTCGCGGGCCGTGGGTCTCGAGCAGCTACCTCGGTGGGCAGGACACCGAACGCTTCGCTGGAGGGTGGTTTCGCACCGGGGACGTGGCCGTGGGCTATCCGGACGGAACCTTCCAGATCGTGGACCGGACCAAGGACGTCATCAAGTCGGGCGGCGAATGGATCTCCTCAGTTGAGCTTGAGGGCACGATCCTCGAGCACCCGGCGGTTCGGGAGTCGGCCGTGGTGGGGCGTCCCGACGAGAAGTGGTCGGAGCGCCCGATCGCGTTCGTCGTGCTTCGCCCGGGGGAGACGCTCACCCTCGAGGGTCTGAGGGATTGGCTCGAACCTCGCCTCCCTCGCTTCTGGCTTCCGGACGATCTCATCGCCGTGGCCGAGATTCCAAAGACGGGGACCGGAAAAATCGACAAGAAGGCCCTGCGGGCACGTGACCCACTGTGACGAAGTGGACACACCTGTCGCACCCGGCGTGTGAATTGTCGAGCTACGCTGAAACCGGGTGGTGGTCCGGGGTGGCCCCAATTGGATAGCGGCGTTCGAGATTGCGACAACCAGGGGGACGCGGTCCGCGGACGTGCGGCGGTCCCCCTGCGATGGCGTCCAACCGCTAGTGAGAGACGACCTTCGGAAGCGTCTTCGCTTCGCTGACCCACTTCGTGACCATTGACTCCGTCGGGAGTCGGCGAACCAAGTTCCGCTTGGCGTTCGCGTCTGCGAGTGCCTTGAGCAGGTTCGGTACGTTGCGCTTGCCGAGTTCGGTGGCGCTGTCGACCCCCGCAGCTTCGAGCAGGTCGGAGTACTCCTCACCGACGCCACGGACCCGCATCAGATCAGCCCGATTCACCCACTCAAGGAGCAACTTCTCCGAGACGCCGTAGGACTTCGACATCTCCTTGCGCCCCTTTGCCGAGCCGCAAAGTCGAAGCAGCGCGTCGGTCGATCCACACCCGCTCGCTTTCAGCTTCGCTGCGTACTCCGCGCCGATACCTTCGATGGACAGCAGGCTTGCCAC
This sequence comes from Actinomycetes bacterium, assembly GCA_031376285.1. Classification (GTDB taxonomy): domain Bacteria; phylum Actinomycetota; class Thermoleophilia; order Miltoncostaeales; family Miltoncostaeaceae; genus JANMDN01. Next base: position 55,644 of record JANMDN010000038.1, read on the forward strand.
AGTCACCTCCGTGAATGCCCGGCCTGGTGACCGGGGCGGCCGATAATCGGGACGGTAACCGTTCGCGCGGGGGAGTGCATCCTGTCGCGTCGAGTTGATGGAGCTGCCGTGGAGCAATCTGCAAACTCAACGCATCCGAAGGCGTCACGCGCGACGAGGGAACGCGACTCCGGGGCGCCATAGGATCTCAGGTGTTCGCGTCCAAACCCATGAAGAAACGGACCCCAATTTGGCTCGCCTCGTCGCTGGCGATCGCGCACCCGACGTGACCCTTGAATCGGAGTCCGGGCCGGTCACCCTGTCGCGCCTGCCCGGCTGGGTCGTCCTCTACTTCTACCCCAAAGACGACACGCCGGGATGCACCACGGAGGCCTGCGAGTTCCAATCGCTGCGGTTGGAGATCGCCGCGGCCGGGGCGACGATTGTCGGCGTAAGTCCGGACTCGGTGAAGCGTCACGCCAAGTTCCGCGCAAAATACGAGCTGGAGTTCGCGCTCCTGTCGGATCCTGATCATGTGGCGGCCGAGGCCTACGGTGTCTGGATCGAGAAGTCCCTCTATGGGAGGCGCTACATGGGTGTCGAGCGCAGCACGTTCGTCATCGGCCCGGATGGGACGCTCGAGGCGGCGCACTACGGCGTCGCGCCGGCCGGACACGCCGCTTCGGTGCTCGAGCGGCTCCGAGGTTGAGTGGACGGTTTGGTAGCGTGCCGCCTCGATTCGAGGACGAGAAAGGGCGTTCGCAGTGGCTTGGGATGACGTTTCGCGCTGGCAGACCGTGGATCTCTTCGCGTCGTTTCGGATGGGAGACGCGGTCCAGCCCATCGATGTTCGCGACCTCTCGTACCGCACGGCCGAGGCTCAGATCAAGGGTTCGATCCGGATCGAGCCGATGGAGTTCGAGGGCCACATTGCCGGCTTGCCCGACGGCAAGGAGCTGATCTTCTACTGCGACCGCCCGGGCGAGGCGACGAGCATGAAGATCGCCCTCTGGGCCTTCGACAACGGCCGGTCACGGGTCGGCGTCTTGGTTGGCGGCTGGGCGGCGTGGGAAGCCGCCGGCTACCCGACCGAGCCGAAGCCCGAGTAGGGACGAACGCGCCGTTCGCGCTACTCGCTTTTGGGTACCAGCCCGTAGGTGTCGGCAAGCCACTGGGGTAGCACTGCGGCGATCGCTCGGCACAGGTACTCCCGCTCGGCGATGCTGATGCGAGTGGCGATCTCGAGCGCGACGAGGGCGTCGCTGTCGCGGATGCCCTGAACTCCGGCGAGGGTGTCGGCAGCTTCCTTCCTGGCGTACACAATGCCGCGAGCGGCCATCCGCCAGTTCTCCTTGGACCACTTGATGAGCGCGTCTTCAAGCGGAGTCGGATCGTAGCCAAGGAGGGCTTTCTGGAGTGCGTTCTCTGTCGGGTCGGAGTCGCGCTGCATTCGGGCTCGTTTCGATCGGTTGGATGGCGGCGCGCAGAGTCTATTGGGCCGAGCTCACGCTGGGCTGCCGGGATACGGCCGCGGCACCGTCACGACCTGCGCTCCGATGTGCGAGAGTCCAAATACCAACCGATCTCGGTGCGAGCGCAATGCCGACCTTTCTCCTTTTCACGACGTTGAGTACGCAGGGCCTCCAGACACTCAGCGCGACGCCTGAGCGGCTCTTGGAGGTCAACCGAGAGCTGGAAGCCATGGGCGCCGCGGTTCGTCAGCAGTGGGCCCTTCTCGGATCCTACGATTTTCTCACCGTCGTGGACGCCGCCGACGAACACACGGTGCTTCGCGCCGCTGCCCAACTCGCTGCCAGGGGAAGCGCCGCGATCGAGACGTTGCCGGCGCTCGAGATCGACACGCTGGTCGAGGTGCTCTCAGCCGACGACTAAGCCGGACCGGAGCACCCGCACGCTCAGGCCACGCGCCTCCACCGCTCGCTGCCACAGAGCGGACACAAGGGGAGAACGAGAATCCCGTCGTTCTCGTCGGGGCTCTTGACGAGTAGGTCGCAATCGACACACCGGAAGTGGCCGATGACCTCGTCCCCGACTTCGAAGTCGGTCCCTTCGCGGGCGTCCGTGGCCATCAGCGGTGGGTCACGCCAGCATCGCGGCGATTGCGCTCGCCATGGCCACCAAGCCAAAGAAGCTCCCAAAGAGCAGGAAAAAGACCCGCTCGGGAAGTCCTGCAACCGTGCGACCGTGACCGGTGCGCAGCGTCGACCGGCTCCGGTCCACGAGGCGCGTCAGCACGTTCTCCTGAAGGCGGCGTTCGCAGTACGGGCAATAGGTCGCGTGCTCAAGGAGGGGGAGTCCGCAGCGGTGACATCCAGGAGCACCGGACTGTGGGGACCACTCGATATCGGACTTTGTACGCATCCTGGATCCCTCTCCCAAGCCGCTCACCTGCGTGCACGATACACGGCCGGCTGATCCGAATCGGGCGTTCTGCAACGGTCGGCGTTGCCGAACGTCAGGACTTTGGGAAGAAGCGTTCGGCCGCCTCCCACCCGGTTTTCGCGGCCTGTTCGACCGAACCTGCGCCGATGGCTCGGCGGTCCTCCTGACGGGAATCGCCCGACGCGGCGTCCGGCTCCGGACCGGACGATCGGAGGGCATCGATCTCTCCCGTTTTGGCGTCGATCTCCATGAGCGCCGCCTCGACCTCCGCGACCTGCGCCGCGACGAGAGCCTCGTCGAGGCGTCCCTCACGAACGAGTTCGAGGGTCCGCACACCGAGCGACTCGAGCGCCGTTCGGTGCGCGCGCTGGAGGAGTCGACGCTCCCCGTCGAGCCGAGCCCGCTTGATCGAGATCTGCACATCGCCGGCCACGCGCCCGGCCTGTCGTGCAAGGGAATCGAAGAGGGCCACGTGCGCCTCCGTTGATCGAGGGAATCGAGCCGCTCGGCGGTCGCGAAGCGCTCCTCAGTCTACGGGGCGACTCAAATGGCTGTCCGATGACACACATTTGACACGGAGTCGACACGGCCGCGTGTGGCGACGTGACGGCCTCTCGGCAGACGATGGTCGGGCCGCACATTCTTCGAAAGGAACCCCAGTGATCGTTTCCCACATCAACGCCGCCATCGCCGCAATCCATCTTCGGGTGTTGGCGCTCGCTGACGGTGAGGGCAGGCGCGTCGGCCAGGGCACCGTCGAGTACATCGGCATGGTCGTCATGGTCACCCTGCTCGTCGCCGCGGTGGCGGCGGCCGCAAAGGGTTGGGGGCCCGACATCGGCAGCTCGCTAAAGAAGCTCCTCTTGGGTGCCATCAAGAAGGTCTCAGGAGGCCTCGGCGCCGGCGCGAGCTGATCGGCGCGATGTCGACGCCGTCCGCACCCGGACCTGCGGGAGCGGCGCGTGGGTCATCGTGACCACTCATCTGTCAGGGTCTGTGCGGGCTGTCTGCCCACGGTTGAGGGGGGGCACGCAACGAAGCTCCAAGGTTCGCCCGATTCCAGCTGCGACACAGACCGGGTTCAAGGCTGCGACGCTCAAAGCTCGCTCGATTGTGTGGTTTCGAAACGTCGACGGGGCGCCGCACAACGCGATCGGTCGCGGGATCAACTCCGGCACGCCGGTCGTCGGCGTTGGAGCCCGTTTCAAGGTGCGAGCGCCAAAGACCCCGGGCAGCTACAGCTACATCTGCGGGGTCCACACCAACATGAGGGGACTGCTGACGGTCGTCAAGTAGCGGCGCGGGCGAGCGCCGTGGCCGCTACCAGCTCCTCGAAGGAGGGGTAGTCCTCGGGGCCCTCCTGCGGGCGGTGCCAGGTGAGACGACAGTCCGCGTCAATGACGATGTCGCCTCCGAGCTGAAGGGTGTCTTGGCCCCTGGGCGAGCTCGGGAGTTTGCCGCGCATTGCGAGGCCGAAGAACGCCCGCCAGACGCGCACGCTCATGGTGGCGCGCGCAACGCTCATACGACCGAAACCGAGGGCGCGATACACCGTGAGACCAGGGTCGCAGTACATCGGTACCGGCAAGGAAGGAGCGATCATCGCCAGAAGCTGGGGCTTGGCAAAGGTCACCCCGACCAGGCGTGCGCCAAGCGCTTCACCACGTTTCGCAACCCGAACCAGGTGCTCACGGCAGGCAATTCAGCCGACGTGGCGCATGAAGACGAGTACCGTCGCCTCACCCCGGAAGGTCGACATCGATACCGGCTTGCCGTCCTGATCGACGAGGTCGAGGTGGGCGAGCGACGTTCCAACCTGCACACCCTCAATTTGTCAGGGCGTCCCTGGATCCGCAACGGGCACCCGGCTCCCGCGTCGGAACCCGAGAATGGGCGCTGACGCGGACGTGAGACCGTAAGGTTGACGGATGGAGGGCCATGCAACCGCTGCGGCCGTCGTCGAAATGAAGACCGCGCCGCTTGGACTCACCGACCCGACGCGGCGCTGGGCGCTCGTCGGGCCCGATGGCGAGCACTACTTCGGCGGCGTCACCCGTCCCGAGGGGATCAACCTTGGAGATCGTCTCGCCGATGCACCGCTCGGAGCTTGGGTGGACGCGCTGGTCGAGGTCCACCTGCCCGCGATCCTGAGCGACGGCGCCGGGCCACACTTGTTGGCGTCAGATGGTTCGCTCGTGATCGTGCTGGGCGCCCACGCCGCCGTCTCCGAGGCCTTCGTGGCGATGGGTACGCCGAACCCGCGACACCTCGTGGGGGTCGTCGAACCGATCGGCCCGACCGGTTGGCGGTGGATCTGTTGCGCAGAGGTCGAACCGGAGCGCCACGTCGAGTGCCTCGACGAGCTGAGCAGCGCTGACCGCCCGTCGCTTCGCGAATGGTCGTCCCGATGGGCGGGCATCGGATGAGGCCGGAGAGCGGCGACCAGCGCTACCTCGTGCGATTCACTGCAGCCGTCGACGCGCCGCTTGCCCCCGACGCCGCCGTCCGCCTGGCCGAGGTGATCCTGTCGCTCCCTGGAATCTACGCCGCCGACAGACCGTCCGCTCACGCGCGGTCACGACGCGTGACGGCGAGCTTCGTGATCGCCGTCACCCATGGGATGGCCGACGCCGCCCGCGACGGGAGCCGCCTTGCGAAGGAAGCCCTCCACCTGGCCGGCATGGATTCGGCGCACCTGATGGAGCTGGTGATTCAGCTCCGCGAACGCTCGTCAACCGGCATCTGATCGCGAATACGCAGCGCGACGATCTTCGTGATCTCCGTTGCCGCTGCCTCAATCTCGCGCGCCGGACTGTGCTCGAGACGGCGTTCGAACTGATTCAGGATCGACGCCACGGTGTGTTCGCGGACGCAGATAATGAACGGAAAACCGAAGCGTTGGCGGTAGGCCTCATTCAGCGTGGTGAAGCGTGCGAAGTCGGAAGGGGTGAGTCGATCGAGGCCGGCGGAGGCCTGTTCAAGAGTCGATTCCTTTCCCAGCTCGCCTGCGATTGCGGCCCGCCCCGCGAGATCCGGGTGCGCCCGAATCAGCTCGACGAGACGGTCGCCCGGGGTTGTCTGAAGTGCCCGAGTGAACGCGTCGATCACCTCATCTGTCGAGGCGAACGGACCGGACTCCCATGCAAGCTCGGCGATCCACGGCGAGTGTTCGGCAACGCCGCCAAAGCGCTCGAGAAATGCCTCGCGCGTGTTCGGGAGGTTCGTCAGGAACCCGCGACCATGTGCTCGGGGCGAACCGGGATGCGAGTGAGCCTCATCCCGGTCGCGTCGCGAAGCGCTGCGACGATCGCCGCGGTCGACGCGATTGCCGGTGGTTCCCCGACACCATTGGCCCCGTAGGGCCCGTCCGGCTGGGCAAGCTCGAGGATCTCCATCCGGACCGGCGGCATGTCCGCGATGGTCGGGAGGAGGTAGTCGGTAAACGAGGCGTTGCGGACGAGGCCGTCGACAACTTGGATCTCTTCCATCAGCGCAAGGCCGAGCCCTTGGGCGATTCCTCCTTGGATCTGGCCTTCGAGCGCGAGGGGGTTGATCGCCCTGCCGACGTCCTGGACGGTCGCGACCTCGACCACCCGCACAAGCCCAAGCTCGACGTCGACCTCGGCGACCACCCGATGGGCGGCGAACGCAAACGCCACATGGATATTTCCTTGGCCGGTCTCCGGGTCCATGCGGCCGGTCGCGCGGTGGCGATACTCTCGCGTCGCTTCGATCGGCACGTCGAGCAGGTCGACGAGGGCGACACTCGTTCCGCTTGTCGCCACGACCCGACCGGCGTCGAGGCGCAGATCGTCCACCGACACGCCAAGCTCGTCGGCGGCGCGGCCGAGCAGCACGTCACGCACCGCCTCACATGCCACCTTCACCGCACTGCCCGTCATCCAGGTCTGGCGCGACGCGGACGTCGACCCCGACGAGCCGACGGCGGTGTCGGCGGGAAGCACGTCAACATCGTCCACCCCAAGCTCGGTGCGTGCGATCTGCTCCTGGACCATGAGGAGCCCTTGGCCGCACTCGGCGGCCGCGGTATGGACCTCGACCCGCGGTGACCCGGCCCGGACGCTGAGGCGCACACGTGCGGTGGAGTAGTCGTCGAAGCCTTCCGAGAACGCGATGTTCTTCATCGCGACCGCATAGCCGATACCGCGCCGAACGCCCTCGCCGCGCGTGACGTTGGCGATTCCTCCCGGCATCGAATAGGCCTCCGGGGGATCGGTTGGGACGCTTTCGGGAAGCGGCATGGCTCGAAGCCGCTCCAACATCTCGGCGACGGGGGCCGGTCCCTCGACGCGCTGACCGATGATCAACTCGTCGCCGCGCGAGAGCGCGTTTTGAATGCGGAGGTCGACGGGATCGATCTTCAGGGCCGCGGCGAGCCGGTCCATCTGGGCCTCGTGCGCGAAGGCGACCTGCACCGCGCCGAACCCTCGCATCGCCCCGCAGGGCGGGTTGTTGGTGAAGAGCATGTCCGCGTCGACGTGCGCATTGGGCATTCGGTAGGGCCCCGCCGCAAACGACGCGGCGTTTGCCACCACCGCGGGTGAGCTCGACGTGTAGGCCCCTCCGTCAAAGCGGAAATGCGCGCGAACAAACACCAGCGTTCCATCACGTTCGGCACCGTGCTCGACGTGCATGCGCACCGGGTGACGGTGGACGTGCCCGAAAAACGACTCCTCACGCGAGTAGACCATCTTCACCGGTCGGGCGGTGGTGAGCGCCAGCATGCACGCATGGATCTGGACCGAGAGGTCCTCCCGGCCACCAAATGCGCCGCCCACACCGGAAAGGTGCATCCGCACGGCGCTCGCCGGAAGAGCAAGACTTGCGATCACCTGCCCGTGGTCGACATGCAGCCACTGTGTTGCGACGTGCAGGTCGACGCCGCCGGTGCCGTCGGGAATCGCAAGGCCCGATTCCGGCCCGAGGAAGGCCTGGTCCTGCATACCGACCTCGTAGTCGCCGGCGACGACAACGGCTGCGGTGACGTTCGGATCGCCGCGACGAATGCGGATCTGGCGAAGCATGTTGCCGCCGGGGTGGACGTGGTCGGAGGCCTGGTCAAGCGCCCAGTCGACATCGACGACGGGTTCGAGAGGTTCGTAGTCGACCTCGATGAGCGTTGCGGCGAGACGGGCGGTCTCGGGGTGGTCGGCGGCGACGATCGCGACCGGCTCGCCCTGGTAGCGGACCTCGTCGAAGGCAAGTACGGGTTGGTCTGGGCGCTCCATCCCGTAGGTCTTGCGCCCCGGGACATCCGCATGGGTGAGTACGGCGAAGACTCCGGCCAGCGCGACCGCGGCGGCCGTATCAATCCCGCGAATGCGTGCTCGCGCGTGTGGGCTTCGAAGCGTCGCCCCCCACAACATCCCGGCGGCGTGAAGGTCTGAGGAGTACTCGAACTGCCCGGTGACCTTCGCCACGCCGTCGGGGCGAACAAGGCGGTCGCCGACCCGCCCGAGCTCGAGGGGTGGTGCCTTGACGGGCGCTGTTGTCACGCCGCCGCCAATCGGGCCGCGAGGCGTCGCGTTGCGCGCTCGGCGCCTCGAGCGATTTCGTCCTCGTCGGCGCCGGTCAGGTGTCTCCGTTCGACGACGCGTCGCCCGCCGACGAGGAGTGTTTCGACGCGATGGGTCGGGCCGAAGACCATCGCCGCGACCGGATCGACGATCCCGGCGTGGCTTGCTCCGTCGATTCGCCAGAGGGCGATGTCGGCGAGCTTTCCCACCTCGAGGGAACCGAGGTCGCGCTCGCGACCAAGGCATCGGGCGCCGTGGATCGTCCCGAGTGCCAGAGCCTCACGAGCGCTCAGCGCGGCCGGCCCGCCGCGAACTCTCGCCATGTAGAGGGCCTGGCGAAGCTCGACGGAGAGCTCACCCTGTTCGTTGGACGCGGCGCCGTCGACCCCGAGGCCGACCGACGCTCCCGCCGCGATCAACTCGGCGACGGGGGCGATCCCGGCGCCGAGGCGGGCGTTCGAGCTGGGACAATGCGCGACGCCCGTGCCGGTCTCGGCAAAGCGCCGAATCTCACGTTCGCTGAGGTGCACGCAATGGGCCAGCCAGACATCCGGTCCGAGCCACCCCAGCTCCTCGAGGTACTCGACCGGCCGCATGCCGAAGCGTTCGATGCAGAACGCTTCCTCGTCGAGTGTCTCGGCCATGTGGGTGTGGAGGCGCACCCCTCGGCGGCGCGCGAGTTCGGCGGCCTCGACCATCAGCTCCCGCGTCACCGAGAACGGGGAGCAGGGTGCGACGGCGATCTGCAGCATCGAGTCGGGGGCCGGGTCGTGCCATGTCTCGATCGCGGCGCTCGTCGCGTCGAGGATTGCGTCGCGATCCTCGACGGTCTCATCGGGTGGCAGCCCTCCGGCTGACCTACCCAGGTCCATGGAGCCGCGACACGGGTGAAACCGCAGTCCCAGCTGCGTCGCGGAGGCGATCTCGGCGCCGAGGAGATCACCTCCGCCACGCGGAAAGACGTAGTGATGGTCGGTGCTGAGCGAGCAGCCCGACCTCGCGAGTGCCGCGAGCGCGGCCATCGACGCGTCGGCTTGGACGTCGGCGTCGATGCGCGCCCAGGCGGGGTAGAGGGCCGTGAGCCACTCGAAGAGCGTTCCCTCTTGGGCGAGTCCACGTGTTGCCCACTGGTAGAGGTGGTGGTGGCAATTCACGAGGCCGGGCGTGGCCAGACAGCCCGATGCGTCGATGTGCTCGGCCGAGCTGAGGTTCGGCGGCGCCCCGATGCCGAGACCGGCGATGCGTCCGCCCGCGATGTGAATCCAACCGTCCGGGTGCTCGGTGCCCCGCGCGTCGACCGTCGCGATGTCACATCCGTGGATGAGCGTTTCGTTCACTGGCTCAGTCGGGTGGCCGCGAGGCGTACGGCGTCGAGGATTTTCTCGTATCCGGTGCAGCGACAGACGTTTCCGGCGAGCGCCTCTCGGATTTCGGCATCCGTTGGCGAGGGCACCCGTTCGAGCAGGTCGTGAGCGGCGACGATGAGCCCGGGCGTGCAGAATCCGCACTGCACCGCCCCACTCTCGACGAACGCGGTTTGGATCGGGTGAAGGTCGTTGCCGTCCGCGATGCCTTCGACCGTGACGACCTCACTTCCCTCAGCCTGGCGGGCCAGGACGAGGCAGGCGCAGACGAGCACCCCGTCCAGGTAGACCGAGCACGAGCCACACTCCCCCTGCTCACAGGCGTTCTTCGACCCAGGGAGGGCGAGGCGCTCACGGAGGACGTAGAGGAGGCTCTCACCTTCCCAGAGTGTTTCGACGTGGAGCGATTCGCCGTTGACGTGGAGGTTCAGTCCCAATCCCGGCCATCCTTCCAGGCCCAGTCGAGCGTGCGTCTGGCCAGCACGCCGAGCGCGTGGCGGCGGTACGCGGCCGTGCCACGCACGTCGTCGATCGGCCGCGCCGCGTTGGCAACCAGCTCACCAAACGTGGCGAGCTCGGCGGGGGTGAGGGGGGCACGGGACTCCCAGCGTCCGTTCTCAGCGAGCGTCTCCTGCGCGAACGCCTCGGCCTCGGGAGCGCAGATCACGGTTGGCGCGGCAGAGCCGATCGCGGTACGGACGCGCGTGCTGACGTAGTCGACCTCGAGCGAGAACGAGCAAACCGCGATCACCATCGCGTTCCGTGTTCCCACCTTGGCGAACTGTTGGGGGCCGCGCGGGCGCGGCATTCGGACTCCGGTGACGAGCTCATCGGCGTCGAGGACGCTGCGCTTTGGTCCCGTGAAGAAGGCCCCGATGGGGATCGTCCGCACGCCTCGCGACGACGCAACATCGATGCGGGCTTCCGAGGCGAGAAGCGGCGGGATCAGGTCGCCGGCCGGGGAAGCGGTGGCGACGTTCCCTCCGAGCGTGCCGCGATTTCGGATCTGCGGCGAGCCGACGGTTCGAGCGGCGATGGCAAGGCCCGGCAGGAGGTCCATGAACTCAGCGACCAGGCGTGCATGCGTCACACCGGCCCCGATCAGGATCTCGTCCCCGTCGAGCGACCAGTCGTCGAGCTCGCTCACACGTGTGAGGTCAAGGATCTGCTCCGGACGCTTCCGGGCGAAGTTGATCTCGACCATCAGGTCGGTACCCCCTGCGAGCACGACCGCGTCCAGATACTGGGCCCGCGCGGCGAGCGCTTCCTGCAGCGTTGACGGTCGAAGGGTGGGTCTCATCGTTCCTCGCGCACATACGGTATGCCGAGCGCACCTGGAGCACCGAGCCGACGCTTTGCCCACCCGGAGGATACCGCGAGGAGGGCGAGGATCGTCATGACGTAGGGGAGGGCTTGGAACGCCTCCGGGGGCACCGCGTCCCATATTCCTCTGGCCTGGAGAATGAAGCCGAGGCTCGAGAAGGCACCGAAGAGGTAGGCGCCGACGAGGCACAGGTCGGCGCGCCAGAACGCGAAGATCACGAGCGCCAAGGCGATCCACCCGGCCCCGAACGTCAGCCCGTCGACCCACGTGGGCGTGAGGGACAGGCTGTAGAACGCGCCCCCGACTCCGGCGAGTGCGCCGCCCGCGATCGTGTGGACATACCGATAGGCGGTCACGTTGATGCCAAGCGAGTCGGCCGCCGCAGGCGACTCGCCAACGGCACGCGTGTTGAGGCCGTGACGTGTGCGAGCGAGGTAGAGCCCGACGAGGACCGTGAGGACCCACGAGATGTAGACGAGCATGTTGTGTCCGAAGAGGATCGGCCCGACGACGGGCAACTCCTGCCACGACTTCGGGAGCACCGCATCAAAGGTCTTTCGCGCCGGCGCATCCGAGAGTCTGAGGCTGCTCGCGAGATAGGACGAGAGACCAAACGCGCCCGCAAAGACCGTGAGCGTCAGGCCCGACACGATTTGGTTCGCGCGAAGGGTGATCGTCAGGAACGCGTGGATCGCGGCCGTTGCCGCCCCTGCGGCCGCCGCGACGGCTGTCGCGATCGCGAGCGAGACCCAGGTTGGTCCGCCGATGTGCTGCACCGACCAATAGCCCATCGCGGCCCCGACGAGCATCATCCCCTCGATGCCGAGGTTCAGGATCCCGGAACGCTCGGCGAGCACTTCACCGAGCGCCGCGTAGAGGAGCGGTGTCCCGTAGAGGATCGCCGCGACCGCGACGAGCACGCCGATGCTGTTGTTCACGTGCCCACCTCGACCGACGGGGCAGCCGATCGCCTCCCAAGGCGAACGCGGTAGCGGGCGAAGATCTCGCCGCCAAGGGCGCAGAAGAGAATCGTCCCCTGCATGACCCCGACAAGCCCGGCCGGGAAGTCCGGACCCTGGAGGCTGTAGCCCGCGTTCTGAAGTCCGCCGATCAGGAACGCCACGATGATGACCGCCAGCGGGTTGTAGCGGGCGAGGGCCGCGACGACGATGCCGGTGTAGCCAAACCCGGTCTGCTGAAGGCTCTTGGAATCGAGGAGGTGTCGGAAGTCGCCGACCTGGCTCGCCCCCGCGACGCCGGCTACCCCACCGGAGATCCCGAGGACGGCGAGGATGGTCCGCTTGCCTCGAATTCCCGCGTAGTTCGCGGCGCGCGGTGAGTCTCCGGTCACCTGCATCTCGAAGCCAAGTCTGGTGCGATGGTAGATGCCCCAGAGGCCCATGGCCGCCGCGATGGCCAGGATGAAGCCGAGGGGTACCGTCACGGGTCCCAGGTCAAGGGCCGGCCAGGATGCGGCGTCTGAAAGGACTTTTCCCTGCGGGAACTGCGCAGCCCCGGGGCTCGACGTGTCACGCCAGTAGGAGCGACTCGAGAAGATGAGGTAGCTCATCCCGAGTCCGGCCACGTAGTTGAGCATGAGCGACGTGATGATCTCGTTGGTGGCGAAATAGGCCCGCAGGATGGCCGGAATCAGGCCCCACACCATGCCGGCGGCGAGCCCCGCCCCCACCATCGACGCGATGATGATGGCGCGGGGCTGGGCGCCGAAGGCGAGGCCCACACCTGACGCCGCGACCGCGCCCGCATAGAGCTGACCCTCGGCGCCGATGTTCCAGAGCGCCACCCGGAATGCGAGCGCGGCGGCAAGGCCGGTGAAGAGGAGCGGCGTCGCCGAAATGAGGGTGTAGGTGATCGCGTCGTCTTCGAAAAAGCCGCGTTCGAAGATTCTCTTGAACGTGGCAAACGGATCGTGCCCGGTCGCGGCGACAACGACGCCCGACACGACGAGCGCGACAACGAGCGACAGGAGGGGCACCGCAACCGACAGCCAGCGCGGGTTCGTGAGGCGTCGCTCGACGCGGATCACGCGTTTGCTCCCGCCATCATGAGTCCAAGCTCCTCGACGGTGGCGACCCCGGCGTCGACGACCCCAACAATTCGGCCCTCGTACATGACCGCAATCCGATCGGAGAGCGCCCTGATCTCGTCGAGGTCCTCGCTGATTAGGAGGATGGCGATGCCTCGCGTCGTCGCGTCACGCAGGAGGCCGTGCACGGTTTCGAGGGCCCCGACATCGAGGCCACGAGTGGGCGAGGCGGCGATCAGAACAATGGGCTCGCTCCCGAACTCGCGCCCGAGGACGACCTTCTGGAGGTTTCCTCCAGAGAGGTCGCGCGCTGGGATATCGGGGCCTGGCGTTCGGACGTCGTAACGCTCGATGAGGTCGACGGCGCGGGCGCGGATGGCGCGGATACGCAGAATCGGCCCCCGGGACGCTGGCGCCGACCGATATGCCTTCAGCACCGTATTCGCAGCGATGCTGAGGCTCGGAGCCACCCCGGTACCGAGGCGGTCCTCCGGCACATGCGCGATCCCTCGCCGGATCGCGTCGCGGGGATCGCCTGAGCGAAGCTCATCACCGTTCACGCGGACCGCGCCCGAGGTGACTGGCCGCATGCCGGTCACGAGTTCGGCGAGTTCACGCTGACCGTTTCCCGCGACACCCGCGAGGCCGACGATCTCGCCGGCGTGAATGGTGAGGGAGGCCCCGTCCACCGCGAGCTGTCCGCGGTCTCCGGCGGCGCTCACGTCGTCGAGTTCGAGGACGGCGCCGCCGACCGGGTTCGTTCGGGGCAACCGACGCGCGGGCGCGACATCGCGACCCACCATGAGCGACGTGAGCGACATGGTCGTCGAATCGGCCGTCTGGATCGTTCCGACCGATCGCCCCTGGCGAAGGACGGTGATCCGATCCGAGACGGCGAGAACCTCGTGGAGTTTGTGCGAGATGAAGATCACCGTGCGGCCCTCGTCGGCCATCTGGCGGAGTGTGACGAAGAGCGCCTTGGACTCTTGCGGTGTCAGGACCGCGGTTGGCTCGTCCAGGATGAGGATCTTCGCGTCGCGGTAGAGGGCCTTCAGGATCTCGACGCGCTGCTGCTCGCCGACCGAGAGCTGCCAGATCCGGGCGCTCGGATCGACGGGCACTCCGTAGCGCTCGGCCAGCTCCGCAACCCGATGCTCGATCGCTCCCGTGCGGATTCGAAATCCCCGGCCGGCCTGGCTGAGGTCGCCGAGGATGACATTCTCCGCGACCGTGAATGGGGTGACCAGCCGGAAGTGCTGGTGCACCATGCAGACCCCCGCCTCGATCGCCTCCCGTGGTGAGCGGAATTCGACGCGCCGGCCGGCGAGCCAAACCTCGCCCTCGTCCGGGCGATAGAGGCCGGTCAGGATGTTGGAGAGCGTGCTCTTGCCGGCGCCGTTCTCTCCGAGGAGGGCGTGGACCTCTCCGGCGCGCACTTCGAAGTCCACGGCGTCGTTGGCGACGACCCCGGGGAAGCGCTTGGTGACGCCCACCATGGAGACCGCCGGGACATCCCTCACCCCGGCGGCCTCATGGTGTTCGTGCGTCGAAACCATCGACGCTCGCAGCTGACTCGGCTAGCCCTTCGGGTTACCGACAATCCCCTTGACGAACCAGTCCTGACCGAGGATGTCGCCAAGGCTCGGGCGCTTCCCCGCGGCGATTCGGATCTTCCCCGCCTGGTCGCGGATGGGGCCCTTGAAGATCGAGTTGAGCTTGCCCTTGATGATCGCGGCGCGCTTTGCCTTGATCTTGGCTTGAATCGCAGGCGAGACGTTCTTGCCAAACGGGGCAATGTCCGTGAAGCCGTCCTTGATGTTCCCGTAGTAGCTCCCGGTCTTCCACGTGCCGTCTGCGGCGGCCTGGACGCGCTTGGCGTAGTAGGGACCCCAGTTGTAGACCGCGGCGGTCAGGAACGAGTTCGGCGCGCTCTTTCGAGCGTCAGAGTCGTAGCCAACCCACGGCACGCCCTTCTTCTCGGAGACAACGCCGGCACTCGGGCTATCGACGTTCTGCCCGATGACGTCCGCGCCAGAACCAATCAGCGCTTCAGCGGCCTTGCGCTCCTTGGTCGGGTCAAACCAGCTCTTGGTCCAAATGATCTTGACCTTGACCTTCGGGTTGATCGACTGCGCACCCAGGATGAAGGCGTTCGCGTGACGGATTACCTCGGGAATCGGGAACGGCACGACGTAGCCGATCGTCCCGTTCTTCGTCGCGGCCCCGGCAGCCATACCCGAGAGGTAGATCGACTCTTCACCCGCGCCGAAGAACTCGGAGAGGTTCGTGTCGGTCTTGAAACCTGTCGCCTGCTCGAACTTGACGTCAGGATGCGCCTTGGCCGCGGCGGCCATCGCGTCCTGGAATCCAAACGACGTCGCGAAGATGATCTTGTTGCCGTCGCGCACGAGGCCCTCGATGACCTGGGCGACCTGAGAGTCCTCAGGCACGTTTTCCTTGAACGTGGTCTT
>JANMDN010000054.1:0-20431 GCA_031376285.1 Actinomycetes bacterium
ACCATCTCGACAAGCGCGTCGCTGATGGTCAGCTCAAACGGCACCACTGCGGCGCTCGCGTTGCTCCCGAGTAGTCGACTCGCCTGGGTCGTGCCGAGGGCCATCGCCGAGGCAAATCCCATCAACCCAAGTCCGAGAAACATCCTGCGCGCGCTGCCGTCCATCGTTCTCTTCCACTCGCCGATCATTGCGAAGAAGAAGAGTTAGACGCGTTACTGGCCCGCGCGGACTACCCTCGCGGGGGGGGGGGGGCAGGTCACTCTCTTTTGCACAGATCACGTCCTACTCCTCGTCGAGGAAAGCCGCGCCTCGCAGTCGGCTGTGGGTTGTTCTATCGCCCCATCGCCCCATCGTGACGATATTGCGCGCTGATGGGACAACGCTTGTGACACGACCGAGGCCGTGAACCACGATCCGGAAGTCCTTCCGCCTGGTCGGCCCTGAGGATCGCGAGATGGCAGGGGCGGTTAGTCCGTGTAGCGCCGGATGTGTGCGCGCTTCCCTCGGATCATCGTCGCACGCATCGCGGCGATCACGTGGTCGACCGCGCGTTCGGGCACGCCGACGACGCTGAAACTCTCGGAGATGCGGATCGGGCCGATCTGGCGCCCTTCGAGGCCGGCCTCGTTCGCGATGGCGCCAACAAGGTCGCCTGGTGAGATGCTGCTCTTGCGACCGAGCCCGACGAACAGATACGCGGTCGGCTCGTCACTTACGCGCTTGCGGTCCGTCTCCCGCGGGGCCCCGGGGCCCTTGGTGGGCTGGGTTCTGGTGGAGCCGGGGCGGCCCTCGTGACGATCGAAGCGCTTCGCCGCATCGGGGATCTCGACGTCGTCGGTGCTTGCGCCGCCGACCTCGTGAGCCAGCTTGATCGCGGCCAGGGCGATGGTGCGCATGTTGTGCTCGCCTGAGAGCGCGTTCAGGACTTCGTTGTAGTCGCTCAGGTCGTCAGCGCCGAGTGCGACGCGGATCGCCGCGACGGTCTGGTCCACGCGGCGCGCCCGCAGGTCGGCGACCGTGGGCACGCTCGCGGTGCTGATCCGCTGCCTGGTGAGCCGCTCGATATTCGCAAGCAGCCGCTGCTCGCGTGGTTCGGCGAGGGTGATGGCCACCCCTTCGCGGCCCGCTCGCCCCACCCGCCCGATGCGGTGGACGTAGCTCTCGGCCGCAGCCGGGACGTCATAGTTGACAACGTGGGTGAGGGTGTCGATATCGAGCCCGCGGGCCGCCACGTCGGTAGCCACCAGCAGCTCGGAGGTGCCGTCGCGCAGGCGACCGATGACGCGCTCGCGCTGTGTCTGGTCCATGCCGCCGTGCAGGGCCTCTGCTCGGTAGCCGCGACCGTTCATCGTCGCGGTCAGCTGGTCGACCTCGCCACGCGTGCGGCAGAAGATCAGGGCCGCGCCGGGCGTTTCGATGTCGAGGATGCGGCCGAGCGCCGAGGCCTTGTGGGAGCGCAGCACGATGTAGGCGCTTTGACGCACGAGCGCCTTGGTCGGCTTGGCGTCGCCCCGGCCGATCTCGATGCGGATCGGGTCGCGCTGGTAGCGCCTGGCGATCGCGTTGATCCGTGCCGGCATCGTCGCCGAGAAGAGCACCGTCTGGCGCTCAGCCGGCGTCGCGTCGAGGATTGATGCGATGTCGTCGGCGAAGCCCATGTCGAGCATCTCGTCGGCCTCGTCGAGCACCACAACCTTGACGTCGCCAAGCGGCAACGACCCGCGCCCGATGTGGTCGACCGCTCGCCCCGGTGTCGCCACCACAACATGCACGCCCCTGTCGAGGAGCTGGAGCTGGCGGAAGATCGGCTGGCCGCCGTAGATCGGCACGACCTTCACCCCGAGGCGAGCGCCGTACTTGAAGATCGCCTCGCTCACCTGCATGGCGAGTTCGCGGGTCGGCACGAGCACGAGGGCCACAGGCGTGGCGGGACCACGGTCGGTCGTGTCGATGTGTTCGAGGGCGGGTAGTGCGAATGCCGCGGTCTTGCCGGTGCCGGTCGCAGCCTGGCCGAGCAGGTCGTGGCCGGCGATGAGCGGCGGGATCGCCTCGCGCTGAATCGGCGTCGGCTCCTCGTAGCCAAGGTCGTCGAGCGCGGCCAGCGTCTCGCGTCGCAACCCGAGCGCGGCGAAGCCCTCGGTCGTGCTCTCGTCATGGGACGCGGTCATTGTCGGCGCAGCTCACTTGGTCGAGGGCCCGTCGCCGTCGGCGACATCCATTCACCCTACGGTCTCGCCCGTCCGCATCGACCGGGGCGCCCTTGCCGGGACGATCGAGCCGACGGTTCGCACGACCGTCGCTCACGAACGGCCTGTCAGATGAAGTGAGTGGTCTCCGCCATCGAGTCCGGGCGCCTGTGAGCGAAGCACTGGCGCGCTACGCCGCCCTCCGGCGGGGAGAGATTACCGCCCTGCGGCGGGACGAGGGTGTGCCGCGAACTACGGCGACGGGGTCAGTGTTCCGAGGCATTCGCCTCGGGGCTCGGTCACGCCGCGCCGGAACGACAGGGCGCGAATGAGGAAGCTGTCGGTGGCGTTCTCGCTCGTCGCCGACCGGGCAGAGGTACGGAGCAGCAGCTGCAATGCCTCGTCGACATCGCCGCTTGAGAGCTGAAGGCCATCCGCGCTCGCCGGAATGCCCGCAACGTCTCGGAACCAGGCGCCGGCGCGGCAGGCGTTGTACGCCGCTCGGTCGGACGGCGGAG
Organism: Actinomycetes bacterium; assembly: GCA_031376285.1. GTDB lineage: Bacteria > Actinomycetota > Thermoleophilia > Miltoncostaeales > Miltoncostaeaceae > JANMDN01. The sequence continues at coordinate 2,705 of JANMDN010000054.1, forward strand.
TCCCCGTATTGCGCATCGCCCTCGTCTCGGACCAGCCCATGGCGAGAAGCGCCGCGACCGCCCCGTCGCCGACCTGGCGGTGCACCGACTTTAGGAGACCCGGAGCCGTCACCACCACACCCCGGGCGGGGCAGGCCGCGATGCCGGTCACCGCTGTGCTGCAACCCTCGTCGGGCGTTCCGACCTGGAGTTTGAGCGGCGGGAATGCCGGATCCAGCGCAGTGAAATGGCGGTTCAGGTCGCGCGTCAGGGACGGAAGCAACTCGCCGAGCGGGAACGTGCCGCCATCTCCCTTCTGGAAGGGTGTCGCAAAGAGCTTCGGCAGCCGCTTGGCGTACGCCTTGCAACCCTTCACGCCATCGGTTAGGCCATCCTGGAACGCACGCAGCCGGTCGAAGCCACTCCCGTGAGCGTCTTCGTCGTTCGGGTCCGTGCCGACCGGGTCGCGGACCGTCAGCAGGGCGATGACGGCCGGGCTCAAGAAGTCGCCCTGGCCGAGCCGGATCCCCCCGCCCTCGAGCTTGTGGGAGAAGAACGCGCCAGCGAAGCAGTCCGCCTGCTGCTCCGCAAAGATCGTGCGCGTCCGGTTGAGGTAGCCGAGTTCTCCTTGCACGACGTGGCCGAACTCATGGGCGATCACGGCCGCGAACACCGCCGAGCCATGCTGTTTGGCAAGGCCCAAGATGTCGCTGCTCGGTCGGGCGTCCCATGCAATGAAGCCCTTGCGGCCGTCGTCGCAGATTCCGCCAACCGCGTTGTCCTGCACGATGTCCGCCAGTTCTGCGGAGGATGTGAACTCGCCGCAGATCGTGGCCGACCGGCCGGGTCGCCACGGGATCACGCTGGCAGCCGGGACCGAAACGAAACGCTTGCCGTAGACGCGAGGAAGTGCGGAGGTCCAGAAGCGCTGCAGTTCCGCCATCAGTGGAGCCGGCCGGGCCGGATTCAGAACGGGCTCGACCGAGGCCGATGCGGCGCCCATAAGCGCACCGGACATGGCGAGCCCGACGGCGGTGGCGAGGACGATGCGTCGTGCGCGCGTTGGCCGGTCTGAGGCGGGCGTAGTGATCGTTCGCTCCTCGATGCGTTGGCGTGGTGAGCGGGCGGCGAGCCTGTGGCATCGCCTCGGAGGGGTATAGCGCCCAGGGCTCATCTCCTGCGGGAGGCTGGTCGCGGTGAGACCGCCTCGTCTGCTGGTTTTCGGTGGCGCGGCCGAGGCTCGCTGCCCGGCCGCGGGGAGTCCGGCTCGGGTTTGTCTTGCCTCATTTGATTCGATTTTGCGGCATGAAAGCCCATCCAGTCCTGCCCAGTCGGTCTCTCGCACTTGACGCGAGCCGCTGCGAGGAGGAACGTTCGCGTTGAGAACCGGCCTTTGCACACAATTGGGTCCGTTCTCGCTACACGCCAGATCGGAGCGCCACGGATGCACCGATTCCTTGATCTCCACCCCGAAGCCCAGACTGGCAATTGTCCCAGGGGCACCGGCGCATGAGCGCCACCGGGTCGATCAACTGGAAGCTCGCGTACCGTCGGGACGCCTCGGGCGTTGTCGGTCATCGGAGGGTCGGGGGTTCCTGGCCTTGTGGCATGCGTATCGCGTTTGCGCCCCGGGTTTTGGGTTGCGCGACGCAGAGAGGCGCCGCGATTGATTGAGAACGCTATGGGGCTGTTCGTCTGAAGCCGGGTAGCCCCGGAACACAGAAGTCAGGTGGTTGTCCAATGCTTCGCGAAAGCGGGATAACGGTCAGGCCACCAGAACACGAGAGCACTCAAACGACGCGGTCCGCCGCCGACTGAAAACTCGGTCAGCGGTGGCCGCGTTGTTCGCTGGCGGGGCCGCCCTCAGCGCCTGGCGACGAGGGGGTTTCGAACGCGCAGCTCCGGAAAGCGGCCAAAGTCCCGGTCGGCCGTGAGTAGCTCATGAACTCCGTGCGCGAGGCAGATCGCCGCGATGCGCGCATCGTGAACGCGCGGTCCCGTGACGCGACCCGATCGCAGCAACGCCTGGAGTCGAGGCCAGTGCGCGCTCGACTCTCCGATCAGTACGGCGTTGGGGACCTCAAACCATGCCTCGAGCTGGTCGAGGGCGGCGTCCAGTGTCGATGGTGGGTCGAAGACGCGAGGGTGGGTCGCGATAGCCAGGAACTCGTGAACGCAAGGCCACGGGATCGCCCACTGGGAGTGGCCCCGCACGAGTTCCTTGATCGTTGCGTTCGCGAGGTCGTGCGCTGGCGCCCCGCGGCGGTGAGCAGCAAGCAGGACGTTCGTATCAACGGCGATCACGTCCCGCGTCCCTCGTAGGCCGCATCGGCAAGTCGATCCCACGACGCGCCGTCGAATTCCGGCTGCAGCCAACCTCCACCGACCGAGGCATCGCGAAGCTCGCCAGGCTGGGTGACGGCGTCGCGACTGAGCACTTCGCGCAGCCCCTCCTCGACAAGGGCACGAAGTGAGGTCTCTCGGCGCGCGGCGGCCTTCTTCGCGTCGCGCAGGAGCGCGTCGGCAATGTCGATCGTCGTCTTCATACGTATCACTGTACCAACGAGTATGGGGGTATGGCTATCGTGGCAAAGCGAGATCAGCCATGGAAGCTCGCGAGGGCGGCCGCGGCCGCGATAAAGAGGGAACCGAGGATGTGGTTGATCCAACGGGCGTGACGCGGGCTGCGCAGCAGCGCCAGCACTCGCGATGCGAGGAGCGCGTAGCCGTTCATCACGACGAGGTCGGTGACGACGAGTGCCGCTCCGCAGAGCGCGTACTGAATGACCTGCGGGCGGTTCGGGTCGACGAACTGTGGAAGCACCGCGAGCATGAAGACGATGCCCTTCGGATTTGTCGCGTTCACGAGGAAGCCCTGCGCAACCAGGCTCGCTCGCGACACCGAGGTTTGCCCCGCATTTTCACCGACCACGCTGCTTGCTCGAAGCGTTCGGAGCCCGAGCCACAGCAGGTAGGCGACCCCAGCCCACTTCACGAACGAGAACGCGACGGGGGAGGCGACGACGAGCGCCCCGAGCCCGGACCCGACCACCAGCAGCACCGCGATGAGACCGAGCTGCAGCCCGAGGAAGTTGAAGAGGCTGCCGCGGAACCCGACGCGAAGCGCGCTCGACATGGCCGAAACCGCCCCCGGCCCCGGAGAAAGGCTGATCAGCCAGCAGGCGCCAAAGAACGCCAGCCAGGCCTCGGGGTTCATCGGGCGCTCACGCGCGGCATTCCATCACTCGCGGGTATCCTCGGGGGCGTGTACGTGCACCTGATCGACGGGACCTACGAGCTCTTTCGCCAGCACTACGGGCAGGCCGCCCGCGGCGGGCGGACGACCCCGAACGCGGCGACGATCGGTGTTCTCGGCTCGACCCTCCAGCTGATCGCCGACGCGGCGACGCACATCGGCGTCGCCTCCGACCACGTCATCGAGAGTTTCCGGAACGCGCTGTGGCCGGGATACAAAACGAGCGCTGGCATGGAGCCGGAACTTCTCGAGCAGATTCCGTTGATGGAGGAGGCGCTTGAGGCGCTCGGGGTCGTGGTTTGGGCGATGGTCGAGCACGAAGCCGACGACGCGCTCGCCTCGGCCGCCGCGGTCGCCGTCGCCGATGACCGCGTTCGACAGGTCGTCATCTGCACGCCCGACAAGGATCTCGGCCAATGCGTCGATGGCAATCGGGTCGTTCAGCTCGACCGTCGCAAGGGCGAGACCCTCGACGAGGCCGGCGTCGTGGCGAAGTTCGGCGTGGCGCCGGCATCGATTCCTGACTACCTCGGCCTCGTCGGCGACAGCGCTGACGGGTTCCCGGGGCTCCCCGGTTGGGGGGCAAAGAGCGCTTCGGCGGTCCTTGCCCGGTATGGCCGGATCGAGGACATACCCGAGAACGTCGCTGACTGGGACGTCCCGGGGCTTCGGGGCGCGGCCCGCCTCGCCGAAACGCTGGCCGGTCAACGCGACCTCGCGACGCTCTTTCGGCGGATTGCGACCCTTGACGCAGGCGTGGCGGTCGGGGCCGTCGACGACTGGCGTTGGACGGGCCCGACCGACGGCTATGCGCAAATGTGCGAGCGCCTCGGAGCGCCCGCCCTCATCGAGCGGGCCGCCAAGCTTGCGGACGGTCGTCGTTAGCGCTCGACCTTCGAGCCGTAGGCGATGTCGACCTCACCAGAAGGGAAGCGCACGAGGGCCTTGTGCCCGCCGTCGTAGTCGTCGGCCCAAAGGAGCAGCGTCGCGGGCTCGCCCTTGACCTTGCACGGTTCGGCTCCCTCGGGGTCGAGGCCCCGCCACATGCGAATGAAGGGGTTCGATTCCCACTCCGCACCAATCGTCGTCGGGCCCTTGTGCCCGGGATGCACACGCGTCTGCGGTGGGAGTGTCATGAGCCGCTCCATCACAGAGTGCTTGAGGCTCGCGTAGTTGCCGTCGGCGCTTGGTGGCTGCGTTCCACCGACCGTGCCGTCGAAGAGGACATCAGCGGTGAAGCAGTCCTCTCCGACGAGAAACGCGAGATGTCCGAGGCAGTGGCCGGGGGTGTAGATCGCCCGAATCCGCAGTCCGCCTGAAGAGACGATGGCGCCGTCGTCGATGATCTCGTCGACCACCCCCGCGCCAAGCACGGCCGCGGTCTCCGCGTGGGCGAGCACCGGAACGTCGAACAGCTCGCGATAGCGCTCAAGGCCGGCGACGTGGTCCGGGTGGTGGTGGGTGAGGAGAATGTGGGTGATGGAAATCTGATCTTCCTCGATCTGGTCAAGCAACGGGTCGAGGACATCGTTTGCGTCGATCAGCACGCCGTAGCCGCCCGGCTGCTCGGCGAGAAGGTAGGCGTTTGTTAGCCAGTCGGGGTGTTCGGTTCGCTCGATCATCATGAGAACTGGATCACGCTCCTGATTCCGTCTTGGGCTTCCATCAGTTCGAAGCCATGGTTGACCTGATCGAGGGTGAGGCGGTGAGAGATCAACGCCTCGACGTCGATGTCACCGGCGAGCCAGTGGTCGACGAGGATCGGCAGCTGGGTGCGGCCCTTGACCCCGCCAAACGATGACCCCGTGACCCGTCGCCCGGTGATGAGAAAACGCGGAATGATCTCGAGCATGTCACCGCGTCCGGCCACCCCGCACAGGGTCGCAAGCCCCCACGCCTCGCGGGCGGCCTCGACGGCCTGACGCATGACCGCGACGTTTCCAGTCGCTTCGAAGGTGTAGTCGGCACCGTAGCCACCGGTCTCGGACCGAATCCACTCGACGGTATCGGCATCGGCGACGCGGAGGTCGGTTGCCCCGTGGTGGCGAGCCTGCTCCAGGCGCTCGGCTGAGAGGTCGATCGCGATGATCCGCTCAGCCCCAGCCAGTCGCGCTCCGATCACGGCGCCAAGGCCAACCAGGCCACAGCCGAAGACCACGCAGGTCGATCCGGGCTCGACCGCGGCGGTGTAGAGCGCAGCGCCGATGCCGGTCGAGAGTCCGCACGCAAAGGGCGCGCACCCATCGAGCGGTGCATCCGGGCTGACCTTCGCAAGAGCGATCTCCGGGAGGACGGCGTACTCGGCAAACGTCGAGCAGCCCATGAAGTGACGCAGGGGCTCGCCATCTCGGAAGAGACGTGTCGTGCCATCGGGGAGGTAGCCGGCGTTCTGCTGGTCGCGGATGACGATGCAGCGGTTCGTTCGCGGGCTGCGGCAATGGACGCACTCACCGCATTCCGGGGCGAAGAGCGTGACGACGTGGTCGCCGGGGGCGACCAGACGACAGCCCTCACCGATCCGCTCCACGACGCCAGCGCCCTCGTGCCCGAGCACGCACGGCGCGTAGCCGGTCGGGTCCACGCCTGATGCCGAGTACGCGTCAGTGTGGCAGACGCCGCAGGCAACGATCCGAACGAGGACTTCTCCGGGGCCAGGTTCTGCGAGGTCGACCTCCTGGACAACCAGCGGGCTTCCGAACTCCTCAAGCACCGCCGCACGAATCTTCACTGGTGCGATCCCTTTCGATCCGACCTGAACTCGGCGCGGGAGTCTACGACGCAACGACCTGCGAGGGGCGTGTGCGATGGGGCCGGTCGGGGCCGAACCTCACCGCACACACGCTCATCGCTACGGGATTCGCACCAGCCGATTTGCCGGGCCGGGTGGCACGGGTGAGTTGGCCTTGAAGTACGCCTCGAGCGCATCGAGGTCCTGAGCGCCGCCGAGTCGGGCCGTGCCCAGGGTGAGGGTCGTGAAGCCGTCGCCGCCGTCGGCCAGGAAGCTGTTCACGGTCACTCGGTACGAACCCGCCTGACTGACGGTCTGCCCGTTGATCTTGATCGAGGCCGCGTCGACGCGGCTCCCCGCTGGCGCCGAGGCCTTCCATTCGTAGGTGAAGCCCTTTGACACCTGCAGAATCCGTGCGGCGGCGGCGTTCACTCCGGTCCACTGCTGCTCAAGGAGCGCGTCGAGCTGGGCGCCGGTAAGTGTCATCGTCACGAGGCTGTTGCCGAACGGTTGCACCGTGAATACCTCGCCGTAGGTGACCTGGCCGGGCTGTTCGCCTCCGCTTGCCTGCGCGAAATTGACGTCGGCGCGAATGCCGCCAGGATTCATGAACGCCACAACCGCTCCGCCGCGCGCTGGGTCGGCGGTTGCGGCGAGCTGTGAGTCGGCGATGACGTCGCCGAGGGGCGATTCGCCCGCGGCGTTCGCGGCGCGCAAGAGGTCAGCTGTGGCCGAGCCGATGACCCTGTTTCGAAGGGGGGCAGACAGGGCGTCGTACTTCCCGATGAGCGACACCACGTCAGCTGCTGGTAGCACGCCTGTGTCGCGCAAGACCGGAACGTTTTGGATGCCCATGCCGACGATCCGCTTGTTCTTGCGGTCGAACTGGATGTCGATGTCGGTGACGAGTCGTCCGAATGACAGCGACGAGGTCACCGGGCGGCCGTCGATGTTGCACACGTAGCCCTGGTGCGTGTGGCCGGTGATGAAGAGGTCGACGTCCTTGGAGGTTCGCTTGACGATGTCGACGATTGGCCCCGAGATCCCCGGGCAGGCGTTGAAGTCGGGCCCGGATGGGACGCCGCCTTCGTGAATCAGGACAACGACGATGTCGGCCCGGCGCTTCAGCTTGCGCACGAGCGCGTTCACGGTGTCGGCCTCATCGTTGAACTCGAGCCCCGCGACCCCCGATGGCGTGACGATCGTGGGGGTGCCTTCAAGGGTCATACCGACGAAGGCCACCCGAACGCCCTTCTCGAAACGCTTGATGGCGTAGGAAGGAAAGATTGTCTTACCCGTCGCCTTGCTCTTGACGTTCGCCGCGAGGAACTTGAAGCTCGCGCCGGAGAAGCCATCGCCGTCGAGGCACCCGTCGGTCGGGTGGCAGCCACCGCGTTGCATCCGCAGAAGCTCGTCGGCTCCGCGGTCAAACTCGTGGTTGCCGACCGCGTTGAAGTCGAGGCCCATCAGGTTCATGGCCTCGATCGTGGGCTCGTCCCGAAAGAGTGCCGAGATCAGCGGGCTTGCGCCGATCAGGTCTCCGGCCGAGACGAAGGCCGTGTTGTCATTCTCAGCTCGTTTGGCGCGGATGTAGCTCGCCAGCACGTCTGCGCCACCGGCCGGTCGGCGGGTCCCGTCGGGGAGCGTCACGGTACCGGGAGTCTGGAGGTTTCCATGGAAGTCGTTCAGAGCGAGAATCTGAAGGTCGACGACCTTTCGAGGGTCGTATGCCCCACGTGGTTCGGATCCTGAGGTGAGTGCCGGAACCGCCGTGGCCATGATCGCCGCGGTCGCAGCGAGCAATGCAAGGGTGTGCTTGCGCATTGGAGCGTCCCTTCGTCTCCCGGATGTGACGTCGTAGTGGCGTCCTATCGCTGACTCGTGCTCGAACGCAAGTCGACTTCACCCACCGTTGACACCTTGACGTCGCAATGTGGGAGCAACGTCGAGCGCCGTCGCCCGGTGCCTACTGACAATGCGCCCGGCGACCTATCCGAACGTCGGGAGATGTCGCCGGACCGCGGTGGTAACCTCAGGTTCGCCGACAACCCGCTGTGGGAGAGACCGGCTTCGAGCCGGCGCCGAAGGAGCAACCGCCCCGGAAACTCTCAGGCACAAGGGACCGTGGTGGGCAGGCGACGCTGGAGAGAGAGTGGTTCGACCACTCCGCCGATGGGGAAATCCACGCTGACGAGGCGCTGGAGCATCTCTCAGGCAAACCGGACAGCGGGGGCACCTCGAGACCACCAGCGACTCTGGGAGCCTTCTCCGTGAGTACCTTGCGCCCCACCCTTTCCGAGCTCGAACACGCCGACGAGTTCATCGGGCGCCACATCGGACCCGGCGCCGACGACGCCCGTGCGATGCTTGAGGCGGTTGGCTCGTCGAGTATCGAGGCGCTCGTCGCGGAAACGGTTCCGGCGTCGATTCGCCTTGCCGGGCCACTCGCGCTCGCGCCGGCAGCGACCGAAACCGAGGTGCTCGCGCGCCTTCGCACCATCGCTTCCCGAAACGAGGTCTTCACCTCGCTCATCGGGCTCGGCTACCACGACACGATCACCCCGCCGGTGATCCTTCGAAACGTGATCGAGAACCCAGCCTGGTACACCGCCTACACCCCGTACCAACCGGAGATCTCGCAAGGGCGACTCGAGGCGCTCCTGACGTTCCAAACGATGATCGCGGACCTGACCGGGCTGCCACTTGCGAACGCTTCGCTCCTCGACGAGGGCACCGCGGCGGCCGAGGCGATGACCATGCTCCAGCGCATCTCGGGCAGCGACCGGACGACATTCTTCGTCGACGCCGACTGCCACCCGCAGACCATCGCGGTCGTCGCGACACGGGCAGAACCCATCGGTATTGACGTCATCGTCGGGGATCCCGAACAGGATCTCGACGCGTCAGGCGTCTTCGGGGCGCTCCTTGCCCATCCGGGGTCGAGTGGGCGCGTTCGCGACCTGCGCGGGGTCATCGCTCGCGTCCATGAACACCGTGGGCGTGTGGCCGTCGTCTGCGACCCGCTTGCCCTCGTGCTCATGACATCACCCGGGGAACTCGGTGCCGATGTCGCCGTCGGCTCCGCGCAGCGCTTCGGCGTTCCCCTCGGCTACGGCGGCCCGCACGCCGGATTCATGGCGACCCGGGAGCAGTTTGCACGGTCGCTCCCGGGGCGCCTGGTTGGGGTGTCACTCGATGTTGCGGGGCGCCCGGCGCTCCGGCTTGCCCTCCAGACGCGCGAGCAGCACATTCGCCGTGAGAAGGCGACATCGAACGTCTGCACCGCACAGGTGCTCCTCGCCGTCGCCGCCGCGATGTACGCCTCCTGGCACGGGCCGACGGGTCTGCGGCGCATCGCCGAGCGTGTCCAGCGTCTCACATCGATCCTCGCGGCTGGGTTGCGTGCTGGTGGTGTGACCCTCGTAAACGACTCATGGTTCGACACGATCACGATCCACGCGCCTGGACGGGCGGCGGGTATCGCCGAAGCGGCCCGAGTACGCCGCGTCAACCTCCGTGAGGTCGACGCCGACACGATCGCGGTCACCTTCGACGAGACGACGACGGCTGGGACCCTTGCCGACGTTTGGGCGGCGTTCGGCGTCGAGGCATCCGTGGACGCGCTCGACGCCGTCGCGCCGGACGGACTGCCCGAGGGCCTGCGCCGCGATGACGAAATCCTCACCCACCCGGTCTTTACTCGGTACCACACCGAGCACGAGATGCTGCGCTACCTGCGCCGCCTCGCCGACCGAGACCTCGCCCTCGACCGTACGATGATCCCCCTCGGATCGTGCACGATGAAGCTGAACGCGGCCGCGGAGATGATGCCGATCACCTGGCCAGAGTTCTCCAAACTTCACCCGTTCTGCCCGCTCGACCAGGCCGCCGGCTATCGACAGCTCGTGACCGAGCTCGAAGTCTGGCTGTGCGAGGCGACCGGCTACGACGCTGTCTCCCTCCAGCCGAACGCTGGGTCACAGGGCGAGCTTGCCGGGCTCCTTGCGATCCGTGCCTACCATCGCAGTCGCGGTGAGGCGGAGCGCACGATCTGCTTGATCCCGTCGTCGGCACATGGGACGAACGCCGCGTCGGCCGTCATGGCCGGGATGTCGGTCGTGGTCGTCTCCTGCGACGCCGACGGCAACGTCGACCTCACGGACCTCCGGGCGAAGGCCGACGAGGCGGGAGCAAGCCTTGCGGCCATCATGATCACCTATCCCTCGACGCACGGCGTATTCGAGGAGGACGTCACCGAGATCTGCGAAGTCGTCCACGAACGCGGCGGACAGGTCTACGTGGACGGCGCTAACCTGAACGCGCTCGTCGGGCTCGCAAAGCCCGGCACGTTCGGCGCGGACGTCTCGCACCTGAACCTCCACAAGACGTTTTGCATTCCGCACGGTGGGGGAGGGCCCGGTGTCGGTCCGGTCGCGGTCGGCGCACACCTCGCGCCGTTTCTGCCGAACCACCCGCTCGTCGCCGAAGCAGGACCGGTGACGGGAGTCGGCCCGATCTCGGCGGCCCCGTGGGGATCGGCGGGCATCCTGCCGATCCCGTGGGCCTACATCGCGATGATGGGGGCCGAGGGTCTTCGCCGCGCGACCGAGACCGCCATCCTCGCCGCCAACTACGTCGCGGTCCGCCTGGCCCCGCACTACCCAGTGCTCTACTCAGGCGCGAAGGGCCGGGTTGCCCACGAGTGCATCTTGGATCTGCGTCCGATCCGAGACAGCTCCGGTATCACCGCAGACGACGTGTGCAAGCGACTCATGGACTACGGATTTCACGCTCCGACGATGTCGTTCCCGGTGCCCGGAACCCTCATGGTCGAGCCGACCGAGTCCGAGTCGAAGGCCGAACTCGATCGTTTTTGCGACGCGATGATCGCGATTCGTGACGAGATCGCCCGTGTCGAGGCTGGAGAGTGGGATCGCGACGACAATCCCCTCCGCGGCGCGCCGCACACCGCCGAGGACGTGACCGCCCGGGATTGGGAACGTGGCTACTCGCGTGAGGAGGCGGCCTACCCCCTCGAGGCCCTGCGGACGACGAAGTATTGGCCTCCGGTCGGGCGGATCGACCACGTCCACGGCGACCGGAACCTTGTTTGCTCGTGCCCGCCGATCGAGGCCTACGCGTAGGCGCGAGCAGTGTCAGGCACCTGCGCCACGCCTGACGATTGCGCGCGGTAGCGGTGGTACCTGACAACGAACAGCAGGCGACTTGACGCTACACGTCGGCCAACACGACCCTCAGCGAAAGCGGGTCACCGTCGGCGCCGAAGCGCTCGACCGAGCTGATCTGTCGACCCGGGAAGACCTCCGACACCGCTCCGTCGAGCGGGCCGCGGATCGCGTCGACGCTTGCGTCGCTGTTCGGCAGACGCCGCCGATCGAGCACACGCACGACGATCTCGTCCCGGTTGAAGCGCAGCACACCCACCGACGCGTCTGCCTCGATTTCACCGGCGGCGGTGTTCGCCGTCTCGAGGGCCATCCGCAGGCGGTCCTGAAGGCTCCCCTCGGCGTCCCGCTTGCGCTGGTACAGCACGCCCGGGCGGCCCTCCGCGAGGTCGATCGCGTAGTCGGCCTCGTGGCCGATCAGCATGACACCAGGACCTTCCGGCACGTGGCCGTAGTCGGCGACGTCGATGAGAAGTCCGGGGACGGTGTGGCGTTGAATCCAAGTGTGGAAGAGGCCGATGAAGCGCTCCGGCCGCACCTCTGCGGGGTTCTCCGCGTACAGCTTGACGCCGATGCGATCGACGCCGTCAATGGTCGTAGTCGACACCTGGCCTCCTAGATGAGGGCCGACTGCGCGTCGGCCTCACGAATTTCGCATGCGTGGACGGCGTCGATGAAGAGCTGCGCTTCCTCGACGAGCACCCTCGTCGCCTCCGCCTCGTGCGTCGTCGGCGCCCCGGCGTGACGGTCGAAGAGCGGGCGCGCGAAGCGGCCTTTCGCGAAACGGTCAAAGAATCGCTCCGTGTCGTAGAAGCGCTCTTTGAACTCTCCGACGATCGCGTCCGCATCGGACGGGACGTCGGGGTGTTCGGTCCGCACGAGGGCCTGCGCCGCCGAGACCATCGCCTGGTAGGCGCGCTCGTCGGCGCGGGCCAGGTCCCCGTCCTCAAGAGCGATCTGGGCCTCGAAGGCGATCGACTCGGCAGTCGAAAGTTCCAGGTCGATTCGGGAGATCACCTCGCCGGCGCACTCGCCGACGCCGAGGTCGCCCATCGTGAACTCACGCGCGTCGCCCCAGTCCGTGTAGGGGGAGGGGTCCTCAGCGCGGCTCGGAACCTGTTTGAGCGACGCGATGATCGCGCCGAGCTCCTTCTTGCCAAGGCGCGCAATGTAGTCCTGGAAGGACTCGCCGGAGTTTCGCTCGGCGACGAAACGCCCGGTGATCGTCTCGACAACCTCGGGAATGCGCTTCGATGGCACCGCGCCGATCGGCAGGCCGTAGGCGCCTGCGTTATCGCGCCATTTCCCGCCGAGTACCACCTGGAAGTGGGGGACGGTGAAGCCGTCGATCTTGCGGCTGTTGCCGAAGAAGCCGATGTCGGCGACGTGGTGCTGGCCACACGAGTTGAAGCAGCCACTCACCTTGATGCGCAGGCCGCGGACGGCCTCGTCCATGTGCATCGAGGTCGCAGCGAGGCGCGTGCGAAGCTCGCCGGCAAGCCCACGTGAGGACGCGATCCCGAGCTTGCAGGTGTCGGTGCCGGGGCAGGAGGTCACGTCGACGATGGTCTCCGCGCCAGGCGCCCCAAGGCCGATGGCCTCCAGCTCGCTGTAGAGGGCGGGGAGGTCGGACTCGCTGACCCAACGCAGCACGATGTTCTGCTCGACGGTCGTGCGGACGGCATCGCCGACGTAGCGGCGGGCAATCAGTCCGAGCTTGCGGGTCTGGTCCGAGGAGAGGTCGCCGAGAGGGAGCGCGATCGTCGCGACGGCGTAGCCCGGCTGGCGCTGACGGTAAACGTTGGTCGCCAGCCACTCCGGGAAACCCTCCGGGTAGCCCGCGCCGTTCAAGGCGACGGCCTCGCGGGTTGGCGTCTCATCGAAGCTGCCGACCTCGGGGAGGTAGGACGTCCAGCGATCGTCGTGGGGGAGGATCTTGCGCTCCTCGTCCACCAGCGTGCGGAACTCGTCGATGCCGAGCTTGGCGACGAGGAACTTGATCCGCGCGCGGTTACGGTTCTGCTTCTCACCGAGACGCGCGAACACCCGCGAGATCGCCTGAACGCTCGGGAGGAGCTCCTCGACGGGGTGGTTCTCGTAGAGCAGCTTCGCCTGGTGAGGCGTGGTGCCGAGGCCGCCGCCGACCCAGAGGTCGAAGCCCCGGCGCTCGACACCGTCGACGATCTCGGTGCGAGCAATCGCGCCGAAGTCGTGCATCATCACGAGACCGCACGCCTCGTCGACGCAGCCCGAGAAGGCGATCTTGAACTTCCGCCCGAAGTCCTGGCAGTCGGGGTGGCCGAGCAGGAAACGAAAGAGCGCGTCGGCGTAGGCGGTGACGTCGAACGACTCGGTGTGGCAGACCCCGGCAAGCGGGCAGGCCGTCAGGTTGCGAACCCCGTTGCCGCAGGCCTCGCGGGTTGTGATACCGACCGCGGCGAGGCGACGCATAAGGTCGGGAGTGTCCTCGATATGGACGTAGTGGAGCTGGACGTCCTGGCGCGTCGTGACGTGGAGAATGCTGTCCGAGTACTCCTCGGCGAGCTCGGCGATGACGTCGAGTTGGTCCGGCGTGACGCCGCCGTAGGGAACCTTGATCCGCACCATGCCGGGGGCGTCCCAGAGTGTCTCGGGGCCCTTCGTGAGATCCCCACCGGGAAATGCGAGGCGCTGGCTCATGATCCCGTCATGGCGCTGACCGTTGTCGTAGCGCTGCCCATAGACCCCACGGCGCAGACGTGTTTCGGCGAAGACGCGGTCCTCGATGCGGCCTTGACGACGAAGCTCCAGCTGGGCTTCGAAGAGGTCGATCTCCTCGGCCATGTCCGAAGGTATCCGGTCAAGAAGCTGCTCCCGCCACGTCGTCTCGCTCATGCTCTCCGCTCTCATCGGTCGCTTGGCCATCGAAAATACCACGTTCACGGTGGTCTATCGGGTATTTCCTCCAATCGTGCGTGAACGCAGCGTCGCGGCAGGATCAGCGTGGGCCGAAGCCGAAATGAAGCGAGATGGCGATGCCTCCTCCACAGCCTCCCGCCGCCACGCCAGCCCACGGCGATCATCCGAGCGAGTGGCCCGGAAGTCGGACGGTCGTCCGGGTCGTGATGCTGCTCGTCGCGCTGGCAGTGGTGCTCGAGCTCGTCTGGTTGAGCCGTCGGGTCGTGACGTGGCTTGTCATCGCGACGATCCTTGCGATCGCGCTGAATCCCGCGGTTGTCGTTCTCCAACGCCGCGCGCGCATACCCCGGGCCCTCGCGATTTTTCTGGTCTACATCGCAGGGATGGCCGCCCTTGCCGGCGTACTCCTTGCCTTCATCCCACGGCTCGTCGACGCCGGGCAGGAGCTCGCGAATAACGCGCCCGGATACGCCGACCGTCTTCGTGAGACTTCGCTCTTTCAGAACCTCGACAAGCGCTACGACGTCCTCACCCGACTCGAGCAATTCGTCACCGACATCCCGAAGAAACTGGGCGGCGCGGGCGCGGCAGTTGACGTCGTCCAGCGGGTGCTCTCAGGCGTCTTCGGCGCGGTCACGGTGCTCGTGCTCACCGCATTCCTGCTTGTTTACGGCTCGCGAATCGTCGGCTACGTCGTCGCGTTGTCACCGGCAAATCGTCAGCAGCGGTTGACGTCGGTGTCGGGCCGGATCTACCGGACCGTCGGTGGGTACGTTGCGGGTAACCTCGCCGTCAGCGTCGTGGCCGGGGTGACCTCCTACGTCGCCCTGAAGGTTGCGGGGGTCCCAGCAGCATTCCTGCTCGCCTTCTTCGTTGCGCTGATGGACCTCATCCCGCTCATCGGGGCCACGATCGGGGCAATCGGGTGCGTCGCGGTCGCGGGGTTCCAGGGGTGGGTCCCCGCGGTTGGGCTTGGGATCTATTTCTTGATCTACCAGCAGGTCGAAAATCACCTCGTGCAGCCACAGGTCATGCGGCGCACGACGAACCTGAACCCCTTCGCGACCCTTGTTGCCGTGCTCGTCGGAGCGGAGCTGCTTGGGATCCTGGGGGCGCTGATCGCGATCCCGATCGCCGGGGTGCTGCAAATCGGGGTCCAGGAGTACCTCGAGCACCGTTCAGGCAACGGAGTGGCGTCGGAGAAAGCGACCGAACCGGCTCCCACGGCTCAGTCGCCGAGCAGCCAACCCTCGGGCCCATAGCTCGCAACGTGCGGAGATTTCTTGACTGTCAAGAAGGTGGCCTTTTTTGACAGTCAAGAATTTCATGCGCGCGGTGTGTCTTGCGCAGGGCAGGCCTCCCGGCTCAATCGCCGAACAGCCAATCCTGGGGGTAGTTCGCAACGTGCGGAGATTTCTTGACTGTCAAAAAGGTGGCCCTTTTTGACAGTCAAGAGAAATGGGCGCCGTGTCTCGCTGAGCCGGGAGGCCCTCGACGGTTCCTACTCGGCGGCGGTTCGGGCCTTCGCCGGGCCTTCGATCGAGAGGCGTGGAAGCCAACCGAGGGACTTCGGCAGATACCAGTTGTGCTCGCCAATCAGCTTCATCGCTGCTGGGACGAGGATCGAACGGACGATGGTCGCGTCGATGAGCACCGCGACGCCAAGGCCGAAGCCCATCTGCTGGAACATCACCAGGTCTCCTGCGGCGAAGCCGCCGAAGACCGCGACCATGATGAGCGCCGCTCCCGTGATGAGTCGCGCACTCGAACCAATTCCGAAACGGATCGAGTCGGTGTTGTCGCCGGTGCGATCGAACCGTTCACGGATCCGCGAGAGCAGGAACACGTGGTAGTCCATCGAGAGTCCGAAGAGCACCGAGAAGAGGAAGAGCGGGAGCCATGCCTCCATTACCGGGGTCGTCTGGAACCCAAAGAACCCTGCCCCGTAGCCCTTCTGTGTCACGAGCGTGAGAATGCCGAACGCCGCTCCGACCGAGAGCAGGTTGAGCGCGATTGCAAGGAAGGGGACGACGATCGAGCGGAACGCCAGCAGCAGGATGAGGAAGCTGAGCGCCAACACAACCGTGATCATGATCGGCAGATACGTGCTGCTGATGTCGAAGAAGTCGACGTTTTGGGCGACGAGTCCTCCGACCGGAAGAGCCGTCACCGCTCGCAGTCGGCGAACCGCATCTGCTGCGGCGTTGCTCGACGATTCGGCGTTGACCGGCACGGTCAGCACCCCGCCGCGCGACGTCGCACCCGGAGCGAGCGCTGGAGTGCCAAGGATCGGGTCGCCCGAGATCTTGCTCGTGATCTCGGCAATCGTCGCCTTGTTCGCGGGCGAGTTCGGGTCGCCGACAATGGGAATCACCGCGGGGGAGATGCCAGCGACCTTGAATTCGCTTCCGAGGATGTCGTAGGCCTGGCGCGACTCAAGGTCCTTTGAGAGCGTCGAGATCCCCGAGGCGCCAGTGTTACTTGAGAAGTACGGGATCGATGCGGCCGCAAGTATCGCGGCGGTGACAAGGAGGCTCGCCACCGGCCGGCGCATCACGGCATCGACAATTCGGACCCAGAACGACGGCCGATCGGCCCGCTGCTTGGGGAGGAGTCGAGACAGGCTCCCCTTCTCGATCCTGTCGCCCAGGAGCGAGAGCACGGCAGGCAGAAGGGTTGTTGAGGCCGCGACCGCGGAGAGCACGACGAGGATGGCCCCGATGCCGAGGCTGAGGAAGATCGACGATGGCACGATGACCATCCCGATCAGGGCGACCACCACGGTCAACCCCGAGAAAATCACGGCGCGACCCGCGGTATCAGCGGAACGCGAGATCGCGGCGATCTTCTCGACGCCGGCCGCGCGCTCCTCGCGGAAGCGGCTGACGAAGAAGAGAACGTAATCGATACCGACGGCAAGTCCCATCATGGTGATCATGTTGGTCACGAAAAACGACAGCTGGCCGATCTGCCCGATGAGCGCGGTCAGCGCGAGGGCAACGATGATCGACGCGATGGCAAGTCCGACGGGCAGGAGCGCCGAGACGAGGGCTCCAAAGACGAAGGCGAGAATCACGAGGCCGATGAGGATCCCGATGCCCTCTCCGGTCTTGAGGTCGTTTTCGGCCACCGTGTTGGTGTCGACATCGATTGAGCCGAGACCGGCGACACGCACCTGCACGCCGTCCTTGACGCTCGCCGCTTTCGTGACCTTGAGGAGATCCTCTGCGTTTCTGCGTGCGTCGTTGACATCGCCGGCCATCGTGACCGGGATGAGGACCGTCGTGCCCGACTTGGCAATGAGCTGATCGCCGCCCCCAGACCAGGGAGTGGCCACCGATGTGATGATCTCGGGGCCAAGCGCGGAGATCTTCTTGGCGAGTGACTCCCCAACGGTTCGCAGCGCCGGATCGTTCGGCGTTTTGCTCGTCAGCAGGACGTTC
This sequence comes from Actinomycetes bacterium, assembly GCA_031376285.1. GTDB lineage: Bacteria > Actinomycetota > Thermoleophilia > Miltoncostaeales > Miltoncostaeaceae > JANMDN01. The sequence goes on from JANMDN010000054.1 coordinate 20,195, forward strand.
TCGACGGCTGGATCCTGCGCACCGACTTGACCCGTGATGAGCGTGTTTGCCTGGTCAGATTCCTGTGTCTGCGTGAAGCTTTGAGCGTTTGTGGTCGCGCTCCCAAGCAGCGTGCCCACGACCGCCATTGACGCAAGGAGCACGGCCGCCCATATCCAGAGCACCCGCTTCGGGTTGTTGGCCGAAGCTCTGGCCCAGGTTCCGGGGGAGAAGAGGGATTTCACACGGTCTCCTTTT
>JANMDN010000070.1:0-2544 GCA_031376285.1 Actinomycetes bacterium
GAGGTGGCTCGGCGCGAGGTGGCTTTCGCCGATTGCTCCGTCGTCCCTTATCCCCGTGATCCCGCCAGTAGCGACCAACCTCATCGCGGGCTGGGAGGAGCGCTGGTGGCTCGATGGACCCAACTACATCACCAGCCTCAAGAAACGTGCGGCGGAAGTGCAGCAGCGTCATCTTGAAGGCATCGAGTCCATCGACGCCGGGGAGGTTCGCCACCACCCCTCGCTTGTGGAGAAGTTCGGCGACGAGTGAGGAGATCTGGACGTCCTGGGTGGGTGCTTTGCCGCTTTGGACACCGGGCTCCAGGCGTACGGTCGGCGGAAGGCCAGCGACGGATGAAAACGTGGAGCGGTAGCCGAAGGTGTCCATGCGTCCCAAGCCACCGATGGTGTTCGTTTCGAGCAGCTCCAGTCCGTCGATTGCCGCGACATCGTCGCGGAGCTTCTTGAGGGCGCGGTCGATGGCGCGCTTGGCAAGTGGCGGGTACACAGCAGGATCGATGAAAAGGTCGATGTCTTCTGAGAACCGGTCGAGAAGTCCCCACCCTTTTGACAGGCTCGTGCCGCCTTTGAAGATCGCGCGGTCGGGAAGGGTCGTCGCGACCACGCGGAGGATCTCGGTGATCCAGTAATCCTTCTCGATGAAGGCCTCAGCTAGGTCGGTTTCGGTGGCCGTTGCGGTCACAAACGCGGCAAAGTCGGGGTGCTCGTGGAGCCTCACTTGGCCTGCCAGCGGCGGGCGTTCGGGAGTGCACGGAGCGGCCCGAAGTCAAAGCGCGTCAGCGGGTTCAGGCTGTCGCGGAGCGGTTCAAGAAGGCCAGGGGCCTGGCCGGCCTGTTCACCGAGTGCCCCGAGCAGGGCTCGGACGCGCGGCGGCTCGGCAAGTGACGCCTGGGCCAGGTGTGCGAACTCGCGCGGGTCCCGCAATCGGGCCACGAGTCGGTCGATCGTCGCCTGCGCGTCGAGGTCGCTTGCGCGCGCCCGGTCACGTAGAACCTCCAGAAGGGCGCCCTCTAGGTCAGACAGGCCGTAGCGGGTGTGGGGTCGCCGGGTGTGGACCGTGGCGTCTGGCAGGGCTCCCGGGCCGGCGGCCGCGGGGGTGGCGTACTCGCCCCGCCCGGGATTTTGTGTCGTGAGCCCAAGGGTGCTGGCCGCAGTGAGCCCTGACGGATGCAGCGGGGCGTGGAATGTCTTTGCGAGTGCGGCGGTGGCGCTTGGCAGGGTCGGTCCGAGGACAGTTGTCTTGGGTCGGAAGTACAAGCCCTTTCGGATTCGTTGCAGCTCCCCGGCGGCCGCGAGGCGTGAGAGCGCGTGGGCCGCAGCCGACGCGCTGACCTCGGAGAAGTCCGAGAGTGTCCAGTGGCGTTCACCCGCCGCGAGCACGCGGCGGCGAACTTCCGAAGCGCCGCTTCGAGAACTCGGCCCGCGCACCCTATGAGCCTGACCCGCCACGAACGACAGGGTACTACCCGACAATCAAAGACGGCAAGTTTTTCTGCTGTAAAACGTGCCAAAAAGGCCTCACGGCGTCTCACGACAGATATGAATGGGTTATGCGGGTCCAACGCGATCAAGCATGAACAGCTTCCCGCCTGGAGTCTCCGACAAACGAAAGTCATTCGGTCAAGAATGAAGCTCGCTATGAACCGGCCCCGACCGACCCGGGCCAGCTTGATTGCCGGGATGCGGCGCGCACGCATCTCGGACCGGTCCCAACCACCCTGAAACGGGGAACTCCCTGCGACCTGCTAACGTATGTGCATGCTCCAACGTCGCCTTCAGGTGCTGCTCGACGAGGATCGTCACGAGCGGATCGCCCGCGAGGCGACCCGTCGCGGGGTTAGCGTCGGGCGGGTCGTGCGCGAGGCAATCGACCGGTCGTACCCGCCGACCAGCGTCACCAAACGCGAAGCACTCACCGACATCCTGGCCGCCACGCCGATGGATCTTCCCGAGCCCGACGCGTTGCGCCGCGAACTCGACGCGGCGCACGATCGCTGGCGGTGATTCTGCTCGACACCACCGTCCTGCTCTACGCGGTGGGAGGTGAGCACGCCTTGCGCGATCCGTGCCGGGCGATCCTGTCGGCGGTGGCCGAAGGCCTTGTCGTGACCACGACTCCCGAGGTTCTCCAGGAGTTCTGCCACGCCCGCTCGCGCCGCCACGGCCGCGAGGATGCCGTGCGCCTGACCGAGCGCTACGCGCAGCTACTGGCCCCGCTGGTCACCACCGAGAGCCGAGACCTCCTCGACGCGCTACCGCTCTATGCCGACAACGAGCGCCTCGGGATGTTCGACTCGGTCATGATCACGGTGGCGCGAAACGGCGGGATGTCGGTGCTTTCGGCCGACCGTGCGTTCGGGACCGTGCCCGACCTTGTCTGGCTGGATCCGGCCGATCCGGATGTGGTCGCTGAACTGGTGCGGCGCGGCTGACGGCGCCGACTCCGGTCCTGACCTCGACGCTCCGCAGGGGCACGAGACGCTGACGCCGAGCGAGCGGGTTGCGCCTCGCATCGACCGTGGCTGCGAATGGCGGGACTTGGGA
>JANMDN010000071.1:0-16059 GCA_031376285.1 Actinomycetes bacterium
GCCCATACTGCGAGGCGTGAGTCGGTACGCGCTCGCCGCCGTTTGGCCTTTAGCACCCGCTTGAAGGATCCCCCGGTTTCGAGCATTCGCCGCCGAAGACGTGCTTCAACCTCGGGATCCAGGGTCAGCGTCGTCCGCAGAGAGGCATCATAAGCATCAGTACGTTCTGCCAAAGCTGATGTCGTGATGACCGTTGCGGTGGTCGGGGTCGAACGCGCGCCCTGGTCTGCGCCCGCCCCGAAGGACGGACGCAGATGGCGGGTGGACTACTTGCCGCGGACGATCGCGATGAGCTTCGTCGACGGCTTCCGGGCTCCGCTCTTCTTGCCCGCCGACAGGACCGCTTTCGCGATCACCGGCTTGGTGCTCTTGGCGAGCTTCACCGTTGCGAGCGGGGTCAGCGTCAGCGTGACCGAACCGGTCTTCCCAGGCTTGATGCCGAACGGCTTCGCGTTCGACATCGCGAGGGGCTTCGCCTTCGCCTTGCCGACCTTGACCTTGCCGTTTGTCATCAGCCTGACCGTGCCGACGCACGGTGACGACGCCTGCTTCGGACACGCGATCCGCAGCGTCACCTTGTTGCTCTTCGAGGGCGCGATTCGGGTTGTGGTGATCCGCGCGCCAAGGCTCAGCGCGAGTGGGGGAGGTGGTGGCGGCACCGGCACGACAATCCCCGCGGAGTCGGCGCTCGCGGTCCCTTCGACGTTTGTCGCGGTGACCCGGCACACGAGTGTGCGGCCGTGATCGGCTCCCGTCACACCGAACGTCGCTGCGACGGCGCCGGGAACCGCGGCACCGTCACGGAGCCACTGCACGGCGAGCGTCGGGAACGGAACGCCGTCCCACGCGCCGGTCGAGCAGGTCAGCGTCTGGCCGGCCACGGGGCTTCCTGTGATCGCTGGCGCAGCGGTCGCAGCCGGTGGGCGGCCGATGAGGTACCTGGCAAAGCCCCGAGCCGAGGTGGCCCCGGTTGCGGTGAACTGCCCTCCGACCAAGATGTGCTGGGCTGAACCGACGAGGGTCTCGACCGAGTCGTTTGCGCCGGGATCCCAAGTCGTCGTGTCACCCGTGCTGAGGTCCACACCGGCGAGGCGGTTTCGGGGTCGGCCGCCGACCGTCGTGAAGTCGCCACCGATCAGCAGGCTCGTGCCCTGGAGAAGAAACGCCGAGACGGAGCTATTCGGCGCCGGGTTCCATGCCGTCGGGAACCCTGAGGCGTCGATCGCCGCGAGGTGCGCGCGGCTGAGGCCACCGACCTGATTGAACGCGCCACCGATCAGCACCCGTCCGCCCGAGACCGCGATCGCCGCGACCGTGCTATTCACGTTGGGGTTCCACGTCGTGGGGGCGCCAGTCGCCGCGTCGACCGCTGCGAGATGACTGCGCGAAAGGCCCTGGATACTGGAAAACCAGCCGCCCAGGTAGACATTCGCGCCGTCAAGGGCGAGCGACTGCACCGTGTCGTTTGCGTTCGGATCCCACACGGTGGGCAGGCCGCTCCCTGCGTCAACTGCCGCGGCGTTGTTGCGTGTCTGGCCAGCGACGCGACTAAAGCGGCCGCCAACGTAGATCGTCGAACCCGCGGGGAGGATCGCCTCAATGCTGGTGTTGCCGGGACTTGCCAGGTCGACGGGCTCGGGAGCCCACGATGTCGCCGCTCCACTCGCGGCGTCGAGCGCTGCCAAACGGCTCCGGGAGGAACCGCCGATGGACGTGAACCGGCCCCCGGCGTACACCGTCGCGCCCACCACCGCGAGGGCGTCGACGCTGTTGTCGGATGTCGGGTTCCACGCGGTTGGCTGGCCCGTCGTCGGATTGATCGCCGCGATGTGTTGGCGCGTCACACCACCCATCGCCGCGAACCGACCGCCGGCAACGATCCCTGCTGGGCCAGCGACGAGGGTCTCGACGTCCGAGTGGGCGTCGGGGTTCCAGGTCGTCGGAAAGCCCGATGCGTCAACGGCTGCGAGTCGGCTGCGCTGCTGACCACCCACGTTGGTGAAGGCGCCGCCCAGGTAGATGGTGGCACCGTTCGGAACGATCCCGTTGACGGTGTAGTTGGGGTCCGGATCCCACGCCCCGACCGCGCCCGTCGTCTGGTCGACGACGGCGACGTTGGACCGGAACTGACCATTCACCTGGCTGAAGTTCCCGCCGAGGTAGACCGACGGCGCGGCGAGCGCGATGGTCTCGACGCCACTTCCGCCAACGACATTCGGGTTCCAGGCTGTCGCGACTCCGGCGGCGTCGAGGGCCGCCACGCGGTTGCGCCCGACTCCACCGATGTTGGTGAACCGACCGCCCGCGTAGACGGTCGCACCGTCGACGACAAGCGTCTGGACATCGTTATTTGCACTCGGGTCCCACGCAGTGGCCCCGCCGATTGCCGGATCGACGGCGGCAATGCGCGAGCGGGTCTGGCCACCGGCCACCGTAAAGCCACCGCCCAGGTAGACCGCTCCGGGTGTGGCGGCGATCGCTTCGACGCTCCCGCCCGTGACCGTGGGGTTCCAGGCCAGGACCCCACCGAGGACGACGTCGACCGCGCCTGCGCTCTGGCGCGCGACGCCGCCGATCTTTGTGAACGTCCCGCCGACGTAGACCGACCCGCCCGAGCGCGAGAGCGTCTTGACCGTCCCGTCGGCGCCCGGCGCCCACGTTGGGTCGAGCCCTCCGTCGCTACGGATATGCGCGAGGCGCTCGCGCGCGACGCCAGCCACGTGACTGAAATCGCCACCGATGAACCATCCGCCTGCTCCGTCCGGGATGACGGCGTAGACGCTTCCGGCCACCTCTGGCCAACCTGGAGCGAGCTGCCCGCTTCCGGCATTCAGCGTCACGAACGACCCGGTCCGCGGTCCGATGCGGGTGAAGTCTCCCCCGAGGTAGATCGTCCCGTCGGGGCCTTCGGCGATGGCACGGACCCGTTCGTTCGGGACCCAAGTGGTTTGCGGTGTGGGTAGCGGTGCCGCAGCGGCGGCCGTGGCGACCAGGACGGCTGCGGGTAGCGCCAATGAGATCGCACGGCGGGTGAGCGCGGATCGCACGGTTCCTCCTCGTTCGGGTGTCGGAGGGTTCCTCGGTCCGCAAGCTCCCGGCGCTGAGCGAGGATGTTCCAGCGCGCCGCGCCATCGCAGAGGTGTATCCGACACACAAGGGTTCGCCATACTGACGTCCATGGCGAGCCACGCGATCGCGCTCGAGGGCCGGCGGGTCGTCCTCGTTCCCCTCACGGCCGAGCACGCGGACGCGATTCGGGCGATCCGAGCCACACCTGAGGTGTCGCTGCGGTGGGCTGACGACGACGGCTTCCCGCTCGACGACGAACCCGAAGCCACCCGCTTCGCGGTTCTGCTCCGAGACGATCCGCAGCCGCGAGGGCTCGTCCAGTACGGCGAGGAGAACACCCCGGGCTACCGTCACGCGAGCATCGATATCTTCCTCGATCCGGAAATCCACGGCCGCGGCTATGGGCGCGAGGTCGTCGCCACCGTCGCCGCGCACCTGATTGATGACCGCGGGCATCACCGGCTGACCATCGACCCGGCTGCCGATAACGCCCCGGCGATCGCCTGCTACGCCGCCGTCGGATTTTGCCCCGTGGGGCGCATGCGCAAGTACGAGCGAGGTCCCGACGGGACCTTCCACGATGGACTCCTCATGGACCTTCTCGCCGACGACCTCGTACGACCGGTCTGACCCGCCGTTACCCGGGCTGGTGCAGGCGCCGAGCGTAGAGGACAGCCGACACCGACGCCGCCAGGTTCAGGCTCGAAACGCCTGAGCGCATCGGAAGTCGCAACCGGAGATCGGCGCGTTCGAGCATTGCGTCGGTGAGGCCCTGGCGCTCGTTGCCAAAGACGAGCACCGCTCGATCCGGGAGGTCACCGGGCACGAGGTCGCGGCCATCGGGGTCGAGCGCCACGATCACGCGGCCTGCCAGGTCAGCTGTTGCAGGGACGCGCGCGACGGGAAGGGCGAAGTGGAGACCGGCGCTGCCCGCGAGCGCCGCCGGAGCCCACGGGTCGTGGTCGCCCGTCGTCAGGAGCGCCGCAGCCTCAGCCGCCGCTGCCACTCGAATGCAGGCGCCGATGTTGCCGTGGTCGCGAGGATCCTCCAACAGAACAACCGGCGCTGCGGCCTCCAAGAGGACGTTGCCGATATCCACGACGGGGCGCCGCGCAATCGTCATCACGCCGGTCGCGTTCGGTCGAGGTGCGAGGCGTCCGAAGGTGGCCGCGGAGACGACCTCCGCATCCGCGATGCATTCGGCAAGGTCGGGCGCGAGGTGCGTTGCAAGGCCGAGCACGCGGTCCAGATCGTGAACAACGACCCGGACGAGGTTCGCGCCGAAGCGACGCGCATGCTTAAGGGGGTGGAGACCATCGAGGACCACAACCCCCGGGTGCTCGCGAGCACGCGCAAACGCCACGAGCGGGTCCGGAAACACGGCGCGACCGAAGTCGTCGTCCCTTGCCAGGTCATTCATTCGTTGTCATCCAAGGTTGAGCGCCCGGCCCGGCGCATGACTATCGTGGCCACTGATGTTTGCGTCACTCGCATTCTCGCCCCGAGGGGCCCTACGAATGTGGCAACGAAACGCGCTCGTCGGTCGAAAGACCATCCTGACGACGATCGGGCCGCGATTCGTCGAGGCCGCAGGCTACCTGCTCATCATGGGCCTCGGTCTCGGCGTCTACCTGAAGACCATCAACGGGTACGACTACGTCGACTTCATCGCGCCTGGCGTGGCCTGCGCGAGCGTCATGTTCGGATCGATTCTCGAGACGACCTACAACGCGTATACCCGAATCCACATTCGCAGGGTCTTCGAGGCGGTCGTTACGACGCCGCTGTCGATCGCCGATGTGATCGTCGGTGAGTACCTCTGGGCCGTGACCCGCGGCACTCTCTACGGCGTGATCTTCCTCGTGGTGATGGCGGCCTTCGGCATCGTGCATTCGGCGCTCGCCGTGTTCGTACCGATCGTCTTCATCGTTGGTGCCCTCTGCTTCGCGGTGATCGGGATGGCCTACACCGCCTTCGTCTCGAGCGTCGATCACTACAACATCTTCTTCACCGGGATCCTCAACCCGATGTTCCTTTTCTCGGGGATCTTCTTCCCGTTCGATCGCCTGCCCCAGTGGGCCGAGGCGGTCGGCTGGTCCCTGCCGCTCTCACACATGGTCGCCGCCGCGCGCCAGCTCGTTCTCGGTGGCGCCGGTTGGGGCACCGTCGGTCACGTCGGCGTCCTCATCGCGTTCACGGTCGTGGTCTTTCCGCTGCCGCTCCGGATTCTGCGTCGACGGCTGCTCAGCTGATCATCCCGTCCAGATCTACCGCGCGAACCGCCTCCAGGTCAGGGCAGAAGACGAGGTTTTGTCCGAAGCTGCCCGAACCAGATCAGGTCCGCCTGAGACCCTCGCAGCCCGCGGCGACCTTGTCAGGGCGTCCGCCTCCATCCACCACGGCGACGTCGCGACCGCGCCCGCAGAAGACGCGGTCCGGCGTCCCGTCGCGACTTGCGAGTCGATCATCACCGTCGCCGCCCGACAGGGTGTCTCGGGACGGGCCTCCGAACAGTTGGTCGCCGTCACCGCCGCCAAGTAGGACGTCCCTCCCGTCGCCGCCCCGGAGGCGGTCCTTCCCGAATCCCCCAGCCAGCCGGTCGGATCCGGCACCGCCATCCAGGGTGTCCGCGCCTTCCTCGCCGCGGAGGTCGTCGGAGCCGTCGCCGCCTGAGATCGTGTCGTCTCCGGCTCCACCCACGATTTGGTTGCCCGTCGGGCTACCGACCAGAGCATCGTTTGCGGCCCCACCGACGAGGTCTTCGACATCGGGGCCGACGTCGTCGCCCTCTCCGGACTCACCGTCACCGGCGACGCCGTCGAGGCTGACCTGGACCGGCGCGACTCGCTCGGAGTAGCTCACGCGGTCACGTCCGGTCCCACCGATGAACCGGTCGGCGCCGACACCACCAACAAGCGAATCCCCACCCCCACCACCGTCCAACACATCCACGCCGTCCCCTCCGAGCAGGGTGTCCGCCGCCGACCCTCCGGTGAGGCCGTCGTTGCCCGGGCCCCCGTCGACTCGAGAGGCGAGGCCTGACGCCACGACGACGGTGTCGTCACCGTCGCCCAGTGTCACCACGACCCGGTTGACGCCGGAGGACGGACAGGTCGCCCGGCCCGCGAGCACGGCACATCCAGTCGAGCCGTCTCCGTCGACGAGCGTCACGCCTGGGTCGGTCACGACGATCACACCCGCGACGACCTCGACGCGTGCGGCATTGATCTCCCGCGCGGCGGCCTCGTATTCGACGCGGTTGCCAACCTGGCGGATCACGGCTGCGTCGGCCGAGGGAGCGGCGAGGCCCGCGGCGACGGCGAGTACCTGAAGGGCGCACGCGCCCGTGATGAAACCGTTCCGAAACATGGGGTCTTGTAGCAAGAACGGGGCCGCCGCGCCAGTACGCGCGGCCCTCGCACAGGTCGTGATCGACCCGCCCACAACCCGGCGACGGGCCTCCGGATCGCCACCGCACAGGTGGTGCCCCCTCATTCGGCGACATGGCGGACCCGGAGCACATCCAGGTTTTTTTTGCGCCCCCCAAATGGTCACGGGCGAAACTCCCCAATCGGGGGTTTCGTTTGAGCGGCGCTGCAATAGCGTAAGCACAACTTCTTCACAAACCGCAGCATCCACGCCGGCCTCGGATGTGCCGACAGCGGCGTTCGCGGGATTCGACAAGCCGAGGAGTCACCGTGACCACAGTAGATACAGGCACTCGCGACAAGCACCGTAGCTCCGTAACGAACGCCACAACGACCCGCGGTTTCAATCCATCCCAGCGCCCTCCGCAGCCACGTGTCAGCGTCGTGATCCCGACGCTGAACGAAGCCCAGAACCTGCCGCATGTGCTCTCGAAGCTCCCCGCCTGGACACACGAACTTGTCCTTGTCGATGGGAACTCGACCGACCGTACCGTCGAAGTGGCTCGGGAGGAGTACCCGACCGTCCGGATCATCGGGCAAAGCGGCCGCGGGAAAGGCAATGCGCTCGCGGCCGGCTTTGCGGCGTGCACCGGGGACATCATCGTGATGATCGACGCCGACGGGTCCCAGGATCCGTACGAGATCGAGCACTTCGTCGCTGCGTTGGTTGCGGGAGCGGACTTCGCGAAGGGTTCGCGCTTTGTCGATGGCGGAGGCAGCACCGACATCACGTTCGCTCGGCGCCTTGGCAATCTCTTCTTCACGAAGCTCGCGAACCGGCTCTACAGGAGCAGCTACTCCGACCTTTGCTACGGCTACAACGCGTTCTGGCGTGACTGCCTCCCGGTGATCAACGTCGACTGCGACGGCTTCGAGGTCGAGACGCTGATCAACGTGCGCATCGCCAAGGCCGGGCTCACCGTCACAGAGGTGCCGAGCTTCGAGACGCCCCGCCTCTACGGCGAGAGCAACCTTTCGGCAGTGCGTGACGGCCTCCGCGTCCTGCGGACGCTGTTTCAGGAGCGTGCCAAGCCCAGTCGGCCAGAACGAACAATGACGCGCGACGAACCCACGACACCCCGCCCCGCCTAGTGCCTCGCCGAGGGCACACCGTTTCGTCGGCCACGGCAGGCCGGGAGTTCACCGCAGGGTTTCGGAGGTCAAGGGAGTCGCATCGTCACGGTGGACCCACCACGTGAAGATGCCGACACTCCCTCGTCGGCAACTCGCTCGCCTCGCCGCAACCCTCGTCCTTGCCGCGCTCGGTCCGAGCGCGTCGCTTGCATCGGCCGCCACGCCGGTCGCCGCTGGCTACCGGGACTTCTCCTTCGGCGCGGCACCCAACGCTCCGACGGCCAAGGAGCCACAAAGCAAGCTCTGGTACGCGGCGGGCTCTTGGTGGGCGAGCCTCTACGTCACATCGACCGGCAGCTTCCACATCCACCGGTACGCCGCCTCCACGCACGACTGGATCGATACAGGAACGGCCGTCGACGAGCGAGACGTCACCCGCAGCGACGCGCTTTGGGACGGGTCGCACGTCTACATCGTGACCGCGGGCATCAGCACCGGTAGCGCCGCAAGCGCACGCCTGCTGCGCTTCAGCTACGACCCTGGTCAGCAGCGCTTCACCCTCGACCCCGGTTTTCCGGTGACGCTCTCGACCGGCGGCATGGAGTCAATCTCGATCGATAAGGACACGACCGGAACACTGTGGGCGACGTTCGTCCAAGCGGGCACCGCGTACGTGACCCACTCGAGCGGCGGTGACGCCACCTGGGTCGCGCCCTACGTGCTTCCCGCGACGGGAGCGACTGGTCTCAACGTGAGCCAGAAAGAGGAAATCGCGATCACGTCCTACAACGGCCGGATCGGGCTCATGTGGAGCGATCAGGACGACAGCACGTACCGTTACGCGGAGCACGTGGACGGCGCTCCCGACACCGTCTGGCAGTCGTCCACGGCGCACTCCGCGCCGGAGGAGGCAGACAATCACATCAACCTCGTCGGGCTGGACGGCGATCCCGCAGGCCAGGTCTTTGCGACCGTCAAGACCTCGCTGAACAGCCCGAATGCTCCGCTCTACAAGCTCCTCGTTTTGCGAAACGACGGCACTTGGGCGCAGCACACGATCGCTCGGGTGACCGACAACCACACGCGCGCCATCGGACAGGTCGACCTGCAGAACCGACGGATCTACTTCCTGGCGACCACGCCCTGTTGTAGCGGCGGGAGCGTCTACCAGAAGTCCACAAGCCTCGACGCGATCGCTTTCCCGGTGGGGAAGGGGACCGTCCTCATCTCGAGCGCAACCGAAACGAAAATCAACAACACGAGCGCAACCAAGCAGACGCTCGACGGCACGACCGATCTCGTCACGGTCGCCTCCGACGACGCCGCGAACTTCTACCTGCATGGCGAACTCGATTTGCCGTCTGCCAGCGACACCACCCCACCAGAAACGACGATCGACTCAGGACCGAGCGGGACCACGGGCAGCACAAGTGCCGTGTTCGCGTTTAGCGCGAACGAGGCGTCGACCTTTGCGTGCCGCCTCGATGGCGCCGCGTTCACGCCGTGCGGCTCGCCGATCAGCTACTCGGGCCTTGCGCTCGGTACCCACACGTTCGACGTGCGGGCGACGGACCTCGCGGGCAATCCGGATTCGACGCCAGCCGCTCGGCAGTGGACCGTCTCGACCGGTCCAGTCACCCTCTTCTCGGATGGCTTCGAAACGGGGAGCTTCTCGGGATGGACCCAGGTGACAACGGCCGGTGGCGGAACCGCCGTCGTCCAGGGCCCTGTCGTCCGTACAGGCGCCTTCGCGGCCCAGCTCGCCGCGACGTCCGCGACGGGTTCGGTCGCCTATGCACGCCGGACGCTTGCCACCGCACCCACAGACGTCCGCGTCGCCGGGGACTTCCACGTCCTTCAAGAGGGCGCTTCAGGTGGCAACGTCCCGCTGATTCGCCTGTTGAATACGTCTGGCACACGGGTGATCTCGCTCTCGCGCCAGAACCTTTCGAGCAACCGCATCTACGTGCAGATCAGCGGCGTCAATAGTCTGACGTCGGGTGTCCTTCCCCTCTCGACATGGGGTCGCTTCGAGGTTCACGTCGTCGCTGGGGCCGCGGGCGCCGGGGTCGTCGAGGTCACCCTGAATGGCACCCCGATCTTCCAAACGGCCACCGGAACCGTCGGGACCACGGGCATCGCGACCGTTCAGATCGGCAACGACACCGCAAAGCAGACCTTCGGCCTGGTGGCCGATGACCTGCTGGTCACGACCGGGTGATGACGACGCTCGCGCACGACGTGGCGCCCTTGACCGCGGATCACCCGGCGTTCTCGGTGGTCATCTGTGCCTATACCGAGGAGCGCTGGCAGGATCTCGGTAGGGCCGTGCGGTCGGTGCTCGCTCAACGCCTTCAAGCCCAGGAGATCATCGTCGTCATCGACCACAACCAGCCGATGTTGGAGCGCTTCGAAACGGAGTTTCCCGCGGTTCGCGTCATTGCCAACGCCGAAACCCGAGGGCTCTCCGGTGCCCGCAACTCCGGCGTGGCGGTCGCCGCGGCGCCGATTATCGCCTTCCTCGATGATGACGCCGAAGCCGACGAGGGTTGGCTTCACGGCCTCGCCGAGGCCTACCGCGATGAGCACGTGCTCGGCGTTGGGGGGGAGATCATTCCCGACTGGGACGCGGGTCGACCCCGTTCGTTCCCGGCGGAGTTTCATTGGGTCGTCGGATGCAGCTACGAGGGCCTTCCCCGGACCCCGTCGCCGGTTCGCAACCTCATCGGCGCAAACATGTCGATCCGGCGGGACGTGATCCTGGACGAGGGGGGTTTTCGTACCGACGTCGGCCGGGTCGGAAAGCGTCCGCTCGGCTGCGAGGAGACGGATCTGTGTATCCGCGCACGCAGCCGCAGACCCGAGGGGGAGTTCCTATACGAACCGAAGGCGCGGATCTCTCACCGTGTCCCACGGGAGCGATCCGGTATCCGCTACTTCCTCGCCCGCTGCTGGGCAGAGGGTCTCTCGAAGGCAATCGTCGCGCAGGAGTCTGGAACGCGTGCCGGGCTCTCATCCGAGCGGGCCTACGTCCTAAAGACCCTCCCCCGAGGCATTGCCCGCAACCTCGGCGACACTCTACGAGGAGACCCCGCCGGGTTGGCTCGGGCCGCGGCGATCGCCGTCGGAGTCGCCACGACAGCCCTCGGCTACGCTGAAGGCCGCAGACGCGCCAAACGTCCGTCCGAAACCCGAGGTGGCGAACATGCCTGAAGTGAGCGTCGTGGTTCCCGTCCGCAACGCCGAGCGACTGATCGAGGATTGCCTCGCGTCCATCGTTGCCTGCGAGCCCGCGGAGATCATCATCATCGACGGGATGTCGACCGACCGGACCCTCGAGCTTGCCAAGCGGTTTCCGGTCCGGATCCTCTCAGATGAGGGGCGAGGATTGCCCGCTGCCCGGATGCAGGGCGCCAAAGAGGCTCGCTGCCAGCGGATCGCACTTATCGACGTCGATGTTGTGCTTCAACCAGGTGATCTTGCCGCGCTGGTCGACGAGTTCGACGAGGGCGGCTACGGTGGCCTCCAGGCCGGTCTTGAGAGCACGTCCGGGGAGGGCTACTGGGGTCGCGCGCTGGCCCACCACCACCGAACTGGGCGCAGCAAGCATTGGTTCGGCCTTGTCGCGACGATCTTCGATCGGGATGAGTTCCTCTCGTTCGGGCTCGACGAATCGTTCCTGTCGGGCGAAGACATCGAGCTGCGCTGGCGGCTTCAACGCGAGGGTCGGCGCAGCGGCGTCTCCACGCGCACCGTGGTCGAGCACCGCTTCGACGACACGTTCTCGTTCGCGCTCGGGCAATGGATCGCCGATGGTCGTGGGCTCGGACGCATGCTCACCAAACATCGTGCCCGTGGGGTGCGCCTCGCACTCCTTCCCCTGGCGGCCGGCGTCCGAGGCGTCGTCCTCAGCCTTGTCCGGCTCCAACCGCGATGGATTCCCTACTACCTCTGCTTCACGGCCTTCAACTACGCTGGAATGGTGGGTGTCGCTGGCGAGAAGTTGAGGCGCCCGTCACGCGAGACAAAGTAGGGCAGGGCCTTGGCGTCTGAGACCGTTGAGCGCGCCGCTGGCGTGGTGGACGTCGCCCGCCGGCCGCGTCCCCTTTCGATGTTGGCGAGCTCGGTCTCGGTCATGGGGGGCAAGGTCGCCACCATGGGCCTTGGGTTCGTGTTTTGGGTGCTCGCGGCGCGCACCTTCGCCCAGGATGATGTCGGGCTCGCGGCCGGGGCCGTCTCGGCGATGATGCTCTGCACCCAGATCGCGGTCCTCGGCCTCGGGTCCGGGGTGATTACCCAGTACCCGACATATGCGGACCGCCCGAAGCGTCTTCTCAATTCGGCGCTCACGCTCGGCGCTGCTGCTGCTGCCGCGCTCTGCGTGGTCGTCTTTGCGCTGCTCGCCTCCGGAGCCCTACCGGAGCTCGCGATCCTCGCTCGCAACCCCGTGTTCGCTCCACTGTTTCTCGTCATGACCGTCGCCGGGACCCTTGGGATCATCCTCGATCAAACTGCGATTGCGATCCGGCGTGGGGAGCAGGTCCTCATCCGCGGGCTCGCCTTCGGGGGTGTGACGCTCGGCGTGCTCGCGATGAGCGCGGCGGCGTTCTCGGGCCAAGGGGCCATCGTGATACTCGCGCCGTTTGCGATCGCGTCGGTCGGAGTGTGCCTACTCGCCGCCGTCCAACTCCACCGGTCGCTCGGCGGGTACCGCTACTCGCCCTCGATTGATCGGCCATTCGCGACGAGCCTCATCAGGTCAAGCCTGCCGAACTACGCGCTCACACTCACGGAGCGGGCTCCCGGGCTCATCATTCCCGTCGTCGTCGTCGAGATTCTCTCCCCCGAGGTGAACGCTGCCTGGTACGCCGCCTGGATGATGGCGTGGGTCCTCTACTTCGTGCCGATCTCGAGCGGCCTGACGCTTTTTGCCGAGGCAACGCACAATCCGGATGGCATGCGGGCCGCGGTGAGGCAGTCGCTTGTGTGGTCGATCGCAATCGGATCCGCGGGTGCGGCGGTGATGGTCCTCGCAGCGCCGATGCTCCTGTCCATTCTGGGAGAGCGCTACGCCGATATGGGGACGCAACCCCTCAGGATCCTCGCGATTGCCGTTTTGCCGATCGCGTTGACGCAGGCCTACTTCGCGGTCAGCCGCGCATGCGCCCAGCTCCGCGAGGCGCTGATTGCCGGAGCCATCTGCGCAGTCGTATCTGTCGCGCTCGCCTCGTTCGCCGGCTGGCGTTTTGGGCTCACCGGAATCGCGACCGCATGGTTGTACACGCAGACAGCCATGGGGCTCTGGTCGGGTCTGCGACTCCGCGCGCTCCTCGCCCCCGAGGCGCCGGGGCAGCTCGGGCCCCGGCTGCGACCACGGATGCCCGCGTTGCATCGGGCGCCGTCAGCGGTGGTCGGGTCTCGCGAGGGACGTCCCGCCACCTCCGAGCGAGGCCTGGCGTGGCGCGCCGCGCGCGTCGTCCTCTCACTGGCCATCCCCGCCGCCGCGATCCCTCTTTGGGTGGTGTCCTTCAAGGGCATCTCGATCCGCGATCTCGGCGATCTCGGCGTCGTATCGGCCGCGCCAAAGCTCGCCGCTGTTCCATTTCTGATGGTGGCCGCGAGCTTCTGTGCACATCTCGCGTGGCGGCCCTTCTCGAGCGGTTTGCTCTTGGTCCACGTGACGACCATGGTCGTCATGCTCTACGGCGTGCGCCCGCTCATCGAGGAAGAGCCCGCCTTCAGAGTGACCTGGCGCCACGCCGGCGTCGTCGAGTACGTGACGAGTACAGGGGGAGTCGACACCTCGATCGACGCGTACTTCAACTGGCCGGTGTTTTTCATCCTCACGGCGTTCGTCGTGAAACTCGGGGGCCTCTCGAGCGCCCTCGATCTCGCCTCCTGGGCTCCCGTCGTGTTCAACCTGCTGTACCTGGGCCCCCTGCTCATGATCTTTCGCGCGGCAACCAATGATCGGCGCGTCTGGTGGCTGGGCGTCTGGTTCTTCTACCTGGCCAATTGGATCGGCCAGGACTATCTCTCACCGCAAGGGCTCGCGCTTTTCCTGCACCTGGTGTTTCTCGCGATCGTCCTCCACTGGTTCGACCCCAAAGGCTTAGGTCGCGGCTCAAAAGGCTCCCGCGTCGGGCTCCTCGCCGTGGCCATCGTCGTGTTCGCGGCAATCGTGCCGAGCCACCAGCTGACGCCCTTCGCGACGCTGTTCGCGCTGATCGCCCTCGCCGCCGCGCGGCGCACATCCCAGCGGGGTCTTGTGATCATTGCCGCGGTGTTCATCGGCGCCTGGATGGTGTTCGGCGCCAGCGCCTACCTTTCCGGCCACATCGACAACGTCGCGGGGCAGGTTGGCAACGTCGGAGCCACGCTTGACGCCAACGTGTCGGAGCGGCTGCGCGGTAGCACCGAACGGCTCATCGTCCAGTACGGCCGTCTCGCGTTCACCGCAGGCCTCTGGATTACCGCGCTCGTCGGTGCCCTGCGACTGCGAAAACGTCGTCGCCTGAACCCCGCACATGCCCTTCTCGCGCTGACGCCGCTCGCGCTGCTCGGCCTGCAGTCCTACGGCGGCGAAATGCTCCTGCGCGCCTACCTCTTCGGCCTGCCGTTTGTCGCACTTCTCGCCGCTTCGGCCTTCTTCCCCGCGCGCTCCGCCGGACGCGGGTTCGGCTCCTTCGTTGCGGTGACGGCGGCATCGCTTGTCGCGCTCTCGGCCTTCTCGCTGACCCGCTACGGCAACGAGCGAATCGACCAGTTCACGCACGAGGAGGTCGCGGCCGTCGAGCACCTCTACGCGGTCGCACGGCCGGGCTCGGTGTTCGTCGTGGCGACCGGCAACGTTCCGTGGAAGTACCGCGACTACGGTGCCTTCGATTACAGGATCATCGCGGACACTCCCGAGTGGCAAGCACGACGAGCGAACGGGGCGCGTCAAGGCGCAGTCCTGGATGCCGTCGTCGAGTCCATGCGGAGTCATCGCTCCAAGGGGGCCTACCTGCTCCTCACCCGCGGCCAGCACTCCGAGGTCGACTTGATGGGTGCGGCACCCCGCGGGGAGCTCGACCGCTTCGAGCGTGAGATCACGAAATCCCCCCGCTTCCTCCAGTTGTATGCCAACCGCGACGCCGCCATCTACATCCTCTCCCCTCAAGGCCGGGGCCAAACATCATGAGACCTCAGTCGCAGACGTGGGCAATGATCGTCGCGACAACGATCGTCGTCACCCTGAGCATGGTTGCCGTGGACTCCAACGCCTGGGTGCGTGCCCCCTTGGTTCTCGCCTTCCTCGCGGTGGTGCCTGGCCTTGCGATCGTGCGACTGCTTCGGATCGCGGACGCCTTTGCTGAGATCGTGATCGGAACCGCGTTGAGTATCGCGCTGGCAAGTGGGGTCTCGGCCGCGCTCCTCTACACGGGCTACTGGGTTCCGGAGTCCGGCCTTGGCATCCTCATGGGGATCGCTTCGGCCGCGACCAGCGTCGAAGTCGTGCGTGCGCGCCGGCTCCAAAGCGGTGACGCGCTGTGAGCGCCACCGTGACCGATGCGGCGCGTCGAATCGCCGAGGAGGGTTTTGGCTCGCCGCTCGCTCGCGTGGCAGACGTGGTTGTCGCCATCGCCCTGATCGTTTTGTTGATCGAACGCCAACTCGCGTCGGCGAGCTCGAATGAGCGCTCACGGCGGCGCGTCGGCCCAACCCTCGTGGCGATCGTTCCGTTGCTTGCGGCGTTCACGGTCATCGTCCTCAGCCGATTCTTCAACGTCCGGTGACGGCACTCAGCCGACCTGAGGCGGTCCAGCAGGGCCGCCGGACTTGGAGGTTGAGCGCCGCGGTGGTCGGGGTGGTCGCCAGCGCGTGGATCGTTGCCGCGGAGTGCCTGGTCGCGTTCGGAGACTTGGGCTGGGGGTTGGTTCTTCACGCGATCCTTCTTCTCGCCCTCCTGAACCACCACCTGTTCACTGAGGTCGGGTCGATGGAGGGACGACGGCCGGCAACCGCGACGATGGCAATGGCGCTTGCGCTGATACCCCTCCTGCGGCTGCTCAGCGTGGCGATGCCGCTGCGCAACGTCGATGAGATCTACTGGTACGCGCTGGTCGGAGCGCCGCTTCTTTTCGCGATGGCGATGGTCGCCCGGGGTACCGGTCTCGGCGAGCG
Organism: Actinomycetes bacterium; assembly: GCA_031376285.1. Classification (GTDB taxonomy): domain Bacteria; phylum Actinomycetota; class Thermoleophilia; order Miltoncostaeales; family Miltoncostaeaceae; genus JANMDN01. Next base: position 15,738 of record JANMDN010000071.1, read on the forward strand.
CGTCGGAACACTCCTTCGCACGGCGTCGTGGAGGGCCGTCGCCGTCGGCGCTGCCGCCGGTGTCCCACTCGGCCTCCTCGCCTACTCCGCCGCCGGCGCCCCGGCGCTTGACGCGGGCTCGGCCTGGAAGACGGCGCTGCTCGCGCCGCTCCTTCTTGTGGTGTTCTCGGCATTCCTCGAGGAGGTGCTCTTTCGTGGGCTCCTACGCGAGGCGCTCCTCCCGGTCGTGGGGGGGGGGGGCAAAACCCCCCCCCCCCCCCGGCTAAGGGTCGGGCACCAACGAGCGGGTACCCCCCGCGTTTGACCGCGCGGCCCCGCCCCC
>JANMDN010000034.1:0-1768 GCA_031376285.1 Actinomycetes bacterium
GCTGAACGAAAATCCAGGCGAGCACTTCACGCCCCGCGACGTCGTCCACCTGATGGTCGATCTGCTGCTGTCGGGCGACGAGGAGCGACTTCACCAGCCCGGCGTCGTGCTCACGGTCTACGACCCCTGTTGCGGTTCGGGCGGCATGCTCACGATCGCCAAGGAGCACGTCACCGTTGGTGTGCGGCGCAACGGTGGGCTCGCGCGTGATCCCGTGAACGCCAAGGCGGAGGTGCACCTCTTCGGACAAGAGGTGAACCCCGAGACCTTCGCCGTTGAACCCCGAGACCGTTGCGGATGAACCCCGAGAGTCGCTTGAATCGCCTCCCTGGTTTAGGGGTTCACCCTCAGCCCCGAAAGGATTCGGCTCGACGTCCGCATCCTGGCTTAGGGCTCGCGCAGAAATAACTTGAACAGTTCAATCTAGATCTTGTCTGGAAGAATTGCATAGTTCCACTCGCCATGAAAGCTTGCGGGTTTCAGTTGAACACGCGCCAGCTCCACCCGGCTGATCGATTTGGCAAGCGCGTACTTTCGCCGGTCGAGCTTCGCTTTCACGCGCAGACCGGCCTCGGTTGTGGTGTTGGCGATCAGGTTCACTATGACCTCAAGGCTTACCAGTGGCCGGCCCCGCCAGTTCTGCGTGATGTGACAGAACAGACGGTGTTCGATCTTGTTCCACTTGCTTGTGCCCGGCGGAAAGTGACAGATCGAGATCTTGAGTCCGGTCTCCGTCGCGAACGCCTGCAGCGCCACCTTCCAGGCGCGGGCGCGATAGCCGTTGCTTCCACCGCCATCGGCCGTGATGAGAAGTTCGTTGCTGTCGGGGTAGGCACGACGTCCCATCTGAGTCCACCACATCCGAATCGACTGCACCGCGAAGGCCGGGGTGTCATGATCGACACCGACGCTGACCCATCCGGCGTTCTCGCTCAAATCGTAGACACCGTACGGGATGGCCTTGCCGAGCTGTTGGTCCTTGAAGTCGTGAACTTTGACTCGAACCGGCCGGCCCTTGGGTTGCCACTCCCGTCCCACATTCTTGAATTCTCCCACCAGTTCCTTCTTTTTCGTGTCGACGGAGATCACTGGATGGTGCCGTGCCTGGAAGAGGCGGGTCTGGCGGGCGATGTACTTGAACTGCTCGTCCCGATCAGGATGCGAAGTGCCCTCTTGCGCCTTCGCATTACCCTGAAGGCTGAACTCCATCTGATGCAGCAATTGAGCAACTGTGCGAGGGCTGACCGGATGGCCGTGCCTGGTCAGCATTCGTGCCAGTTCCGAGGTGCTCTTGCACGTCCACCGCAGCGGCGACTCAGGATCGCCGCGCGTCGAGGGTTCAACGAGCGCCTCCAGAGCATCCGCCAGCTCTGGGTCAGTCTCGATCAATGTCTTGCGTCCACCACCCGGACGGCGCGTTCGCGAAGCCGGAGGCTCCGTCGCTTTCGATCGAGACAGTGGCTTGGACAGTTCGTTCAGGCCTGCATAGATCGTGTTTCGCGCGAGGCCGGTTGCCGATGCAACGATGGTCACGGCTCCTCGGCCGAGGGCTCGCGCCTCCGTTGCCGCCCAGAGGCGGCGCGCCCGCTCATCCAGGACGGCAGCCAGCGCTTGATACTTTCTCTGAATGAGATCGACTTCGCGCACGAACAGATCATAGTACCGATCAGATCAAGTGTTCAAGTTATTTCTGCGCGAGCCCTAAGAATGGCACACTCTCCCGTCTAGGGACTTCCGTTTTACCCGAGCCTCCTCCTCGTACAGCTTC
>JANMDN010000059.1:0-76249 GCA_031376285.1 Actinomycetes bacterium
GGGCATGCACATCAAGCCCAACAAACGTACGATCAAACATCCGGCGCCTCCCGTAATTGCGGCTCTACCACCGCGATCCTCGATCACGGCGGCAACCCGCGCCAACTTACGAGCGAGGCGCCGGGCACCCATACGGTCTAGACCGCGCCTCGTCCCCCGAGGCCACCTCTATCTTCGCCCTATGGACCGATACGGACTGGGCGAGACCATCGCAGGAGATCGGCGCGTCGATCGCCACGAGCTGCCGTGGGACGTGGAAACGCGTCTGGCAGAGCGCCCGGACAGGATCCAGATGATCGTCTGCCCGAGCTGCATGCAGGGCATCCAGATCAGCGCGCGTCGGGGCAACGGTGAATGCCCTGCCTGCCGTTGCAGTTTTCGATTGCACTAGCGCGTTTGGACCGGTCACCGAGGCCAGTCGCACGCAGGCGTGCTACGGTCCGGGGTCGAGTGAGCGCCGTTTCTCCGCGCTCGCAGGTTCATCCTTCGGCTCGCAGGTGCTTTCCGGGGAGGTGGACGACCCCGAAAACCCGTCGCCGCCAGCCATTGGCGGCAAGGAGCCAATGTGACTGAACCAACCTTCGCCGGTCTCGGCGTGTCTCAACCCGTGGTCCGTGCGCTGCACCGCGCCGGCATCATCGCCCCATTTCCAATCCAGGCGAGCGTTATCGCCGACGTGATGGCGGGCCGGGACGTTCTCGCCGAATCTCCGACCGGCTCGGGTAAGACCCTCGCCTTCGGCATCCCGCTCGTCGAGCGGACCCGCCCGGCACGAGGCCGGGCCTCAGCCCTCGTGCTCGTCCCCACCCGCGAGTTGGCCGGACAGGTCGCCGACGAGCTCCGCCTTGTCGCGTCCGCAAAGGGCCTGACCGTCGAAGCGGTCTACGGCGGCGTCAACCAGCGCCCGCAGGTCGCCGCAGCGCGTCGTGCGGACATTCTCATTGCCACACCGGGCCGTCTCGAAGACCTCCTGAACCAGCGTGAGCTTGGTGTCGACGCGGTTGCGATGCTCGTGCTCGACGAAGCCGACCGGATGCTCGACATGGGCTTCCAGCCGCAGGTCGACGCGATCGTCAAGCGCATTCCGGCGGCCCACCAGACGCTCTTCTTCTCGGCCACGCTCGGCGGACCGGTCGGCAAGCTCGCCGCGACGTACACAACGAACCCGGCCCGTCACTCGATCGCACGCGAGCCCGAAGACACCAAGATGATCGAACACCGCTTCGTCTCGGCGGAGCGCGCCGACAAGCTCGACCTGCTCCTCACCGAGCTTCGCGAAGAGCGTGACCTCGCCCTCGTGTTCGTTCGCACCAAGCATGGCGCCGAGCGGCTCGCCCGCTTGCTCGATCGCAGCGGCGTGAAAGCCGAGTCGATCCACGGCGACCGCAGCCAGGCATCCCGCGAGCGCGCGCTTGCGGCGTTCGAGTCGGGCCGCATCAGCGTCCTCGTCGCCACCGATGTCGCCGCCCGCGGAATCGACGTCGACCGCGTGAGCCACGTCATCAACTACGACGCGCCTGGCGACACCGAGGGCTACGTGCACCGGATCGGCCGCACTGCCCGTGCTGGGCGCACCGGTATCGGCATCACGTTCATTGGCGCCGAGAACGAAGAGCTGATGAGCAAGGTCGTCACCGAGCTGAAGCTCATCGAGCAGTACGAGCGCGACGGGTTCCTCCTTCGGGCCGAGGCCCGCGCGACTGCCCGCAAGCGCCCTCAGCGCCGGGGTCCGCGCGGCGGCGCCCCGAGAGCCCGCGCCGGAGTCTGACCTACCGGCTGACCGCCGCCTTCGGGCGGCGGTCAGCGGTTTGCGGCGGTGCAACGGCCTCCTTGGTCGCTCTGACCGGAGCACCTGGCCCCGTGTCAGGGACCAGGTCAGCAGCAGACGACAGCGCGCCGCGACGGTGGTGCCTGAAACAACTTGATCCCGACCCCGAAAAGCCATTCGGAATCAAGCAGCCGTGTCAGTTCACGTCGATGTGAACGAGGTCGATTCCCGTCGTGAGCGGACCGCCGCGCGGGACGACGGCGTAGCGCAGGCGCATGTTCTGCACCCGAGTGGTCGGGGTGAAGCCGAGTGAGGTCAGGGCGACGGTGCTCGTCACGTCGGTATTGGCGACGGTCGGGGCGGTGAGGGTGAAGCTCGTCCACGTCACGCCGCTGTCGGCTGACGCAAAGAGCAGGAAACGGCTTCCTGCGCCGGGCACCGTCGTGGTCCGGTGCACGACCTGAGCGACCACGGTCGTCACCGGGGCCCCGGGAGCGAGCGTCACCGGAACCGGCGTCAGGTCGACGTAAGCGCTCGTCCCCTCATTCCAGGTCGCGCCGCCGTCGCTCGTCGTCAGGAGGGTGCCGCTCGATGACGAGATCAGGCAGCGCGAGACGCTGGCGCAGGAGAGGCCGTAGTAGGTGGTATTCGGCACGGTGAGCGCGGTCCACGTCAGCCCGCCGTCGATGGTCTTCCTCACCTGCCCCCCGCCGCCAGCGGTATAGCCAACCGTTGCCGATGGCATGCTGACACGCCAAAGCGATTGCGTCGTCCCGGTGGTCTGCGCGGTCCAGGTCGTACCACCGTTTGTGGTGACGCGCATCACGCCGCTGTCGCCCGAGGTCCAGCACTGGGTCGCGCTGGCGCAGGAGAGACCCAACAGATTCGTGGCGACGCCTGAGGTCTGGGCGATCCAGGTCGTGCCGCCATTTGTCGTTGCGCGAATGGTGCCAGCGTTACCAACAAACCAGCAGGTTGTCGCCGAGATGCAGTCGATCTCCCAGAGAGCTTGCGTGGTGCCGCTCGCTTGCGGCGTCCAGACCGTTCCGCCAGTGATCGTGGTGAGGACGACGCCGCCGTTTCCGACCGCCCAACACGTTGTCGTCGAGATGCAGTCGACGTCCCAGAGCGTCTGAGTGGTGCCGCTCGCCTGCGCGGCCCATGTCGTCCCGCCGTTGGTCGTCTGGAGGATCGTCCCGGCCGCGCCGACGGCCCAGCCGGTGGCTGCGTCGGCGAACACCACCTGCTCGAGGTTCTGCGCGGTGCCGGTCGTCTGCACGCTCCATGTTGTGCCATCGAAGGCCGACATGGCGCCACCTGTGCCAGGAGCCCACGCATGCGTCGCGTCAAGGTAGAACGCGCCGCCGAAGTAGGTTGGGGAGGTCGGCCACACGCCCGGCGTAACGCGCGTGCCGTCGGCGGTTGAAAGCGCCGCGAGCTGCGTCGCGGGTGTCGTGTAGGGCCCCGTGAGTGGGGTTCCGGCGCCGGTTCCGGTCGCTCGATCGGTGCCTGAGGCCATCGGCAACGAGTGCGCCATCTGGACTGCAGTGTCGATCAACCAACCCGCGCGGAAGGCTTGGATCAAATAGAAGAGCTGGGTGTTGTACGTCGCGGTGGTGTCGTTGTGAGTCGCGGCCGCTGGGCCGAGCGTCGCGATCGTCGTCCATGGTCCACCCGGCGCCGTGGCGCGAAGCACTCGATGGCCTCCCACGAAGGGGCTCGCCGAGGCGGTCCAGGCGAGGTTGACCTGACCCGCACTCGCGCCGGTCGCGTTCGGGTGAAGGGACGACACCCCCGTGGCCGGCAGCAAGGTTCCCGTGGTGATGGACTGGGCAGCGCTTGTGGCAGAGGTCAAGACGGCCACCGCGGCGCCGCAGCCGATGGTCAGGATCCCGGCGATCGCGGCCGCCAGAGCACGCCGCCGCCTCATCGCAGGCCGCCCCGCGCAGTGAAGCGTGGGACGAGCACCGCGGTCGTATTCTGGAGTGCGTTCGTCGCTCGGCGCGGAAAGAGCAGGGTGACGCGCAGGTGGGCGCGCTCACCGGGCCGAAGCGGCGGCGTCTTGCGCAAGACCCGCCGGACCGGGATCCGAGTCCAACCGACGACCGCGACCATCTTCTTCGGGCAAGCGTAGGCGGGAGCCTTTGCCCGAAGGCGTTTCCATGGAACCGGGCAGCGTTGGACGGAGACCCGCAGGCCCTCGCGTCGCGCGGTGGCGAGCGCCGAGCGGCTCGGTTTGCGCTTGCATGACACGCGGCGCTTCGTTCGCGCCGACCTGCAGACCGTGCGCAGGCGCCCGTTGACACGCACCTTGCTGAGCCGGACACCGCTTCGGCGTTGCTCGCCGATCTCGAAGCGCAAGCGTCGAAGTGGGGTACGCCCGCGGTTTTGGAGAATCATGAGGCGCTCGACCCGGTCACCAGGGGCAAGGTCGCGCACTGGCATGGCCAGCTCCTTGGACTTCTTGAGGACGAGCGACGCTCGCTTCGGTCCGAGGCGAATGTCGCCTCGAACGACGGCGAGTCCCACGACGCTTCCGACGAGGAGGATCACGAGGGTAAGCGACGCCGCGAGCCGGGTCCCGACGCGGCCTCTCACGCGGGGATCCCGCGCTGATCGAGGGTCGGGCGCCAGATACGCCAGAGCAACAGGACAAGGAGAAGGATCGGAGCGAGCACCGTGGTGAGGATCGGCAGATTTCGTCCGATGAGGAACTTGAGCGCCCAACCAAGGTTCGGCACGACACCACGGACCCGCATCACGGGCCCTTCGGTGATTTTGATGGCTCCCCACTCGTCGTTTGCGGCGTTGGCATCCCCCTTGGTCACGATCACCGGCGTCGGACCGCCGCTTGCGACTCGCACCACTCGGTGGGTGATCGAGGGCCGCCCATCGATCGGCGGATTGAACGAGATGACCTGCCCGACGCGCACATCCTCGGGGCGTTCGGGGGTGGAGATCACGACGTCACCCGTCTCCCAGTGGGGCTTCATGCTGTCTGAGAGAACGACGCTCATCCGGTATCGGCCGGTCATGGGTCCCACGACGAGCACGAGAAACGCGGTGACGACGAGCCCGAGAGCAAGCCATGTCGCCGCCGCCATGCCCATGCCGGTCAGAGCAGCGCGCCGTGAGGCGGGCGTCTGGCATCGACGCGGTGGGCGCGGCGACGGGACGGGCGGTCGGGTCGGGGACACCCCCGGCTGGGGGTGTCCCGTCTGCGCGACCGCCGCCTGGTTGGTGGTCATGCCGTCTCCCAGACGGCGCTTTGCCTACCGGTTGGTGCCGGCCCGCTGGGTGGCGGTGAAGGCGTAGTCGATGGTCGAGGTCCTGTTCTGGAACGTGTTACCGGCGGTTCCTGGGAGGGTCAGGGTGACCCGCAAAAAGTCGGTCCCGGCTGCGGTGAGGGCGGTGAGGCCGGGCATCGCGATCGTGGCGCCGATGACTGGGTGAGTCGTGATGACCGCAGACGTCGTGCCCGAGCAGGTGTAGGTGTAGCCACCCGCCGGGACGACGGTCTCGGTCCATGCGACGGAGCAGCGGTCGATGACCATCTGCAGACCGTTCGTCGCGTCGGTGTCGAGGAGCGAACTCGTCGTCGCGGTCGTCGTCAACGTGACGGTGGACAGGTCGATCGTGCCGGTGTTTAGGAGATTGACGGCTCGCTGGATGGTGTCGTTCGGCGCGATGTTCGTCGCGGCAACCGAAAGTCGGTTCGCGGGGGCGCTCGCGCCGAGCGCGATCGTCACAGTTCCGGACGAGATGGTCTGGGTCCCGGAGACGGTGCTTGTGAAGAGCGAGTAGGTGCCGACGGTCGCGAGGGCGCCGATTGCGCCAAGCACCGCGAGGGTCGCCAGGACGCGGCTTGAGTTGCCGCCGGGCTTGCGTGAACGAGTCGCCATGTTGCGGGAAGTCCTTTCGGGTTTGACGCCAGAGGCGATCCCCCGAAGGTCCGGGGGTGGATGGTTCTCGTGCTGATGACAGCGTTCTCGGGTAGCGCGGCTCAAACGTCAAAAGCCGTGCTTCTCCCGCCGTCATCGGCATATGCCCGGCCATCCTTGACCCAAGTGGTTGTGCGGGCGACAGCGACGGGTCCGCGGCGGGCGTGTCACAGAGCCGGTACGAAGTCGGCACAATCGTCGCGCCCAATGACCGTCAATCGCGACTACGCTGAAACCGGGTGGTGGTCCGGGGTGGCCCCAAACGGAGTGCGGATGTGGGGGTGCGAGCCGGTCGGAGCCGACTCGCACCCACCTCAGTTGAGCCTACCCCCGCCCGGCGACGAGCGCGTCAGTCAGGGCCTTGAACTCGGCCCACTTCCCATCGGCGAGGAGGCCCGCCTGCCGAGGCCAGGTCGTGGCGTCGTGCATTTTGAAGCTCGGCCCCGCGTTCTGCAGCATCTCGTTCAGGCGTTCGGAGGGCGTATCGGAGAGCTGCCGCCACGTCTGAACGCCAATGTCGTTGCAGAGCTTCTCGATCGCTGGCCCGATCCCCTCGATGACCTTCAGGTCATCCAGGTTCAGCGGACTGCCGAGCACCTTCGCCCCTTCGCTGACATCCGGTGGCGGCGCTGCGACGACGGTCGCAGCAGGCGCCGCTTGCTCACCGCGGCGTCCAGCGGTGAGGTGGTCGGTGAGAGCTTTGAAGCCGGTCCAGTGGCCTCCGGCAAGGAGCGCTGCTTGTCCTGGCCAGGTCGCTGGGTCGTGGACGCGGTAGTTCGGTCCGGCTTCGTCGAGCATGGCTTGGAGGCGGGCAACGGGCGTGTCGGCGAGCTGGCGCCAGGTGTGGATTCCCTTCGCGTTACAGAGCTTTCCGATTGCCTCGCCGATCCCCTCGACCGCCGTGATGTCATCGGCCTTCACTGAGTAGCCGAGGATTCCGTGCGCCGCCCCGACATCCGGTGCGGCCGCGTCCGCCGCCGCCTCCAACTCGCGAACGCGAGCGAGGTGGCGAGCTGCCTCAGCGGCACGTGTCTCGAGCTCGCTGACACGGGTCTTCAGGCCAGCCGTCGATGCCTCGAGGGCAGCGTTGCGGGCCTTCCAGCTCTCCGCGTCCGCCTGGGCGGCCTCGGCCCGCGCGACCCGCGCCCGGAGCGCTTCGGCCTCCTGGTGGAGCTGCGCATGCTTCGCTTCCCAGCCCTTGGCGACGCCGAGACTGCCTTCGAGTTCACGGATTTGGGCACGAAGTCCGGTGGCTTCGGTGTCCAGGCTCGCAAACCGGCTCTGGAGCCCTTCGTGTTGGCCCGCCGTGGACTCGAGACCTGCGACCTTGGCTTGGAGCCCCGCAACGAGTGCCGCGTCGCGTTCCAGGTCTCCGATCCGCGCGCGCAGGCCCTCAGCTTCGCCCTTCAGTGCATCGTGGTTTGCCGAGAGCGCGGAGACGTCACCGAGCTGCGCCTGGGTCTGGGCGACCTCGGCCCGGAGGCGTTCGGCCTCCCCATGCAGCTCGGCATGCTTCGTTTCCCAGCCCTTGGCCTCGCCCAGACTTCCTTCGAGCTCACCGATCCGCGCGCGGAGCCCGCCCGCGTCGCTGTCGAGGCTCGCGAAGCGGCTCCGGAGCCCTTCGTGTTCGCCTGCCTTGGCTTCGAGGCCGGTGATCTGGGCCTGAAGTCCTGCGACGAGCGCAGCATCCTTCTCAAGCTCACCGATGCGCCCGCGAAGTATGCCCGCCTCGGTGTCGAGGGTTTCGAAGCGCCCCTGGAGGTCCGCATGCGCTCCGGACGTCGTTTCGAGGTCGGCGATCTGGGCGCGAAGGCCAGCCACGAGGCCAGCCTCGACGGTAAGGTCGGCAACCTTGCTTTCGAGCCCGCTGTGCGCGCCCGAGAGGGCGGCGTAGCGCGTCTCGTGCTCACCGATCTGCGACGACAGGCCGGCGATCTGTGTGTCGCGCTCGGTGATCGCCGTGGTCTGTCCACCACGCGAGAGCCACCAGCGACAGAACCAGTAGACGAGCCCGAGGAGGAACCCGATGACGAGGGCCGCGAGAAGCAGCGGCCAGATTTCACTAAAGACATATCCCATTCGTTAGCCCCCCACCTTGAACTCGATCCGTCGATTCGCGCGCCGCCCCGCGTCAGTGGCGTTGGTCGCCACCGGCTTGGCCTCGCCGAATCCCACTGGCGTCAGCTTCCCCGCGGAAACACCTTTGCTCGACAAGTACCGCACGACCGCAGTCGCTCGCTGCTCCGAGAGGCGTTGGTTGAAGTCGGCCGCCGCTTGATCGTCGGTGTGCCCTTGCACCGAGACGCGCAAGGCGCGGTTCGCGCGAATGGCTGGACCAAGCACCGCCGCGACCCGGTTGAGGATCGGAAACGACTCGCCCGTGATATTCGCCGAGGCGCTCTCGAAACGAATCGTCGATGCCGCCAAAATCGACGTCAGCTTTGCCTGCACAACCGCCGGCTTGGCCGACGGAGGCGGTGGCGGCGGGGCCGGAGTCGCGCCAGGCACCTTCAACTGCGACGTTACGGAGAGACCCGTCACGTCGCTCAGGAACGCGTTGAGCGGTGCGACATCGTCTGGTGAGCCGGCCGTCCCGGTGATCGCAAGATCGGTGCCGGTCAGATGCGCGCTGAAGTCGCGCAGATCTTCCTTGAGCCGTCCGAAGACCCCAGGCAGTGCGGCGACCGCGCCCTCGAGCGCGGCGGTCGATCCGGCCGAGCCGATCGTCAACTCGTCGACCACGCTGTCAGCCCCGAACTCGGCTCTGGCGGCGTCCACGAGCTGGTCGTGTTGGGCCTGAGTCGCGACCTGGCCACGCAGGAGGGCCTGCTCGCCGTTCCACGTTGCGGTCAGGTCAACCGACGCGGAACTCGCTGGCGCGGCGCCTGCGGCGCCGGTCGCGATGTAGGTCGCCTCGCGGATACCGTTCAGCCCGAGTGCGGCAGAGAGGGCCGCTTCGCGTACCGACGCTGGTCCCCGGAGGACGGCATTGCGGTACTCGTAGTCGACGCCCACGTTGGCAAGATTGCCGTCAGCCAACGCGGTCCTCGTCCGGGACGTGAGGTCGCGTTCGACGAGCCCACACCCTCCGATCATTCCGAGCAGTGAAAGCGCGAGCCCGGCGGGGAGAAACCACCACCACCGGCACCACGGACACAACCGTCTCATGTTCCCCCTTCCATGGACATCACTCGGTCCTTCGCGGCAGAACGCTACCTCTCGTGGACGACCGTTAGCGGCCGCTCGAAGTTACCCGTCGCGTGCGTCTGTTCAATTTCTTGGCGTTTGTGTCACGACGTACTGGCCGCTCAGACCGCCGCGCCCCGCGAGACACGCGGCCCCGCAGATGGCCGCCAGATCGAGCGCAAGTTCCATGGTGAAGCCGCGCGCGAGCCCGGTCGTGAGGCCCGCGGTGAAGCTGTCGCCACATCCGCAGGCGTCGACGGCAGCCCCTGGCAGGGGCGCGGGGAGATAGTGCTTCCAAATGCCATCGCTCGTGCGATATCGGCCGCCCTCACCACCCGCGGTCTCGACGAGCACGTCCGGTGCGAGGCTCAGCGCATGCGCGTGCCGGTCGTCAAGGTCACCTCCGCTTGCGACGACGACATCGGCCCGTACGGCCGCAGCCTCGAGCACGCTGGCCCGGCGTGCGGCCACCACGAGGTGGCGTGCATTCCGGGCCAGGCGCAGCACCTCGACGTTTGTCCCCGTGACGTAGCAAGCATCCGCACCGGAGAGCAGTGGCCAGTCGAGCGGATCGTCCGCGGCCGCATCGAGCGGGGCGTCGTCGACCAGAATAGTTCGCTCGCTCGTGCCCGGCTGAACAACCGACAGCGCGTGGGAATGGCGCGCGCCAGCGCGGACCGACGCGTGGACCGTTACGCCAAGCTCGGTGAGGCGTTCGACACACTTTCGGCCCGTGTCATCGTCGCCGACCGCGGTGAAGAAATGACACTCGGCTCCGAGCTTTGCGACCTGAACCGCGGCGATACCGCCGCCGCCGCCCGGCTCGTCGATTGGACCCGTCAGCATCGCGATCCCGCCGACATACGGGAGCGGTCCGAGGGCATGGGTCACCCACTCGACATGCCCAACCACGCAGACGCGCGGCCGCGCGTTCATGTCGCCGCGACCTCGACCGTCGTGCCGCGCTCGGCGGCCGCGTAGAGCGCGGCAATCGCGCGGGACTGACCAACCGCGTCGGCGCGACCGAGCCGAAGCGCGTCGGTCCCTCGAATCGCACCTGAAACGTTCTCCATTTGCAGTCGATACGAGTCGACGCTCGGCATGTGGAGCATCTCCGTGACGGGCTCACGCGTTGGGGTCATCCGGCGAATCTCGATGCCTGGATGCTTGATGTGAAATGGATCAGCGACAAAGAGACTCCCGTCCTCGCCGACCACCTCGAACTCGTGGCGCAGGGGGAGCACGAAGCCGCAATCGAAGTGACCGAGGATGTCGTTCTCGAATTCGACCGTGCCCGTGAAGGCCACGTCGACGCCGCTCGGCCCGACGTGCTGCATGCCGGACACGCGACGGGGCTCGCCCGCGACCGCGCGCATCGCGCTCAGGCAGTAGCAGCCGACGTCCATCAACGAGCCGCCGTCAAGGAGCGGGTCGAAGCGGGCGTCGCTCGGACCGTGCACCGGGGCGAGCTGGAAGCTAAACGACGCGCGGAGCATTCGCAGATTGCCGACGACCCCCTCCCTCACGAGACGGGCGATCGCGTCGGCCTGCGGGTGGTGGCGCCACATGAATCCCTCAGAGAGGACAAGGCCCGCCCGCTCGCTGACGTCGAAGGCGCGCTCTACGTCTGCCGGATGGCGCGAGAAGGGCTTTTCGCAGAGCACGTGCTTGCCGGCCTCGAGGGCGCGAATGGTCCAATCGACGTGCATTCCGTTTGGGAGCGAGATATAGACCGCCTCGACCGTGGGATCGTCGAGCAACGCGTCGTAGCTCCCGTGAGCGGTCGCGATCCCCTTCTCCTGGGCGTAGCGGTCGGCGCTCTCCTGGCTGCGGCTCGCGACGGCGACCACGTCGACGCGGTCCGATTCGGCGGCGCCGGCGATGATGTGGCGGTTGATGCGCGCGGTCGAGAGCAGGCCCCAAGCGACCGGTCTCGACGAGGTGTGTGGTGCGGAGCTCATGCCGCGACGGGCGAGAATGCCCGGACTTCGTCCATCGTCGGCGGGCTTGCTCCCGCGCGAGAGCAAACGAGCGCAGCGACGGAGTTGGCAAACGTCACGAGCGAGAGCAGTTGGCTCTGGCCGAGGGATTCGATGGCCGCCCGGGTGAGCGCGTCATACTCCCAGAGCCAGCGCAACACGCCAGCGCCAAAGCTGTCGCCGGCGCCGACGGTGTCGACCACGATGATGGGTAACGGGTCGACGGATGCCTTGGCCGACGCTGATCTGATCGTTGCGCCCGCGGGGCCGAGCGTCACCGCGACCAGGCACGGGCCCCGCTCGAGCACGCGCTCACAAACGTCGTCGATGTCGAGGCCCGGGTAGAGCCAGGCGGCGTCGGCATCACTGAGCTTGACGACATCCGACACGGCAAGCCACGACTCGAACCGCGCGAGATACGTCGCTCGGTCGCCGATCACGCCGGGGCGAACGTTGGGGTCGAGCACGATCAGTCGCCGGCCGGCCTCCCGGGCCATGAGACCTTGAAAGGTCGAAGCGGTCGGCTCGGTGACGAGTGAGAGCGTTCCGAAATGGAGTACCGAGATGCTGCCATCCAAGGGAGGAAGGCGCGACGGGGTGATCTGCCCGTCCGCGGTGCCCTGAAGGTAGAACCCGTACTCGGCCTCCCCTCCGGCTCCGACCTGCACGAGCGCGAGCGGTGTCGGCTCGTCACCCGAGAGGAGATAGCGAGGGTCGACGCCACTGACGTGGAGGCGATGGCGAAGTTGGCGCCCGAAGTGGTCGGTCGAGATCCGCGAGCAGAAACCAACGGGAACGTCGAGGTGGCCGAGCGCCACGGCAACATTGAAGGGACCCCCACCAAGGTGCGGGCGGAGAATCTCACCCTCGGCAACGAGATCGATGAGGGCCTCTCCGCAAACGAGGATCATCGAGCCCGCCGGAGGCGACGCTTCGGAGGGATTTCCCCCGAACCCCGGACAATCAGCAACGGCGTGAGCACGATGTGGCGAGAGGGAGAGCGGTCACCGTCGAGTCGCTCGAAGAGGAGGTCCGCTGCGTCCCTGCCGATGGCGGCGGGGTCCTGAGCGATCACGGTCACCGCTGGCTCGAGGAGGTCAGCCAAGAGGAAGTCGTCGAAGCCTACGAGCGCCACGGAATGCTCAAGACCTGCCGCTCTCAGCGCGTGGACCGCGCCGATCGCGAGCAGGTTCTGGCCCGCGAAGATCGCCGTCGGTGGGTTGCGCAGGCGTAGGAGTTCAGACGTCGCCGCTTCGGCCTGGGCAATGCTGCGAATTCCGCTTCGCACAATCTCGTCGTCGATCTCGAGGCCTCGCTGGGTCAGCTCGGCCAAGTAGCCGTCCAGGCGGGCCTTGGCGGTGTGGATTGCCAACGCGTCACCGAGAAAGGCAATTCGCCGGTGACCCACGCCGGCGAGGTGGGCAACCGCTTGCCGCGCGCCACCCTCGTTATCGGAGATCACGGAGTCGGCGTCCAAGAACTGTCCCGGGCGGTCGATGAACACCAGCGCCGTTCCCGCCCTGACCTCGGAGAGCAGGTAGCTGTGCTCGGCCCCGCCGGGCGGGGCGAGCATGAGCCCGTCGACCCGGCGCGCCTGGAAGTTGGCGATGAGCTCTCGCTCACGGGACGGATCCTCGTCGCAGCTCCCCGCAAAGACCAGGACCCCGCGCTTGCGAGCGACGTCTTCGACGCTGCGCGCGAGGGCCGACGAGAACGGGTTCGAGATGTCGTCGAGCACGAGGCCGATCGTCGCCGTCTTGCGCTCGCTCCTGCGAAGGAGCGAGGCGTTCAGGTCTTGGCGGTAGTCCAGCCGTGCGATTGCCGCGAGAACTCGAGTGCGGAGGTCGGTTGAGACGCCCGGTTCGTCGTTGACCACACGCGAGACCGTCTTGATGCCGACGCCCGCGATCGCAGCGACGTCGCGCATGGTCGGTCGCTTCGAGGTGTCCCAGGTTCCGTTTTTCGGAGGCGATGACAACGTTGCCGAACACTACCCGAAGATGAACCGCAAGTTCGCTCTCCGTGACACGATCGCCTTGATTCGACCCGTTGATAACGTTGTCAGCACGAACACGGGATACCGTTCGGCCAGCAACCGAAACGGTCAGCGCGTCGGTGGGGACATCGACCCACAGGATACGTCAAGCCGCCAGCCGCCAAAGCGACAGATCAATGCCCGCCGTGGTAGCTTCGGCCCGTGACGGGACCGGTCGCCCATCCCCTCCTCAAGCTTGGGACGGAGACACTGGACGCAGTTGCCGCTCGCGGCGTCCCGGTCCCCACGTATGACCGATCGGCGCTCGCCCCACGCCTCCTCCACCTTGGCGTCGGCGGCTTCCACCGCGCCCACCTCGCTCTCTACACCCACGAGCTGGCTGAACGGTCGAGCGACTGGGGCATCCGGGGGCTCGGCGTGCTCGTCGCCGACCGGCGGATGGCCGACGCACTCGGGTCGCAAGACCACCTCTACACCCTGACCGAGAAGGGGAGTGGGGAACCCAGACCGCAGGTGATCGGCGCCATCGTCGACTACGTCTTGGCGGCCGACGACGCCGCGGCCGCCGCGCAGATCGCTGATCCCGATATCGCAATCCTGTCGCTCACCGTCACCGAAGCCGGTTACTCGTCTGACGTACCGAACGCCACGTTCAACGCCATCGCGCGTGGCCTCGACGAGCGGCGGGCCGCTGGCGCGGGACCCCTCACCATTCTGAGCTGCGACAACCTCCCCGGGAACGGCACCGTCGCCCGTGCCGCGACGATGGCCGCCTGCGAAGGGCGTGGAGCGGACCTCGCCCGATGGGTCGACGCGAGCTGCACGTTCCCGAACTCGATGGTCGACCGCATCACGCCGGTCACGAGCGAGAGCGATCGCGACTGGCTTCGGGACACGTGGGGTATTTCCGACGCGTGGCCAGTGGTTGCCGAACCCTTCCGCCAATGGGTGATCGAGGATAAGTTCGCCGCGGGCCGGCCTCGCTGGGAGGACGTTGGCGCGCTCTTTACCGACCGAGTGCACGACTGGGAGCTGTACAAGCTGCGGATGCTGAATGCCGCGCACTCCTGCATGGCCTACCTTTCGGCGCTCGCCGGAATCACCTTCGTTGATGAGGCGATGGCGGAGCCGGTCGTACGCAGGTTCCTGGAGCGGTTGCTCTACGAGGAGGCCATCCCGACCCTCACCGAGATCCCCGGTCATCTCCGCACCGACTATGCCGCGTCGGTCCTGGGGCGCTTCACCAACACCGGTGTGCGCGACCAGATCGCCCGGCTTTGCATCGACGGCACCGCGAAGTTCCCGACGTTCCTCATCCCGACCATCGACCGTCAGCTCGAGCTCGACGGCCCCATCGACTCCGCGGCGCTGGCCTTGGCAGGGTGGGCGCGCTACCTGGCCGTGACCCCCAAAGCAGCGCGAGCGGCGGACGGGAGCGGCGACCTTGCGGCCGCTCACGCCGAGCGGGCACTCCGCGACCCCGCCGCGTTTCTCGAGTTCGGCGAGGTGTTCCCGCCGGCCCTGGCACGGAACGAACGATTCCGCACGGCCTTTGCCACGGCCGCTGAACGTCTCTCGGCGCGCGGTCCCCTGGGAGCGCTGGCCGAGTACGCGGTCTAGGCCGAACCCCCAGCGATCTCGACGTTCACGCCTGAGACGTAGGACGCCTCATCTGAGAGCAGGAACGCGACCACCTGGGCGACCTCGTCTGTGGATCCGTAGCGACGCAAGGGGACCATCCCGATCATCTGCTCGGCCACAACTGCGGGGTCGCTTGAGTAGTACTGGCTTGCGGCGGCCGCCTGCTGGGCGACCTGGTTCTCCCACATCGCTCCAGGGCCGATGAAGGCAGGAGACACGGCGTTTACTCGGATGCCCGCCGGCGCGAGATCCTTGGCGGCGCTCTTGGTCAGCCCGATCACCGCCGCCTTCGACGCGGAATAGGCCGGCATGTTCGGCGCGCCGGACACCCCCGCCATCGACGCCGTGTTGACGACGGCCCCGCCGGAAGCCGCCTCGATCATCGCCCGACCAACCACGGCGAGCATGGTCATCACGCCAAGGACGTTCACCTCGAACACACGCCGCGCGTCGTCGAGTGGGTACCGGTCAAGGCGGATGAACTGACCCTGGTAGCCCGCGTTGTTGAAGAGTCCCCGGGGTGGTCCGAGCACCTCGCCGCATGCAGCGACCGCATCGGTCGCTGCGCCCTCGTCGGTGACGTCGAACGTAGCGGTCGAGACCCGCGCACCCAATGCCTCGCAGTCGGCGCGAACCATCGAGAGTCGGTCATGAGCGTTCGGATGATCGGCCAACGCGAGCGACCAGCCGCGCGTGGCGAGGAGTCGCGCCGTCGCTCCCCCGATGTCTCCAGCCGCACCGGTGATGACAACGACACCCGCCTGCGCGCGCACCATCAGGGCGTCGTGGATGCTTTGGCCGTCGCGAGCCGACTTCCGTCTGGATCGAACAGGTGCATCGTGCCGGCGATCGACAACCCGACGTTGTCGCCCATGCGCCCGGCAAACGGGGCCGGCGTTTTCGCGACGAGCGAGGTCGGAGTCCCCTCATGGTCGATTGCGACGTGGACGAAGACCTCCGACCCGAGGTCCTCGACGGCGCGGATGTGGGCCTTGATCGGGCCGTCGCCGATGCGAAGCGACTCAGGCCGGAAGCCAGCGACGAGCTGCCCGCCCGTGAACTGATCGATCTTGGCCCCAAGCCCAGGCTCAAAACGCACCTGCGCCCCTCCGATCCGGAGCGGGCTCGTGGCTGCCACCTGCAACTGGTTCATCGCTGGCGAGCCGATGAACCCGGCGACGAAGACGTTGGCCGGCTCGTGGTAGAGCGTGCCCGGCGTATCGCACTGTTGAAGGATTCCGTCTTTCAACACCGCGACCCGGTGTCCCATCGTCATCGCCTCGACTTGGTCGTGGGTGACGTAGACGGTTGTCACGGCGAGGCGGGCCTGCAACTCGACGAGCTCAGTACGCGTCTGAACGCGGAGCTTTGCGTCGAGGTTGGAGAGCGGCTCGTCCATCAGATACACCTGTGGGCGTCGAACGATCGCTCGACCCATGGCGACGCGCTGCCGTTGCCCGCCGGAGAGGTTCTTGGGTTTACGATCCAGATAGGGCTCGAGGTCGAGGAGCTTCGCGGCCTCACGAACGCGCTCAACGCGTTCGGCCTTCGGGACGTCCTGCTGTTTGAGCGCGAAGCCCATGTTCTCGGCGACGCTCAGCGTCGGGTAGAGCGCGTAGTTCTGGAAGACCATCGCGATGTCGCGATCGCGAGGGCGGACCGCGCTCACGTCTCGGTCTCCGATCAGGATTCGACCACCGTCGAGCGGCTCGAGGCCGGCGAGCATCCGCAGCGCTGTCGTCTTGCCAGAACCCGATGGGCCGACGAGGACAAGCAGTTCGCCATCCTTGATGTCGAGACCGAGTTCGTTGACCGCTGGCCGGGGTGTGCCCGGATAAAACCGGGTTGCTCCGTCAAATCGGACCGATGCCACGTGATGCCTTCCTACCAGTTGATTACTTGATGGCGCCCATCGAGAGGCCGCGGATCATGCGCTTTTGCGCGATCCACCCCGCGAGCACTACAGGAACGGAGGCCACCACCGACGCGGCCGAAAGCTTTGCGAGAAAGTTGCCGCGGGTGCTGATATTGGTCGTGACCCAGATCGGCACCGTCTGCCCGGAGATGTTGTTGAGCTGATACGCGTAGAAGTACTCGTTCCAGGCGAAGATCAGGCAGAGGAGCCCAGTCGCCGCGATTCCTGGTGCCGCGATGGGAAGAATGACTGAGCGAAGTTGTCCGCTCAGTTTTGCTCCGTCGATCTCGGAGGCCTCGATGAGTTCTCGCGGGATCTCCATGAAGAACGATCGCAGCATCCAGATTGCAAGCGGCAGGTTCATGGCGATGTAGAGAACGACGAGGACGGTCAGAGTGTTCAGCTTCTCGAGGTCTCTCGCGATGATCCAGAGCGGCAGAATCGACGCCACGATGGGCAGGAACTTCGTCGAGATGAAGAAGAACAGCACGTCGCGCCACTTCGGAACGGGGCGAATCGCGAGCGCGTACGCCGCCGGGATTGCGAGGATGAGAACGAGCACCGTACTGAGGATCACGATGAACGCGGAATTGCGCGCCGCCTGGCCAAACGAGAGCAGGCCTTCGGTCGAGTCGAAGATCTCGCGGTAGCGATCAAGGGTCGGGGAAAAGAGCAGCTTGGGACTGGTGTTGGCGTCCTGCTCCGTCTTGAAGCTCGACAGCACCATCCAGAAGACGGGAAAGAAGAACGCGAGCCCGGCAATCCAGGCAGCGAGGCCGAAGCCGGCATTCACGAGTCGGCTCTCACCGACGCCGAGTCGGGATCCAACCTTTTTTCTCATCAGGCGGCCTCCTCGCCTTCGAGTAGGTTTGAAAGGAGGCGCATCGCAAGGGTCGCGATGATGATCGACGCGACGACGACAACGATGCTGTAGGCCGAGGCGAGTCCGAACTGCCATCCGCCACCAATGGACGAGCGGTAGACAAAGTGCGGGATGTTCGTCGAGCCCGGTCCGCCGCCGGTCATCACGTCGATGTGGTCAAAGACCTGGATCAGGTAGATCGTGCCGAGCAGGATGCCGAGTTCCATGTATCGACGCAGATGCGGCAACGTCAGCTGACGGAACGTTCCGAAGGTCGAGGCACCGTCTACGCGGGCCGCCTCGAGCACGTCGGAGGGCTGGCTCTGAAGCCCAGCGAGCATGATGAGCATCATGAAGGGTGTCCACTGCCAGACGAGCACTGTAACGATCGAGGCGGTCGGATGGCCCGACACGAAGGAGATACTTCCGAAGGAGAGCTTGCCGAGAATCCAGTTGACCACCCCGTAGAGGTCGCTGAACATCTGGTTCTTCCAGATGAGTCCAGCGACGACTGGCATGATCAGGAACGGGGTGATGAGGAGTGTCCGAACAATGCCCTGTCCGAGGAACTTTCGGTCGAGCAGGATCGCAAGCAGCGTTCCGAGGGCAAGCGATATCAGCACCGCCGAGACCGTCATCACGATGCTCGTCCAGGCGGCCTCGCGAAAGAACGTGTCCTTGAAAAGCGCGGTGTAGTTGTCGACGCCGATGAACGTCCGCGGCGTCGGGGGAATGACCGTCCAGTCCGTGAGGCTGTACCAAATGCTCAGCAGGAACGGGATCTGGGTGACGACGATCGTGAAGATGAGTGCCGGCAGGAGCGGCAGTCGACGCATCCACGGCCGGTAGAGCGGATCGACGGGGCGCTTCTTCTTCCCGCCTGGAAGCCGCTGGCGCCATGACCGGCGGGGCACGCTTGCGACGTGAGACGTCGCCCCCGAGCCGGCCATGGCGTCAGTTTGGCTCACTGCGCCGCGGCTACTTGACCGTCGCCGCGATTGCTTGGCAGTTGCTCAGGGCCTTGTCGATCTCGGTCTGACCCGCGATCACGCTCGAGAACTGCTCCGTGCACTTGTTGCCGACGTCCTGGAACTGCGGGATGCCGACGTACTGCACTCCTGGCAGGCCCGGGCGCTTGGTGGTGCCCGGGTTATTGATCGGAGCGGCCTTCATGGCGTTGAGGGTCGGTCCGGCAAACGCCGCAGCGGCCTTCTTGTACTGCGGGATGGCGTACGTCGAAGCACGCGTACCTGGCGGAATCGAAGCCCATCCGCCCTTGGTCTTCGTTCCGGCAGCCTTGATGTAGGCGGGTCCGGTGGCAAACGACACGTACTTCCAAGCGGATGCCGGGTCCTTCGCGGTCTTCGGGATCGCGAGTGCCCAACTCCACAGCCAACCGGATGCCTTGGTCTTGTTGACCGGGGCGAGGGCGTAACCGTTCTTGCCCTTGACCGCGCTGTCGTTTGCCTCGAGGAGGCCAGCCGCGACGGTAGCGTCGTACCACATGGCCACCTTGCTGTCCTTGTACTGCGCGAGGCACTCGTTGAAGCTCGAGTTGGCGGCATCCTTCTCACCGGCACTCTTCACGAGGTCGACGTAGAACGACAGGGCTTCCTTGAACTCGGGCTGGTCGATCTGTGCCTTGTCGACCTTGCCGGCGGCCGTTGACGACCACCACGTCCCACCGAAGGTGTTCAGCACCGTGGTGAACGCGGCGCCGAGGTCACCCCAACCGGGCTTGCCGCGAAGGCAGATGCCGGCGGTGTCCGCGGTCTTGAGCTTCTTTGCGATGTCAGCGACCTGAGCCCAGGTCGGAGCCGCCGGCATCGTGAGGCCAGCAGCTTTGACGAGGTCCTTGCGGTACATGAGGAAGGACGACTCCGCGTAGAACGGCGAGGCGTACAGCTTGCCGCTGGCCGAGAGGCCGTTGCGAACCGCGGGGAGCAGGTCCTTGTAGTTGTAGGCCTTGTCGGGCTTCGCGTACGAGTTGAGGTTGGTCAGGAATCCGTTGGCCCCGAACTGCGGTGCCTCGTACATCCCGATCATGACGACATCGAACTGCTTCCCGCCGGCCGCCACGTCGCGGGTTGTGATCTCACGAAGCTTGCCCTCTTCGAGGACCGTGTACTTGACCTTGATGCCGGTCTGCTTGGTAAAAAGCGACGGCGTCAGCTTCGAGATGTCCTCCATCTGTGGATTTGCCACGATGGCGACATTGAGCGTTTTGGTGGCGCCCATCGCGCTTGAGGCGGCGACGCCGAGCGTCGTCGCGACGGTGAGTACGAGAAGCGGCGCGATGTTGCGCCGATCCTTCACGTTCCGAATGCTCACTGGTGTGTTCCCCCCTGGATCGTTTGCGGTCGCTCGTCGTGCTTGAGCATGGTGTTCTCGACGGTGGTGATGGCTCCGGGTGGTGGCTGGCACGCCGTCGGCCGCGATTGCGGGGCAGGCGCAGCACCTGTCCCAAAGAGCAGCTCGGCATCCACGCCGCGTCGGCGTGTGGGTGACGGTTAGCGCGTCCGACAATCCCCCCGAATTGTGTGACCCAGCGTCCCGACAGTGTTGACAACGTTGTCGACCGTGGGTGCCTCATTGCCTTTGTGACAAATGAGACGAGAGTGACCATAGGGGAGTCCCTGCGCAGTTGTCAAGATGTTCGACGGTCGCCGACGAATCGGGAACCGAGGAACGCCGCACGGGCTGTGGGGCGATCGGGTCGCCTGAAGCGCGCGCTTTCAAGGGCGCTGGGACGTCGGTCAACCCGCCGCCTCAAGCCCCGGGTCCCGTCGAGACCTACGCGCGCCATTGGCCGCAGCAGGCGGGCGGGCGCCGCGCTTGCGTCGGTCAGGTATCCGGTCCCAGGTTCTCTTGCAGCGATTGACAACGTTTCCCCCCACCGAGGGACGCGAACGAGAAAAACCTCATCGCGAGCCCTTGCGGTTCGTTTCGCAACGTTGATAACGTTGTCAGGCTCCACGGCTTGGCCACCTGGCCATACCCGACGATCCACATTCTTTGGGGGATCCATGTCTCAGCAGGACTCGCGGCGCATCAGCCGCAAAGCAGCTGGCCTGATCGCGCTTAGCGCAGCTGGCGCGGTCGCGTTCGGCGCGGTGGGGAACGCCAGCGCCGCCGACATCAAGATCGGTCTCATCACGAAGAACACAACGAACCCGTTCTTCGTAAAGATGACCCAGGGCGCGAAGAAGGAAGCCGCCAAGGCAGGCGCAACGCTGATCACGACCGCGGGCAAGAAGGACGGCGACAACGCCACCCAAGCTGCCGCGATCGAGAGCCTGGTCGCCAGGGGCGTCAAGGGCATCCTGATCACGCCCTCGAACACCAAGGCGATCGTGCCCTTCATCAAGAAGGCGCGCGCAAAGGGCGTTGTCGTGATCGCGCTTGACACGCCGACCGAGCCGCAGTCGGCTACGGACGCGCTCTTCGCGACCAACAACTACAAGGCCGGTCTTCTCATCGGTCAGTACGCCAAGGTCGTCAACGGCTCCAAGAAGGCCCAGATCGCCACGCTTGACCTGTTCGTTCCGCGCGTGACCGTCGATGTCGCCCGTCACAACGGCTTCCTCGCCGGCTTCGGCAACACTGGGATCACGGCCGCCACGAAGAGCTTCGGAGCCGACCCGCTCGTCGTCTGCAGTGGCGACACCGACGGCGCCTCGCCCAAGGGCCAGACCTCGATGGAGAACTGCCTCCAGAAGAACCCTGGCATCAACCTGGTCTACACCATCAACGAGCCCGCAGCCGCTGGCGCCTACACGGCACTGAAGGCCGCCGGCAAGGAAAAGGCTGTCTCCGTCCTCTCAGTCGACGGCGGTTGCGAGGGCGTGCGCAACGTTCAGAAGGGCATCATCACCGCCACCTCACAGCAGTACCCGCTGAAGATGGCGAGCCTCGGCGTTGCAGCCGTCGTGAAGTTCGCAAAGACGGGCGTCAAGCCCAAGGGCTACATCGACACGGGTGTGACCCTCATCACCGACAAGCCGGTCGCTGGTGTTCCCTCCAAGAACACCAAGTTCGGGCTTGCCAACTGCTGGGGTTAGGTCGATAGTCTCCCCCAGTTGAGCGGCTCGCAGCCAGTGAACCGGAGCTTCCGGTTCACTGGCTGGACGGGCCTACCATCACCTACCGACGAGAGTCCTTAGCCGATGACCACCGACGGCACCGCCCCCATCGCCGCAGACACCTCGAGCTGGCGCTCCCGACTCGCCCACTTGGTGCGGATTCCCGCTTTCGGTCCGTTCGTTGCGCTGCTCCTGGTGTGTGCCTACTTCGCGATCCGTACCGACACCTTCGCCACCGGCGACAATTTCTCTCTGATCCTCCAGCAGACGATCGAGGTCGGTGTACTCGCAATCGGTCAAACGCTGATCATCCTGACGGCTGGGATCGATCTCTCCTGCGGTGCCGTCATGGCCTTCGGCACCATCGTGATGACAAAGCTGGTCGTCGCGAACGGCTGGAACCCCTACCTCGCGATCGTGCTGGGCATCCTCGCGTGCGGGGCGTTCGGGCTCGCAAACGGCCTGCTCGTTACGACGCTGCGGCTCCCCGCGTTCATCGTGACCCTCGGCACGCTGGGTATCGCGACGGCGATGACAACGATCTACTCGGGCTCAGAAACATTCTCCGCCGAGTCTCGCCCGTTGCAATTCTTCGGCGAGACCTTCAGCGTGGGCGGAACCGAAATCACCTACGGGACGCTGGCCATGCTGGTGCTGTTCGCCTTGGCGTGGTTTGTGCTGACCCATATGAAGGTCGGTCGGCACATCTACGCGCTCGGCGACAACCCGGAGGCAGTTCGCCTCTCCGGCGTGCGCACCTCGCGACTCCTTGTCGGGGTGTACACGGTCGCGGGTCTCGCCTACGGACTTGCCGGCTACCTGCTCGTGACGCGCTCGGGTGGTCTCGGCGACCCCGGCGCTGGCCAAACGGACAACCTCGATAGCATCACCGCGGTGGTCATCGGTGGGACGAGCCTCTTCGGTGGCCGGGGAAGCATCATCGGGACCCTCATCGGCGCGCTCATCGTCAGCGTGTTTCGTAACGGACTGATTCAGCAGGACGTCGATGCCGTGTACCAGGTGCTCATCACCGGCATCCTGGTGATCCTCGCCGTGGCCGCAGACCAGATTCTGCGCGGAAAGACGCGACGGGCATGAGCGAGACCGCGCTCGTGATGGAAGCCCGTGGCCTCACAAAGCGCTACGGCCACGTCACGGCGATGGAAGGTTGCGACTTCGAGCTTCGCCCCGGCGAGATCATGGCCGTGATCGGCGACAACGGAGCGGGCAAGTCGACCCTCATCAAGGCGTTGTCGGGCGCGATCATCCCGGACGAGGGAACGCTCCTGCTCGACGGAAAGGAAGTCCGCTTCCACAGCCCCCTCGACGCCCGCCGTCACGGCATCGAGACCGTCTACCAGGATCTCGCGGTCGCCCCCGCACTGACTATCGCCGAGAATCTCTTCCTCGGACGCGAGATTCGCCGCGCCGGACCGGCCGGGAGCGTGTTCCGAATGCTCTCGAGGAAGCGGATGGTGGACGAGGCGCGCGCACACATGGATCAGCTCAAGATCGGCATCCGTTCGATGCGCCAGCCGGTCGAAACACTGTCCGGAGGCCAGCGCCAGGGCGTCGCGGTTGCCCGCGCCGCCGCGTTTGCGCAGCATGTCGTGATCATGGACGAACCGACCGCGGCCCTCGGGGTCAAGGAGTCGAGGATGGTGCTCGACCTCATCTTGCGGATTCGCGACCGCGGCCTGCCGGTGATCCTCATCAGCCACAATATGCCGCACGTCTTCGAGGTCTCCGACCGCATCCACATTCAGCGGCTCGGCACTCGCGTAGCGCTGGTCGAGACGAAATCGATCACGATGCCTGACGCCGTGGGCATCATGACCGGCGCGACGAGCTACACCGCCGCCTAACCGCGCCTCCCGGAAAGCGCCTCTCTCAAAGGGGCCACCCCGGACCACCACCCACGTTTCAGGGTAGTCGCCAAACCGTTACGGTGTGCGCGACGAATACGTCGGGTCTGTGTCAACTTCGGCCCTACATTGTCTTGACGAGATCCCGACTCGGCACGATGCCCCAGCGAGCGGCGACGCCGAGCAAGCCATCGTTCAACGGCCATCCATCGGGGCGTTCGTCGCCCTCATAGGTTGGCGACGCCCCCTTGAGCAACATGCAACCCGCGTTATCGCCGATCGCCTCGATCTCGCGCAACTCGTCCTCGTCGAGAAGAATCTCGCGAGGTACCGCGGCAAGCTCTGCACGCTTGGCCTCAACCGGCTTTGCGTCAGGGCCGGGCTCCTGGATGAGCGTTGGGACCACGCACTCCACAGCCGGCTGAGCGAGCGTCCACTGGCACGCCAGTTGCAATGGAGTAAGGCCATGAAGATCCGCAAACGGTCGGACCTTGGCAAGCTGCGCCCGGGCAACCTCGACCCAACCGGCCGGCCGGTAGCGCCGGTGGTCCAGCTCGTGGAGCGAATCCTCGTCGGGGATGTCGTCGTGAAAGAGCCCGCCATAGTCGACGACCCGTGCGACGACCTTCACGCCGTGCGTGTCGCACGCAGGCAGGACAAGGCGCACGGGCCACGGCTCGAAGGGGTTCAGGATCAGCATGGCCCAGTCGATGGCATCGCCGAAGCGCTCAAGGCAGTCGATCACATCGAGGGTGAACCCGTTGGCCGGACCGGGCGCGATCCCCACAGCATTCGTGAGCCCGTCCGAGCGCAGCGCCGCCAGGGCGTCCCAGACGACCGCGGACGTGTAGCCAATCCGGTCGGGGTTGTGCAGCATGAGCAGGTCGAAGTGGTCGACCCCGCAACGCTCGAGGCTCCGCTCGCACGCCATCCGAAGGTAGTCGGCGTAGGCGCCTTCGCTACGCAGGCGGGCATCGGTGAAGCGCGGGTAGCCGCGCGGCCCGTCGCGCTGCCCCTCGTAGAAATCGTGCCCGATCGCCCCGACGAGTGCGTAGTCATCGCGAGCGAGTCCCACGAGCGCCCGCCCAATGAGCGAATCCGCCGCGCCCTCGCCGTAGACGTCGGCGGTGATGACGGTGTGCACGTCCGCGCCCGGCCGAAGGAGCGCCGTCAGCCGATCCTCAGAGAGCGGCTCGCCGTAGTGCATGTGCGTTCCGCCGCTCCAAGCCCCGAGGGCGGTGTGTCCGATGTCTGCCACCTGCCAAGTCTCTCATCGCGCTTGGCAGGCCGCTCGGACTGCGGCCGGGTCAGGCGTCCCGCGTTGCGGCGCCGAGCAACGCCGGGAGCCGGTCTCGGGACGCGAAATCGACGGGAAACATTGGCGCGACGATGATCGAGTCGCCGAGGCGGGCACGGCGCTTGGCCTCCGCGCAGGCGTCGGCGAGCGATTCGACCCGCGCGCACCTGATCGTGACGCGCACGGCGGCCGGCCCGAACGCAACCACGGCGCGGCAGCTTGCAAGGACGGCAAGCGCCGCGTCGAGTTCGGCCTGTTCGTCCACGGAGTCCATCACCGGCGCGCCGCCGAGCGAACGCTCTCCCCCCACGATCATGATGACCTGCGACAGATCACGACCGGCAAGCACCGCCAGCGCCTTACGCGGAGTTGTCGCGGCGGAGTCATCGATCATCGAAACGCCGTTGACGACGCCCAGAAGCCGCCGCCGGTACGGCAGGTCGACCGGCGTGCGCAGCGCACGCGCGGCGAGGTTCGGGTCGGCCCCGGCCCAGATCGCAGCGCACAGCGCGGTCACGGCGACGGAGGCGAGCGGACCCTCATACGGCAGACCGTCCCGCGGCCCGAGGTTCGTCACACGATGGTCGCGACGCAGCACGACTTCGTCGTCCACCACGCCGACACCCTCCGTGACCGGCCGAGCGGCGCTTGCCATCACGACGGGTCCACTTGCGAGATCCGCGAAATCAGCCGCGCCCTCGTCGTCGGCATTGATGACGACCGGCTGATCTTCGTTTCCCAGAACACGAGCTTTCGCCTGCCGATACGCCGCAACGCTCCCGTGGAGCTCCACATGATCGGGCCAGAACGACGTGATCACCGCGATCGCAGGGGTCTCGTGCATGAATGCAAGGTGGGTGCTCGTCAACTCGACCGCGAGCCAATCGTCGGCTGCTCCAACTCCGAGGACGTCGGCCGACGGCCATGCGTTGCCCGCTCGGGCACCGCGAGACTCCACGACCCGAAGGCCGCCAGCGCGCATGGCCATCGAAGCCAAGCGTGTCGCGGTCGTCTTGCCGCCGCTTCCCGTCACTCCCAGTACGGGGCCACGCGAGTTCGCGAGGACGAGATCACCGATGCTCGTCAGCCGAGCGCCCGCCTGACGGTGTCGCACGACGCGCGGCGCCAGTTCAGATGTCCAACAATCGACGACGAACACATCGCGAGTGAGCTCGCTGGCGTCAAGGTCGCAGCCCGCCAGCACCTGAGCGCCGAGCGCCGCAAGGGCACGCACCGCCCGGGGCGCAGCTTCGATCGCGGCAATGGTGACCTCGTTGCCGCTGGCCAGAAAAAACGTCGCGCAGGCCACGCTGTCGGGCCCGAAGCCCTCCACGAGAATGGAACGGCGTCTGTTGGTCACGATCGTTCGTTGCCCGCAACCTGGCCCGATCGAAAGGCCGCCGGCGAAGCGATTCCCAGCGCGGTGACGATGCCAGTTCCTCTGGATCCGGCCGATCTTCGACGCGAGCTCGCAGATGCGAGAGACCGCTTCGAACGTTGATCCTCCTCGACACGACAATCCTCGTGTACGCCGTCGGCGACCCCCACCCACTTCAACAGCCGTGTCGCGGTCTGATCGGACTGATCAGCGAGGGGGACATCGAAGCCACGACGACCACAGAGGTCATTCAGGAATTCGCGCATGTTCGCTCTCGGCGCCGAACCAGAGGCGACGCGACGAAGCTGGCGAGGGACTATGCGGGCCTTCTTCAACCGCTGGCCCGTGTCGAGGAGGTTGACCTCCTCGACGGCCTTGGAATATTCGAAGCGGTGCCGCAGATCGACGCGTTCGACGCGATCTTGGCTGCTGTTAGCGGCGAAACGGCTTCGAAGCTCTCGTATCGGCGGACCGGGTTTTGGCTCGGTCGCTGGCCTGCGCTGGGAAGAACCGGAAGGCGCGTGGCAACGCCTCCGATCAAACGAGCCCTGATACGCCTACAGATCACTGACGTCGAGCACGGTCTGGCCGACGCTGGTTGCTCCTCCCCCGACGCTTGACCTCGTCGCGCCGCCGATAAGTGCGGCGCGAATTGCCGCCGGCCGGCCAGCCAGCGAAACCAACGGAAGGGCCGCGCGCCCGGCCACGCTTGCCGTGTACAGGGCTGCGGCGCCCGCGACGAATGGTGCGGCGAAGCTCGTGCCCGAGTTCACCGCGAGGCGGCTCCGGATCGCGGTCGACTCGACGCACACTCCGGGGGCCGCAATGCTCACGCGCGGGCCGAAGTTCGAGAACGCCGCGAGGCTGTCGTCAGGGTAGTCAAAGCAGTCATCCGGGGGACCAAGCCCGCCGGGCGCGCCGTCAGTGTCGGCAATGGCCGCCACGGCGACGACCTCCGGGTAGGCCGCGGGGACGATTCCGGAGCTGTCGGCCGCCTGGTTGCCGGCGGCGGCCGCATAGGTCACGCCCGCGGCCGTCGATTCGCAAATCGCCGCGTGCATCAGGTCGCCGTTGACCGTCCCGCAGGCGTCGTCACTCTCGCCCTCTTGGCCGAGGCTCATATTCGCGACCTCGATTGTCGCGGCGTTTCGCGTGACCCAGTCAATCCCACAGAGGATCGAAGACGTGCTCCCCGTGCCTCGCGATGACAGCACCCGGATTGACCAGAGCCTGGCGCCCGGTGCGACGCCGACCGTGCCGAAGCCGTTGTCGAGGGCACCGACGATGCCCGCCACCATCGTCCCGTGCCCGACGAGATCGGTTGAGGTGAGCCCGCTCACGCAGTCGACGCCACCGACGACGTTCAGGTCGGGGTGGTTCGCTTGGATGCCGGTGTCGAGAATGGCGACGTCGACATCGACGCGCTCGTCCAACCCATCGATCTTCGCGGTTGGAGACCGATCTGCCCCAACCCTGCGAAGGCCGGGCGAGACCGTCTGCGGTGTCACCTCGACCGCGGTTGCAAACGTCCGAATCGTGCCCTCGACCGAGCGCGCAGCCGTGTACCTACGCGTCGCGTCGGGGAGGACGCCGACCACGTCCGGATCGGCGCGCAGTCGCGCTTGGGTTGCCGGATCGATGTCTGCGGCAAACCCCGAGAGCGCCGCCGAATAAAGATGACGCGCAGTAACCGAAACCGAGCCCGCCTTTCGTGCCGGATCAACCCCGTCTCGAAGGACGACGACCGTGGGTGTCGCGGCGGTGAGCGCTGGCGCGACGAGAAGCGCCGCCACGGACGCGACGGGAAACGCGCGGCGGGTCGGGTGCGGTCTCATGCGGGAAGCCATACCACGGCGCCAGACCTCGGGTGGCCCACGAGCACGCCGACGTCACACCGCCGACGTGGAAACCCTCCGCGAGCGCTGCCGGTGTGAGCCTCCAACTCGGCGGCCAAATGGCGCATCGCAGAGGACCGAGCCGCGTCTTCTGACGATGGAGCCCGGGCACGCGAGTGCGGCGCTCGACTCGACGAGGAGCACAGTCGCGGCCGCTCACAAACGCGGCTGGCAGCTGGGGCAGGCAAACATGTTGCGGGCGGCCAGTTCGGTCTTTGCGACTCCCGCCCCGCAGCGCAGGCACGTTGCCCGGCGGTACACATACGTTCGCTCGCTACGGCGCATCTTGCTGCGGGGCCTCCCCACCTCGGCCGGGTCGACCGTGACGATGCGCCCCGACCGGACCCCGGCGCGAAGCATCTCGACGATCGTTTTCCAGAGCTCCGTGAGCTGTACCTCAGACAGCGTTCGGCTCTCGACCTCGGGTGCGATGCCACAGACAAAGAGCGCCTCGGCTCGGAACACGTTGCCGACGCCCGCGATGGCGGATTGGTCGAGGAGGAGCGTTCCGATCGCGACCCGACTTCGACGCGCTCGGGCAAAGAACGGCTCGGGATCGACGTCGGTTTGAAGCGGGTCCGGCCCGAGTCGTGCCATGAGACGCTCACGGGCGGCTGGGTCGATCAGCTCGCACGCCGTCGGGCCGCGGAGGTCGAGGGTGGTGTCGGGGCTTGTGAGTCGCAGCCGGATCGCCCCTCGCGCCTCGACGTCGGTTCCGACGCTTTCGCGGAACTTCCCGAAGAGGCCGAGGTGGACGTGCAACAGCTCGCCCTGTTCCCACTCGTAGAACAGGTGCTTTCCGTAGGCGCCGATAGCCGTCAGGCGCTGTCCGTTGAGGATGGCCGCGCCATCGACGAACCGTCCCTGCGGGGAGCTGACGCGCAGGGGAACCCCGACGAACCCGCGACGCTGGTCGCGCGCGGCGCGATGGATCGTGTGGCCCTCGGGCATCGCCCTACGCTACGCGCCGCGCGCCCGTCCGTGAGGGGGAAGCGCCCCCCGTCGGACAACTGCTCGCAGGGGGTGGTGCCTCGCGCTCGTTCCGGGCACACTCGCCCTGGACGCACCGAGGAGGTTCCAGTCATGTCGCAGACCACTCAGGGGTCGGCCGCCCCGTTCCCGCGAGAGCTTGGCGAAGACGGCTCGTTTCGACGTCAGACGTCGCGCTTTCGGGACTGGGTCACCGCCGACGGATCGTCGGGGTACCCGGCCGAGGCGGGCCGCTACCACCTCTACGTATCGCTGGCCTGCCCTTGGGCACACCGCACGATCATCTACCGGCGTCTCAAGGGCCTCGACGACGTCATCTCGATGACCATCGTCGACCCGGAGCGGGGCAATCGAGGTTGGGCGATCACCGACACAACTGGCACCACACCAGACGCGGTCAACGGTTCCGGTTCTTGTCCGAGGCCTACCTTGCAAGCGATCCAGCCTTCGATGGGCGGGTGACCGTCCCGGTTCTCTGGGACTGCCGCTCAGGACGGATCGTGAACAACGAATCGGCCGACATCATCCGCATGTTGAACCGCGAATTCGACGCCCTGGCGAGCGACCACACGGACTACTGCCCGGCCGAACGAGCAGTCCAGATCGACGAGCTGAACGCGTTCGTCTACGACAACGTCAATAACGGCGTCTACAAGTGCGGCTTCGCGACGACCCAACCCGCCTACGAGGACGCGTTCGGCAGCCTCTTTGACGCCCTCGACGTGCTCGACTCCCGCCTGGCCGGGCAGCGTTACCTGCTGGGTGACCGAGTCACCGAAGCGGATTGGAGGCTTTTCCCGACGCTCGTGCGATTCGATCCGGTCTACGTCGGACACTTCAAGTGCAACCTCCGGCCCGTCGCGGACTACCCAAACCTTTCGGGATACCTCAGGGACCTCTACCAACACCCCGGCGTTGCGCAGACGGTGAACTTCGACCACATCAAGCGCCACTACTACCGGACGCACCCGACGATCAACCCGACGCGCATCGTGCCCGTCGGCCCCGCGCTGGATCTGGACCGGCCCCACGGGCGGGACCGTCTCAGGACGCCGAGCGAGCCGGATTGACACCATTCCGGCACATGCGTCGCGCCCGCTGACACACCGTCCGGACTACCCTGAAACGTGGGTGGTGGTCCGGGGTGGCCCCTTCGAGAGGGGTGGCTCGGGTGGCGTCAGATGACGAAGCTGAAGGTGCCGTTCCACTGCGTCTTGGTTTTCTTGATCTTGATGAGCAGGCGTGCGTCGAAGATACCGTCGCCGTCGTTTTCGGCGACGCCAGGGAAGAAGAGCTGCGTCGTGAGCGTCGCGCGACCCTTCGGCGTCACCTTGACGTGAATGTGCTCAGTGCGCCCAGGGTAGAGGCCCGGGACAACCGTGACGAGCCGGTAGCGGCCCTTGGCATCGGTCAGCTGGTAGCCACGGAACTTGTAGCCGGAGTTGTCGTAGCTCCCGGCGGCGTTGGCCTGCCAGAAGTCCACCCGCGCACCGGTCAGGGGCTGACAGCGAGTGCCGAGGACTCGGCCCGTGAGGATGAGGTGCGTGCCCTTCGTTGCCGCGGTTGCGAGCACCTGTCGCCTCGGCGGACCATCCGTGTAGTACGGCCCCTCGGTCTTGGGAGGGCTCGCGGCGCAACGCGCGTTCTGAACGCTGGCGGCTTGCGCACCTTGCACGGATGTCCAGGACGCCATTGCCGCTCCGATCACCGCGACGCTGGCGGCACCCTTGCGGCGAGTCTGGGCGACGCATCGGGTTGTACTCACGTCGAACTCCTTCGTGGTGTGCCTGATGGCCACCATAGAATGCCCGACTGAGATTGTGGTGAGAGTGAACGCTCATCCGCGCGTCCCCAAGCTGATCCCGGAACCGATCCCGGCGCAGGTGGTAGCGTCGCCCGATGGAACCAGCACCGCCCATCACGCCAGCGCTTCGCGTCGCGATCCACTCCGACTTCCTCTGACCCTTCTGCCACGTCGCCCGCGAGCGGGCCGACTGGCTGCGGCGTCGGTTCGGCGCCGAGGTGGAGTGGAGGCCGTTTCACCTGCACCCGGAGTACCCACCGGACGGGCTCCCACGTGTTGAGCTGGTGGCCAAGTACGGAGGCGACCATTTTGTCCAGGTCCGGGGGATGGCTGAGGAAGCTGGCCTCGTGATGAACCCGCATCCGGAGCGGATTCCGAACACACGCGACGCGCTTGAGCTCGGAGAGTGGGCGCGGTCGTTCGGTGCCGACACACATGAACGAATCCACGATCGGTTGATGGACGCCTACTGGGTCGAGGGGCGCGACCTCACACAATGGGACGTCCTTGCCGAGTGCGTCGCCGATGTCGGCCTCGATCCAGTCGCGGCGCGGGACGCGGTCATGTCCCGCGATTTCGCGGCTGCCGTCGACGGTTGGACCCAGTGGGCCCAGCGCCAAGGCATCAACGGCGTTCCCGCGTTCATCTTCGACAACCGGCTCCTGATCAGCGGCGCCGTGCCGCACGAGTACCTCGAGCGAGCCGTCGAGCAGGTGCTTGCGATGCGACGCGAGGACGCGGGTCCCGCGTAGCCACGCCGAGCGGTAGTGACGAAATCCGCGCGCGTTGTTAATGCGACCGTGATCATGCGAGGCTATGGTCTTCTGGAACGTCAAACCAGGAGGAACCGATGCGTCCACTTACACCCCTGCTTCTCTCCGCGGGGGCCGCAGCGAGCCTCGTGATCAGCTCCGCCTTTGCTGCCACGCCCAAGACGCTCAGCGGAACCGTTGGGCCAGGCTTCACGATCGGCCTCACGCAGGGCGGCAAGGCCGTCAAGACGCTGAAAGCCGGCAGCTACACGATCGCGGTCACCGACAAGTCGAACATCCACAACTTCCGGCTGAAGGGTCCCGGGCTGAACAAGGAGCTCATGAGCGTCAGCGCGGTTGGCAAGAAGACCATCAAGCTGACCCTCAAGAAGGGCACCTACACCTTCGTATGCGACCCGCACGCGTCGAGCATGAAGGGCACCTTCAAGGTCACCTAGCAGGGGCGATGCTCGTTGGGACTGGTCGCGCCCTGCCCGCCCTTCGGGCGTTGGCGGGGCGCGACCTCCCAAGGTTCTCGAAGGCGGAAAGAGCCAGCAGATCGGTCGGTTGATACCGCTCGCTTGGGGGGTTCGAACTGACCGAGCGGGCGGCGCGCGGGGAGGCCGTGGGGCCTAACGTCCCGAATAACGGAGTCTCCCGAACCTCGACCCCGACACGACTGGACTGATCGTGATCTTCAACACCGCTCGCCTGGTTCTGATCGCCACTCTTGCAGGGCTTTCTGTCACCGCTTTGGGGGTCGACGCGCCAAGCGACACGTCGACGCCCACCTGCACTGAGCCTGCGGTCGTCCAAGGCGTGGACACCAACGGGCAGCGATACGCCTTGAGCGCCATCACCTGCGAGCCGTAGGCCAGGCCTGGGCGGGCTCTCCTCGCCCCTTCTGCCTCACGCGATAGCTCTGCCGGTCGAGTGGAATAAGTCGGGCGATGAGGTTCGCGCGACGGTTCGACTCGGCGGGAAGACCGCGACGGGCATCCTCGGTTCCCGAGGAGTTGTCGCGGCTCTCGGCACGAGCAAGGGGCTGGCGGTGAAGGGCACGATCAACGGCCACACCTCCCGGAGCACCGTGGCACCGTGGCGAGGGGAGTTCATGCTTCCGGTCAGTGCTGAGATCCGAAGTGCCGCGGGTGTCGCGGCCGGTGACGAGGTCGACATCGACATCGACACGGAGCCCCGGGAACTCAGTGTGCCGACCGACCTCACGGATGCCCTCGGAAGCGACGCCGACTCCAAGCAATTCGTCGCCGGGTGGTCCTACGGCAACAAGCGCCGCATGGTCCTTCCGATCGATGGCGCAACGTCGGCCGGGACCCGTGAGCGACGGATCGTCAAGGCAATCAGCGCGCTTCGAGAGGGCAAGATCTCGCTCGGGCTCCGCGCGGCACGTCGGCATGAGGTCGATCCGCGAAAGGACGCCGGATCTCAAGAACTGTGCGCGGCCGGCCTGGCCCTCGAGACATTCGTGGTGGTGGAGATCTTGAAGCAGCTCGACTTCGCTGACACATCGATCCGCGCCTACCCCTACCGGGATCAACAGTGAGAAGTCGACCTGGTGCTCGAAGACCGCGCCGGGAGAGTCGTCGAAATCGAGGTCAAGGCAACCGCATCGCTTCGGCCCGGCGTCGACCGAACCCTGCGACGGCTACGGGACGGCCTCGGCGACAGGTTCCGGGCCGGAGTTGTGATCTACACCGGGGCCGACACTATTCCGTTCGGCGAACGGCTCTGGGCGGTTCCCGTGAGTGGCCTGTGGACAGGCGCGCGGGGCAGGTAGCCGGAACTCCCCGGCCCGACCGCCTCAGCAACGCAAACTCGGATGCGCGAACGCGGCAGTCCTTGTCAGTGAACGGCGTCGCCGGGCCCTTCCCGTCGACGAATGACGCGGACGAGCGCGAGGCTCACGACAAGCAGCGCGATTGATGCCCCGAGGGTTCGCAGGTTGATCGACGGCACACCACCGTCGAAGCGCTCGATCGACGCACCGAAGAGCACGAACGCGACGATGCTCGGGAGGCTGCCGAGGGCGGTGCCCGTGAGAAACGACAGTGGCCGGATTCGCAGGAAGCCAGCGAGGTAGCTGACAAGGTCGAAGGGAAGGAGCAGCAGGCGCAGGATAAGGGTCGTCTCGAGGCCGCGGGCTCGCATCCGGTGGGCGTAGCCGCGGAGGCGTCCTCCCCCGTCGTCTACGAGGCGTTCGTCGGCGAACCACCGTCCGATCGCGTACGCGAACATCGCCGACGCGTTGGCCGCCACGACGACGACCGCAAGTCCGAGGCCGACGCCGAAGAGGTAGCCGGCGGCAACCGTGAGGACCGTCGCCGGAAAGAGCAGGAGTGGACGGAGCACATAGGCGCCAATCAACGCGATCGGCCCCCAGGCGCTTCCCTGGATGGCATCGACGAGCCGGCGCGCTGTCTCACCGGGCCCGACGCCGCTGCGAATCGACCAGAGTTGGTAGCCGCCGATCACCGCGATCCAAAGGGCCACGACCAGAAGGTGCTGTCGCCGCCGCGAGCGACTGGGGGCGGCCAATTGATCGTCAGCGTCCATATGGCCCCCGTCTTGAAGACTGAACACGACGCCGACGCGCGTTCCTTGCGAACGAACGGCTGCCCTTCAGAGCAGCCGGTGCGACGAAGTACGGCTCAACCAGTATGCAACGCCGTACCGGTGACCGCTCGCGGTCGGCTCGGTTTTCGTCCGCAGCCGGCGACAGTGCAAGTCGTGAGGCCCCGCTACCGTACGGCGCCGATCGAACGCAAGACCTGACTGTAGGGGCCGGATGCCCGGCGAACCAGGGATGTCATGCCGCTCGAGGCGTCTCGCTTCACATCATGAGCCGAATGCTCGAACGAACGCTTGACTTGTGAAGCGGACGCAGACCGCCGGTCGAGGCTGTGAGACGTTCGGAGAACCGCGAGGCGGTTACTGAAGGGATGCTGCGTGAATCGTGAGTCGCGTGTGTCGCGCGAGCGTGGCGAAGTCCGCATCCGCGTGGAGGACGGGCGCGCTGGCCCTGATGGCGGCAGCAGCAATCAAACAGTCGATGAGCTTCCGGACGGTTTCGCCGCGTCGTCTGCAGGTGCGGTACAGCGCGGCCGCTTCGTCGTAGTCGGCGGCGGTGATCGAGATGATCGTGGCTCGGGCAAGGAGGCCGCGCAGTTCTCCAAGATGCCGCTCGTCTCGTGCCCCAGCCAGGACCTCCATGCTGATCGCGTCACAGATCGCGATGTCGGCACTTAACACGTCGTCGACGGTGTTGCAAACGGCCGAACCGGTGTCACGGAGGAACTCGATCCATGCGGACGTATCGACCAGGATCATCCGGCCCGGCTGGCCCGCAGCTCGTCGAGGTTGCCGTCCCAGCCCGAGCCGCGTAAGCGTCGAGCGTCGTCAAGGTCGAGCGGTTCGGCGGCGAGCCGACGAAGAGCCAGATTGACCGCGTCTCGTTTGGAGTCGAGCCGGTAGCGCTCCATCACCGATCGGCAGGCATCGTCATCGATGTCGATATTGGTGCGTGACATACACTAATCATACACCAGCGCTGCCAAGGTGGGCACGAGGGGCACTGCAATGGCCTCAACGATCGTCAGGGCCCGGCGTTCGCGCCGCATGATAGAGAGCCACACTTCGCGTAGCACGACCGGTTCGCTGAACGGGCAGAGGTCGGGCTGAAAGCGAACGGTGTCATGTGACTTTTGCCACCGTTCGGATGCGTGATACTCTTGCTACCGATCGCTCTCATCGGAGTATCCTGTGCGTATACGCTCGATTCGGGATGCGGCAGCCGCCGTGCGCGGCCGCCGACTTGATCTCGGCCTCAGCCAGGCGGAGTTGGCGAAGCGAACGGGCGTGTCGCGCAAATGGATCTACGAATTCGAGGCCGGAAAGACCACGGCGGAGTTCGGGCTCGCACTTCGCGTCCTTGAGGAACTCAGGCTCGTCCTCACATTGGGCGAGGACTCAAACGTCGACCCTCAACCGGTCCCAGATCGAGGGGCAGTGGTCGACCTCGACGCCATCCTGGCCGCATTGCGGAACCGATGAGTGAGTCACTCGCCGTCCTGTTGAGCGAGAGCCTGGCCGGCACCTTGACACGCCGTCCGGGAGGGCGGCTTCGGTTCGACTACGACGACGAGTACCGTAGCCGTCCGGCGGCCGTCCCGCTGTCACTGTCAATGCCGACGCGGATCCGGTCGCATTCAGATCGAACCATCACCCCTTGGCTTTGGGGTCTCCTCCCAGACAATGAGGCGGTGCTCACCGCGTGGGCCCGCCAGTTCCACGTAGCGGTCACGTCACCGTTCTCGCTCCTTTCGACGCCAGTCGGCGAGGACTGCGCCGGCGCGGTGAGGTTTGCCACGCACGACTCGGTCGAACGGCTCTTGCTTCGGACGGGCGATGTCACCTGGCTCTCCGACGACGATGTCGCGGAGCGTCTCAGAGATCTGACGCGCGACTCGAGCGCCTGGCTCGGGCGGTCATTTTCCGGACAGTTCAGTCTGGCGGGGGCGCAGGCAAAGACCGCTCTGCTATATCGAAACGGCCGGTGGGGCGTGCCATCAGGCGCTACCCCCACGACCCACATCCTCAAACCGGCGGTCGCGGGTCTCGACGATCCTGATCTCAACGAGCATCTGTGCTTGGACGCGGCGCGACGGGCTGGCCTGCTTGGCGTCCGAAGTCGGATCGGCCGCTTTGGCGACCAGTCGGCGATCGTCGTCGAGCGCTACGACCGGGTCGAAATTGAAGATGAGATCGTCCGCGTACATCAAGAAGACCTCTGCCAAGCGCTCGGCGTGTCGCCGGGCCGCAAGTACCAAAACGAGGGCGGACCCACGCCGGTTCAGATCGTCGACCTCTTTCGGTCGGTGATGCCAGCACGCGCAGCTGATGATGCCGTCTGGCGATTCGTCGACGCCTTGGCGTGGAACTGGCTCATCGCCGGTACCGACGCCCACGCGAAGAACTACTCCCTGCTCCTCGCAAGCGATCAGGTTCGGCTCGCTCCTCTGTACGACATCGCATCCGCCCTTCCGTATGGGGTGCACGAGAAGAAGCTTCGTCTTGCGATGAAGGTCGGCGGACGCTACGACGTCTTCCCCCTCCACAACCTCTGGCCGAAAGCGGCCAGAGAGCTTGGCGTCGACGGCGAAGGGCTGATCGACCGTGTTCAGGGTGTCTCCGCTCGCGCCAGCGACGCATTCTCCGACGCCGCCGCCGCTCCTGATGTCGCGGAGTTTGGAAGCGATCTCACGGGCAACCTCGTAGACATGGTCGCCGAACGCGTCTCACGCTGCGTGGCGATCCTCGACTCCGCCACCGGCCACGACGATGACTGACCTGTCCAGGCGCGACCGGATCCGGTCGCTGGCCGGGAACTCCTCCCAAACCGGCGACCACACAAGCCCGCATACCTTTACTGATACAGTAAAGGTATGCCACGCATCTCCACCAAGAATCAGGTCACGCTCCCGGTTTCCGTACTGGAGGAGGCGGGCCTGCGCGCAGGGGATCACGTCGTCATCGAGGCGCTCGAAGACGGTGCGCTAAGCGTCCGTCGCGGCCAAACCACCTTCGACAGTGCATTCGGTGCGCTCACCGGCACCTACCCACCCGGTTATCTCGAGCGGCTTGACGCAGAAGACAACCAGCGTTGAAGGTCGTAATCGACGCCGACGTGCTCATCGGTGCCCTCGACAGTTCTGATCCCCACCACGAAAAAGCTCGCGCGCTCTTCACTCGCTGGCACGACCAAGACACGGCTCGGCTGATCAGCGTCGTCAATTTGACCGAGGTGCTCGTCGCGCCCGCCGCTGACAACCAGCGACTGCGAACCGCTCGCGAGGCGATTGCCGCCCTCGGCGTCACCGCCCACCAGCCAACCGAATCGGTCGGCGTCGAGGCAGCACGCCTGCGCTACAGGTACCCGATCAGCCTTCCGGATGCCTACTGCCTGGCCACCGCAAAACACACCGGCAGCTCAGTTGCGTCCTTCGACCGCAACCTCATCCGCGCCGCCCACACCGAGCAGATCACCCACGCCGCGCCCTGACCCCTCGCAGGCCGTCGGGCCAAGCAAGGCTCCGCGCGAGGCCGGTAGCGTCACACACCGTCACAGGACTCCCTTGTCGTCACGAGCCCTCGAACAGCCGCAACGATGACCGAGACCCCTGACGCCTACCCGCTTGCCCCCCGCAACCCGGCTTCCTACTCAGACGCGGAGGGCCCTAGTCCGGCAAAACGCCGTTTCCAAGCGAAGCCGACGGGGAGACTCGAACTCCCGACCCCTTCATTACGAGTGAAGTGCTCTACCAACTGAGCTACGTCGGCGCGGGCCCGGCGAGCGGGCCACGTCGGAATGGTAGCGATCGATCGACCGCACTGGCGCGCGGTTGGGGCTCACCGAACCTCGGAGCGCTCAGGTCCCTCGCTCGACCCGCGCCGTCGACTCCCAGAGCGCTGAGATCGGTTGGGCCGTGAGGCGGTCGCCGAACGGCAAGGCGCGCTCGCCGGTGTACAGCGCTATCCCCTGAACGAACCGGTTACCGAGCCAGTCGCGCAACTTCGTCATCCACTTGAAGGCATCGGCCCCGACACTTGCGGTCGCCTTGACCTCGATCGCAACGATTCGTCCGTCGGCGTGCTCAAGCACGATGTCAACCTCGGGCCCGGACCTGTCGCGGTAGTGGAAAATTCGGACTCGTTCGTTGTTCCAGCCAATCTGGCGACGAAGCTCCGCGAGCACGAACGCTTCCAACAACCCCCCGGCAGGTGCGGGCTGGAGCGTCGGCCGCATACTCTCCGGCGAGACGTTGATCTGGTGCGCCGCGAGGCCACTATCGAGGACCAGCACTTTCGGTCGACCGATCACGCGGCTCGTCAGATTCGTTGACCACCCTGGAACGCGCCAGATCAGGTAAAGCGTCTCCAATAGGTCCAGGTACGGCGGCAAGGTGCGCGCCGCGAAGCCGGCATCTGCTGCGAGGTCCGCAAGATTTAGCTCGGTCGCGTTTCTGGCTGCGAGGAGTTCCAACAGACGGCCCAAATCGCCAAGGCGTTGGAGGTCGCTGACATCGGCGGCGTCGCGCTCGACAATCCGGCTGGCGTAGCTGTCGAACCAAGGACTGCGGCGGTGTTCGGAGCGGAAAACCGCTTCCGGATAGCCACCTGCACAGGCCATCTCAAGGTAGTCGGCTCGCGCCACCCGTGACTCCCAGCCGGTTGGCAGCCGTTGCGACATCGCGCTGTCGATGAATTGCTCGCGCACGCCGCGCAACTCGCCCTGAGAGAAGCCGAACAGCTCGATCGTCTCCGCGCGACCCGCCAGGCTGTCCTGCACGGACCGAAGACGGAGAAGGTTGGCCGATCCGGTGAGCAGGAACCGACCCGGTCGACGGTCGCGGTCGACCGAGGCCTTGATGGCCAGCATCAGCTCGGGGGCCCGCTGCACCTCGTCGATCATCAACAAGCCGTCGCCCGAATCCACGAAGCCCGCGGGATCAGTCAACGCGGCCTGGCGGGCGGACTCATCGTCGAGGGTCACGATGCGCCCACCACGGGCGTTCGCGACCGTCGCCGCAAGTGTGCTCTTGCCGACCTGTCTGGCGCCCTGAAGGATCACAACAGGTGTGTCAGCGAGGGCCTCTTCTACACGCCCGCTCAGGTGGCGTTCGATGATTTGTTCAGACGATCCGATTCTGGAACGTTAGCCCATCTCGCCGATTCGCAATGGCCAGCTCGCCGATTCGCAACGCCTACTTCGCCGATTTGCCGTCCTCGATCAACGCCTTCAGGCGCGCCAGGCCGTCGCGCTGCGCAGGGCCGAGGCGCGTCTCCGTGTCGATCGCCGGGTCCGTGAACTCCGCCTCTGTGTGCCAGATCACTCGGCTGCCCGCGGCGGAGTCGACCACCTGGAAGCTCGCTCGGTGCGACTTCAGCGGCGCCCCTGAGATGACGCCGTACGCGTAGCGTCGCACGCTGTCGTCGCGCTCCAGCAACTTCTCGACGAGCACGCCGCCCTCTGCGTTTGTCAGCGTCCGCACGTCGCCCTCGATTTCGCACGACACGTACTTCGGAAACCACCTCGGCACCGAGGTCGGGTCGCCGATCACGGCCCACACAACGTCCGGCGGGGCGGCGATCTCCATCGTCAGGGCGTACTGGTTTGCCACATCTCCTCCAAGGGCTCGGTGCGTCGGCGCCCATGCTCGCACGTCGCGCCTCAGGCGTCATGCAGCAGGCTCGCTTCGCCGGTCTCCAGGTCGAGCAGGCGACGCTTCGTCGGGAGGCCGTCGCCGCCGCCGAAGCCGCCCAGGCCGCCATCGGAACTGATCACACGGTGGCACGGCAGGATGATCGCCACCGGGTTCTTGCCGTTCGCCGAACC
Organism: Actinomycetes bacterium; assembly: GCA_031376285.1. GTDB lineage: Bacteria > Actinomycetota > Thermoleophilia > Miltoncostaeales > Miltoncostaeaceae > JANMDN01. Next base: position 39,765 of record JANMDN010000059.1, read on the forward strand.
GACCGCGCGAAATGCGCGGGGATGCCCGATGTGCTCGGCCTGTTGTCCGTAGCTCACCGTTTCGCCGTACGGGATCTCGGCGAGTGCTCGCCATGCCTTCACCTGAAACGGCGTACCGATGAGGTCCAGCGGAACGTCGAACTCGGTGCGCTCGCCCGCGAAGTACTCCCCGAGCTGCGCCTCGGCCGCGTCGAGAACCGGATGGTCAACCGCCTCATCGGGCGCACGGTCCGCGTCCGTCCAGTGGAGTGAACGCAGGCCGTCCTCGGACGCGACAAGCTCCAGGCGGCCAACGGGGCTTTCGACAATTCGTGTGACGAGGGTCACTGGGGTGCCTCCTTTGGATTCGGTTTCGAAAGCGACGCCCACAGGTGAACGTTCGCGTATGAGCGCCACGGACGCCAGCGCTCACCGAGCGCCAGCAGCTCTGACTCGTTCGCTCCGCCCCCAAGCCGCTTGATGGCGTTTCGCACCGCGAGGTCGCCCGCGAGAAGCACGTCGGGATCGCCGAGCGCTCGCATCGCCACGTAGCCAGCCGTCCAGGGGCCGACTCCGGGGAGTTCCAGAAGGAGCGCGGTCGTTCGCTCACGGTCTGCGCCCAGGTCGAGCTGGAGACCGTCACCTGTTGTCGCCTTGGCGAGCGCCATAATCGCGTTCGCTCGGCTGCTTGGCATCGCGAGCACGGTGGGGCCTGCCGCAGCGACGCGTTCCGGCGTTGGGAAGAGGTGGGTCAGCGCACCATCCGGTTCGGGGAGTGGAGTGCCGCACGCTGTGGTCAGGCGTCCGGCGAGCGTGCGCGCGGCGGCGACCGAAACTTGCTGGCCGAAAATCGCGCGCATCGCAAGCTCATTCCCATCGACCGTTCCGGGTACGCGCCGGCCTGGAGTCCGGGCCACGAGCCGATGAAGGAGCAGGTCCGCCGAGAGAGCCTCGTCGATGGCGACGGGATCGGCGTCCAGGTCGAAGAGGCGTCGGCAGCGCTCGACCGCGGCGGGCAGGTCCCGGAGATCCCCAAGCCGCAGCGACAGGTCGACGTGCGCGGCGGCCGGGGTCAGGCTCGCGACGGCCCATCCATGTGGCAGGTTGAGGGACCGGCGAAACGTGTCGCCTTCGCGGGTCTCCACACCCGGCACTGCTCGCGCGCCGAGGAAGTCGAGCACGCCGCGGCCGTCGAATGGGGTCCGGCACGCAAGCCGAAGCGACAGGCCCCCAGGGGCGGAGGCCGGCGCGTTCCGCGCGCCATGGCGAAGTTCGGTCGGGCTCGCGGCGAAGACGGCGCGGATCGTGTCGTTGAACTGGCGCACGCTCGAAAAGCCCGCTGCGAACGCCACCTCCGTTACGGGCATTGTCGTCCGCTCGATCAGGGTCCTTGCCGTCTGGGCCCGCTGGGCTCGGGCAATCGCGATCGCGCCCGCGCCCAGCTCGGCGTTCAGATGGCGGTTGACCTGGCGTTCGCTGTAGCCAAGGCGCGCCGAGAGTCCGCCCACGCCCTCGCGGTCGACGACGCCGTCGGCGATCAGGCGCATCGCACGGCCGGCGAGGGTCGCGCGCTGGTTCCAGTCGGGTGAACCGGGGCTGACATCCGGGCGGCACCGCTTGCATGCCCGGTGGCCGGCGATCTGCGCCGCGGCGGCGGTCGGGTAGAAGCCGACGTTCTCGCGTTTCGGTGTGATCGCCGGGCAGCTCGGCCGGCAGTAGATGCCCGTCGAGTGCACACCGACGTAGAACCACCCGTCAAAGCGCGCGTCGCGGCTCTGAAGGGCGCGGTAGCAGTGCTCGAACTCCTTGACCATGCCTAGCATCGTCGCAAGGTTCGGAGCTCGTGCCTAGCGGAAATCAGACATCGTGGTCGGTCGGTAGCGTTCGAGCGGTGAGCACCGCACTCAAGGCCATCCTGATCGCCGTCGCCTCGGGGGTGCCGTCGGTCCTACTGATCCTCTTCGCCCAACGCTTCTGGGTCCGCAAGCAACTCGCCGGGGCGGGCGCCGAGATCGACACGCTGACCCGAGGGACGGAGGTGGTCAAGCGATCTGTGGCAAATAGCTTCGGGCTGGCCTCCGGAGGAATGCGCCAGGTCCGAGGATCAGGGGTGTTGGCACTGACCGAGCGCGAGCTGATCTTCGTGATGGCGATCCCTCGTCGCACGACCCGCATCGAGCGCTCCCGTATCCGTGGAATCGAGCAAACGACATCCCACCTTGGAAAAACCCGGGGCCGCCCGCTCCTGCGCATCCGGTTCCGTGGCACGAACGGAACGGAAGACTCGATCGCCTGGCTGGTCCAAAATCTTGGGGAGTGGACAACCGCCCTGGGCGGCGGGAGCCCTAGGAGCTGAGTTCGAGGGCGAGCGCGAGCAGGGCGCGACTCGCCGCTGATTCCCGTTCGAGCTGCCTACGACTCCAGATCTGGTTGTCGGCGATTCGTGCACGTGCGGCAGCGATGAGCGAGGCAACTTCAGCCGGCGCTGTTGAGCCGGTTTGGCGACGGGTGCGAAGACAGGCCTCCGGGTCCAGCGCCAGAGTGAGCGACTCCGGGGAGAGCGTTGCGCGGACGCCGATGGCCTGCTCGGATGCGTCCGCGAGGCCGTGTGTCGTAAGTGCGTCCGGTGCCTTGCCTGCGTCGACGAGCGTCCGGACCGCGAGGCCGACTGCCTTATGGGCTGAGCGGTAGTCGATCCCCGCCTCCTGGGCGAGGACGTCGGCGACATCGGCAGCGGTGACGAAGCCCTCGCGCGCTGCTTTCGCCGCTGCCGCCCGGTCGATCCGAACTCCGGCTGCGACCGCCGCGGTGAGTGCGGCGTTGGCGTTTGCCTCGGCGAGCATCCGTGGCATTACGCCATTTAGCACGTGGAAATGATCGGTTCGGGCAGATCCCGTGTGAAGCGCGGTGAGGATCGCCGTGAGGTCGCCCGACGCCGTGGCGGCGGCCGCGCGGATGACCGCGAGGGCATACGGGTTGCGCTTCTGTGGCATGAGTGCGCTTGCGCGGGTGTGGCCGTCGGCAAGCTCGACAACCCCGAACTCGGTGCTCGCAAGGATCTCGAAGTCCTGGGCGAGCTGGCTCGCGTGGGCCGCCTGGATCGCGATCGCTGAGGCTAGGTCGACGAACACGTCGGCCTGCCAGGCGGCGTCCTTTGCGTGGGGGACAACCGTCGCGCAACCGAGGAGTTCCGCGAGGCGCTCCCGGTCGAGCGGCCAGCGAGAGCCGCCGCTTCCGCCTGCACCTGCGACGCTCGCGTCGAGGTGGGCGTGGACGTTTCGCAGGCGCTCGGCGCCGCGAAGTGCCGGCTCGGCGTAGGCAAGGAGCAGGTAGCCGATCGTGACTGGCTGCGCCGGCAGGAGGTAGGTGTAGTCGGCGGCGAGGTCGGTCGCGTGGGCCTCGGCCTGGTCGACGAGGGCCGCGGCGAAGTCGACCACGTGGTCGTGCAGGGTCCGTGTTTCGGCGCGCGCGAGGAGGCGTAGTCCAACGCGAAAGACCTCGCGGCGCGGGCGTCCGGCTGAGAGCCAACCCGCCGTGGCCGCGCCGACACGACGCTTCAGCTCGTGCTCGCGGGAGTTGAAAGCGTCGCCGATCGACGGATCCCATGGGAACTCGTTGGAGTCCATGGCGTGCAGCTCGAGAAGGCCTGCGAGGAGCCGGCGTGCCGTATTGGCGTCGATCACTTTGGACTCGGCGAGCATGACGGCGTGGGCGAGGTCTGATGTGGACATCCCGGCAGCAAGCCGCGGACCATGGCCCGTTTCCGCTGCGAAACCCGCGCGAACAAGCTCGGGGGAAGGGCCACCGCTCAAGCGGCCGCCGCTTCCGAGGTAGTCGTCGCTCACGGCTTGGAGGCTAGTCGACCCGACGTTCCAAGGCGTCCGCGATGCGTCGGAGCTGATCGCGTATCTCTTCGAGCACCGTTGGTTCGTGCTCGAGGCTCGGCTGAGGAGGCTTGGGGCGCATCGCCTCGACCAGCCCCTCGACCGATGGGAGTGGGTCGTTGCCTCGCGCTGAGCGGCTTGCGTGAACCTCCTCCATGAGGTGGCCACCATCGGCGACGTTCATCTCGAAGCGACAGATCCATTGCTCGACATCGTCATCGCAGATGACGTTCAGCCTGGCTTTGCCCGGTGGCAGGCCGACGGCGCTGAGACTCGCGCCGCGGACCACGGTTGGTTCGAGCAGAAAGCGAACCTTCGTGACGCCGAAGACGCCGTCGGAGGCGGGACGCGTTCCACTGAAGCGAAGGAGGCCCTCGACGTGGGCCAGCGTGCCGCTCGCCGCGTCCGGCTCGGTAGGGTAGCCACCCTCGTAGGTTGATCGAATTTCGGCCACTCCGGGGCACTTTGCCAGGGGCCACCCCGGACCACCACCCGGTTCTCAGCGTAGTCGCGAGAATGTGACGGCGTGGGCCGCGGTTGTGGCGACGCTGTGTCGTCTCTCAGCCAGGTGTGAAACGGCGAAGGCGCAGGGAGTTCGTCACCACGAGAACGCTGGAAAACGCCATCGCCGCTGACGCGATCACCGGGCTGAGGAGCCCGGCGACCGCCAGCGGGATCGCCGCGACGTTGTAGCCGAAGGCCCAAGCGAGATTCGCCTTGATCGTTGACAGCGTCCGACGCGAGAGCCGAATGGCGGTTGCGATGTCGCGCGGATCGGCGCGCACGAGCGTGAGATCCGACGCCTCCCTGGCCACGTCCGCACCGGTCCCGATCGCGATCCCAAGGTCTGCCGCAGCCAGTGCCGGTGCGTCATTGACGCCGTCACCCACCATGGCAACCACCTCCCCACGCTCTTGGCGCCGACGCACCTCATCGAGTTTTCCGGCTGGGGTCACACCCGAGATCACCTCGGTGATTCCAAGCTCGGCACCGACGCGGTTGGCCGCACTTGAGCGGTCGCCGGAGAGGAGCACCGGGTGAATCCCGAGCGCGCGAAGCGCGTCGACCGCAGCTCGGCTCGTCGGCCGCGCTCGGTCAACAAGCCCGATGACTCCGATCGGTAGCCCGTTACGACGAACCTCAATCACCGTCTGGCCGAGGGTTTCCAGGCGACCCACGTCATTCACGAATGGTCCGCCGCCAGACGGGGCGCCAATCTCGATTCGGCTCCCAGAGACAAGGGCACTCACACCGACTCCCGTCGTCGCTTGGAAGTCAGTTGTCTCGGGAAGCGGTCCCAGCTCGGCGGCCATCGCCGCGATCGCCCGACCAATCGGGTGCTCGCTCCCCGCCTCAGCGGCGCCGCTGAGGACAAGCAGCTCATCGACCGCGATCCCCGGCTCGACCGCCACGTCGCCGATCCGCATGACGCCCTCGGTCAATGTGCCGGTCTTGTCGAGGAGGACCGTGGTGACCTTGCGCGTCGCTTCGAGAACCCGCGGTCCGCCGATCAGGATCCCGAGCTGGGCTCCCCGCCCGGTGCCGACCAGCAGTGCCGTGGGCGTCGCAAGCCCGAGCGCGCACGGGCACGCGATGACGAGCACCGAGACGGCAGTGGCAAAGGCGGTCCCCGCTCCGGCCCCGGTGAGGAGCCAACCGACGAGGGTCGCCGCCGCAAGTGCGATGACCACAGGAACAAACACGGCCGAGATTCGATCGACCAGCCGTTGCACGGGAGCCTTGCCCCGTTGTGCCTGGGCGACGAGCCGCCCGACCTCGGCAAGGGCCGTATCGGCGCCGACCCGCGTCGCGCGAACGACGATACGCCCGCCCTGGTTGATGGTGCCGCCCGCCACCTCACTTCCCGGTCCGACCTCGCGCGGCACGCTCTCACCCGTGAGGAGGGAGGTATCGACCGCCGACGTTCCCTCGACGACGACGGCGTCAGCGGCGATTCTCTCGCCCGGTCGCACGACAACGAGGTCCCCGATGACGAGCGTGTCGGGCGCAACGAGCACTTCGACGCCGTCTCTCAACACGGCGGCCTGCGAGGCGCCGACCCCCGCAAGGCGCCGAATGGCCTCTCCCGAGCGGTGGCGCCCCCGCCGTTCGATGACGCGCCCGAGGAGCACGAGCGCGACGATTGCGCAGGCCACCTCGAAGTAGAGCGCGCTTGCGTGGTCGCCCCTCGCCGCGGTCAAGCTATGGGACGTCCGGACGTCCGGACCTCGACCGTCCGGCGAGAGCACCGTCACCGTCGACCACGTCCACGCGGTGATCGCGCCCATCGAGATGAGCGTGTCCATCGTGCTCGTCCGGTGGCGCAGCGCCCGGAACGCCGCCGCGTGGAAGGGCAGCGCGCACCACCAGACGACCGGCGTCGCGAGGGCGAGGGCGATCCATTGCCAGTAGTCGAACTGCAGGGGCCCGATCATGCTAAGCGCGACAACGGGGACGCCGAGGATCGCCGCCACAAGAAGTCGCGTCACGAGCCGGCGAGTCACGGCGGTCTCATCTCGATCGGTGCTCGCCGCGGCGGCCGTGTAGCCGGCCCGCTCGACCGCCGTGATCAGATCACTGAGATCCACCGCTGATGGATCGAAACGCACCGACGCCTGCTCGGTTGCGTAGTTGACGCTGGCCTCGACGCCGTCGAGGCGGTTGAGCCGTTTCTCGATCCGCGTGGCGCAGGCGGCGCAGGTCATTCCGCCGAGGTCGAGTTCCGCGCGCGTCTGCGGCTGGGCCGTGCCCATGTCAGCCGACCTCGCCAATCACCTCGTAGCCGGCCTCGACGATCGCTTCCACGATCTGCGCTGTCGGCGCCGTTCCGGCCACAGTCACGGTGTTCCGCTCAAGGTCCACTTGCACGCCCGTCACGCCAGCAAGCGCTCCAACCTCGCCCTCGACCGCCGCACGGCAGTGGCCGCAGCTCATTCCGCGCACGTTGAATCGTTGCTCACCCGCGACCGCCGCGTCGTTCATCCTTCAAGGGTAGCGACCGCACGCGGCTCTGATCGGGGATCCCAGGCCGCGACGGAGGGCGCCGGCCCGGCCCGGAAGTGAGTCCCTTCTCGATATCGCGACCCACGGGGGCCTGACGGCGCATCGCCGATGAGAGGGCGCGTGCCAGCCGCTCTCGTTCCGAGGCGACCGTCGCGCTTGCGAGTCGGGGTGATTCGACGAAGCTTCCCGGCGTCCGATTCGGCCCGGTGGCCAATCGAGATTTCCGCGTCCGGTGACCCATGATCGCTAGTTCGCTGATCGTTTCGCGACGAGACTCCGCCCGGCTGCTCACGGGGTTCGTCCTCCAGGTGGCGTCTACTGACACGTCAGCGGGTGCGACATGGTCCGCGACACGGACGTGCCGTCGATCAGGGGCGTTTACCGGGATGTGTTTCGGTGAGATGAAGACCACCGTCACGATGACCGCCTCGACCCCGCGGAGAGCGCGACGACCTGAGCCTCGCCTCGGTGCCGTCGATGGTGCGCGATGCCGTCCTCTGCCGTCGCGCTTGGCATCTCACGATGCGAGGAATCGGTGCTGGAGGTGAACTCAGGACGAGCGACGTCGCGAAGACGTGGAGTGTCAGGCACCTGCTGCGGGTGTCTGACCAGGCGACAAGCGACGTGGTGCCAGACACGGCAAGAACGCCTCGCCGTCAGCGGCGGGTGTGTCTGATCTGACACACCCGAGGCAGGGGGATCCTCGCTCAGTGCCGAGTTCACCTCCAGGCACCAGCGTCTCGCGATAGGTAACCATAGGCCGGGGCGACGGCTGCGGCCGGCGGTGTCGCTACGCGGGGAGGTTGATGATCACGAGCTTGCGCTCGCTCATCCGTTCGATGGCGTAGGCGGGGCCCTCGCGGGTGTTGCCGCTCTCGCCGACGCCGCCATAGGGCATCTGGTCCGCCCGGAAGGTTGGGCTCTCGTTGATCGTCACTCCGGCAAAGCGCAGCGACCGTGCCCACTTCAGCCCCTGGTCGACGCGCCCAGTAAAGATGCCCGCCTGGAGTCCGTAGGGCGTCGAGTTGGCGAGCGCGATCGCCTCGTCAATCTCGCCGAACGACGCAAGGCCGACGACTGGTCCGAAGACCTCGTCGCGGGAGACTCGCATCGTCGGGTCGATCCCAGCGAGCACGACCGGAGCGATCATGGGCCCCCCGCCGTCTCCACCGGCCAACTGCTCGGCACCCGTGGCGACCGCTTCGGCAACCCATTCGAGCACGCGCGCCTGTGCGGCGGCGTTGATCACCGGGCCGACGTCGACCGTCTCGTCGAGCGGGTCACCGGTCACGAGCCTCCCGACATGCTCAAGGAAGGTTCGGGTGAAGGCTTCGTAACGCGAGTGGTGCACGTAGACGCGCTGAACGGAGATGCACGACTGGCCCGCGTGGGTATATCCGGTTGCGGCAAGGCGAGCCGCCGCGAGGTCGACATCAGCGTCGGCCGCGACGATGACCGGTGTCGAGTTTCCAAGCTCAAGGGCAACGTCTTTACGGGGAGCGCCCGCGCGGATCTGCCATCCAACCGCCGCGCTCCCCGTGAAGCTCACAAGGGCGACGTCGGGATGATCGACGAGCGCCGCGCCGACTACCGCCCCGTCTCCCGGAAGCACCTGCAGCGCACCCGCCGGCAGGCCGGCGTCGGCGAAGACCTGCGCCAGCAAGAGGGCCGAGAGCGGGGTCTCCTCGGCAGGCTTGACGACGACCGGGCAGCCAGCGGCGATCGCCGGGGCAACTTTGTGGCAGACGAGGTTGAGCGGGAAGTTGAACGGGCAGATCGCGGCGACGATGCCGACCGGTTCGCGCACCCAGATCGCGAGCTTCCCGGCGCCGCTTACCGCCGCATCCATCGGGATGACCTCACCGCCGAGCTGGCGGGCGTGGGCCGCGGCAAAGCGGATCGTTTCGACGCTTCGGGCAGCCTCGCCACGCGCCTGGCGGATCGGTTTGGCGGCCTCGAGCGCGATTGTTTGGGCAAACGCCTCAAGACGCTCCTCGACGAGCACCGCCGCGCGGTCGAGGACGCGGGCGCGCTCGGCGAGGGTCGACGGGTTGCGCAGTGCCTCACGCGCAAAGCCGATCGCCGCGTCGACATGGCTCACTTCGGCGGCCGCAACCCTCGCCAGCACCTCACCGGTGAATGGGTTCGAGACCGTCAGGTCACTATTCGGCTGGGTCCACTCGCCCCCGAGGAAGGGCCCGGTCGGCCACCTGGGCGTGTCGATCGTCCTCTCGCTCATACTGACCATCGTCGCACGCACACACGCGACCGGTGGCGAGGCGTTGCCCGCGCGGTAGGATCTCGGCACGTCAACGTTCGAAGGCTCTCTCTGATGAAGCGGCTCCCAATCTGGATGCTCCTCGGTCTCATCGGTGTCTCGGCCCTACTTATCTGGGTCGGTTTGAAGGAACGCCACGAGCTCGGCCCGCTGCCGCTGATCCTCGGAATCATCTGGACGCTCTTTACGCTCGGCTCGATCCCGAAGGCCTTCGCCGACGACTGACTCGGCGCTCCGCCCCTACGGGCCGAAGAGCGTCAAGTCCGGCTCGCGGTCGCCGCGCAGGACGTCCAGGCGAACTTCGACGCAGGGAATCCCTCGCGACTCGGCGAGCACCCTCGCTTGGGGCTTGATCTGCTCGGCCACCAGCGCCCCTCGGCATCCGGCCATCGTCGGGTCCTGCCGGATTCGCTCCAGATAGCGCGAGAGCTGTTCGACCGCATCAATGGTTGCCACGCGCTTGACCTCGACGGCGACCCATTCGCCATCTGAGCCTTTGCACATGAGGTCGACCGGGCCGATGTCGGTCGGCCATTCGCGGCGCACGAGGACCATCCCGGCCTCTCCACACGCCGAAGGGGACGCGGCGAGCGCCTCCTGGAGGTCGCGCTCGACGCCATCCTTTTCGAGTCGCGCCGCCTCGCCCATGTCGTGATTCAGGTCGGAGAGGATCTCCTCGATCGTGATAATGAGCCGCTCGATCTTGTCGCCGTTCCCTTTCTCGACGACGATCCGGTCGGCGGATTCCTCGATCCGCGTGGGCGGCGTCATCCAGTTCTGCGGTTTGAACCCGCCGGTGTCGGCGTGGACCATCACCGAGCCATCGGCCTTCAGCATGAGGAGGCGAAGGGCCATCGGGAGCACCGCCGCGACGCGCCCCGAGTAGACGACCTCGCAGCGTGCGACGATCAGGCGCATGGTGACCGGTCCGTCATCCGGCGCGGATCGTAACGGGGACGACGGATGGGACGCCGTGTGCCGGCTCGCGGTTCGGGGCTATCGGCTCTCGGGAGATGCGCCGATACCAACAGAGTGCGCATCTTCTCGCGACTTGATCAGCGCTCCCGCATGGTATTTGCCGTCGGAATCCTCATCTTGGCCGGATTGCCTGTCCTGGTCGCCGGAATGCTCGGCCATATCGGGGCACGGCGATTTGGACCGCTACGGGCGTTCGCAGCGTTGCTCGTCGCGCTCAGCCTCGCGGCCCTGACGGCTCATGTGTTCTTTCCGAGCACTTGGGGAGTGCCGGAACTGCTGACGTCCCTTGTCGCGACCGGGGTCGGGGCCGGACCTGTCCGCCTGCGGCCCTTGGCGACCGCGGCAGAACCCTTACCAATTCTGAAGAGAACCCTGTCGGGTCCTTGTTGAAGCTTTCCCATCGCCTGGCCGATCATCTCGGCGTACCCAGAAACCGAACGTTTGCGAGGCCGACATGAACTACGCCAAGATTGCCCGGAGACTCTCCATCGTCCTCAGTGCCGCTGCGCTCGGCGCGTCCGGCGCCGGAGTTGCCGTTGCTCACGACGGTGATCGCGGCGGTGATGACTCGGGCCACGGCGGTTCAGCCCAGGTCGCGCCAGCCCCCGCCGATCAAGGAACCGCACCGACCCACGGCCGTTCGCACGACCGGGACGACGATGGCCGGGACGACGTCGATGACTCAGACGACGACAATGACGGCGTCGAAGACTCGAAGGACTTTCGCCGCTTCGCTCCGGGTGCCGGTGTTGCCGGTGGCCGCGACGACGACAGTGATGGCATCACCAACGCCAGAGATCTGGACGACGACAACGACGGGATCGTTGACTCCAAGGATCTGGACGACGACAACGACGGCATCGTTGACGCCAAGGACCGCGACCACGACAACGACGGCACGGTTGACACCGAGGACCTCGACGACGACAACGACGGGGTCCGCGACGCGCGCGATCACGACTGCGACAACGACGGCTCCGTTGACGCGAAGGACCGGGACGCTGACGGCGACGGGATTCAGAACGCCAAGGACCGTGACGGCGACAACGATGGAATTGTGAACGCCAAGGACCACGACGAGGACAACGACGGAGTCATCGACCGCAAGGACAGCGACCACGACAACGACGGCGTCGACGACGACACCGACTCAGACGACGACAACGACGGCGTATCTGACTCGCGCGACCGCGACCCGGACAACAACCACGGGCGTGGCGGCGGCGACGACTGATCGCTGACTTGGTGGTGGGCCGCCTGCACGGGGCCCACCACCAGTTGACCAAACACGCCGCCGCCGAATGTCAATCCAACCGCTGGCACATCTCCCGGTGGAGCCACCGAAACCGAACCCGTGGTCTCCTTGACGTTCGACGACGGATGGCGCAGTCAGTACACGAACGCCATCCCGCTGCTCGATCGCTACGGCTTTCGTCCGACGCAGTACATCCACGCCGGTGGCGCCAGTGACCCGGAGCACGTCACCGAGGCCCACAGCGTGATTCACGCGCACCTCACCGCGCTCAGTCCGACGCAACTTCAACGCGAACTTGTCGACAGCCGGCAAACGCTCGAGGCGATCATCGGCGCTCCGGTTATCGATTTCGCGACACCATACGGCGACTACAACCCTGCGGTGCTCGCAGCGATCAGCACGATCTACCGGAACACATCGCACCGCAAGGAGCCGCTACAACCGAGCGACTGCCTTCAACCCGAGCTACATCCGCACCCAGGCCTTGAGCGTGGGCACGACCTCGCTCGCAAACCGTTGGAGCTGACCATCAGGGTCTGGCCCGATCGGAACGAAGATCACCGCGTCAGCGCCCGCCGTCGCAACGGCCTCGATTGAGGATTGGACCTGCGCCGCGCTCCCGCAGGCGGTAAGCATCTCGACGAGATCGTCGGGAACCTCTGGCGCAATCCGGTCCGCTGTCGCGAGTGACCTCAAGCGGCCGAGGTCGTCGTCGCGGTCCAGTGCGTCAAGTTGGACCGCACAGCTCCCGTCCAAGAGAACTTCGGCGATCCATCGTCGGGCGAGGCTCAGGTCCCGATCAATGCGGCCCTTCACGAAGACCGTCATGCGATGAGCATCAGTGCGCCCGGAGGCGGCTCGACCTTCCTCGATCCGTTCGCGAGCCCAGCGGATGTAGGCCGGGGCAGCCGGCTCCGCGAGGATCGTTCCGTCCGCGCTTCGACCCGACGCCCGCAGGCCGAGGCGACGACGGACGCCAAGCACCACCGGAGGCGCAGCCGACGGAGCCTGGGCAAGCCGTACGCCGTCCAAGCGGACATGTGAACCGGTCATGGTCACGGTGTCGCCCGCGAGCAGTTTACGGACGGCGAGGGCCACCTCCTCCAGGGCCTGTACGGGACGCTTGGGGAGCGCTCTCACTTGCTCCATCCACGCCGGAACGCCGTGCCCGAGGCCGGCGACAAAGCGCCCTGGATAGATGTTCGCAAGGGTCGCGATCTCCATCGCCGTGGCCGCAGCGTTCCGGAAGACGGCGGGCATGATTCCGATCCCAACGGTCACGTGCTCGGTCGCGGCAAGGGCAGTCGCGCTCGCCGCAATTCCACCCGAGAGAAAGCAGTCCTCCCAGAGCCAGAATTCGTCGAGACCAGCGGCCTCGACCTCGCGTGCCACTCTGGCGATGCTCGCCGCAGGCCGGTCTGCCGTTAAGACCGCACCAAAGGCGGTCATCAGGACGGGTAGTCCGCTCGGTCGCGTAACGAGTCAAGGTCTGCGTCGTCGCCCGCCCAAGCCCGTGTCCGGGGGTCGGCGGCAAACGCGCGAGCGAGGTGCGCCACGGCTTCCGCGCCTTGTCCGTTCAACGCGCAGTAGCAGGCCAGCTGGTAGCGCAACCCACCATTGTCAGGGTGATCGGTGAGCCCCTCCGAGGCGACTTCGATCGCCCGCTCGTAGTCGCCGGTGGCGACGTGCGGCTGGGCTGCGTACCAGTACTCGAACGGTGAGGTTGGCAACGCCGCACCCGGTGTTCCTCCGATGACGAGAACCGTTGTTTCCGGTTCGGCAGCCACGGCCTCCCGGTGCTCGCCGGGGGAGATGAACAGGAGCGTCCCCGTTGGCGCGTCGATCGCCTCACCGTCGACCATGAATCTCGCGCGGCCGGCGGTGACGAGGTACAGCTCCTCGTGGCCCCCGGCATTGGGGCTCGACTCGTCGTGGGGCTCGATGACGACGTCTCCCGCCATCGCGCCAGTGCAACCGTTCACGCCGAAGGCCGTGATGCCGAAATGGCGGCGGACCGGTCGCCAAATGAGCCCGTCGTTGTCGACCCGCTCGATCGCGTCCATGTGGGAAACCCGCATCGCCCTGACCCTACTGTCTGGAACGACGGCGACCTCGTTTGCGGGCCCGTAGCCAAGACCTCAGTCTGGGAAACGCTTGACAGGTGCCCACCGTTTGGTAGCGTACCAATCAGTTAGATAACCAATCAGTTAGGTACGGTCCGGTGAGTGATGCCAAACAGCAACTGAGTCGAACGTTCGCTGCGCTCGCTGATCCAACTCGGCGGGCGATTCTCGCTCGCCTCGCGGCGGGGGAGGCAAACGTGACTGAATTGTCGGAGCCGTTCGCGATGACCGGGCCGGCGGTCAGCAGGCATCTTCGGGTGCTTGAGGCGGCGGGGTTGATCACGCGTGGGCGAAACGCGCAGTGGCGCCCGTGCAAGCTCAACGCCGGACCGCTCGGCGAGGCGACCGGATGGCTCGAGCGCTATCGCGAGTTTTGGGAGGCCGGCTTTGACCGCCTCGACCAGCACCTACGCGACATCCAACAGAGAGGAGCAAACGATGACCCTGGCGCCGAATGAGGCAACGGCCGGTCCTGAGCTTGTGATCACGCGTGTGTTCGATGCCCCGCGGGAACTCGTGTTCCAGGCGTGGACCGATCTCGAGCAGCTGGCGGCCTGGTCGGCCCCGGACACGTTCACGACGGTCCACGTCGAGGGCGACCTACGCCCCGGGGGGAAGTGGCGCATGGGGATGCGCTCCGATGCGTACGGCGAGTTTTGGAACCACGGGGAGTGGCGTGAGATCACCCCACCGGAGCGTCTGATCTTTACGACCTCGTGGGAAGAGACCGATGGGAGGCCCGAGCACGAGATGCTGATCACCGTGACCTTCACCGATCTTGACCGGAAGACCGAGATGACCTTCCACCAGGCCGTGTTCATGCACGACCAAAGTCGGGACAGCCACCGTGACGGGTGGACGGAATGCTTCGACAAACTCGACGCCCACCTCGAGGCGGTGACCTCATGAGCGCGGCGCAGACGCCGAGTGCGTTTACGAAGGTCAACCTGCGTGATGTCGAGGACTCCGCGGTCGCGTTCGGGTTGTCCGAGATCCAGGAGGCCCGCTTTTGCGCCGGGGATCTCGGGGCTCACGCGACCGGGCTTGCCCACCACGTCCTCCGGCCGGGCCGACGCCAAGCGTTCGGGCATCGGCACGTCGCGGCGGAAGAGATCTATGTTGTGCTCTCAGGCCATGGTCGCCTGAGGCTCGATCACGAGATCATCGACGTCGCCCTTCGCGACGCGATCCGCGTCGCCCCGACCGTTGCCCGGAAGTTCGAGGCTGGCCCCGAAGGCCTTGAGCTGCTTGTCTTCGGGCCGAGCACTCCCGGCGACGGAGAGATCCTCAGCGACTTCTGGACCGACTGACGGCCCACTGTGATCAGTGCCGAGCAACACGGCCCAATGGTCGTCGGCTCTGCGCGAATCCTCGTGCCCATTTTGTACCAGAACACCGGTAGCTCCTCCTTCGTCGCTCGAATCGCGCTCGACGAGGCGGGGGTTCCATACGAGACGGTCGACATTGCGTCGAAGGACCGTTCTGGCCCTCCGGAATTCCTCACGACGTCCCTGACGCGACCGGTGCCGGCACTCGACGACGACGGGGTGAAGGTCTTTGAGTGCGGTGCGTTGCTCCTCTACCTCACGGACCGCTATCCGGAGGCAAAGCTCGGGCCGGCGGTCGGCTACCCAGGTCGCGGCGACTACGTGAGCTGGATGGTGTGGACCGCAAACACTCTCCACATCGCGATGGACGAAATCGAGGGGGCGCCGACGCACCTTCTCGACAACGCCACCAGTGGCGCGCAGGAGAACGCTTGCACTCCTTGAAGAGCGCCTGGCGGGGCGCGACTGGATCGTGGGCGACACCTTCAGCCTCGTCGACGCCTACGTCTACGTGTTGGTCGGTTGGCAGCATTTCACGACGGGCTGCGCCTCGGCGGCGGCGCACTCCAGGCGCACTTCGCGCGCATTAGTGCTCGCCCGGCGGTCGTGCGCGCCCGTGCGTTCGACCACCCTCGACGAGAGACTAAACGAGGAAGGCCGCACCGAAGTCATCGCCCGGTAGACGACAGGCCCCGTGATGGGGCCCGTCGCATCCAACAACCACTTTGTGAGCGTGGCGCTACGAGCAGCCCGAGGTGCTCCCGCAGTTCATGCACTTGTAGCAAGAGCCTGAGCGGATCATCGTCCAGCCGCAGGAGCCGCACAGGGCGCCGTCCTGGTCGACCTTGAACGCGAACGCTCCGCCCTGTCCGGGAGGCAGCGCGAACTCCACCTGGCCCGGGTTATGGGCGTGGCCATTGCCGTTTGCCTTCGCTGGCGCCTCGACCGCTCCTGAGGCCTTCGGGGTGCTCGCTTCGATCTCGTCGTCAGCAGCCTGTGCTGCCTCAGCGCGAAGGTTCGGGGTGATCACGCCGACCTGGCGCTTCTCGTCCTCCGAGAGGAACTGCGACGACAGCCAACGGACGATGTAGTCGACGATCGACTTCGCCATCGGGATGTCGGGGTTCTTCGTGAAGCCGGACGGGTCAAAGCGCATGTGGCTGAGCTTGTCGGCCACGATCTGGATCGGCACGCCGTACTGCAGGGCAAGCGACATCATGATCGCGAGCGAGTCGATCAGGCCTGAGACGGTCGAACCCTGCTTTGCCATCTTCATGAAGATCTCGCCCGGGCTCCCGTCCTCGTACTTGCCCACCGTGATGTAGCCGTCGTGGTCGGCGATCGAGAAGTGGTGCGTGATCGCCTGACGGGTATCGGGCATCCGCCGCCGGGTCGGGCGGGCCGCCGCCGCGGCAGGTGTCGACGCGGCCGATGCGTTCGCGGCGTTGTCGCCACTCTTGCCGGTCGAGAGCGGCTGCGTGCGCTTCGACCCGTCGCGGTAGATCGCAAGCGCCTTGACGCCTTCCTTCCAGGCGAGCATGTACGCCGCCGCGATGTCTTCGGGCGTCGCGTCGTTTGCCATGTTGACGGTCTTCGAGATCGCTCCCGAGATGAAGGGCTGGACCGCACCCATCATCTTGATGTGGCCCTTGTAGTGAATGAGCCGCTCGCCGTTCAGCGGGGGGAAGGCGCAGTCGAAGACGGCCAGGTGCTCGTCCTTGAGGCCCGGTGCGCCCTCGATCGTCTCGTGCTCGTCGATGAAGTCGTTGATCTTGCTGACCTCGTCGGCGTCGTAGCCGAGCTTCGTGAGGGCCTGCGGAACGGTTTGGTTAACGATCTTCATCACGCCGCCGCCAACGAGGCGCTTGTACTTCACGAGCGCGATATCGGGCTCGACGCCGGTCGTGTCGCAGTCCATCATGAAGCCGATTGTGCCGGTCGGCGCGAGCACCGAGGCCTGGCTGTTTCGGAAGCCGTGAACCTCACCGCGCGCAGCGGCTCCGTCCCACGATTCGCGCGCCGCGTCGAGCACGCCGCGATCCAAAACGAGATCATCCGAGAGGGCCTTCGCCGCACGCTGGTGCATGCGGATGACGCCCTGCATCGGCTGGGCGTTGTTGGCGTAGCCCTGGAAGGGGCCCATCCGCTCGGCAAGGCGCGTCGACATCTCGTACGCGCGCCCGGTCATGAGCGCTGTAATCGCCCCAGCGTAGGCCCGTCCCTGGTCGGAGTCATACGGGAGGCCGTGCGACATCAGGAGCGCGCCGAGGTTGGCGTACCCGAGCCCGAGCTGACGGTAGTTGCGGGCGTTTCGCGTGATCTCCTCGGTGGGGTAGCCCGACCGGGCCACCACGATGTCCATCGCCGTGATGATCACGTCGACTGCCTGGCGGAAGTCGTCGAGCAGGAACGCGCCCTCCCCGTCGACGAAGTGCATGAGGTTCAGCGACGCGAGGTTGCAGGCCGAGTCGTCGAGGTGCATGTACTCCGAGCACGGGTTCGACGCGTTGATCCGCCCCGAGACCGGGCAGGTATGCCAACGATTGATCGTCGTGTCGAACTGCATCCCAGGATCGCCGCAGACCCACGCCGCCTCGGAGATCGCCCGCATCAGGTCACGCGCACGCATCGTGGCGATCGTCTCGCCGCTCGTGATCGCCTTCGTGTGCCAATCGGCGTTGCCCTCGGCCGCGTACATGAACTCGTCGGTGACCCGCACCGAGTTGTTCGCGTTCTGGAACTGGATCGAGTGCCACGCCTCACCGTTCAGGCCCATGTCGTAGCCCATCTCACCGAGGGCCCAGGCCTTCTTCTCTTCATTTGCCTTGCAGTTGACGAACTCGAGGATGTCGGGGTGGTCGCAGTTGAGGATGACCATCTTGGCGGCGCGCCGTGTCGTGCCGCCGCTCTTGATCGCCCCCGCGCACGAGTCGGCGCCACGCATGAAGCTGACCGGACCGGAAGCCGTGCCACCGGCCGAAAGGCGCTCGGTCGATGACCGGAGGCGCGAGAGGTTCACACCGGACCCCGAGCCACCCTTGAAGATCCGCCCCTCCTTCGAGATCCACTCGAGGATCGAGCTCATGTCGTCGTCGACCGAGAGGATGAAGCAGGCCGAGCATTGGGGGTTCTCGGTCAGCCCGACGTTGAACCAGACCGGTGAGTTGAAGGCCACCTTCTGGCGAACGAGGAGGTGGGTCAGCTCGACCTCGAAGGTCTCGGCCTCGGAGTCCGAGGCGAAGTAGCCCTCCTCGATCCCCCAACGTCGGATCGTCTTCGCGACCCGGTCGATGATCTGGCGCACGCTTCGCTCGCGCTCGGGAGCGCCGAGCGCGCCGCGGAAGTACTTCGAGGCGACCACGTTCGTCGCGAGCTGCGACCAACTGGCCGGGATCTCGATGTCCTTCTGCTCGAAGACCGTCCCGCCGCCCTCGGACGCGATGTTGGCGGTCCGCAGCTCCCATTCGATCTCGTCGTAGGGATGCACGGCCGGCGTCGTGAAGTGGCGGGTCAAGCCGAGAGGAGTGCTCGGGCTCGCTGCGTCCCCACGGCTGGCCGGTCCGGCCGTGGGAAGGATCTCAGTCGCCATCGTTTGTCTCCTGGGAGGTGGGGGGAACGGTTTCAAGGGTGCGGCCACCATCCACAGCACGGAGCAAGTGACGGCGGTTTCTGGGCTTGTCGGACGGGCCGTCGAGGCCGGCGAAGAGGGTCTCGTCGAGCGGACTCTGACCATTCGAGAGGGGTGGCTCGCGTTCGAGGCGCGACAGTTCTTCGCCGAATTCCTCGACATCTTCGAACTGGCGGTAGACCGAGGCGAATCGGACGTAAGCGACCTGGTCGATGTCCTTGAGGCGTCGGAGCGCGAGCTCGCCGATGACGGCGGTTCGAACCTCGCCTCGGAGGCGGTTTCGCAGCTCGCTTTCGATGTCTCGAACCGCGACTTCGAGGAGGCCGGTGGTGACGCGACGCTTGTGGCAAGCCCGTAGGAGGCCGTCCAGGAGCTTCAGGCGGTCGAAGCCCTCACGCTCTCCGGAGCGCTTGATCACGACAAGTGGAGCCTCTTCGATCCGCTCGTACGTCGTGAAGCGGCGACCGCAGGAATGGCACTCGCGTCGACGCCGGATGGCATCTTTGGCCTCCGGAACGCGCGACTCGACGACGCGGTGTTCGGAATCTTGGCAAAAAGGGCAAAGCAACGGTTTCAGACCCTATCCCTAGTGGTGCGAGCTTGCAACCAACGCTACATAGAGCGTTCGGGGCCGAATCACTTGCACCTCCCACGGGGCCTGTCAAGCCCTTGCCAGGCCGTATCCCGCAACGTGCGAGGGAACCTTCTCTCAGCGAAGGAACGTCAGGTTGGTCACGGGCCAGTAGATGATCTCTCCCTGCCCGATGACCGCGTCGAGGTTTACGAACGCGGCCGGGATGTCGGCGGCCGTCTCCGGGTCGGCACCGCCGAGGGACCCCAACACGTCATTCCACTCTGGCCAGACCCGCGAGTCGCACGAGCCGGGGCGGTTGTCGCCCATCACAAAGAGCGAATGGGATGGGACGGTTACCGGTTCACCGAGCTTCCGACCCGGGAGGATCGGGAAGTCTGGGCGGACGCCGTCCTCGTCGCGTGAGGTCACGGCGTTGCGGACGGTAAACGGCCTGCCGTTGACGTACGGAACGTGCCCGCGAACCTGCACGGTGTCGCCGGCGACAGCGATCACTCGTTTGACAAACGGGACGTCGCTGGCGGTGTCACCACAGGCGTTGCGTGCCTCCTTGGTTGGCTCGAAGACCACGATGTCGCCACGTCTGGGGTCCCGAAATCGATAGATCAAACGGTTCGCAAGGATCCGGTCGTTCTCCTGGATGGTCGGGATCATCGATCCAGTCGGGATCTCGTAGGGCTTCGCCATCGCCTCCTGGATGACAAACGCAATCGCAAAGGCCACCGCAAGCGGCAGGATGAAATCCCGAATGATCGCCCGGAAACCGGCTCTCGACGATGACCGGCCTTCCGCCATTGCTCGCTACCTCAGGAACTTGATGCTGCGCAGGGGCCAGTACGTGACCTCGGCCTGCCCGATGATTGCGCCACGATGGACGAACGAGTCGCCCTGCCATAGGTGCGAGTCGCACGACTCGTTGCGGTTGTCGCCGAGAACGAACAGGCGACCCTTCGGCACCCGAATCGCCGGAAAGTCGTACCCGGGAACCCGTGCGTTCTTCACGTCGAGTGGCGTCCCGTTCACGAGCGTCTCGCCCCCTCGCACCTCGACGCGGTCGCCGGGAATCCCGATGACCCGCTTAACAAAGGGCACGCCCGGCACCACCGGAGGGCAGCTCTGGCGCGCGGCTGTCGTGGGCTGGAAGACGATCACGTCACCGCGGTTTGGCTCGCGGAAGCGATAGACAATCCGGTTTGCGATGACGCGGTCGCGCTTCTGGATCGTGGGGATCATCGATCCGGTGGGGATCTCGTAGGGCTTTGCGACCGCCTCCTGAATGACCAAGGCAAGCGACAGTGCGACCATAAGCGGCAGCAGGAGATCGCGGATGAACCCACGCAACTCGTTCATCGGTCAGGCGTCCTGATCAGGATCGTCGCGACGGGAGCGGCGCGCAAGCACCGACCCAAGCGCGGCGGCGATGGCGATCGCTGCGCCGACGACGCCCCACACGACGTAGCCCGCGGTGTTGCTGTCATCTCCGCCCGAGTCCGTCACGCCGCCGGCACAGACATGGTCGATCTTTGCCTGGGCGATGATGTCGGGCGCGAAAGAGTACTGCGGGCTATCCGGCGGCAACTGCTTGAGCGCCTCGTCATAATCCGCGAGTGAATGGCATCGCTGAATGGTCCCGTTGTCGTTGAGGTCGTTGATGACATCGGCCGGGCTGGCGATCGCCGCGCTGGAGGCGACGAGGAGCACGAGCGTGGAGAGCAGAGCGACAAAGCGTCGTCGAAGCAGGATGGCCACCTAGCCCGTGGGGGATCGACCGGTGCAGGAGTCCGGACTCCCACCGCACTCGCGGGATGGTACCGGCGATCGTGCCCCCCTTCAATTGTGGGGCGTTTCACCTGGCATCCTCGCATGCATCGCGGGGTGGTCGGCCCTTGTGCTGGCGGCCGGGGGAATGGACTTTGGCAGGGGCCCTTCGTCGCAGCAGCTCCGTGGGCCCGTCGCCGCGACGATCGCCATGATCGGGCTCGTCGGGCTCGCCTGCTCGGCCGTTCTTGACGGGAGCGCTCGCCGCGCCCTCACCACCTGGCCCGGTCGGCTGCTCATTGCGTCAAGCGCGGGTACTGCGCTGTGGTGTGCGCTCAGCATCGGTTGGGCGAGCGGGCCAGATCTGGCATGGATCGAAGCCAACCATGCCCTTGTCGGACTCGCGGCGCTGTTTGTCGGGATAGCGTTTGCGGCGCGCGGTCGGGGGCGTTTGTGGAGCCCTGCCGGCGTGGCTGTGCTCGTGAGCGTTGGTTGCGCGGTCCCGACCGGCTGGGCCCTTGCCACGAAGGTCCTGCCCGATCTTCCTGGCGCGACGAGCGCCGCGCGCCTCTCGGGAACCGTCGGTCTCCCGAATGTCTTTGCGGTTCTTGTCGTGATCGCGATCCCGGGTGCCGTGTGGCTTGGAGGGCGAGCCGGCACTGGCAATGTCCCCCAGTGGGCCGACCGGGCCGCCGCGGTGGGGGTGGCGCTCAGCCTCTGCGCGCTCGCCTTCAGCTACTCGCGGAGCGGTTTTGTTGCCCTCGCGGTCGCGCTTTCTGTGATGCTCGCGTTCGGCGCGTGTCGTGAACGCATCCTGGCCATTCTTTGCGCCGCCGCCGCCGGGGCGATCCCCGCGACGGTCTATGGGTTGACCGCCCACGCACTGACGACCGATGGGCTCTCCGTAGGGGATCGGCGAAGCGCGGGTCTCCTCCTCGCTCTGCTCCTCGCCGCCGGAGTGATTCTCGCGGGCCTCCTCTGCGGCTGGCTGGTCGGCCGGAGTCGAAGGTGGAAGCAAGCGCGCGTTGTTGTCGCAAGCCGGACGGTCGCGGGAATCCTTGCCGCCGGGGTCGGGGTCGCTGTGGTAGCGGTACTCATGGGCGGTCAGTCCGATGTCGCGATCGGAAACGACCCGGGCCGGATCGTCAGCCTTTCGACGAACAACCGAACCACATGGTGGTCGGAGGCCCTACGGGGTTTCCGGGACGCGCCGCTCGTCGGTAATGGCGCCGGTAGTTTCCGGATCACGCACCTGCGCGAGAATGCCCTCCAGGGCGTGCTCGAACCGCATCAGCTCACCCTTCAGACCGCGAGCGAGCTCGGGGCCGTGGGTCTTCTTCTTCTCGCCATCGGCATGGTCGGTGTCGTGCTCGCTGGCGTCGCGGCCGTTCGGCGCCGAGGTGCCGCCGAGGTGGTCCCGGCGATTGCCGTCCTTGCCGCGATCGGGGCCCACGCGCAGCTCGACGTGAGCTGGAGCGCTCCTGCCGTGATCATCGTTGGGCTCGGCCTTGCGGGGACGCTCGTTGGTAGCGCGCTCCCCCCGGCCGCGCGTCGTCGGCCTGGAGGGGCGCTTGCCGCGGCCGTGCCACTTGTCGCTGCCGCGGTCGTCGCGAGTGCCGCGCTCCCGCTGGGTTCGCTCGTTGCGCTCGACACGGCATCACGAGCCCTTGACGCACGCAAGTCCGCCACGGCCTACTCGCGCGCTCGGCTCGCGGCGACCCTCAACCCGCTCGACATACGCTCGGTCCTCGTTTCAGCCTCGGCCGCGAAGCTCCGCCGGGACGAGCGCGCGCGCCTTGCCGCTGCCCGTCGCGCGGTCGATCGCCAGCCGGAGAACCCGCTGTCCTGGGCGTGTCTGGCGGGCGCACCCGCGACCGCCGCGGAGCTTCGCCTGGCAACCGAGAACGTCGCGAAAATGGCACCGAAGGCGCCGGAGCGAATCCAGGCCCTCGCAAGCTGCTGAGCGCTAGCGCGGAGCTCGCCCGAGGCGCCGAAGTCGCGGCACGAGGAGGGCGGCCTCGGTGACGATTCCGCCGCGCATTTTCGACTCTCCGTGGATGCGCTCGGTGAAGATGATCGGAATCTCGACCACACGGAAGCCCGCAAGGAGGGTTCGCCAGGTCATCTCGATCTGGAAGCCGTAGCCGGCAGCGGAAACCTCCTCCAGGGCAATCGTTTCGAGCACCTGTCGCCGGAAGCACTTGAAGCCACCCGTGAGGTCGCGCACCGAGACGCGGAGCACGAATCTCGCATACCAGCAGCCCCCGCGACTGATCGCCCGTCGGACGGCGCCCCAACGGCGCACGCCGCCGCCCGGCGTGTAGCGAGACCCGAGCGCCAGGTCGGCGTCGGCGGTCGCGGCGACAAGGCGCGGCACGTCGGCCGGGTCGTGGGAGAAGTCGCAATCCATCTCGAGAATCCGGTCCGCTCCGGCGTCCAGGGCCACGCGAAAGCCCGCGAGGTACGCGGGCCCGATCCCCTCCTTCGTGTCGCGACGAAGCAGGGTGACACGCCCGTCGCGGGCGGCGACCTCCTCGACGATCTCGGCGGTTCCATCGGGCGAGCCGTCGTCAACGACCAACACGTGGCCGTCGAGCGCCGACGCCTCGAACACGACGAGGAGCTGCCCGATGAGCTCGGCGACGTTCTCGGCCTCGTTATAGGTTGGAACGACGACCCAAACCGGTCCGACGGCGTCTCCCGGGGCCGTCACCGCGCCGAGTTGATCGCGACGCCAAAGGTCAGCGGGCCTGACTTGATCGCTTGCCCATCCGCGTCGCGAATCGGAAGCGCGTCGACTTCGATACCGAGGGTCGCGCCAGCCGGGCTCGGCGCCGGGACGATCTCCACCGTGCTCTCGCTCCATCCGGGGCCCGTGATTCCACCGGTCGGCGTCGCGCGGTAGCGGTTGCCGAGGTCATCCCAGACCGAGACCCGGCCAGCGTCGGGGAAGAGATGCCCAGCCTCGCTTGGGTGGTCGACAAGGAGGCCGAGCGAGAGCACCGCGCGGTCGAGATAGGCCTCGATGCTCCAGAGCGCGAGCGTGAACGCCGGCCGAATCCGGGCCTGGCCGATCGGTACGAGCCGTTCGAGCGCACCGACTGACCGGACAGGGACGCTCGTCGGTCGGGGCGGGAGGGGGTCCGCGGAATGGGGGGCAAACGGGGGCGAGGCGACGGTCCGCTCGGGGGTGAGGTCGATCGACAGCTCCCACGGGCCACCGGTGAGGGCGCGCTCGACGCTTGCGCGGGTGCGGGTCGCCGACAGGCGGTTGACGGCCGTCAGGCTGAGTTCCAACCGCCTGGCCGAACTCGGGATGGCCGGCTCGAGCCAGATTGTCACCGCCAGCGAGCCGAGCGCTCCGGACTGCGCGATCGTCCGTGCCACGTAGTGGGTGCCGACATCGTCGACCGCGGTGAGTCCATCGTCGGGATCCCAGGTCAGGAGGCCCGGAGCATCCGAGACGATCACGACGGGAATGGCCGCGCCCTCGGCGTGATGTTCGACTGCAAGCGCCATGACCGCGGTCGCTTCGCTCCGGGCGACGGCGGCCGTGGGAACGATGCCCCCAAACCCGGCGGCGAGCCGTTGTTCAGGCGCGACCAGCGCGCTTGCGACGTTTCCCGTTTCGGCCATCACCCACACCGTACCGCGACGCCCCCGGGACCGCGACCCCCGGTTTGTTGGTTGGGTCAAAGGGCACGGCGTCGTCGCACTGGCGCCGCCCCGCCCGCGACGTTTGGAGCATGCCGCGATCGGTCGCACTTGGGCGCCTCAGGGTGACGTGGCCTCGGTTCTCGAAACCGTGCGCGGCGGTGAACGGGTGGTGGTCACGGTGAACGGCCTCCACGAACGTGCGGTCGGGGAGTCCCCGCCCGGCTGACATGATCGGCGCGTGACGCCCCCGATCGTTCTTCTCCACGCGTTCCCATTCGACGGGTCGTTTTGGGATCCGGTGCGAGCGCACCTTGGCGGGTATGAAATCAGCGCGCCGGATCTCGTCGCGCCGGACGTGACCGGGCGCCTACCCACCTCGATCGACGAGATGGCCGATGGGGTTGCGTCGCTCATCGATCCGAACGGCCCCGCGCTGGTTGCGGGGTGTTCGATGGGTGGCTACGTGGCGCTTTCGCTTGCGCTGCGGCACCCGTCGCGGGTTGCCGCGCTCGCCTTGATCGATACCCGCGCGGAGGCCGACACCGCCGACGCGCGCGCGGGACGCGAGGCGTCGAAGGAACAGATTCGCCGCCTGGGCGTCTCGGCGTTTGTCGCTTGTCTCATCCCACGCCTTGTCGGGGTAGGCGCGGCCGATTGCCTGCCGGGAGCGCTCGCGCTCGCCTCGCGTCAACCCGCCGATCGGCTCATCGCCGCACTCGACGCCCTCGGTAGTCGACCTGAGCGCAGCGACCAGCTCCACGAGGTCACGGCTCGGACGCTCGTGATCGTCGGGGAGAACGACACGGTGACGCCGATCGATGCCGCGCGGCGGATCCGCGCAGGGATTTCGGGAGCAACGCTCCACGTCGTGCCCGAGGCCGGCCATCTCACCCCGATCGAACAGCCCGAGGCAGTCGCCGGACTCATTCGACAACTTGGGGTCAGTTGACGTGGTTGGGGATGAGCTGCCCTGTCGGAACGTGACCATTGTGATTGACGCTCCGCCCGTCCCCGAATAGGTTGCCCGGTTGTCCGGTCCGATGAGGAGACCTGTGCCCTCCCTCCCCCCAGCGATCAACCTCGAGTGCTATTCCGATGGCGACGAGGGTCGTTTGATCATCGCCCTGCATGACGTCGGGCGATCGAGCGCCGACCTTATGGAGGCGCTACGGCCAATTGTTCCCGAACGCCAGCGTGTGGTTGCGCCGTCGCTTCGCGGGCACGGAACCTCACCGACGCCTCCCGGCCCCTGGAGCATCGACGACTTCGCCTCGGACGTCGCGCGCCTCGTTTCCCAGGAAGGGGGCCCCGCTGTGATGGTCGGCGTCGGGCTGGGTGCGGCCACGGTGCTCGCCCTCGTCCTCGGTCACCCGGGGATGGTCTCGGGCATCGTCCTCGCGGGGATCGGTCCGAAGGCCGAAGAGGCTGAGGGGCGCGACCGCTGGATGCACTTGGCGCGAGGCTTGCGTGAACGCCACGGGGTCGGCGCGGAGGGTATTGCCCTCGCCGCCGAGGCGATGGCGACGCGCCCGGATTGGCGCGGCGCGCTCGGTCAAATCGACGTGCCGGTTGTGGTCGTCGCCGGGAGCGCCGACAAGGCCTCCCCACCCGACCTCCAGCGTGAGTTTGCGCTGTGGCTTCGGAGCACGCATCTGCAGGTCGTCGAGGGTGCCGGGCACGACATCGTCCGCGACGCCCCCGACGCGCTCGTCGAAGCGGTTCGCTGGCTCGTGTACCACGGGCACGAATCGCTCCTCGCCTAACAGCGGGGCCGAAGTCGTCACACTGTTGGCACGTCTGTCGCGCCCGCTGTAACGCCGCCGCGACTACCCTGAAACGTGGGTGGTGGTCCGGGGTGGCCCCATTTGAGAGAGGCCTTCAGGGGCCTCGGGTCGACCTAGCGTCGGCGTTTGAGCATGCCGAAGATGCTTCGCACGGCCTGCCGGCCGAGGTCTCGGGCGATGCGGGAGTTCACGATGTCGCCGATCTTGTCGACGAGGCCGCCGGAGTCAGCCGCTGCCTGGTTCGCTTTCGGAGCCGCCGGCCTCCCAGCTTCCCGGGCGGCATCCTCACCCGCCTGATCGCCCGCGATACGGGCCGCCAGGATCTCCTCCGCACTCTCCTTGTCGACCCGGGTCGCGTACTTGGCGCGGATCGGTGAGCTGCTGATGATCGCGTTTCGCTCGTCGTCGGAGAGCGGCGCCATCCGCGAGGCGGGTGGGAACATCCGCGTCGCCGCGACCGGTGTCGGCACGCCGCGTGGGTTCAGCACGGTCACGACAGCTTCCCCGACGCCGAGCGCCTGGAGGGTGTCGTCGAGCTTGTAGTGCTCGGTGACGGGGTAGGTCTCGACGGCGTACTTGAGCGCCTTCGCGTCCTTCGGTGTGAACGCGCGAACGGCGTGCTGGACGCGGTGGCCGAGCTGTGCGAGTACCTCGTCTGGGATGTCGGTCGGGAGCTGCGTGATGAAGAAGACACCGACGCCCTTCGAGCGGATCAAGCGCACGGTTTGGGTCACCGCGTCGACGAACCCCTTGGTGGCGCCGTTGAAGAGCAGATGCGCTTCGTCGAGGAAGAACACGAGGACCGGCTTGTCCGGGTCTCCGACCTCCGGGAGCAGCTCGTACAGCTCGGCGAGCACCCACATCAGGAACGTCGAGAAAAGCTCGGGCTGGGTCGCGACGTCGGAGAGCTCGAGGACCGAGATGATCCCCTTGCCGTCTGAGGAGGTCCGCAGGAGGTCCTTGACGTCGAAGGACGGCTCACCAAAGAAGGTGTCGCCTCCGGCGGCTTCGAGCTCACCGATCTTTCGAAGGAGCACACCGACGGTCGCTTTCGAGAGGCCGCCGATCGCTTCGAGCTCCGCCTTGCCCGGCCCTTCGAGCCACATCAGCGCCGCGCGGATGTCCTCCAGCTCGATCAACGGGAGCTGCTTTTCGTCGCAGAAGCGGAACACCAGCGCCAGGCTCGACTCCTGCGTTTCGTTCAGCTCCAGCACCTTCGCAAAGAGCGTCGGGCCGAACTGGGTCACGCTGGCTCGGATGGGGACGCCGCGCTCACCGGAGAGTGAGACGACCTCCACAGGCGCGGCCCCGGGGGCCCACTCGTAGCTCAGCTCGTTCGCGCGCTTGGCGACCGGTTCGATCAGCTCGCCGGGTTGGGCGATCCCGGCGAGGTCGCCCTTCATGTCGGCGGCAAAGACCGGGCTGCCGTTTGCGGCGATCTGCTCCGCGATGAGCTGGAGGCTCTTCGTCTTGCCGGTGCCGGTTGCGCCGGCGATCAAACCATGGCGATTGAGCAGGCGCACCGGCACCTGAACGGTCACCTCGGTGTCGGGCGCGGCGGGGTCGACGAAGGGTCGTCCAAGCTTGATCGTCGGACCATCAAAGCCGTAGCCCGCGGTCATATCGGCGTGGAAATCAGCCACGATCGCTCCCGTCGTCGGTACCCCGTCCTAGGGCGGGAATCCTACCCGGTTGCCTGGGCCGGCCCTTCGGAGAGAACGGAGACCGTGCTTTCGAGTACTTGGTGGTTCGGTACGCGAACGGTCTTCCCGTCGTCTGTTTGCAGCACGCAGGCGGTCGAGTCGAGGGAAACGACGGTTCCTTCAACGTCGCCGATCCTGAGGCGTTGCCCGGGGCGGTAGACCGAGCCCAAATAGCGCCCCGCGCTGATCTGGCGTGTGACGCCAACACTTCCGAGGCCGAATGCCAGGGCGGCTGCGAGTGCGCAGCCACCGAGCGCCACGGCGACCATCACGACGAGGATCTGAGTCGGAATTCCGATTTGGCCGGCCGCGACGAGCCCGAGCGCGACAATGACGAGGATCTCGACCAGAAGGCCGAGCGGACCCTTGAGGTCCATCTGGTCGGCAAGTCGATCGACTCGCTGGCGCGCCCAACCGCCGATTCCAACCGCAAGCGCCAGGATCGCGATCGCCACGATCAGGCGGGGAATGAAGAGGAGCGCCTCGTTGACGGTCTGTTGGAGTGAGCTGACCCCGAGCAGGCCGACCGCGATGATGACCACCACGATCGTGAGCATCAGCCGGAGGATTTTGGTGACAAGCGCCGAGAGTGAGTCACCGAGGCCGAACTTGGCAAACGAGTCGGTGATGCCAAGTCGCTCGCCCAGCTTGTCAACGCCCGCGGCTGAGAGGGCCTTCGCGACCGCCTTGCAGATGTAGCGCGCAAGGATCAGCCCCACAATCAGCACCGCAAGAGCGGCTCCGAGCTTCGGAACAAAGCTGCCGAGCGAATCGGACAGCGTGCCGATGAAGTTGAGTGGCAGGATCATTGCGGTGGGTCCTCCGGGTTTTTTCGTAGCCCGAGGAGCACCGCCGCGCCATGGGCGAGGCCCCCCACGATTGACGTCACGCCGCCGAACGCGCGACGGACGGTGCGCTGCCATTTGGCGGTGCGGACCACTCTCGACACGAGCGCCTCGTCGCCCTCGTCGCCGGCCGCAAGGGTCGCGAGGAGCTCGGCGAGGCGCGCGTCGGCGGGATGAGTCTCGTCGGGATCATTCACCCTCCGGGAGCTCCCAGTCGTAGGTGTTGTTTCGCAGCAGGTCGATCATCTCGGCGCGAGCGCGATGGAGGCGTCCTTTGACGCTCCCGATCGGCATTTCGGTGATCTCCGCGATCTCGTCGTAGGTCATGCCTTCGATGTCGCGCAGCACGAGGACGGAGCGGTGTGACGGGCGCAGGAGGTCGAGCTTCAGCGCCAGTCGCTCGCGCCGTTCGACGTCCTCGAGGTGGCGGGCCGGGGTGCGCTCGCCGCCCACGTCTGGGTCGGCGTCGATGGGGAGGTCCTCCACCGGGGTCGGAACGCGGCGGGTGACGGCGTTCAGGGCGGTGTTGTGGACGATCCGCAGGAGCCATGCGCGAAACGGAGCTTCGCGTCGGAAACGGTCGAGCCGGTGATAGGCCCGCAGGAACGCGTCCTGCGCAACGTCCTCGGCCTCCTCCCGGCCCACGATGCGCGTCGCGACGCGCACGGCGATCTGCCGGTAGCGCTGGACGAGCACCTCGAATGCCTCGATCTCCCCGGCAACCGCTCGGGCGACGAGTCGCTCGTCAGAGTCGGCCGGTGAAAATCTGGGTGCGAGGGGGGTGGTCGTCACGTCGCGTCTTTGCCGAGGTTCGAGTCTGGTTGTCAGATCGAAGCCGACCCGAACCCGCGTAACTTCCCGCAGTCGGACGCGGTCTGCAAGGGCAGGACGCCGTCTCGGCGCCAACACGGCGATCCGGGGGAACGGAGTCCGGGTGCTCGGCACGGCGAGCACGAGGCCACGGAAGGTCGTTTTGCGGGGGAGCGCTGGCCGCTACACGGAGCGACCAGCGCGCCCGGCAAGTCCATGCGCCGCTCGCCAGCCGCAGTACGCCACGACGATTCCCGCGACCGCGTCGAGCACGAAGTGGTTGGCGGTCGCGACGACGGCCACGCTCATCAACAGCGGGATGATCGCGCCGAGCACACGTATCCAGCGTCGCCGCGCGACGTGCACGATGACAAGGCCAACCAGCAGATTCCAGCCGAGGTGCAGACTTGGCATGGCCGCGAACTCGTTCATCAGTCGGGCCGGCTGAAGGATGTCGTGGGCGCCCCCGAACCGCTCGACCGTCGTGACCGAGCGTTCCCCAGTTGCGAGCCGCGGTGGGGAGACCGGAAAGGTCGCGAACACCACGAACGCGGCCGCCGCCGAGACGCACATCGCGTCGCGCAGCACGCGAAACCCGTCTGGAACACGCCAAAAGAGCCAAATCGCCACGATCACGATGAGTGGCCAATGGCCGACGAGGTACAGCGCGTTTGCGGCGTTTATCAGCCAGTCGCGGGCGAGGAACCACCGTTGAAGGCCGACTTCCCAGTCGATACCGAGCGCCCGCTCAGCCCCGAGCACTGCGCGAGCGTTGTCGGCGGGCCTCTCCTTCCCGCCGAGACCCGCGATGGCTCGCACGAGGAGGTAGATGCCATAGACAAGCGCAACCACGGCCAGCTGATGCCGAGCAGAGAGCGGTCGCCCCGCCCGTCTACCGGTTCGGTACCCCTTGGCCGGTGTGATGATCGTCCCCATCGCGATCTGCGGGGAAGGCTACCCGGCGCCCGCGACCGACGACTGAAACCTCTAAGTTCTACCCTTTCCGGTGGAGCGATGGTCGCGGGCGAACCGTCGCCCGGCACGCGCCGGAATCGCTCCCGGAGTAGCGATGTAGCCTTCGCGCTCGCCCGGACCCGCCACGAGGTTGACACGATGCCGACTGCGCTCATCACTGGGATCACTGGCCAGGATGGCTCGTACCTTGCCGAACTCCTTCTTGAGAAGGGCTACGAGGTATGGGGGATGGTGCGCCGCTCGTCGACCGAGAGCTACGAGCGGATCGAGCATCTCAAGGCGCGGATGAACTTCGCTCAGGCCGATCTGCTCGATCAGCCGTCGCTTGTTTCGGCGATCGTCGCCTCAGAGCCCGACGAGGTCTACAACCTGGCGGCGCAGTCGTTCGTGCCGACCTCCTGGACGCAGCCGGTGCTCACAGCCGAGTTCACGGCGGTGGGTGTGACGCGCATGCTTGAGGCGATCCGCCAGGTCAACCCGCGGATCCGCTTCTACCAGGCGTCATCGAGCGAGATGTACGGAAAGGTGTTGGAGGTCCCGCAGTCCGAGGACACACCGTTCTACCCGCGAAGCCCGTACGGCGTCGCCAAGGCCTACGGGCACTACATCACGGTCAACTACCGTGAGAGCTACGACATGCATGCGTCGTCAGGCATCCTTTTCAACCACGAATCGCCCCGCCGGGGGCTTGAGTTCGTCACGCGCAAGGTCACCGATGGCGTCGCCCGAATCAAGCTCGGCCTCGCGACGGAGCTTCGCCTCGGCAACCTCGACGCGCGGCGCGACTGGGGCTTTGCCGGCGACTACGTCCGCGCGATGTGGCTGATGCTTCAGCAGGACGAGCCGGACGACTACGTGGTTGCGACGGGCGAGACTCACACCGTCGAGAAGCTCGTCAACCTGGCCTTCGGCCACGTCGACCTCGACCCAACCGACCATGTCGCTATCGATCCCAAGTTCGTTCGCCCGGCTGAGGTTGATCTCCTCATCGGGGACCCGAGCAAGGCCAAGGCCAAGCTCGGCTGGACGCCCGAGGTCGACTTCGAAACCCTCGTCGCGATGATGGTCGACGCCGACTTGGAGCGCCTCGCCCCGAACGCTTGACCTAGCCCTCCAACGCCGATGGCGCATCTCGCGCCTCGAGAAACGCCTGGCCCACATGCGCCGCCGTCCGGGCGTAAAGCTTTGGCGAAGGATATCCCGGTCATTTCAGCGGACGCGACCGCAACGGGTGCGGCTTGACGCGGGCCAGGCCGATCGCCCGTAAAACTATGGCGGATGGACAAGGGGGATTGGTGACTTTGACGGCGACAACAAAGCCGATCTCTTGCTCAGAGCCCACGACGGCACCAGCTGGCGCTCTTGGAGCACCCTGAGCACCGGATCAGGCGGCTTCGGTGCACCGGGCTACTGGGAGTCCACAGAGGACTACAACGGCCTCACGGACGACTTCTCCGTCCGGTGGTCGGGAGGTATCCTTGCGTCAACATCGGGCACCTATAGCTTCGCGGTGGCTGCCGACAACAAGGCTCGCCTCGAAATCGATGGTCTTGAGATCTTCGACACCTGGACAGACCCGTTGACGGGTGTGTCGGTTCCGATCACGTTGACGGCAGGGTGGCATCGCATCACCCTCGAATACGGCGAGAACACTGGGAACGCAACGGCGATCCTCAGCTGGACGCCACCGGGTGGGTCGCAGGTCGTTGTTCCGGCGACGTCGCTCCGGCCGGCATACGGCAACCGAACCACCACCGTTGACCCCACGAACCGCTGGACCTATAGTCATTTCGCGGAGCCGTGGAAGGCGCGTGCGGACTATCAGGTCCAGAAGTTTGCGGACGGCACTGCGCTCAACGGTCAACAGCGCGTCACGAGCTACCGCTACGATCAGTACGGGCGCGTCCTCGAGAAAGTAATGCCGAAGGGCAATACCGGCGGCTCAATCACAGCATCGGGAGACCTCGTTGGCAAGCCCGATGCGAAGTTCCGCACCAACTGGACCTACTGGGCCCTGGGTGACCTCGCTCCGAACGCTGGGCTGACCCCATGCGGTGTGTCGGGTGGGCAGCTCCAAGCCGGTCTGCAGCGATCGGTCATCTCCCCGGGTTTGACCGAGAAGATCGTCTACTACGACACCGGTGGACGTGCTCTTGCGTCAGCAGCCGGAGCCGGGACGACATGCAGCAGCTACGACACGTCGGGTCGGCTGCTCTCCACGAAGGCACCCGGTGAGGCGACGGCGACGACCTACACCTACGACCCTGCTGGTGCGCTGAGGAAGACCACGCGCGGCACTGAGGTGATCGAAGCGCGCTACGACGAGGCTGGCAGGTCCATCTTCACGAGCGACGCCCTCGGTGCCGAGTCGACCCACCAGTACGACGCGGAGGGGAACCTGCGCCAGCGGAAGACGGCCAACGGCGCAATTACCGGCACGAACTACACGACGGCCTACGTCTACGACGGCCTGAACCAGCTGAACTCGCTGACCGACCCGGCAGGTCGGGTCTATGCGTTTTCCTACGACGTCAGGGGTAACCAGCTCGGGACGCAGTACCCGAACGGGACCTACGCGTTTCGTGCCTACAACGACGCTGGCTGGTTGACCGCGTTCTACAACCGTCACGGCGGCACGACGGGAACGGCACCGACGGCCCTGGCGGGCGACGCGGCTCCGCTCGCTGACTTCCTGTACACGCACGACAACTCGGGCCGGGTTCTGTCGGAGACCCTCAAGGCTGGTGGGCAGGCCGACCGTGCCCAGAGCTACCTCTACAACGACGCCGGTTGGTTCTACTACACGACCCGCCCGGATGGCACCGCCAGGTGGTTCGAGTACGACCTCGATGCGAACCGCACGCGCATTCTTGAAACCCCCCCTGGGCAGAGCCAGGTGGTCAAGGCCACCTACACCTACGATCCGACTGTCAGCGCTGGCACAGATCAGCTCACCAAGATCGTCCAAGGGGCGACGACGACGAACTTCGCCTACGACACCGATGGACGCACGACCGCGCAGACCGGTGGTTCCCCGACGCGTAGCCTGACCTGGGATGGACGGGACCAGCTGGCAAGCGGCACGTTTGGTGGCACGGTGGTGACCTACACCCGCGACCCGCAGGGGCGCGTGCGTCAACGTGTCGCGTCTGGTGTGACGAGTCAGTTCACCTACGCGGGCGGCACTCCGGTCTTTGAACGATCGACAGGGACGACGGTCACCTCAACGCACGTTGACGGGCCGTCGGGGGATCTTGCGACCTATGCGGGCCTCCCAACCACCGGGGTGACGCCGACGTTTACGTACTTCAACGGGCACGGTGACCTTGCCGCGACCGCAAACACGGCTGGGGTGCGTCAAGGCGTGCCGCTCAGCTATGATCCCTTTGGCCAGGTCGATCAGGCCCCACCGGCAAACAGCATGGTGGAGCGGTTCACGGGGAAGTGGCACAAGAAGCTCGATACGACGAGTAATCTTGTCGAGATGGGTGCACGCCAGTACGACGCCAGCCTAGGCCGCTTTCTGTCGGTTGACCCGGTTGAGGGCGGTTCGGCGAACAACTACGACTATGGGTTGCAGGATCCGCTGAATAACCTGGATCTGGCTGGGCGTGCCGTCAGGGTGAATCGATCCTGTGCGAAGAACTGGGTCGCTGTGATCGGGACGACCTCCGTTGGCATACCGCACGTTCAGAGCTGGACAGCCCGAGAACACGTCAGCAACGTCGCCAAGAGGCACAGGCCGTTCTGTACGGCGCTCCTGGCGTCTGTCTTTACGATGACGGCAAGAGCACCACACCCGTTGGCGATTTTCTAAAGAAGTCCGGCAAGATCACCTTCGCCACGATCGTCCTTGGTGCAGGCTGCACTCCGTTGGGCTTCGAGCTGGTTGCGACGGTGGGTACCTTTGGAGCTGCGAGTCCTGGGTTCGTGCCGGCTTTCACCTTCTGTTTGGCGGTTAGCAAGAAGTCTTGGGATTTCGCCGGGAGCTAGACTTACGTTATGTGGCAGCGCGACGCGAGAGCCGTTCGACTACTTTGGGTCTGCGCCGTCGTGGCGCTCTTGTTGTCCGTGGTCGGTTCAGTTCTCACTGATGAGAACTGGGTCATCTCGGTCACCTGGACGGTGGGTTTCTTCGTCGTCATTCTGTTTGTTGATCGGTTACTCGCGTTTCGTCGCGGGCGTTCATTGGGCGCGACACCCGATTTGAATCATGACGTCCGACGCGACGCCGAGGGGACTCTCACCAAGAAGCCCTCTCTCTTGGTTGTCTTCTTGCTGAGCTGCGCCGCAGGCGCGGTTGCGTTCGCAGCGGCCGCCGTGGCGGAACAGTTGCTAAGTCCTCGTTGGTACGAAGTCTTCGGCGAAGGGGTATTCGGTGTCGTCCTTCTCGCCTCGATCTTTGGCGTGGCAGTGCTCTATGGGCGTTGGCTGCGCCGGTAGTAGCCCGGCGAGCGCATCCGGCTCCAGACTGGCATGGCCGTCCGGGCCCTGGTAGCGAGACCGTCCGGCCCACGGTAGGGGTCACTCGGGGCATCCGGCCCCTGGCGAGGTCAACTGCCAATTGACACGCGACGGTGGGTCCTGGGTCGAGCCCCTCGTCTCCTCAAGAGCAGTCCTCGGCCGGACCTCTACGGTTTCACTCGCGGTGGTTTACGCCGCCAAGTTGGAGCTCCCGTTCTGGGCTGGAGCGAAGCACCCGACGAGTCGTACCAGTACGACTCGTCGTTGGCGACGGAACTCGCGCAGACGCCGACGCCGAGCACCTGGAGTTCGTCGAGCACGACGACCTCACCCCGTCGAGGAGGCAGTTCTGCTCAGCGGGTGGCGGCCAACAACCTCCACCACCAATTGAAACTGTCATGGCAGTTTCAATTGCATGTTGAGACGATCACTCGCGTTGCCGGACCCGGGAGCGGCCACGTTCTTTCTCTGGGGACCCAGGCAGGTCGGCAAGACCACGCTACTCCGGCAGACGTACCCGAAAGCCGTCTGGGTCGACCTACTGAAGGCTGACGAGTACCGGCGCTACGCGTCGGCTCCTGAGCGGCTGCGGAAGGAGCTACTCGCAATGCCGGGCGGGGCCCGGCGTCAGGTCGTGATCGACGAAGTTCAGAAGGTGCCGGTGCTGCTCGACGAAGTCCACTGGCTCCACGAGAGTCTCGGCGTCCGGTTCGCGCTTTGCGGTTCGAGCGCACGGAAACTGCGACGTGGCGGCAACCTCCTCGGCGGTCGAGCCCTGCGGTTCGAACTCACCGGCCTCACGGCAGCCGAACTCGGGTCAGACTTCGACCTCGACCGGATGCTCAACCACGGCTGGCTTCCGCGCATCTACAACGCCGAACGCCCGGCACGTCTACTGGATTCCTACGTCGGGGACTACCTCCAACTGGAAGTCGCGGCCGAGGGGCTCGTGCGCAACATCCCAGCGTTCTCGGGCGTCCTCGCGGCAACTGCCCTCTCAGACGCCGAGATCGTGAACCTGTCGAACATCGCCCGGGACTGCGGCGTTTCGGTTCAGTCGGTCAAGAATCACTTCGAGATCATCGTCGACACGCTCATCGGTTCGTGGTTACCGGCGTAGACGAAGCGCCCGAAGCGCCGAGTGATCAGGGCTCCGAAGTTCTACTTCGGCGACGTGGGGGTGGTCAATCAGCTCGCTCGGCGCGGAACGCTTCAGCGAGGCGGCGAACTCTTCGGCAATGCCTTCGAAAACTGGGTCCACCACGAGCTTCGCAGCGCCCGTCTCAAAGACGGGGTACAGCCCCACCTGTCGTACTGGAGACTGGCAAGCGGCATCGAGGTCGACTTCCTGTTCGATGACCTGAGCCTCGCGATCGAGGCGAAGGCGAGCGCAACGATCAACGACCACAACCTCCGAGGCCTCCGCCAACTCATCGTGGAT
>JANMDN010000082.1:0-2926 GCA_031376285.1 Actinomycetes bacterium
CACCCGAGTTTTGTGATGTCGAACTCGTTCACGAACCAGACGATCGCCCAGATCGAGCTCTTCACCAAGACAAGCGAGTACGGCAAGCAGGTCTACACGCTCCCCAAGCACCTCGACGAGAAGGTCGCGCGCTTGCACCTCGACGCCCTCGGGGTCAAGCTCACTTCCCTTAGCCCGGAGCAGGCCGACTACCTCGGGATCCCCGTCGAGGGCCCCTACAAGCCGGACCACTACCGGTACTAGTTCGCACACCGGCCGGGCTCATCAGGGCCCGGCCGGTGAGCCATGGGGCTGGTCAGACGTCGTCGGCGACGCTTCATGCCGGGTGGCGTGGATCTGACCGCTACTCGGTGGACCCCTCGCGTCCGTCCAAGACGGCACCGAAGATGAGCAGTCCGATCGCCGACGCGACGATGGTCGTCACGACTGCTCCGATCAAGAAGAGACCGAGGCTGCTCACGCGACGCGACGCGGAACGAGCATCGCGCCGAGGGCGAGTATCGACGGAACCCAGGTACCGACGAAGATTCCTTCGAGTTCATTTCCGGCGAACCAGAGGCTCACGGAAATCACGAACGATATGAACGCCGCGAGGAAAACAAGCCCGCGAGCGGTATTCTCCCGCTTGGCTTGATCTCGCAGCACGCGAGCCCCGAGACCGCCGCTTGCCTGATCTGGTGCTGAGCTCGTTGAACTGGGCGTGGAAATCGTTGGCCATCCTTCGGTTGGCGTCACTGGCCGTCAAGGCTATCCGCCCCAATCAGGGCCATGGGTGAGACCCGGCGCTTGGCGATGCCCGGCCACTTGTCGTCGTTTCTGGCGCCGCACGTCCGGCCTGCCGCGTGAGGACACGGCATGCTGTGCGCATGGCCGAAGCTTCGAGAACCCGCATCCGGGCGTCGCTCGCAGTCGACCGGTTCGCCGGTGGTGGTACGTCCGTCGCCGGTCGCCTACCGAAACGAGGCCCGGGGTGGCAATGCATAAATGTCCAGGAGGCCGTCGGGTCTTGCCATGGTTTTACCAACGCCCCTCGGTGAAGATGAGCGTATGAGTATTGACATGAAGACCACCACCGGTGAGCCCGCTCGTCAGCCTGTCCTCGGACCAGCCACACGGCTCGGAGCGGTGCACCTCACGGTCACCGATCTCGAACGATCGATCTCGTTCTACGAGCGCTCGATCGGCCTCCGACGGGGCGACCGCACGGAGAGGTCGGCTGCGCTCAGTGCTGGCGGGGACGACCTCCTCGTGCTCACCGAAGAGCCCGCAGCGCGTCGGGCCGGCCACCACGCGGGCCTCTACCACGTAGCCATTCTTCACCCGTCACGCCTCGAGCTTGCACGAGCGGTGCTCCGGCTCGTCGGGACCGAGACCTCAATTGACGGGGCCTCCGATCACGGCATCTCGGAAGCGATCTACCTGTCCGATCCGGATGGAAACGGGCTGGAGCTCGCCGCCGACCGTCCACGCGAGACTTGGCCCGACCTCAGCGATCTCTCGATCTTCGGAGCCGGTCCGCAACCACTCGACCTGAACGGTCTCGTGGCCCTCGCCCGCGGCGAGGAGCCGCGTCCGCACGTCGACCCCGCCACCCGCGTCGGCCATATGCACCTCCACGTCGGCGACATCGCGGCGGCGGCGGGCTTCTACCGAGATGTCCTCGGCTTCGAGGTACAGACGGCGATGCCGAGCGCCATGTTCGTCTCAGCTGGCGGCTACCACCACCACGTCGCCTTCAACACGTGGCGTGGACCCGGCGTCGCCCCGCAGCCTCCTGGCACTGTCGGGCTCGGGCACTGGACCCTCGTCATCGAGACTCCTGAGGAATACGCACAGGTCGCGGCCCGTTTGTCAGCGGCCGGCATCCGCGCACGTCAAGAAGGGGATGGACTCCTCGTCAGTGATCCGTCTGGGATTCGGGTTCTCATTCGTCCAGAGGGGTAGAGCCAGTGGGGACACGCCCGATCGCGCACGCGAGGACCATCCGATGCTCGCGGCCCACCGTCGCGAGCCACTGGCGGTAGCTCGCCGCAGCAGCGACGCGAACGGCCTCGTCGACGAAGCCGTCCTGAACGACCTGCACGCCGCGCGAGTCGGCGACGTCCGCCCAGATGCCGGCCCGCTCCGGGAAGTCGTCGTCGGCGCGCCCGTAGACCTCGACCTGCGGCTCGACGCGAAGGTCCTCCAGGCCAGCCGCGGCTAGCATCCCGGGTAGCCGTCGCGCGATCCGGTTGTCGAACCTCGCGTCGGCCCGCCAGCGCAAGAACGCGTCGTAGAACACAGCCATCGGTTCCGGGATCGCTGGTTCCCAGGTGGCCGACGTGTGGTCGTAGTCGAGGAGGACAACGAGACCGCCCGGCCGCGCGACGCGGCACATCTCTGACACTGCCCGCTCGGGCTCACGGAGCCACTGAACCATCCGTGCGGCGGTGACCACGTCGAACTGCGAGGCCGGGAACGGGAGCGCGAGCGCGTCGCCTTCGACGAACGAAAGATTCGGCCGACCTGGAGTGTGGGCCGCGGCCACCGCGAGCATCGCCTGACCCGAATCGACTCCGACCACCTTGCTGCCAGGGCCGACGCCGTCGACGATCCCGCGCGTGATGGCCCCAGTCCCGCAGCCGACGTCGAGGACGTCAAACCCAGGCCGAAGAAGTCTGGCGAGCGCTCGATGGTCACGAGCAAGCGTCCGGCGATCCAGGATCGGCGCGGCGCCGCCTGGCATCCTCGCTCGAGGACGATCCGTACCGCTCATCGGCCGGCGGTGGCGTCACGAAACGGAACCCTAAGAGCGTCTAACAGAATGAAGGGTGGGGTGGGTTGATGGCGAACTTCTCGGGCATGGGTCATGCTCGGGGAGGGAGCCAGGTGGTGTCTGAGACCGTGCAAGGCAGCAAGACCGGTGCCAGCCGGGGTCGGCCGTGGG
>JANMDN010000087.1:0-35042 GCA_031376285.1 Actinomycetes bacterium
TTTTGGTGGTGGTTTTTGGCGGCGGCTACCCGTCTAATTGCGGCGTCTTTGGTCCCAACATATCCCCTTTATGCTGTTAACACTGCGTCCGGGCCTTGCTGGGACTCGCTCGCAAAAACTGACCACTAATTAATTAACCACGACACTAGACGCGAGCAGGCGGGCGTCCCGGATACGATGTCGGCGAAAAACGACGAACGGGAGAAGCATGGCGACTACCGGTAGCGGCACCCTTGGAGGAATCGAGGTGACGCTGGGCGATCAGGCGGAGCATCTGCTCGGCCACACCTGCACGACGATTCCCAAGGAACGCCTCAGCCTTCCAGGGCCCGACTTCATTGACCGAGTCCTGATTTCGTCGGATCGCTCCATTCCTGTGCTTCGGTCCCTCACGTCACTTTTCGGACATGGGCGCCTTGGCGGCACTGGCTACTTGTCGATCCTCCCGGTCGACCAGGGTATCGAGCACTCCGCGGGCGCGTCGTTTGCCAAGAACCCTGACTACTTCGACCCGCTGAAGATCGTCGAGCTGGCGATCGAAGGTGGATGCAACGCCGTTGCGACGACGCTTGGCGCGCTCGGGCTCTCGGCCCGGCGCTACGCCCACAAGATTCCCTTCATGTTGAAGCTCAACCACAACGAGTTTCTGACCTACCCGAACGGCTACGACCAGATCATGTTCGCGACCGTCAAGCAAGCGTTCGATCAGGGCTGCGTGGCGGTTGGCGCAACGATCTACTTCGGCTCAGCCGAGTCAAAGCGTCAGATCCAAGAGGTGACCGCCGCGTTCGCCGCCGCTCACGAGCTCGGGATGGCGACCGTCCTGTGGTGCTACACGCGAAACTCGGCCTTCAACACCGCGAAGGACGGCGGACCAGACTTCCACACGGCCGCCGACCTCTCGAGCCAGGCCAACCACCTTGGTGTGACGATCCAGGCCGACATCATCAAGCAGAAGCTTCCCGAGACCGCCGCGTCGGGTTTCGACACCCTGAAGTTCGGAAAGAGCGACCCGCTGATGTACTCCGAGCTGATGACCGATCACCCGATCGACATGACGCGCTATCAGGTGGCGAACTGCTACATGGGGCGCGCACCGCTGATCAACTCCGGTGGGGCCTCGGGCGCGAACGACATGCAGGAGGCCGTTGCGACCGCGGTCATCAACAAGCGCGCGGGCGGCACCGGCCTCATCTCCGGTCGCAAGGCATTCCAGAAGCCGGTCGCTGATGGCGTCGCCCTCCTGAACGCCATCCAGGACGTCTACCTCTGCGACGGGGTGACCCTCGCCTAGCCTGAACGCCGTCCACGTGCTGCCGTCGGTGATGTCGG
This sequence comes from Actinomycetes bacterium, assembly GCA_031376285.1. Classification (GTDB taxonomy): domain Bacteria; phylum Actinomycetota; class Thermoleophilia; order Miltoncostaeales; family Miltoncostaeaceae; genus JANMDN01. Next base: position 1,333 of record JANMDN010000087.1, read on the forward strand.
CCGACTTGCTTCGCCTCGGCGAACAGGTCGGTTCGCTCATCGACGCCGGGGCGCGATGGTTCCACGTCGACATCATGGACGCCCATTTCGTCCCGAACCTCACGCTCGGGACCGAGTTCGTGCGACAGCTCGGCGCGTTTGTACGGCGGCGCGGCGGCGCACTCGACGTCCACCTGATGGTGGATCGCCCCGGGCCTATGATCGAGTTCATGGCCCCGCACGCGGAGGCAATCTCCGTCCACGTCGAGGCCGACCCGCACCCACACCGGCTCCTTCAGCAAATCCGCGGCGCGGGTCGTCTGGCCGGCCTTGCGCTCAACCCCGGCACATCGGTCGGGGCCGTCGACGCGCTCGTCGAATCGGTCGATTACGTGAACTGCATGAGCGTGAACCCCGGGTTTGCCGGACAGTCGTTCATCGCGCAGACGCCAGACCGGGTTCGGTCGCTCCGGGAGCGGCTTCCCGCTGAGGTTGCGATCGAGGTCGACGGTGGCGTCGACGCCGAGAACATCGCCGGCCTCAGGGCCGCCGGGGCGACGATGCTCGTCTCCGCCTCGGCGATCTTTCAGGCACCGGAGCCCGTCCAGGCGTACGCGGAGCTGGTCGGTCGGCTGACGTGAGGAGCGCGGTCACCGCCCGCGAGCGCGAGGCGCTGACCCGGGCCAGGGAACTCGCGGGTCGCGCCGCGGGCCGGACGAGCCCGAACCCGCTTGTCGGCGCGGTCGTCTTGCACCGTGACGAGCGGGTGGGGGAGGGGTGGCACGAGGGGCCAGGCCTCCCACATGCCGAGGTGATGGCGTTGCGGGCCGCGGGGGAACGCTCGCGAGGGGCTACGGTCGTGTGCACGCTGGAACCGTGCTCGCACCATGGTCGGACGCCTCCGTGCACCGATGCGCTCATCGCCGCCGGGGTTGCGAGAGTTGTCGTCGGCTGCCTGGATCCACTCGAACGCGGTCGGGCCCAAGGTATCGCGCTGCTCGAGGCCGCCGGCATCGAGGTGGTCGTCGCGAAGGGCCACGACGAGTTGGCATGCCGAGCGTTGAACCACGGTTTCATCACCTGGGCGGTGACGGGGCTTCCCTCGGTGACCCTCAAGCTCGCGACGAGCCTCGACGGGAAGATCGCCACCGCAACTGGGGAGAGCCGGTGGATCACCGGGCCTGCCGCGCGTTCGCTCGTTCACGTCTGGCGCGCTGAGCACGACGCGGTCATGGTCGGCATCGGGACGGCACTCGCCGACGACCCACAGCTCACCGCGCGCGACGTCGGGCCCGACGTGCGGCAGCCGACGCGGGTCGTCATCGACTCCAAGGGGCGGTTGCCGCTCGACTCGGCACTCGTGCGCAGCGCGCGAGAGGTACCGGTGACCGTGGTCGTCGCCTCAGGCACAACCTCCCGGCAGGTTGGTGCGCTGCGCGAGGCTGGCGTCGATGTGGTGACCGCCGCAGATGGGGAGCGCGTCGACCTCACACGCGCCCTTCAAACCCTTGCCGAGCGCGACATCCTGTCGGTCTTCGTCGAGGGTGGCGCCGAGCTTGCCGGGACGCTCGTCGCGGACGGCCTGGTCGATCGCGTCGCCTGGTTCCTCGCGCCGATCCTCATCGGCGGAGCGGGTGCCCCTGGCGCGATTGGCGGCATCGGTCTCGAACGCCTGGCCGACGCACCGCGCCTTCTCGACCCCGACGTGACCTTGGTCGGCGATGATGTGCTCGTGCAGGCACGTCTTCGTCCGCTACCGGGTTCCTGAATGACTCAGGCAAGACGGTCCCCCGTCGGGACGCCCGTGGTCTCATATCGTAGGAATCGGCTGCCAAGTGGTCTGAGATCGCGGCTGGCGTACTGATGTTCACCGGCCTTGTCGAGGAGATCGGTCGCGTCGCGTCGGTGGCCGAGCGCGGTCCCGGCTCGCGGCTTGAGATCTCGGCGTCGACCGTCGTCGAAGGCCTCAAGCTCGGCGACTCGATCGCCGTCAACGGTGCGTGTCTCACGGCCGTCGCGTTCAGCGCGGAAGGTTTCGCGGTCGACTGTGTGGCCGAGACGCTCCGACGGACGGCCCTGCACGAGATTGGCCCGGGCACCGCGGTGAACCTCGAACGGGCCATGCAGCTCGGCGACCGTCTCGGGGGGCACCTCGTCCAGGGGCATGTCGACGGGGTCGGTGAGATTACCGGTTGCCCATCCGAGGGCGAGGGCTACCGACTACGCGTTCGCGTCCCCGACGAGCTGATGATCTTCGTGGTCGAGAAGGGCAGTATCGCCATCGATGGGGTAAGCCTGACCGTCGCCGAACGTCATCAGGATGGGGTGACGATCGCGCTCATCCCGCACACCACCACGCACACGACGCTCGGCCCAGCCCGAGTTGGCACGCTCGCCAACCTGGAGGTCGACCTGGTGGCAAAATACGTAGCTCAGCTGGCGGGCCCCTACCTGCCGGTCCGTGAACACCGGGGAGGCACCTAGATGCATGATTCCGAGCTCTGGCGGCGTGCCGCTGGCTGCGACACTTCGCGATCCGGCGTCCCTGGACGCCCACATATTCGCGATATGCGGGCTGACACAGCGTCCTGGACTTGCTTGGTCTCGCTCAGCGGACCCAACCACCACAATTCGGAATCAGGCATCTAGTGGCGACAAGCGCACCACCATTTTCGACGATAGAGTCCGCAATCGAGGACGTCCGGGCGGGCCGGATGGTCATCGTCTGCGACAACGAGGATCGAGAAAACGAGGGCGATCTCGTGATGGCGGCGCAGTTCGCGACACCGGAGTCGATCAACTTCATGATGACCCACGCCCGCGGCTTGATCTGTCTCACGCTCACCGAGGAACGTGTCGATCAACTCGGCCTGAAGATGATGGTCCGGCGAAACGAGGAGAGCTTCGGTACCGCGTTTACCGAGTCCATCGAGGCACGCGAGGGCGTCACGACGGGTATCTCGGCGCCGGATCGCTCGCGAACGATCATGGTTGCCATCGACCCGACCTCGGCGCCTGAGGACATCGTCAAGCCCGGGCACGTCTTCCCGCTTCGCGCGCGCTCAGGCGGTGTCCTGAAGCGTGCGGGCCACACTGAGGCGGCCGTCGACCTTGCGCGGCTGGCGGGACTCATCCCGGCCGGCGTGATCTGCGAGATCTCAAAGGCCGACGGGACCATGGCCCGAGTGCCCGACCTGACCATCTACGCCGAGGAGCACGGTCTTCGAATGATCACCATCGCTCAGCTCATCGACCACCGGCGTCGCACCGAGCGGCTCATCGAGCGCGGCACCGCCGTGCGCCTTCCGACCGGACACGGCGACTTCACCGCGGTCGGCTTTCGTAGCATCCTCGACGGGAAGGACCACCTCGCCCTGGTCAAAGGCGAGGTCGACGGCGGCGACGATGTGCTCGTTCGCGTCCATTCGGAGTGCCTCACGGGTGACGTCTTCGGATCACGACGCTGTGACTGCGGCGAACAGCTCGCCACCGCGATGGAGATCATCGAGGCCGAGGGTCGTGGCGTTCTGCTCTACATCGCCCAGGAAGGGCGCGGTATTGGCCTGCTCAACAAGCTGAAGGCGTACGAACTGCAGGACCAGGGGCGCGACACCGTCGAAGCCAATCTGGAACTCGGTTTTCCGGCCGACCTGCGCGACTACGGTATCGGGGCCCAGATCCTCGTCGACCTCGGCCTCACGACGATTCGTCTCCTGACAAACAATCCCAAGAAGATCGTCGGACTCGAAGGCTACGGACTGAAGATCACCGAGCGCGTCCCGATCGAGGTGCGGCCCGGCGACGAAAACGCGCACTACCTCCGAACCAAGCGCGACAAGTTGGACCACATCCTTCACCACCAGGACCTCCGCTTCGAGGAGGAGGATGGCGGGGCGTTGTCGCCGAATGATCCACCCGCCTGATGGCCCGTCGTGGGGAGGCGCCGCCTGCGATCCCGCTCGAGGACGGGTCAGTTCGGATCGCCGCGATCGTCACCAGCTTTCATCCGAAGATCGCCGGACGCCTGCTCGACGGGGCGCGTACGCGCCTGGTGGAGTGCGGCCTGGCTGAGCCCCTCGAGGTGTTCACCGTCCCCGGAGCGTTCGAGGCCCCGCTCGCGTGCCAGAGCGCCGCACGGAGTGGTCGCTTTGGGGGGCTCCTCGTGCTTGGTGCGGTCGTCCGGGGTGAGACGCCGAACTTCGGCCACGTCAGCGAGGCGGCGGTGTCCGGGATCGCCCGCGTCTCCCTCGAAGCGCACATCCCGATTGGCTTCGGGCTCCTGACCGTGGACACCGTCGATCAGGCTGAGGCGAGAGCGGGAGGGGCGGTCGGAAACGCCGGCATCGACGCCGCCGACGCGGTCGTCTCGATGCTGAACCTCATCGGGACGGTTGGGCGTCTCTAGACCCGCAGATACCGGCACCGGCTCGTCGAAGGCGACGAGGACGGGCCAGACGAGCCTTCCCGTCGGCATCCTCGCCTGGATGACCCCCTTCATGCTCGCGGCGACGGCCGCCGCCGCGCCAGGCTTCACGGGGACGGTCTCCGTGCTCTCCGCGAGAGAGCGGGCGGCGATGACGCCGAGCGTGTGGCGACCGGGATGTCCGGTTTCACTTGACGACCTCCGGGCGGTACGGGCACGCCACTTCGACCTTGCCGGCACGCCTCGCACCGGGACGCTCGTCGTCCATCGCGATGTCGCGGCCACCGTGGTCCAGATCTTCCGGGGTCTCTACACGGCGCGATTTCCTGTTCGATCGATGCGGCCGATCGAGGCCTACCGGGGCGATGACTTCGCCTCGATCGAGGCTGACAACACCTCGGCGTTCAACTGTCGTTTCGCGACCGGTTCGTCGCGGTGGTCAAACCACGCCTACGGCCGGGCGATCGACCTCAACCCGCTCGAGAACCCATACGTATCGGGTGGGCGGACGTCACATCCGGGCAGCGTCATCTACCTCGACCGGTCACGATCCAGACGTGGGATGATCCGGGACGGTGAGGCGGTCACGCGTGCATTCGACGCAGCCGGCTGGGGCTGGGGCGGCCGTTGGAGCGGTACCAAGGACTACCAGCACTTCTCAGCCAACGGGCGCTGAGCGTGTCGGCGTCGCGTTCCGTCTCGGTCTAGACCGTTTTCTCGACCGTGACGGCCTTCGCGACCTTCTGAACCTTGCCGGCCTTGAGGCAGCGCGTGCAGACGTAGACCGAAACCGGTGTCGCGCCCTGCATGATGCGGACCTTCTGGACGTTGGGGTTGAAGCGGCGGGGGGTCGCGTGCATCGAGTGGCTGCGGTGGTTGCCGAACATCGGCTTCTTCCCACAGACGGTGCAGATCCTGGCCATTGCCCAAACCCTCTCTTCGACATGATGAGCGACAGCAGCCGCCGAACGACCTGGCATTATTGCGCTCGTGCACGGGCGCGCGCAACTGCCATGCCCGCCTTTCGGCCTCGGCAGGGCTGAGGGATGGTCCGAGACGCCTCCGTCGCTCGGGCCGAGACCCTCGCGTTGGGTGGCTCCGCTGACCGAACTCGCCGGCGTCGGACCGGCGACCGCCGAGCGGGCTGAGCCCCTGGGGCTGACATCAATCGGTGCCCTCCTCGAGTACTTGCCGGCCCGATATCTCTCCTACGACGACGCGCGCCCGATCGCCGAAAGCCCCGCCGGGGAGGAGGTCACGGTCCGTGTCCGCCTGCACTCGATCGAGGTTCGACCCACTCGTCGGCGCCGCCTGCGCATCGTTCGGGCACGGGTCGGCGACGAGACCGGTTCGCTCATCGCGGTCTGGTTCAACCAGGACTACCTCGCTCGGGTCCTGAGCCCGGGGGACGAATTGCTGTTGCGCGGTCGGATCGAGCCCGGCCTCCCGCGAACCCTCAGCGTCAAGGCCCACGAGGTCCTCGGGAGCGGCGCATCCGAGGGTATTCACACGACCGGCCTTGTCCCGGTCTATCCCGCAACGGAGGGCCTTCCCCCGCGACGTCTCCGTGAGCTCGTCGACGCGGCTCGGGGCGACCTTCGCGCGGCGCCCGAGCGCCTCCCCGCGTGGATGCGGCTGCGGCTACGTCTCCCAAGTGCGGCCGACGCCTTTGGGGCCCTCCACCATCCACGCACAGCGAAGGACCCGCGCCTTGGTCGGCGGCGCCTCGCGTTCGAGGAGCTGCTTGTGTTGCAGCTCGGGCTGATCGCGGTCCAGCGTGCCGGGGTCGTGGGGTCGAGGGCGCCGGAGCTTGCGCCGACTGGCGTGCTCAGCGCGGCGCTCCTCGACGGGCTCCCATTCACGTTGACACCGGAGCAGCGCCGCGTGGTCGGTGAGATCGGCCGGGATCTGGCGACCAAGCAGCCGATGCGCCGGCTCCTTCAGGGGGAAGTCGGTTCAGGGAAGACGGTCGTCGCCGCCCTCGGCATGTGCCAGGCGGTCGAAGCCGCCCATCAGGCCGCCCTGCTCGTTCCGACGGAAACGCTCGCCGAACAGCACCTGCGCACCCTCGACACGCTGCTCGCGCCGACGGGCATCGTCCCGGTGCTCCTGACCGGAAGGATCCCGCGGGCGGAGCGCGATCGTCGCCTCCAGCTCATCGCCACCGGCACCGCCCCCATCGTTGTTGGGACGCAGGCCCTCCTCACCGAGGGTGTCGACTTCGCGCAGCTCGGCCTCGTGATCGTCGACGAACAGCACCGCTTTGGCGTCGAGCAGCGCCAGGTCCTCTCGGATCGGACGCGAGCCGGCGAGAACCTCGTCGCGCACCTCCTCTACATGACGGCGACGCCGATTCCCCGAACGCTGGCGCTCACGGCGTTCGGCGACCTGCGGGTCTCCACGATCCGTGGGAGGCCTCCGGGGCGCCAACCGGTCGAGACGCGCTGGGTCCGCGAGGATGACCGAGAGACGGCCTACGAGGCGGTCCGCGCCGAGCTTCGCGCCGGACGGCAGGCCTACGTCATCTGTCCGCTGGTCGAGGAGGGAGGCCCGGTCGAAGCGCGTGCCGCGACCGAGGAGGCTGAGCGCCTCGCCGCAGGACCATTTGCCACCTTCACCGTCGGTCTCGCGCACGGCGCGATGGGGACCGACGAGAAGCGCCGCGCCATGGGGGCGTTCGCCGGTGGAGAGATGGACCTTCTCGTGGCCACGACCGTCGTGGAGGTCGGCGTCGACGTGCCGAACGCCACCGTGATGCTGATCGAGGGGGCCGACCGATTCGGGCTCGCGCAGCTGCACCAGCTCCGGGGACGGGTCGGGCGCGGGCTCTCTCCCGGGGTCTGCCTCCTGTTTGCCGACCCGAAGACCGACGACGGCACGCGTCGCCTCGAGGCGATCGTCCAGGAGCAGGACGGCTTTCGCCTCTCCGAACTTGACCTGGAGATCCGTGGAGAGGGCTCCATTCTCGGGCTGCGCCAGTCCGGCGCGACGGACCTGCGCTTCGCTCGACTTGGGCGCGACCGGCGCGAACTGGCCCAGGCGCGCCACATCGCCCGAATGACCCTCCGAGAAGACCCTCGACTGCTGCGCCCTGAACACCAGCTGCTGCGCGCAGCCGTCCTGGAGCGATTCGCCGAGCTTCCACGCCTCCTCGACGGATGAGCGTTCGGATCATCGGCGGGCGCTTCGGCGGTCGACGGCTCGAAACGCGGTCGGGCCCGGGCACGCGGCCGACAACCGATCGGGCGCGGGAGGCGCTCTTTTCGATCCTTGGCCCACTCGACGGGGCCCACGTCCTGGATGTCTTCGCCGGATCCGGCGCCCTTGGGCTTGAAGCACTCTCGCGCGGCGCGACGGCCGTGACGTTTGTCGAGCACGCTCGGTCTGCGCTGAACGTCATCCGCTCGAACATCGCGCTACTTGCGGTCGCGGACGAGACGAGGGTTGTTGCGGCCGATTGGGCTGAGGCACTCAATCGGGAGCGCCGAGCCGGGGCGGCCTACGACCTTGTCCTGGCGGATCCTCCGTACGGTGAGGTCACCCGAATCGGACCGCTCCTCGGGGCGGCCCTTGTGCCTTTGGTGCGGGCGGGTGGACGGGTTGTGGTGGAATACTCAAGCGGCGAGCCCGAACTGCCGGGGCTCGGCCCGCTGCAGGTCGCGGAGCGCATCGACCGACATTACGGAGCCACTGCCATCGCCATCATTGAAGTCGACACGTGAGTACGGATCGGCGTGTGGTTGCCTGTTGTCCTGGCACCTACGACCCAATCACCCATGGCCACATCGACATCATCGAGCGGGCGTCTCGGATGTTCGACGAGGTCGTTGTCTCGGTGACCGTCGGATCCAAGCGCAAGGAGCCGCTCTTTTCCGCGGAGCAACGGATCGCGTTCATCGAGAAGGGTGTGGCCCATCTTCCGAACGTCCGCGTGGAGGAGCTGACTGAGCTCGTCGTCCACCATGCCATGAGGATCGGGGCGACGGTGCTCGTCAAGGGACTGCGGGCGATCTCCGACTTCGACTACGAGTTTCAGATGGCCCAGATCAACAAACACCTCGCAGGGGGGATCGAAACCATCTACCTCCCGGCGTCGCCGCGCTACTCCTTCATCAGCTCCAGCGGTGTGAAGGAGATCGCCGCGTGGGGCGGTTCGGTCGAGGATTGGGTGCCGCCATTCGTGGCGGAGGCGTTCGTGGCGCTCTTCGGGCCGGAGCGTCGTGCATGATTCACGGTCGCGGCGCTCGGCCTTGCCAGGGCAGAAGGAGAACGGGCGCCGGGGCGGAAGGAATCCACACGGCGCCGTGTCTGCGCGCCAACCGCGAGCGCGAAGCGCTCGGGTAGCCTGAAGGGACCCAATGGACGTTCTCGCGCTGATCGACAAGCTCGACGACCTGGTGCACAACGCACGAGCGGTTCCGCTCACCGACCAGGTCAGGATCGATCGCGAGGCGATCTACGACCTCCTCGACCAGATGCGCTCGACGATTCCCGAAGAGGTCAAGCAGGCGCGCTGGATCGTGAAGGAACGCACGGAGATGCTCGCCGAGGCCAAGCGCGAGGCGGATCGCATCCTCGCCGAGGCAAAGGACCGTGCGGCGCGTGTGGTCTCCGACGAGGAGATCGTCAAAGCCGCTCAGCGCGAAGCCGACCACATCATGGAGGACGCCCGAGCGCGGGAGCGCGACGTGCGTCTTGGCGCCGAGGACTACGCCGACGAGGTACTCGGCACTCTCGAGGTCAACCTCGGGAAGTTCCTGTCGGCGGTTCGCCGTGGCCGTGAGCAGCTCCAGGGCAAGGCGTCGCGTGAGGCCGAGATCGAAGAGAGCCCGGCGCTCGATGAGACGACCCACTACGACTCCTAGATGGTTGATTCCGAATTGGTGCGGGTGGCCGCTGGCTGCGACACATCGCCACTCAGCGTCCTTGGTCGCCCCCATATGCCCGATATGGGGCCTGACACTGCGTCCTTGACTGTCTCGGTCTCGCTCACCGGCCCCCATCACCCCAATTCCGAATCAACCATCTAGGTCTCGCGGTACGCCGCGCGACGAGCACCTTCGCGTGCTCGACCTGGGCGCCCTCGAGCTTGTAAACGGCTCGGGGACGACGGTCCGCGCGACGGTACCCGTGGACGGGCTCGACCTGAGTGGCCAGCGCTACACCGCGCAGCCGTCCACTCCCGAGGTGGCACTGGAGCTCTCGCGCTCGGGATCTGGGTGGTTCCTCGTGGGAGCTGCCGCCCTGGCGGTTGAGGGACCGTGCTGGCGATGCCTCGGTTCAGCCTCGGTCGCGCTGCACGTTCAGGCGAGGGAGTTCCAGGCCCACGGCCGGGCGGGACAACCATTCGACGAAAACCTCGACAGCCAGTACTTCTCGGGCGACGACCTGGATGTGGAGGCATGGCTGCGCGATGCGGTCAACGACGCCCTTCCGGGCATCATTCTGTGCCGCGATGACTGCAAGGGCCTCTGCCCGACGTGCGGCGTCGACCGAAATCACGTGGCCTGCGCGTGCGAGCAACCCGCCGCGATACCGAACGGGCCGTTTGCCGGCCTGAGCGAGCGGCTGCGCACCGACGACGGCTCCGGACGCCCGAAGGGTTGATCGGGCGGGCTCGTGCGGCTACCATTCCGCGGTCATACGTATCGCACCCAAGGAAGCTCATGGCCGTCCCAAAGCGCAAGACCTCCCGCCAGCGCCGCGACACCCGTCGCGCGACGCACTCGATCTCGGCGACGGTGCTCGGGCGCTGCTCGCGCTGCCAGAGCCCCGTCCGGCCCCACCACGTCTGCGCGGTGTGTGGTCACTACCGCGGTCGCGCGGTCATCGACATTCCCGCCGAGGGCTAGACGCTTGAGTCCAAATCGCTGATGGCGATCCACTGGCTGCGACCCGTCGCAATCCGGTGTCCTTGGTCGCCCACATATTCCCGATATGTGGGCTGACACTGCGTCCTGAACTCGCTTGGTCTCGCTCAGCGGATCTCGCTACCACAATTCGGACTCAATCATCTAGTCGGCACCAAGCCAATCGGCGGGCCTGCAGATGATGGCGGGCCAGTGAGGACCGCGCCCGAGTGACAAGCGCTCCGGTCGTCGCGCTCGACGCGATGGGGGGTGACCGGGCACCGGCCGAACCGGTTCGTGGGGCGATCATCGCCGCCGCGGCAGGCATCAAGGTGCTGCTGGTCGGAGACGAACCCGTGCTGCGGGCTGAACTGGCCAGCCAGGGCGCCAGCAGCGCGTCCGGTATCGAGATACGTCATGCCGCCGAGGTGATTGGTTCCGGCGACGATGGCGCGCGCGCGGTTCGGGCGAAACCCGACGCATCCCTTGTCATCGCGTCCCGGCTCGTGTCCGAGGGGGTCGCCGGCGCGGTTGTCTCAGCGGGCAACACCGGTGCGATGATGGCCGCCGCCACGCTGATCCTCCGGCGGATCCCGGGTGTGCATCGCCCAGCGATTGCGGTGCCGCTCCCGAGCGAACGGGGTCCGGTGGTGCTGATCGATGCCGGCGCGAACGCCGACTGCCGGCCGGAATACTTCCCCCAGTTCGCGATCATGGGACGGCTCGTCGCCCGCGATATCTTGGGCATTGCCGAGCCCCGTGTTGGTCTTCTCAGCATCGGTGAAGAGGCGGGGAAGGGCAACGAGCTTGTGCAGGAGGTCGCCGGGCTCCTCGCTGGCACGCCAGGCTTTGTCGGAAATGTCGAGGGGCGCGACATCCCCAAGGGTACGGTCGACGTTGTCGTGACCGACGGCTTCACCGGCAATGTCGCGCTCAAGCTCTACGAAGCGTCGGGAGCAATGCTGATCAACGAGCTTCGTCGGGTCGCAACCAGCTCGACGCGCGCCAGGCTCGGCGCGATGTTGCTGCGCCCGGCCCTTCGCGACATGCGGCGGCGGCTCGACCCCGACGAGTACGGAGGGGCCTACCTCGTGGGCGTGCAGGGTCTGGCGGTGATCGGGCATGGGAACTCAAGCGGCCAGGCCGTCGCGAATGCCATCCGCCTCGCCGCGCGTGGGGTCGGGGAGGGCATTGTCGATCGGCTCAGCGCAGGGATCCGCGGCTGAGGGGTGCGTCCGGCTGCGTTGTTAGCCTTCCGGGCGTAAACCACGCGAACCCCGAGCGGGCCGACAAGGAGCCAATGTGGACCGAGCGAGTGCTTTCGAGACGATCAAGGGACTGCTCGTCGAGCAGCTCGGCGTCGAGGGCGATCAGGTGACGGACGCCGCGTCGTTTGCCGATGACCTCAACGCGGACTCGCTCGATCTCGTGGAGCTGATCATGGAGATGGAGGATCGCTTCAAGGTCCAGATCCCTGACGAGGACGCTGAGAACATCCGGACGGTCGGCGACGCGGTCGACTACGTCGTCGCCCACGCCCCTGCGCCGTAGCGCTGCAAACGAGGGAGACGAGACGCCGCTTGCTTCGCTGCTCGATCGCCTTTCGCCGCCACGGCGACGCGAGGTGCTCACCCACCGCTCGTGGGCGAGTGCTGGCGAGCCGTCGAACGAGCGACTTGAGTTGCTCGGCGACAGCGTGCTGGCGCTCGTGGTGACCGAGGCCCTGATGGACCGCCACCCGGCCGCCGAAGAGGGCGACCTCGCGTGGATGCGTCAGGAGGTTGTCTCGCGGACGGTATGTGCCGAGGTTGCCCGGCGTTGCGGCCTGCCAGAGCGCCTGCGCGCGGCTGCCCCGACCGACCGCCTTGATGTCGACGTCGTGATCGGGAGTGACCGAGTCCAAGCGGGTCTTGCCGAAGCGCTGCTCGGAGCCGCGTGGCTCGAACTCGGCCCGGACGCGGTCCGCGTCGCCGTCGCGGCGGCCTTCGAGCGGGAGATCAGCCGAACTCGCAAAGGTATGCGCGACGCAAAAACGGCCCTCCAAGAGCTCGCGGCGAAGCGTCGCCAGGACGTCCGCTACGAGCTGTCCGGCCAACACGGGCCTCCGCACGACCGGACCTTCGAGTCGCAAGTGCTCGTCGCGGGTGAGGTCACCGGTGCCGGCGTCGGGTCGTCCAAGCGCGCCAGCGAGACGGCGGCCGCCTCGGACGCGATCGAACGCCTCGGCGGGCTGAACTGATGCTTTCGCGGCTCGAAATGCGCGGTTTCAAGTCCTTCGCGGACGACGTCACGCTGACGTTTTCACCCGGAGTCAACGTGATCGTCGGGCCCAACGGCTCGGGCAAGAGCAACCTTTCCGAAGCGATCGTCTGGGCCCTCGGCGAGCAGCGCGCGGGAAAGCTTCGCGCGCCAGGTATGGCGGACGTGATCTTCACGGGTGGTGGCGCCCGGGCGGGGGCGGGTTTTGCCGAGGTCACCCTCGCGTTTTCCGACGACGACGGGGCGCCCGACCTGGAGGTTGCTCGCCGACTGACCCAGGCCGGTGACTCCGACTACCGCCTGAACCGTGCCGGCTGCCGGCTGCTCGACCTGCAGGACTCCCTCTCGGCCCGAGGCCTCGGGCCTGAGGGGCTCGCGATCATCCGCCAAGGGCAGGTCGAAGCAATCTGTACGAGCCGCCCGGCCGATCGGCGCGCGATCCTGGATGAGGCATCTGGCGTTGGGGTCTCGAAGCGCCGGCGCCGGCGCGCAGAACTCAAGATCGCCCGGGTGGTCGACCGGCTCGACCGTGCACGCGACATCGCAAACGAGCTTGCTGGCCGGGCGAGGTCGCTCGAGCGCCAGGCCCGCGCGGCCGAGCGGGCGGCCGAAGTCGAGGCCGAGGTGGCGTCGGCGACGGAAGCGCTCCGCGGCGAGGTCGCGCGTCAGGCTCACGCGGAACTCGAGCGCGCTGACGCGCACCGTCGCCTGAGCCTGGAGTCGCGCGAGCTCGCCGTGGCCGAGCGCGGACGGGCGCAGGAGTCCCTCGACGCGCACGAGGCCGAGCGGCTTCGCGCAGCCGCGTCAGCGTCTGCGCTCAGCGAGCGTGCGGCGTCCCTGCGCGAGGCGGTCGAGCGGTGCGAAGCCCGGTCAGAGCTGATTCGCGAGCGGCTCGCGAGCGTCGTCGATCGGCTTGCGCAGCGGGCCGACGAACGGCGCCAAGCCGAGGCGGACCTCGTCGTGCTGGAGGCCCAAACCGACGATGCTGCCCAGTGCCTGCGCACCGCGGCGCAGGCACTGGACGCGGACGGGCTTGCGCTCCGGACGTCTGAGGAGGCGGCGCAGGAGGCCGCCCGAGCGCTCGACGCGGCTGTGGCCACCGCTGCGGAGCGGGCCGAGCGCACCGGGCGCTGGGAGCGCGAGATCGCCGATTTGGAGCGCGGATGGATGAACGCCCACGCCGCTCACGAGCGCGCCCTGGCTCGCGAGGCCGCCCTTGCGGACCTTCCCAACCACGCGTTACCGCTCGAGCGAGCGGAACGTCGGGCCGGGATCGCCGGCCAGCGCCGATCCCGCCAGACGGCGCGCGTCGAAGCGCTTCAGGAGGTCGCGCGGGCACGCCAGGCCGCGGTTGAGGGCGCAAGCGCCCGCCTGCGACTCGCTGCATCGGAGGCCGACCGATTCGCCGGTGCTCGGGCGGCCGATCCGGAGGCCGCGACCGTCTCCGGTGGGCTCGTCGCGGCACCCGGCATGGAACGGGCCCTCGCGGCGGCGCTCGGCGCGCTCGCGGACGCCCCGATCGCCGCCGACCGCGCTCAGGCAATCTCGCTGATCGAGGGTGGCCAGTCGACCGTGGTGACGACGACCGACTCGGACCGGCGCCCGGCGCCGGTTGGGGCGAGGCCGCTCAGCGAGGCGGTTGCGGGCATCGACGAGCGCTCGCGGCCATATGTAGCCCAGCTCCTGCGCAATGCATGGCTGGTGGATCGTCTCGATGATGTTCCGGACGACGCGACGGGTGTCTGGGTGACCGCTGTCGGCGTGGCATTCTGGCCCGAGTCTGGGGTCGTGAGTTCCGCGCAGAGCGAATGGGCGCGTCGTGCGCTCCACGCTCGGGCAACCGCTGATGCGCTGACGGCGCGGCAGCTCGTCGACGCGGCGGCGGTCGAGTTGGACGCGGCACGCACGGAGCTTGGTCGAGCCGAGGTCCGGGCACGTGCCATCGAGCGCTCCGCGCGGCGACTGGAGATGGCCCTCGAGGGAGCAACGGCGGCCGCGCGGCGTCACCTCGAACAGTGCGCGCAGGCCTCGGCGGAGCGAGCCGAGTTGGCAAGCCGCGTGGCAACCACCGAGGCAGCCCTCTCCGATGGCCGTGCGCGAGGGGTTGCGCTTGCGGCCGACGGCCCACAGTCCGGTGAAGCGGCGCTGCGCGCGGCGAGCGAGCGAGCCGCGAACGAGCTGCGCAACGCACGGGCGCGGGCCGTCGAGAGCCGCGGTAAGCTGACCGCCGCGGAGGGAGCTGTCTCAGAAATCGAGGCCCGCCAGGCGATCGTGCGTGCTCGTCTCGCGACCGCCGGGGCAGCGGTCCCCGACCTCGATCTGGTGCGTCGCGCCGGCCGCGCGACCGCTGCCGTCGCCGTCGCGCTGCGCCCTGCGAGCGATGTGGCTCGCGCCGAGCGAGACCAGGCGCGTCAGGCCGTGAGTGTCGCCGAAGCCGCCTTGGTGGCGGCAAGAGCCGGTGTCGACGCCGCTGTGGCGCGAGAGCGGACGCTGACCGAAGCGCTTCACACCGCGGATGTCGACCGCGCCGTCGCCGCCGAGCGAGCCCAGGAAGCCGGAGCGCCTCCCCCCGCGGACCAGCCGATCGAGGGTACCCTCGAGGCGTTGACCGAGCGACTCGCCGCGGCCGAACGGCGACGCGTCGCGCTGGGCATCGTGAACCCCTTGGCGGCATCCGAGCGTGCGGAGTTGGCCGAGCGCGAGGCTGAGATCGCCGAACAAGTCGCCGATCTCGACAAGGTTGCGGCGACGCTTCGGGAGCACCTCGCGGCGATGGAAGACGCCGTCAGCGAAAGCTTCGATCGACTCTTCAACTCCGTGGCGGGGCGTTTCACGGAGGTCGTTGGTCTGCTCTTTCCAGGTGGCACGGGGCGTCTCACCCTGGTCGAGCCCGAGCACGAGGGCGACGAGTCCGGAGTTGAACTCGAGGTCGTGCCGGCGGGAAAGCGGCCTCGCCCGCTTTCGCTTCTCTCCGGCGGCGAGCGATCCCTCATCGCACTTGCGTTTCTCCTTGCGGTCGCGATGTCGCGGCCCGCGCCGATGTAT
Organism: Actinomycetes bacterium; assembly: GCA_031376285.1. GTDB lineage: Bacteria > Actinomycetota > Thermoleophilia > Miltoncostaeales > Miltoncostaeaceae > JANMDN01. Next base: position 16,888 of record JANMDN010000087.1, read on the forward strand.
GTGCTCGACGAGGTCGAAGCTGCCCTTGACGACGTCAACCTCAGGCGCTTCCTTGGGGTCATCCGCCGACTTGCCGACGAGACACAGTTCGTGCTGATCACCCACCAGCAGCCCACCGTCGAGGTCGCAGACACGCTCTTCGGGGTTACGATGGGCCAGGACGGCGTGTCACAGGTCGTCAGTCGCCGGCTTGCGCGAAGCGTCGAGGGGCCGGCGCGCCCCTATGTGCGTCGCGCGCTGCGAGCGGTCCAGGGTGGGCGTTCGGCTTGAGCGAGGACGCCGCGGCCAAGGACGTATGGGCGGAGTTTTTCGGCCTGCTGCCTCCGGTCGCCGATCAGGATCCCGAAGAACCCCGACGTCGAGGTCTCTTTTCGCGGCTCCGCGAAGGTCTGACGCGCCCCCGGCAGGCGATCTCACCCCAACTCGCCGGGATCTTCGAGGGAAAGCTCGTGGAGGAGTCGTCGTGGGAGGACCTCGAGGATGCCCTCATCGGGGCAGACTGTGGGGTCGATGCGACGACGGAGCTGGTGTCCTACCTCCGGGACGAGACGGCCCAAGGGCGCATCGTCGGTGGGCGACAGCTCGCGAAGGCGCTCTGGCAGCGCATTGCGGTCGAGATGGGGGAGGAGGCGCCGAGCATCGCCCTCGGTCACGGACCAACGGTGATCCTCGTCGTCGGTGTGAACGGCAGCGGCAAGACGACCACGGTCGGCAAGCTCGCCCACCGTCTGGCTGAGCTCGACCAGCGCGTGGTGATTGGTGCGGCGGACACGTTTCGGGCCGCGGCGATCGAGCAGCTTGCGGTCTGGGCGGAGCGCTCAGGCGCCCAACTCGTTCGCCAAGCCCATGGCGCGGATCCGGGTGCGGTCGCATACGACGCGGTGGCCGCGGGACGGGCGCGCGGCGCGGATGTCGTGCTGATCGACACGGCCGGCCGCCTTCAGACGCAGCGCAACCTCATGGACGAGCTGAAGAAGGTCGCTGGGGTGGTCTCGAAGGTCGATCCGACGGCGCCCCACGAGGTGCTCCTGGTTCTCGACGCGACGACGGGTCAGAACGGTCTCAGCCAGGCCGCCCTGTTCGCGGAGGCGGCTGGTGTAACGGGTGTCGTCCTGACCAAGGTCGACGGCACCGCGAAGGGCGGCATCGTTGTCGCGATTCGCCGTCAGCTCGGCATTCCGGTCAAGATCATCGGGACCGGCGAGACGCTCGATGACCTCCAACCATTCGAATCGCGCGCGTTCGCCGAGGCGATCTTCAGTCCGGAGCGTTAGCCGGCGGGCGCCCTGAGGGTGTGTAGTACCCTCCGCGCGTGTTCGACGATCTCTCCGAGAAACTCCAGAAAGTCTTCGGGTCGCTGCGCGGGCGGGGCAAGCTCACCGCGGCGGACATCGACGCGGCCATGCGCGCGATCCGGGTCTCGCTCCTCGAAGCTGACGTCAGCCTTCCGGTTGTCAAGCAGCTCACGAACGCGATCAAAGAGCGGGCCACCGGCGCGGAGGTGATGAGTTCCCTCACCCCCGATCAGCAGGTCGTGAAGATCGTCGACGAAGAGCTCGCGCGTCTCATGGGCGGCACCGCCGCCCGCCTCCCCACCTCACCGAGACCGCCGACGATCATCCTGATGGCGGGCCTTCAGGGCGCCGGAAAGACGACCTGTAGCGCCAAACTTGCCCGCCACTACGCCGCCGAGGGCCGCGCGCCGCTCCTTGTGGCGTGTGACGTTCGGCGTCCGGCGGCGATGGAGCAGCTGGCGGTGCTCGGTCAGCAGATCTCGGTGCCCGTCTACCGCGATGAATCCGGCGACCCCGTCGCGATCGCGCGGGCTGGTATTGCCGAGGCGGCGAGGACGGGCCGCGACCTCGTCATCGTCGACACCGCCGGCCGCCTCACAATCGACGTCGAGATGATGGGTGAGCTCGTCGAGATCCGCGACGCCGTAAAGCCGACGAGCGTCGTGCTTGTGCTCGACGCAATGACCGGCCAAACCGCTGTCGACGTCGCAACCGCCTTCTCAGAGGCTGTGAAGTTCGATGGGGTCATCCTCACCAAGCTCGACGGCGATGCGCGAGGCGGCGCGGCGCTCTCGGTGCGCGCGGTGACGGGTGCGCCGATCGTGTTCGTGGGCACGGGCGAGAAGATCGATGCGCTCGAGGCGTTCCACCCCGACCGCATGGCGCGCCGGATCCTCGGGATGGGCGACGTCCTGACCTTGATCGAACGCGCCCAGGCGACCGTCGATGAGGACTCCGCGAAGGACATCGAGCGCAAACTGCGCACCGGAAAAGTCACCCTCGAGGACTTCATGGAGCAGATGCGTCAGGTCCGCAAGATGGGTCCGATCTCGCAGATCCTCGGGATGATGCCGGGGATGGGGCGGCTCAAGGGCCTTGAGGTGGACGAGAAGCAGCTGGATCGGGTCGAGGCGATCGTTCGGAGCATGACCCCGCAGGAGCGGCGGCGCCCGGAGATCATCAACGGGAGTCGGCGTCAGCGGATCGCCGCGGGTAGCGGAACGTCGCCGCAGGAAGTCAACCAGCTCCTGACGCAGTTCAAACAGATGCAAAAGCTCATGAAGCGCTTCGGCAAGGGCGGTCGTCCGCCCCTCCTTGGCTAGTGTCCTGATCCATTAATTCGTGGTCGGTTTTGGCGGCTGCGACGCTTCGCAATACGGCGTTCTTGGTTCCCCGAATATTCCCGATATGCAGGAAACACTGCGTCCTCTTGCGCGTCGGCTTGAGCCGACGCTTCAGACGGTGGGCGCACCTGGCGGTGCGTCCATCTGTGCTCGGTCTCGCTCGCCAAAGCTGCCCACGAGTTTTCGACTCACGACCCTAGCGGGCGCTTTCCCCTCCCAGAACCGCTACCATTCCGCCGTCATTCCTGAAGGAGAACTGTGGTCAAAATTCGACTCACTCGAATCGGAAGCAAGAAGAACGCGATCTACCGTGTGGTCGTCGCGGACTCCCGCGCGCCTCGGGATGGTCGCAACATCGAAACGATCGGCCGCTACAACCCGCAGCCAAACCCCTCGATCGTCGTGGTCGACGTCGAGAAGGCCAAGCGCTGGATCGCGAATGGCGCCCAGCCGACTCCAGCCGTGCGGAAGCTGATCAAGATCGCCGAAGCCCAGGCGGCCGCAGCCTGAGCGAGTCCGCACAGGTCGCCGCCGTGATGGTCGGCGATCTCGCTCGGCTCCTCGTCGACCATCCCGATCAGGTCCAGGCGACCGTCGAGGATCGCGGTCGGGGGAGCGTTGTGGCCCTGCGTGTCGCCACAGGCGACATGGGCCAGGTCATCGGACGCTCGGGCCGGGTCGCGCGCGCGCTACGGACGCTCGTGGTCGCGGCTGGCCGTGACGGTTCGCGCCTGACACTCGACATCGTCGACGAATAGCACCGGGGGGCCGGTGGGCGAGCCCATGGTGGTCGTCGGCCGAGTTGCGAAGGCCCACGGTATACGAGGCGCCGTGCGCGCCCGCGCGACCGGGGATACGCTCGGCGCCGTCCGGGCGGGGGATCGCCTCTCGCTTCGCTTGAGCGGCGGCGCACTTCGAGACGTCGAGGTCACGTCGGTCGCCGGAACGCCGACCAATCCGATCTTCGCGCTCGTCGGTGTCAGCCACCGAGCCCAAGCGGAGCTCCTCAGCGGCGCGGAGATACTGCTCGCCTCGGTCAAGCTCGCCGAGCTGGCCGACCCAGACGCGGTGTACGTTCGCGACGTGATCGGTTGCGAGGTGTGGTGCGGGAAGCGTCGTCTCGGGGTGGTAACCGATGTCCATCCGGGTCCGGCCAACGATGCGATGGAGGTCGCGTGCGAGGACGGCCCACTCCTTCTTCCATTCACGCTCGATGCGATCCCGAAGCTTGACACCACGTCGCGACGCATCAACGTTCGGGAAGGCCTGCTCGACTTCGACCAGCCGCGCTAGTCAGATGATTGACTGCGAATTGTGGTGGCCTGGACCCGCCGAGCGAGACCAATGCGCAGGTGCACTCGTCACCAGGCGAGAACACCGTCTGGCGCCCAGGCTGAAAAGCCGGGGCAAAAGAGGATGATGTGTCAGACCCCATATCGGGTATCTGTGGGCGACCAAGGACGCCGCCTCGCGACGCGTCGCAGCCGTCGCAACCGCATCGCTATTTCGACGACAGACCATTAGTCAATGCAGATCGACGTCTTCAGCCTCTTCCCGGAGTGGTTCGACTGGATGCGCCGCCCCCGTCATCTTGCAAATGCGGCCGTGAGCGCGGACCTCGACCTACGCTGCTTTTCCCTCCGCGACTCGACTCCCCTTCGCAACGGCCAGGTTGACGACGCGCCCTACGGCGGTGGCCCGGGAATGGTCATCAGGGTCGATGTCGTGGCCGCCGCGCTCGAGGCGGTCTACGGGGAGAGCGGGGCCGGCCTCCTCACGACTCGGCGTGTCGCCGTGCTGACTCCGCGCGGGCGCCGGTTTGACGACGGGGTCGCCCGCGAACTCGCGGGCCTCTCGTCGCTCACCCTGCTGTGCGGCCGCTACGAGGGGTTCGACGAGCGGGTGCACACGCAGTTGGCAAACGACGCCCTCTGTCTCGGCCCCTTCGTGCTGGCCGGTGGCGAGACCGCGGCGATGGCGATGATCGACGCCCTCTGCCGCCGTCTCCCCGGCGCCCTTGGGAACACGGAGAGTCTCGATCGGGAGTCGTTCTCGCCATCGCTTGATGGAGGAACCGAGCACCCGCATTTCACGCGGCCGGCGGAGTTCCGTGGCTGGGGAGTTCCGGACGTCCTGCGTTCCGGGGACCACGGCGCGATCGAGGCGTGGCGGCAAGCAAACCTCGGCTGATGGCCGCCCCGTGCCGGCGATCTTGCTATCCTCCCCGGCCGTCGACTGAGTTCGTGGCTGGCCAAGGAGCCCCCTGAAAATGAGCAGCGTGATCGAGAGCCTGGAGCGCATGCAGCTCCGCGAGGACATTCCCGAGTTCGGCCCGGGGGACACGGTCAAGGTGCACTTTCGCGTGATCGAGGGTTCGCGCTCGCGGATCCAGGTCTTCGAGGGCACGGTCATCAAGCGTCAGGGTTCCACGTCACGTGAGACCTTCACGGTGCGTAAGCAAAGCTTCGGCGTCGGAGTCGAGCGCACGTTCCCGGTTCACTCGCCCAAGGTCGAGCTGATCGAACGCGTGATGGAGGGCGACGTCCGTCGAGCCAAGCTCTACTACCTGCGCGGGAAACTTGGCAAGAAGGCCCGTATTCGGGAGAAGCAGCGGTAGCTGCCGCGTCCCGCGTACGCCCTGCGCGTGCGCTCTTTGCCTTTGACCGCCGGCTCGGCGTCGAGCGCGTTGCCGGCGTCGACGAGGCGGGACGGGGTGCGCTTGCGGGGCCGATCGTCATCGCGGCGGTCGTCTTCGACATCGAGACGTTGTCCCGGCGAGCCCGCTCGGAGCTTGCCATGTTGGATGACTCCAAGCGCCTGAGCCAGTCGGCGCGCGAGGCCCTGTCCGGTGTGATCCTGGCTCGTGCCGAGCAGGTCGTCGTCCAATCTGCGAGCGCGAGACGAATCGACCTCGACGGTCTGCACCGGACGAACTTGAGCCTCCTCGCCCGCGCGGTGGCCATGTTGCGCCCGGCCCCCGATATTGCCCTCGTCGACGGCTTTCGGCTTCCGTCCGGCTCCCCGCCACACCGCGCGATCATTCGGGGCGACCAGACCAGCGCGGCGGTCGCGGCGGCGTCCGTCATTGCCAAGACCGTCCGAGATCGACTCATGCGAGAGCTGGCCCGGGATGCCCACCCCGGCTACGGCTTCGAAGATCACGTCGGATACGGAACGCGGGCACATCGTGCGCATCTGGCGAGCCGCGGTCCGTGCGCCCTCCACCGACGTTCGTTCCAGTGGTCGCTCGAGGAGGCGTCATTGGTCGTCGAACTCATAGGCGAGACGGACACGTAGCGGACGCCGCCCGAGATCGACGGTGAAGAGCGCCATCCGAACCTCGACGTCGCGTTGTGACGCATGGTTCTGGCGGTAGAGGGCGAAAGTTGCGACGAGGCGCCGCACCTGTGCCGGTCGCAGGACGTCCTGTTCCGCCTCGCCGCGCGCCTTGACCTCGCAGAGCATCAGCACCCCGCGGCGGCGACAAACGATGTCGAGCTCACCACCGGGACCGAGCCAGTTCCTCGCGACGATGGTCCAGCCGCGCCGGATCAGATAGCGCTCTGTGGCGCGCTCGCCTCTGCGTCCCGCCGCCCCGGTGTCGCCCATTCAGGAAGCCTGCACCGCCGAGTCGTGCCAGCGGTGGTCACACTCGTGTCAACTCTGTGTCAGCTCAGTCTCGGGACGGCAACGGGTCATCTGGGTAGCTGATCAGCTCCACCGCGTGGCCCCCCGGGCCCTGAAGGTAGATGCTGCGAGTGGCGTCGCGATGGGTGCAAATCGCCTGGCTGTTCGCTCTGGCAAGGCTCTCAAGGCGCTCGGCGTCGACCCGCCAGGCGATGTGCGTGGGGTGCTGGCCTTCGACGACGAAGGCGACTTTCGTTCCGCCCGCCTCGATCAACGCCCAGCTTTCGTCCTGATACGTAACGCGAGCACCGTCGATCGTTTCGAGATACCAACGGACCGCCGCGTCGATATCCGGAACCTGCAGCGCGACATGGTCGAAGTCCATTGCTCTTCCTTCAAATGAGGCCTGTGTGTCCAGTGTATGGGCATTTCGACGCAGAGTCGGCACGTTGTTGGCGCAGATGTGTGTCGCACCGTGACGGGTTGGCGGAGCACTATCGACGACGTGATCGCCATGATTGAAAGCGCAGCCCTCGTCGGGCTCGACACGTACGCCATCGACGTCGAGGTCGATCTGCGGCGCGGAGGTCCGTCGTTTGCGATTGTCGGCCTGCCCGACACCGCGGTTCAGGAGGCCCGTGAGCGAGTGCGCTCAGGGCTCTCAAATCAGGGCTACGAGGTACCCCACGGCCGGATCGTCGCGAACTTGGCACCCGCCGACCTGAAGAAAATCGGACCGCAGTTCGATGTCCCGATCGCGCTCTCGCTGCTCGCAGCGTCCGCCCAGCTGCGCCTGAGTTCCCTGAAAGGGGTCGTCGCGGTCGGCGAGCTTGCCTTGGATGGATCGCTCCGCCCGATTCCGGGCGTGTTGGCGATCGCCCAGCATGCCGCCGAGCGGGGGAGATCGCGCATCGTGGTGCCCCTTGCGAATGCCCTTGAGGCATCACTTGTTGCGGGCATCGAAGTGATCGGGGCGCGTACGCTTCGCCATGCGGTCGAGCAGATGCTCGGGACCACGGCGATCGAGCCGTGGTCGGTCGATCTCGACGCCCTTCCGACCGCGCCGCAGTCTGTGCCCGACCTTGTCGATGTTCGAGGGCAGTCGTCGGGACGACGGGCACTCGAGATCAGCGCTGCGGGTTTTCATTCGCTGCTGATGATGGGCCCACCCGGCGGCGGAAAGACGATGCTCGCCCGTAGGCTTCCCGGTCTTCTCCCGCCACTCAGCGTCCCCGAGGCGATCGCGATCACGCGAATACGGTCTGCGGCGGGGATGCTCGATCTGAGTCGGCCGCTCGTCACGGCACGACCCTTTCGCGCCCCGCACCATTCAATCTCGGCGGCCGGACTCGTCGGCGGGGGGCGCTCCCCGCGACCGGGCGAAATCAGCCTCGCCCACCTCGGGGTGCTCTTCCTCGACGAGGTCTGCGCGTTTGCGCCGTCGGTCCTCGACTCGCTTCGCCAGCCACTCGAGGAAGGGTGCGTTGACGTCAGCCGAGCGGCGTGGAGCTCGCGCTTTCCGGCCCGGGTTCTCTTGGTCTGCGCCGGAAACCCGTGTCCGTGCGGCTTCGATGGCGACCCGTCGGGGCGGTGCACGTGTGCGCCGGGCCGGCCTGAGCAATATCGGGCGAGGCTCTCCGGACCGGTCGCAGATCGGCTCGATATGCGAATCGAGGTGCCACGGCTGACGCGGGACGAGGTGCTGTCTGAAGAGGGAGGAGAGGCAAGCGAGTCGGTTCGGGCGCGAGTCGCGGGTGCGCGGCTTCGCCAAGGCGGCCGCGGTCAGGACGGCCCGAACGGACTCCTCGACCCCGCGACCGCTCGTCGCGTCGCCAAGCTCGACGGGCCGTGCGTCGGTCTCCTTGGACGCGCGATCGACCGCCTTGGACTCTCCGCTCGGGCGTCTGATCGCGTGATTCGCGTGGCGCGGACCATCGCGGACCTGGGCGAAAGCGACCGTGTCGAAACCGAGCATCTCGCGGAGGCGATTGGCTACCGTGTAGGGCAGAGCGGGTTCCGAGGATGAACGCGGCACTGGGCCTTGCATGGCTGGCACACGAAACGGGTCGCGACTTGCAGCACGGCGTCCGTTTGGCAGGCGGTATCGCCGCCCTTTGGAACGCTAGTCCGGCGCTCCTTCGCCGCGCGCTCGGCGTTGACGCCGCGCAATCCGCAGCACTGCACCGAGAGATTCGGGCCAGTCACCCCGAACGGCTCGAGCGTGAGATCGCCGACGCCGGTCAGCACTTTGTAGCGGGCGACGATGACCGCTCGCCGCCCGGCCTTCGCGACCTCTTCGATCCACCCTTTGGGCTCTTTGTGGCCGGGGCGCTCAGCGAGAACTTGCCGACGCTTCATGATCGGCCGGTCATCGCCATCGTCGGTGCGAGACGGGCCTCGGTCGAAGGAATGAGCTTCGCCGAAGGGATCGCAGCTGCCTTGGCGCTGCGTGGCGCGACGGTTGTCAGCGGCATGGCAAGGGGGATTGACACCGCCGCCCACCGTGGCGCACTCCAGGCCGGAGGGCCAACCATCGCGGTCCTTGGCTGCGGGGCCGACATCACCTACCCGGCGGCCAACCGAGCGCTTCACGGAGCCATTCACGCGAGCGGCCTCGTGGCGTCCGAGTACTGGCCGGGCACTCGCCCAGCGCCCTGGCGCTTCCCCGCCCGCAATCGAATCGTGGCGGGCATCTGCGACGGTGTCGTCGTCATCGAAGCCGGCGACCGGTCAGGTGCGCTCATCACCGCCGACTTCGCGCTGGAGCTCGGCCGTCCCGTCCTTGCCGTGCCAGGTCGTCCACGGTCGCCTCTCGTGGCGGGCTGCCATGCGCTTATTCGGGCGGGTGCAGCGCTCTGCGAGTCCGTTGACGATGTCGTCGCAGAGGTTCCACATCCGGGCTGGATTGACGCCCCGTCGGATCCGCCAATGGCGCCGGGTATCGGGGCGGACGTCCTTGAACTCCTGAGGGAGGGGCCGCGATCGTGCGACGAGTTGACCCACGGCCTTGGGGTCGCTGCCGCTGCGGTGGGTGCGGCGGTCGCTGAGCTCGAGATCGTCGGGGCGGTGCGCATGAGCGGCGGCCGTGTTCACACGACGGGTGCGCGGGGCGGTCGGATGTGACGGGGCTGGGTCCGTACCCGGGCCGTCTGCACTCCTCCGAAGGACGTCGACAAGGGACGACCGCGGAGCTCGGACCGCTAGGTCGTCGTTGTCCGGGGCTGCGCTGCGGCGATTGTGGCACGTGCGGGGAGCATTCGCTCGGCGGTCTTGGCGATCGTGCCGCGCAGCTCGGCGGGTTCGAGCAACACGGCGTCAGCCTGCTGCTTGAGGATCTCCTTGGCGAGCCAGCCATCCGAGGCGTAGGCGATCTCGACGACAACCGAGCCGTCGGCGTTGGTTGCCCGGACAGGATGCTCTTCGGCGAACCAGCGGGCGATGGTTGGGCTGCACCACACCACGGCCGTGCCAGCGGACGACGCGTCGGACTCGTCGCGCTGCCACGGAGCCTGGCCGGTGCCGCTCAGCTCCGGTCGCCGCGTGAAGAGTTCATCGAGCACGCGAGCGCTACGAATGCGATCCAGGCGGAAGGTCCGGCGATCCTTGACACGCTGGCAGTGCGAGACGACATACCAGGCATCGCGTGCGTTCATCAGCATGTGCGGCTCGATGGCACGCTTTGTCATCGCACCGCGGGAGTCGGTCCAGTACTCGATCTCGACGACCCGGTCCTCGCGGATTGCCTGGTTGATGGCCGTCGCCACCTCGGCGTTGGCGGTGTGGATCCGGCCGATCTCGACGGTCGGCCGCGGGCCGTCGCCGATGGCGGCCTCAATCTTGGCTCGGGCCGAAGCAAGCGGATCGTGCGTGCCGAAAGGGAGCCGATCACCGATGAAATCGAGCGCCCAGACGAGTGCCTTCGCCTCAAGGGGCGAAAGGCGAGCCGGTCGCGCGAACTGGTCGCCGTAGCGTTCCTTCGTGACCTCGACATCGGGGCCGTCGACCTGAGCGTAGAGGGCGTAACAACCCCCACCGAAGTTGATCAGGTTGAGGAGGTTCAGATCCTCCTCGAGCACGTCTTGGGCGACGTTCAGCGATGCCCTGAGCTCGTCGCATCGCACGCGCACCGAGCGCTCGCGTCCACACGCCGACAAGAGTCTCGTCATCAGCGCCAGGAGGCGACTAAATCGCTCAGCCGGGACAATCCCCTCCGGAGCGGCCGGTGGCGTCTGCTGGCGCCGCTCCGCGGCGGCGGTCTCGACCGGGGGGGGGACCGCGGGCGGTGGCCCGGTGTGGGCTTTCCCGACGTTGCGCAGGGCGGTCGCTGCCTCCTCACGAAGGTGGTCGGGTTCCGCGATGGCGGCCTCATCGCCGAGACCGAGAACCCAGCTCACGAGCTCGCGGCTACTTCCGAACTCCGTTTCGTAGCGTCCCGACCCATCGTCGGCCATCGCGGTGGTTCCATAGGTACCGAACATCTGCTCGACCCACCAGGCGATCTTCGGCGAGAGCGCGATCGTGGCAAGGCCGGTGGTGTCACTCAGCTGCCACGGAGCGCGTTCGCGGTACCTCGACAGGTCCAGGTCGCGAGCTGGGGGAAAGTCATGCTCGGCCCGGGTTCGAAACGTGATGCGTCCCTCGATACGGGAGAGCCGGAAGCAGCGGATGTCTTCGCGCTCATGGGCATAGCCCACGAGATACCAGTGGCCACCCAGGTACATCAGGCTGTACGGATCGACGAGACGCTCGCCGCGCTCGTCGCGTCCGATGCTGTAGTACGAGAACCGGATGGTCTTCCGGCGACTGATCGCCGTCTCGATCTTCGAGAGGTGGGCGGCGACCTCTGCGGAGTAGCCGTCGCTCAGGAGGTTGACCGACACCGTCCTCGCCGCCTGGTCGTCGAGCGGGCTCGGGCGCCCAAGCGTGAGGTGCTGCAAGGCGAGGCGAAGCGGTTCGGCGTAGGCGAACTGGCCTTCGAGGAGGTAGAGACACGTGTGCAGCGCCGATGTCTCTTCCTCCGAGAAGTCAATCTCGCCGAGGTAGTAGTCGTGCCCGATGAGGGTGTAGAGGTCGCCCTGGAAGGGGTCGTCGTCGGCCCGGTGAACCGTCAGCCTGATCCCGAGGGCCTCGAGCTCTCCTCGATCCGAGTAAAAGCGCCGCAGGAACGACTGGTCGCTCATCCCGCCGTAGCCCTCGACGGACTCGTGAATTTCTGCCGCCGTCGCAGGCCTCCCCTGTGCCATCAGGAAGGCCACGAGTGACAGCTGTCGCACGAGCTTGTCGTCGTCCCGCATTGCCACCGGTTCGCTCCAAGCTGACGATTGAGAAGCAGCGACAATGTTAGTGGAGCGCGGGCTCGGGAACGGGATACGGCGTCGGCGGGCGACCTGGGCGAGTCTGGGGTTTGTGGTGGTGCTCGTCGGGCTCCTGGGCTGGGCACTTGCCCGCGCGTCGCGCGTCCCGGGGCCGTTCCCGCATCGATTCGAACCGAAGGCGGGACGGGTCGTCAAGGTCCTCGACGGGGACACGATCGTTGTCTCCGGCATCGGCACCGTGCGCTACCTCGGGGTTGACACGCCCGAGCTGCACCACCCGCGAAAACCGGTGCAGCGGTTCGCCGACCGAGCCCGCATTGCCAACCGCGGCCTCGTTGCCGGATCGATCGTTCGTCTGGTCACCGATATCGAAACGCACGACAAATATGGTCGACTGCTCGCCTATGTGTATCGAGGGTCGGCGATGGTCAACGTCGAACTCGTCCGACGCGGGCTGGCGCGTGCCTACCCCTTCGCGCCGAACCTTCGCCACGCGCCGAGATTCGCCGCGCTTGAGCGCGAGGCTCGACGTCACCATCGCGGAATGTGGGGCGACATGGAGGGGGGACCACCGACGGGCACGCTCGTTGAACTCACCTCGGACCAATGACGAGGACATCGTGCCACCGGTCACGTGAGACCGGTTGAACCGGTCGTGGGGAGCCGGTCTGAGCGGTCCGTTTGGATTCAGGACCGACGAGGACATCGTGCCACCGGTCACGTGAGACCGATTGAACCGGCCGCTAAGAGCCGGTCCGAGCGGTCCGTTTAAGGTGCTCCGTGGGCCGCGGCTGGTCGGCCAGTGGCTCCCGGGTCTGGCGGCTCGGGTCTCGCGATGCGCGCCGCGTGCTTGCCGGCGATGGCGTCGAGCGGAAGGAGTACCGCGGGGACGATGGCGGCCCAGGCAAGCGTCGGGGCCATGAGGGCGGCCGAGACGAGTCCGCCGAGCATCACGACGAGAACAGATGCGATCTCGCTGCGCGTCACCGACGCCAGGTTACCGGGCTTGGCCGCGAGCGCCGCGACGGCGGCGAGGACCGCGCCCGCAACCGACGGCCAGAGCTCGGGGAGCGCAGCGATCGCCACCCACGATCCGACCACGGCGCCAGCAATGGGCCAGGCCGCGGCGTACCAGTGCGGCCGCGCCGCGAAGAGCGCGACGGTGGTGCGCTTCTGGGGGGTGGCGGCGAGGTCGGGCTCGCGATCGGGGATGTGATGCAGCATGAGCATGGTCATGCAGGAGAGCACCCAATGCAGCGCGACCGCGGCGGCGAGCGCTGAGGGGGCGCCTCGCTGCGCGGCGTCGGCTCCGAAAACGCAGATCCAACCGCAGGCCACCGCGATGGCCTCACCGATGACAGGTCGATACGCGCCTCGCACCGGCGGGAGTGAGTAGGCGGCGGCGAAGATCATCCCGACCAGGCCGAGCCCGAGCAGCCACCAGCCTCGCTCTGAGGCCACCACCACGCCGATCACCGCCGCCAAGAATGCCCCGATGATGCCCATGATCCGGAGGTCCCGTGGCCGCAGGAGCCCGAGTCCCAAAACCTTGCTGCCACCCGACAGCAGGCGAGGCGCGGGGTGGGCGTCGGTGCCGGACTTCCAGTCGACGATGTCGTTGGCGCAGTGGGCGATCACACCGTGGATCAGCATCGCCACGACAACCGATGCGATGAGGATCGGCACGCTAATCGACGCATTTCGCGCCACGAGGGCGGTGCCGAGGATCACACCGGTGAACGACCATTGGACAACCGGTACCAAGCGCAGTTCGAGCAGGACGCCGATGGCCATGCGTCCCGGGTCAGGCGAGTGTGTCACGCGTCTATCCTTGCCGACGGAGCGCGCGGAGGCCAGTATCGGGGCGACGCTTCAGGCCGAGAGGCCCGTTGGGCGCTTGGTAGGATCCACCCGTGTCTGTCTCCGAGCACGTCCACGACCTCCCCACCGACGACGAGCTGGCTCAGCTTATCGGGGCCGCAACGCCACACTTCGCGTTGCAGATCCGCGAGCGCGTCGCCGCCTTCGCCGCCGCGCTTGGGCCGACCGATGATCGCCAGGACGGTCTGCAGGCAGCGATGGCGCGCCTCGAGGCACTTGCAACCGGCGGAGAGGCTGGTGGGGAAGGCGACCCCGACCTTCCCGCACGCTCATCGCTTGCGATCGGGGTCGACCGCCCCTAGTGCCCTGATTCATTAATTCATCGTCGCTCTTGACGGCTGCGACCCGTCGCAATGCGGCGTCCTTGGTTCCCCGAATATTCCCGATATGCAGGGAAACACTGCGTCCTGGCCTTGCTCGGTCTCGCTCGCCAAAACCGCCCACGAATTTTCGACTCACGACACTAGATGTTTGATTCCGAATTGCTGATCGAGGTCCGCTGGACGGGACACGTCGCGACTCAGCGTCCTTGGTCGCCCCCATATTCCCGATATGCGGGCTGACACTGCGTCCTCTTGCGCGTCGGCTTGAGCCGACGCTTCAGACGGTGGGCGCACCTGGCGGTGCGTCCAACTGTGCTCGGTCTCGCTCACCGGACCTTTCGACCACAATTCGGAATCAACCATCTAACACCGGTTCGGTCGCGAGCGCATCCTTGACGTGCGCGCAGAACCCCCGGAGGATGCGGGCGGTGGCGCCCCAGACATCTTCGCCGAGGAGCGGATAGCGCAGGGTGTCGATCGTTGGGTTCTCGGGGAGCGCGCCGTCCAGGGCGAGAAGCTCCGCGAGCGGAACCTCGAGAACACGGGCGATCTCAGCCGTGCACGGGACCGGCTCGCAGACGCGCTCACGTAGACCCACGAACGGCGTGATGGCAAAACCCGAGCCCCGGGTGTGCACTTCGTCGAGGGCACCGACCACCTGAATGTCAGCCGGAGCAAACCCCAGTTCCTCCTCGGTCTCTCGGAGCGCCGTCGCAAGCAGGGATTCATCGTCGTCTTCGAAGCGCCCGCCCGGGAGACAGACCTGCCCCCGGTGATGGCCCACGGAGTCGGAGCGTCGGGTCAAGATGATGTGCGCCGCCCCGTCACGATCGTGGAGGAGGAGCATCACCGCCGAGCGCTGCCCGTGAGCGAGTGTCCTCGTGGATCGGCGGCCGAGCACCTCGCCAAGGGCAGCGCTCAGCGCTCGCGCGCCCATGAGGGCTACGGGTGTTCCGGCGTCCACGCCTCAAGTCTAGTGCCGCGCGCAACGCGCCTGAACGGCATCTCACGTCGCGCAGAAGCCATCCGAGGTCCCGTCCGGCCACTACCCTTGTGGCGGTGTCGGAGACCGAACTCAAGCAACTGGCGGCCGACCTCGGGACGGCTGGCCACGCGGTCGCCGGGCTTTCGCAAGGGGCGGAGATCCTCGGGGTTCGCGCGGTGGAGATCGGCCCCGGCCGTCGGCACTATCTCGTGGCCCTCGCGGGCCCGAGTTTCGCGTGCCTGGACGCGTCCTTTGTGCCGGTGACCTCCGAGCGCGAGGCCCGCGAGGTGGCGGCGGCGGCGCTCCTCTGCGAGCGAGCCGACGACGAGGTCGATGTCGCCGCGTTGCACGCACTCGCCCAGTCGGCTGGCTCGGCCCTGGCGGTCAGTACCGGTTCGCTCGGCGTGGACGAGGCGCTCGGCGAGCTTGCCGAGCGCGCCCTTGCGCTCGCCGCATGGCCAGCCGCTCCGCTGCGAGTTGTGTCGTCGCTTGCCGGTGTCGAGCAGGCGACCGAGCTTCACATCGCGCTTCAGGTCGCCCACGCCAGCTACGTCCGGGCGACCGAACCCCTTGTCGAAGCCCAAGCGGGGCTCCCAGAGACGACGGTAACGCGTTTGCGCGAGATCGATGAACGGGCCGGGATTGCGGGGGTCTTGACGCCCTTTGCGTCACGCTTGGGCGACTGGATCGGCGACTGCGACGAGGGTGCCGCCGACGTCGTCGCGCGCCATCTCACACCCCTGGAGTGACGTCGCCGCGAACGGGTGCAAGCGCCGTGCGCCTGGACCCCGTTGGTTTTGCGCACGTCGGACGACCCAGGTCCGGCCGAGTGCGCTCAAGCCGGGCGTATAGTCGACGCCGATGGCCGCGCAGACTCTCGTCGTTATGGATGGCGACCAGACCGGGCAAGAGCTCCTTGGGGAGGCCCTTCGCGTGCTCGGGGCCGAAGGTGCCGGCCTCGATCTTGACCTTGCCCATTTCGACCTCTCCCTCGAGAACCGGCGCCGGACCAAGAATCAGGTGGTCTTCGACGCGGCCGCCGCGATGCGCGAGCACGGCTGCGGACTGAAAGCGGCGACGATCACACCGGAGGCCGTCGGCGATGTCGGGAGCCCCAACGCGATCCTTCGCGAGGCCATCGACGGCACGGTGATCATCCGCACGGGTAGACGCCTCCCTGGGGTTCGGCCGCTCGGCGGCATTCATGCACCGATCTCGATCGTGCGGATGGCCGTCGACGACGCGTACAACGCCCGCGAGCACCGTGAAGGTACCGGCCTCGATGAGGTCGCCTACCGGTTGGAGCACATCTCCCGACGCACCTGCCGCGCCGTCGCGGAGTTTGCCTTCATTCAGGGCCGAAAGATGCACGCCGCGGTCACCGGTGGGCCGAAGTGGACCGTGTCACCGGTCTATGAGGGGATGCTCAAGGAGGAGCTCGACGCGGCTGCCGAGCGGTATCCCGACGTCACCTACCGTCCGATGCTGATCGATGCGACGTACGCCGCGCTGATCAGCCACAGCGGCGACGCGCTCGTGGTGCCCGCACTCAATCGCGACGGCGATTGCCTCTCGGACATGGTGCTGCCGCTCTTTGGATCGATCGCGGGCTCAGAGTCGGTCGTGCTGGCCTTCGGGGAGGACTTCCGGGCAATCGTCGCGATGGCCGAGGCGCCCCATGGGACGGCGCCAACGCTGCAGGGCAAGAACATCGCGAACCCGTTGGGCATGATCCTCGCGGCGGCCTCGGTGCTCTCGTACATGCCGGGTGAGTCAGCGAGCCGCGCGTCTCGGGCGATCTACGAGTCAGCGCTTGCCGCCGTCGCTGAGGACGTGCGCACCGCCGACCTGGGTGGCGACTGCTCAACGGAGGAGTTCACCGACGAGGTCATCAAGCGCGTCCGGACGAAGCTCGACGTCTGGGAAGCCCTCGGCGAAACAGTCATGCACTGATCGAGAGCCCTACTTCGCCCGGTAGAGGTACTCCGGTTCGCCGACGGGGCGCATATATTCGGAAACGAAGGCATCCGGGATGAGCGCAACCACTCGGCCTCGACCGAGGCTCACGTCGACATGGAGGCGCTGTGTCGAGAACCGGATGTCTCCGCTTGGGCTGGTGCCAGCGGCCTCACCCTCGTAGACCTGGGTCCAGATCGATTCGGCGAGGTTGGTGCAGTCCCGGTTGTACTTCGCTCCGGTGTTTCGCCACCTGTAGATGCCGGGCGCCAATGGGTGCGCGAGCTTGAAGGCGACCAGAGCACTGACGCCCAGGTACTCAACGGTTCTGCCCGTGGGAAAGACAAAGTATCCCGGGGTTTTCATCGACGGGCTCTCGCGTGGCCTCTCACCGACAATGAGTGCCTGAACGAGGGGATCGGCCAGTGCGATCCGAATCGCGCGGGCACGCTGGGCGGGGGTCAAGCGTTTGGCCGACACATTGTTCACGCGTGGATCATCGAGGTTCTCGCCGCATACCCGCTCGACCTCCACGGACCCGTTGGCCCACACGGACGTGCCGCCGATGGCGAGTGCGCCGACCGCCACAAGGATCCCAACGCGACGATTGATGCCCACACTCCGGTATCGGCGCGGCATCGACGAACCTTGACGCGGCGCTTATCGGCGGCTGTCGTCCCGCTGGCGGAGCCTGTGCCAGCACAGCACGGCGATCAGGACAACGAGGATGGCGATGATCGTGATCGGGACGATCGTCGCGGCGGTGATCCCGGCCGGGATCACGCCCCGCTCGGCCCGTCGGCGCTCTCCTGCAGGAACTCGATCAGGTCGGTGACCGTGAAGCGTCCGGACTGCATCGCCGCCACGAGGCCGTAGACCGTCGCGGTATGCGGGCGATCCAGGACGTATTCGCGAATGGCCTCGTTCGCGTCGACTTCGATCTGCTCGGCCATCGAGCGACCGGCATCCGTCGCAGAGACCCCTGTGGCCTTGGCACTCAGGAGCCCCATCTGGACGAGGCGTCCGACCAGATCGGCGACCTCGTTGGGGTCGCCATGGAGGCGCCCCGCGACCGCCATGATCTGGAGCGTGGCTGGTGCGGACGCGACTTCGCGTAGGACGAGGTAGGTCCCCGAGGTCAGCCCAGCCTGGGTGACGGTCTGGTCGAGCACACCAGCCAACTCCGCGAGAAGCTCGAGGTCCTCCTCGTCCCGGTTCATTAGGCGCCCAACGTGGAGGCCACGACTAGATGCTTGATTCCGAGTTGCTGATCGAGGTCCGCTGGACGGGACACGTCGCGACTCAGCGTCCTTGGTCGCCCCCATATTCCCGATATGCGGGCTGACACTGCGTTCTCTTGCGCGTCGGCTTGCGCCGACGCTTCAGACGGTGGGCGCACCTGGCGGTGCGTCCACCTGTGCTCGGTCTCG
>JANMDN010000002.1:0-128856 GCA_031376285.1 Actinomycetes bacterium
CGAGACCGAGCACAGGTGGACGCACCGCCAGGTGCGCCCACCGTCTGAAGCGTCGGCGCAAGCCGACGCGCAAGAGAACGCAGTGTCAGCCCGCATATCGGGAATATGGGGGCGACCAAGGACGCTGAGTCGCGACGTGTCGCAGCCAGCGGACTTCGATCAGCAACTCGGAATCAAGCGTCTCGGAAGAACCCATGCCGCTCCGACGGCTGCGGCACGTCGTGTCGCGGCGTTGCTCGAGTATCGGGCGCATTCGTGGGCGAAGGCGGATCGATTGAGGCAGGTTGCAGCCTCCCGGCAACCGGTGGTACGTCCGGATGGGGCCGCGAGTTGACCCCGCTCACACCGATCGCCCCGGTCGGCGGGCGCCAGCATCCCTTCGACCGCCTTCGCGACACGTTCGCGGGCCTCGACTGGACCCTGCTGATCGTCGCGCTCGGGATCTCCGCATTCGGCATCTTCGTCGTGCGCGCCGCGACCGTCGGTGACATCGAGGGCTCGCCGAACTTCTTCTTCGCCCGACAGGCCATCTACGTCGGGGCCGGGGCCGTGCTGATGGTCGCGGCGATGACCGTCGACATCCACCGGGTTGCCGGAGCCCATTGGCTGCTCTTCGGTGGCCTCTGCGCCGCCGTCGCGGTCGTGCTTGCCATCGGTGCCAAGGTACGCGGCTCGAGTCGCTGGATCGACTTTGGGGTCTTCAAACTCCAACCATCCGAGATCGGCAAGGTGGCGATCATCGTCATTCTCGCGTCCATCGCCGTGGAGCGCACCAGCACCCTCGGAACGTGGCGGTTCACGCTCACGCTGATTGGCGTGACGACTGTGCCGGCACTGATCGTGTTTCTCCAGCCTGACCTGGGGACGACGCTCGTCTACTTCGCCATTCTCGCGACCATCTTGCTCGTCACCGGGATCCCGCTCGCGCACCTAGCGACGCTCGGCGCCAGCATTGTCGCGTCCATCATGGCGGTGCTCGTCGTTCTTCCGGCGTTCGGCGTCTCGCTTCTCAAGGACTACCAGCTCGAGCGCCTTACGGCGTTTACCAACTCGAGTGACACGGCCTCGCTCGCCGGTTATCAGCTCGAACAGTCCAAGATCGCGATCGGCTCGGGTGGGGCGTTCGGAAAAGGCGTGGACGGCGCAACGCAGACGCGCTACGACTTCCTTCCGGAGCACCACACCGACTTTATCTTCGCTGTGGTGTGCGAAATGTTTGGCTTCGTGGGGGGTGCGCTCCTGGTACTTGGCTTCGGCGTGCTGCTCTGGCGGGCGCTGCGCATCGTCGCGCGGGCACCGTCTGCGGTCGAGCAGCTCATCGCGGCCGGTATCCTCGGGATGTTCGTGTTCCAGCTCTTCGTTAACATCGGGATGACCATGGGTATCATGCCAATCACCGGAATCCCACTTCCCCTCATGAGTTTCGGGGGAAGCCACACACTCACAAACCTGATTGCGGTTGGACTGCTGCTCCAGATCGGGCGGCGGCCGAGGATCGGTGCGTTGATCACGTGAGCGCCCTTGCGCACGCCAGGGCTGCCCAGTGGGCCTGATCAAATCGGCCCGCCGGACGCGAGGCCGACTCAAGCCACTCACCCGCACCATGGGCGACGTCGCGACGGCGGCCGAACGGCAGTCGGTTCTCGCGGTCTACCCAGACGGTCCGCAGGCCCGCGTGCTCGCCGCCCTCCTCGGTGGATCGCACGAGGCGACCGCCGGCGCCGACGGGCTCCTCGTTCACGCGGCAAGTGCGGGAGACAATCACGAGCCGCCTCGTCTGGCACTCGCAACCCAGAAGTCGGCGGGCGGGCGGGCCCTGGTGGTGCTCGTCGGTCGCCCGAGCGACCGCGCCCTCATGGAGGCGACCTACCTCGCCGGGTTCGGGCTCGAACTCTCAGACGTCATACACGTCGACGGCCTGTCCGGTGGCGCCGGCGAGTCCGTCGTTGCCCGCATCCTCGATACGCTTGGCGACGACATCGTTGCGGCAGCGGCCACACACCCGCGGCTTCGAGACATTGCCGCACATCATTTGATCGCCCGCGCGTCACGCCGCTCTGCGGCGGTCGGCGCGGTGGGCTTCCTACCGGGGGCTGAGCTCCCGGTGCTTCTCGCGCAGCAAGTCCGGCTTGTGAGCCAACTTGCGGCGCTCCATGGCCGGCCCCTCGGACGCGATCGCGCCCTTGAGCTTGCGGGGGTGATCGCGGCTGGCTACGGCTGGCGCGGCCTCGCCCGAACGGCCATCAGACAGGTTCCGGGGGCACGTCTCGCGCTTCGAGGGGGGATTGCCTATGCGGCCACTCGCTCGACTGGGGAGGCGGCGCTTCGCTGGTTCTCGAGCGACGCGTCCGCGCGCCCCCCGGGCGCCCTATCTCGCTCCCTCCCGGGTGCGATCTCACGGAGGAATCCCGACTGAAAACTCAAATTCTCGTCTCAGTTGACCGCTTCGAGACCCGCGTTGCACTCCTCGAGGATGGTCGTGTCGCCGAATGCCATATCGAGCGTCGTGGACGTCGATCGGTCGTCGGCCATGTGTGGAAGGGCCGCGTTGAGAGTGTGCTGCCAGGTATGGAGGCCGCATTCGTCCAGCTCGGCATCGAAAAGAGCGGGTTCCTGCACGTCGACGAGCTCTACGCGCCGGGTATCGCCAAGCACCGACGCCAGATCGGCGAGCTGCTCAAGAAGGGCGACCAGATCCTCGTCCAAGCCCTCAAGGACCCCATGGGAACCAAGGGCGCGCGCCTGACAATGCAGCTCTCGCTTGCGGGGCGCTTCCTGGTCTATGTCCCCTTCGGTGAGGGGCTGGGCGTCAGCAAGCGGATCGACGACGCCGAGCGTCGCCGCCTGAAGGCGATCTGCGGTGCATTCGATCTCGGCGGCGGCGGCGTCATCGTCCGCACCGCCGCCGCCGGAGCCGGTGCCGCGGAACTCGCCCGCGATCTCGCGTCGCTTCGGCGACTTTGGGCGGTGCTCCAGGCCCGTGGGGCCGAGGCTGACTGCCCGTCGCTTCTCTACAGCGAGGCTGACGCGTCGCTTCGGGTCATCCGTGATTTGCTCGGCGCGCACGTCGACGAGGTACTCGTCGACGACGAGGTTCAGCACGACCGGATCCAAGCGTTCCTGCGTAGGACCTCCCCGGAGCTCGCCGATCGCGTCACCCACTACGACGGCGACGAGCCGATGATGCGTCGCTATGGGGTCGACGGGGCGGTGCAGTCGACGCTTCAGCGTCGTGTTCCGCTCGAGTCGGGTGGTTATCTGATCATCGACGACACCGAGGCGATGACGGTGATCGACGTCAACTCGGGCCGCAACGTCGGACGCGGCAACAACAACCTCGAAGACACGATCACGCGGACAAACCTCGAGGCGGCCGACGAGGTGGTGCGTCAGCTCCGCCTTCGCGACATCGGTGGCATCGTGATCATCGATTTCATCGACATGTCGGCCGCACGGAACCGGAAGGCGGTTACTGAGATCCTCGAATCGGCGCTTGCCCGAGATCGGAGCAGGACCTTTGTCGTCGAGATCTCGGAACTCGGCCTCGTTCAGATGACGCGCCAGAACATCAGCGAGGGCCCCCGGGAAGTCATGACGTCGTCATGCCCCAGTTGCCACGGGCACGGCTTCGTCCTCACCGACGAGAGTCACGCGGTCGAGGTGGATCGAACGATTCGGTCACAGGCCGGCAAGATCGATGGTCCGGTGGTTGCCCGCGTCAACCCGCGGATCGCGCGTCTGCTCGAGGTTCCAAGCAGCGAGGACGAGGAGGGCCCCGTCGAGACGACCGAAATTACGATCGAGGCCGACCCACGACTTCCGCTCGACGGTGTGATGGTCGCGGCTGCAGGACGGGCGGCGGTCGCCACGTAGGGAAACCTCGGCGCTTGGGTGAGTGGTCGGGGCCGTGCGCCCCCGACCACGGCTTACCTGGCCCGCATCAGGGACCAGAGCTGACCGAATACCGGGCTGTAGACGTAGCCCTCGATCCGGCTGGAGGTCATGTCGCTCTTGGTCAGCGTCGCGAAGGGCACCCAGGGCGCGTGGTCGCTGACGGATTGGTCGACCGCGAGCCAGGCGCTGTCGCGCTTGGGGCCGATCCGCTCGGCGCGGGCGCGGTCGATCAGAACGTCTGATTCCTTGTAGTAACTCAGGTTCGGGTTCTCGTCGCGCCGAATCTCGTTGCTGTCCAGGTGGCGGAAGAGGTCGGCGCCGTCGGGCACGGTGGCAAACCAACGGAGGTAGCCGATTTGAGCCTGCGTGGACCGCTGGCCGATGCGGTCCTGATAGGCGAAGCCGTCGAGGTAGGTGATCTCAGCGTTGAAGCCGAGATCCTTCAAGACGGACTGGAGGTAGCGGCTCGCGGCGATGACGGGCGGCTCTTTGTTTGACCAGATCGTGACCCGACGATCGTCGCCGGTCAACTTGGCGAGCTTGATCAGCCGCCGAGCCTGGGCAAGGTCCGGCTTCCTCACTCGTTGGCGCCGGTAGCCGGTGAAGGTGGGGGGGAGGGTCTGCGCGGTCTCGACCGCCTGATCCTGGAAGAAGCCCGCGAGACGCTCACGATCGACCGCGACGTTGACCGCCTTCCGGACAAGCTCCTTGTCGAAGGGCTTGCTGCGGGTATTCATGAAGAAGGCAACGATCGAGGCGAGCGGCCTCTCCTTCTTGATCTGTACTTCGGGCCGACCCTCGAACCGCTTCAGGTCGGCCGGAAGAACTGGAGAAAGCGTGAGGTCAGACTCGCCGCCTCGAATGCGTTCGAGTGCGTCGCGCCCGCTGATACCGATCGAGATCTCGATACGTCGAAACCGTTGCGGGAGGTTTCGGTCACGGTCGGTCGCCTGCTGATCCCACCGGGGGTTCTGGACGAGCTGAACGAGGCGATCGGGCTCGAAGCGCCGGATCATGTACGGCCCTGTCGCCGGGGCGCCGTCCGGCGTGCTCTCGTCGTTTAGTGGAGTGTCTTTCGGGAGCACGAACGTCCACGGCATCGCGAGCACCTTGAGAAACGCCGGGTCGGGCTTTGTCAAGCGAATTGTCAGGGTTCGGGTTCGATCGTCGGCCTCGATACCGCGAATGCCACCGCCTTGGGCGCCACGCTTCGCCGCCGACGGGGCACCGTCGATCTCCAGCAAGAAGCGTTTTCCATCTGATTCGAGGTAGAGGGCGCGTTCAATGCTGGCCTTCACGTCCGAGGGCTTGACCTCACCGGCCTTCTCCTCGGAGAACTTGACCCCACCGCGGATCGTGAAGGTGTAGGTCTTCCCGTCCGAGGAAACCGTCGGCATCGCCTCGGCGAGATCCGGTTCGATCTCGGTGCCACCCTGGCCCTTCTCCCGCTTAAAGGCGAGCAGGCCGTTGTTGGTGTTCGCGAGGATCGTCCATGACGGGTCGCCGACGACGCCGTCGACGAGTCCGGGGTCGAGGAACATATCGCCGCGGCCATCGAAACTCACCCGCAACAGCGTCGCGTCGTCATCCTCGGCCAGGAGTGATGACGGCGCGACGCCGAGCAGGGCCAGAACTGCGGCGACGGGCGCAGCCCAGCGGCGCCGGGCCCGAGGGCTCCGGCGAGATTTTCCTGGCCGAACATTCAATGTGGAGACACTTCTCCCAAAGTCCGAGCGAGCGGTCAAACCGATCGGTCGCGTGCGGACGTCCAAATGTAGGGGATTCTCGCCAATTCGGAAGGGTTGCCCGGTCCGGCGACAACGTATCCTGCGAATCCACTGCACTGGTACGCCGTCCGCGGCCGCGCTAGACTCCCGCGGTCGCGAACGCGCCTTGGTCGCGTGCGTGCTCGTGCGAGAAAACGACGGAGAGACGAATATGCCGCGGTACGCAGTCATCGCCCTTGGTGGTAAGCAATATCGCGTCAACGAGGGCGAGTTCCTTGTCGTTGACCGCCTTCACCACGACGAGGGTGACTCGTTTTCACCCGTTGTCTTGGCAACGGGCGGAGATGATGGGCTGTCAGACGGCGGCACGGTGACCGCGCTCGTCGAGAAGCACCTGCTCGGGCCGAAGATTCGCGTCTTTACCTACAAGCCCAAGCGCAACTCCCGAAAGTCGCGCGGACATCGCTCGCGCCTTTCGAGGGTCCGTATTCAGAGCATCGCGTAGAGCCGAGGTTTCGAGATGGCACACAAAAAAGGTGGCGGCTCGAGTCGCAATGGTCGCGACTCCGCGTCGCAGCGACTCGGCGTAAAGGTGTTCGCGGGGCAGGTCGTGCCGGCCGGCTCGATCATCGTTCGTCAGCGCGGCACGGTGTTTCACCCTGCAGACGGGGCCGGCATCGGCCGTGACCACACGATCTTCGCGACGGTCTCCGGGCGGGTGGAGTTCACCAAGGGCCGCAAGGGCCGGCGCATCTTCGTGTACGCGGAGCCGGTCGCAGAGACCGCGTAGCGCGCGAGCGCCGTGCGGTTCACCGACCGGGCTCGAATCCACGTCGAAGCGGGCCACGGGGGCAACGGCGCCCTGTCGTTTCGTCGTGAGGCCAACGTCCCGAGGGGTGGGCCGGACGGCGGGAACGGCGGGCGTGGCGCCGACGTTCGTCTGATCGCGGAGGGCACCATGGAGGATCTCTCCCGCTACCGCAACGAGATCCATCACCGCGCCGAGCACGGTGCACCCGGTGAGGGAGCCCGTAAACGCGGGCGCGATGGGGCCACGCTCACGATCCCGGTCCCTCCTGGGACGAGGGTCCTGCGCGACGGCTACGAGATCGCGACGCTCGGCGCCCACGGCGACACCGTCGATGTCGCGCTCGGCGGGAGTGGTGGCGTGGGCAATCGCGCATTTCGCTCGTCGACACACCGGGCGCCGCGGGAGACCGTGCCTGGCGGCACAGGCGAAGAAACCTGGCTCACGCTCGAACTACGACTTCCCGTCGCCGTCGCCATCGTTGGGCTGCCAAATAGCGGCAAGTCGGCACTTCTCAATGCCCTCACCGGGGCCAGGTCGCCGGTGGCCGACTATCCGCACTCGACCGGGGAGCCGGCATTCGGCAACCTCGAGGACGAGATCCTCAACCTCCATCTTGTCGTCGACCTCCCCGGCGTCGACGCGACTGGAACGCCCCGGCGCGGCTCGTATCTTGGCCAGCTGGAGCGTGCTCAGCTCATTGTCCACTGCGTCGATGGCGCCTCGAGCGACGATTGGGCGGACCGCGTGTCGCTCGTTCGCGGCGCGATCGCATTGTTTCTCGGAGAGGGCGCCCGAGAAGTGCTTGTGACCACCCGCGCCGATCTCGGAACGAACGGGCCACCGGACGCGACTGCGACCTCTCTTCACGACGCAGCGACCATCGACTTCCTCCGCGACGACCTCCTGCGACGCCTCACCGGCGCGTGAGCGCCTTCGTCGTCAAGATCGGCTCGTCGACCCTCGTCGACGCGTCCGGTGCGCTGCGCGACGAGATCATCGAATCGCGTGTCCGTGAGCTGGTACGGATACACCGGCAGGGCCTTCGACCGGTGCTCGTCTCGAGTGGAGCGGTTGCCTGCGGAATGGGGCGGCTCGGCATGGCCGAGCGCCCCGCTGGCCTTCCGGACCTGCAAGCGCTTGCCGCGGTCGGTCAGGGCGTGCTCTTTCAGCGCTACGTCGAGGCGTTTTCGCCGCACGGGGTTCTTCCGGCACAGGTCCTCCTGACATCGGCTGATCTTGACCGCCGCTCCTCCTACATCAACGCTCGGAACACACTCGTTCGCCTTCTCGATCTGGGCTGCATCCCGGTCATCAACGAGAACGACACCACCGCCACCGACGAGCTGACGTTCGGCGATAACGACGTGCTCGCCGCTCAGATCGCGATTCTCATCGGAGCGAGTCGCCTGCTCCTGCTCACCGACCGCGACGGGCTCTACGTTGACGCGGGTAACGGTCCGGAGTTGATCGGTGATGTGCCAGCCGGAACGCGTCCGACCGATCTCAACCTTGCGAGCGTGGCGGGAGGGAGCGGGAGGGGAGGGATCAGCAGCAAGATCGCCGCGGCCATGATGGCGACGAGCGCGGGGGTCGGATGCGTGATCGCCTCCGGAGTCGAGGAGGGGGTGATCACCGCGGTGTCGTCCGGTCATCACGTCGGCACCCGCTTCAACCCGGCTGCCCGCGGTGAACCGGCGTTCAAGCTCTGGCTGCGCTACGCAAAGCCCGCGTTTGGGCGGGTGCTGGTTGACGCGGGGGCGGTTGCCGCGCTGACGGGGCGGGGGACGTCGCTTCTTCCCGTCGGTGTGGTCGGCGTCGAGGGATCATTCGTTGCGGGCGACGCGATCGACGTGATCGCCGCAGGTGACCGGTCGGCCGTCGGCAAAGGCATCGCGGCGATGAGCGCCGACGAGGTCCGGGCGGTCAGCGGCCAGCGCTCGGACGTCGTCAGAGAGCGACGTCCCGGCGGCGTCGACGAAGTGGTCCATCGCGATCAGTTCGTTCTTGCCGATGAGGGGCGATAGGCTTCAGGGGTGGCAACCACGCGCACCATCGACCTGAAATCGCGCATCGAGGCCGCGAAGGCCGCAAGCCGCATTGTCGGTCGAATGCCCGGTGCTGCCCGCGACGCGATGCTTCATGAGATCGCCGACGCGATGGTCCGCCGGACCGATGAGATCATTTCGGAGAACCGCGACGACGTGTCCGATGCGCGTGCGGCGCACGTTTCGCCAGCCCTCGTCGACCGGCTCTACCTCGACGAGGATCGCATTGCCGATATGGCCCGCGCGGTCAGGGTCGTGGCGGGGCTCCCCGATCCGATCGGCGTGGTCGACCGCGGATGGCGCCGCCCGAATGGCCTTGAGATTCTGCGCAAGCGCGTGCCGCTTGGCGTGATCGGGATCATTTACGAAGGGCGTCCGAACGTCACCACCGACGCTGCCGCGCTCTGCCTGAAAAGCGGGAACGCGGTCGTCCTGCGCGGGAGTCGCGTGGCGCGACGCTCGAACCAAATTCTTGCTGGAGTTATCGAGAGCGCCCTGCGCGAGGTCGGGGCGCCGCCAGCCGCCGTGACAATGCTCGGGACCGATCGCCAGGAGATGATCGAGCTGGTCCAGATGAACGGGCTCGTCGACCTTGTCATCCCTCGGGGTGGGCTCGAGCTGAAAGCGGCGCTCACCGAACACGCCACCGTCCCGGTGATCTACGCCGCCGCGGGCAACTGCCACGTCTACGTCGATGTCGACGCTGACATCAGCCTTGCTCGGGACATCATCCTGAACGCCAAGGTGCAGCGCCCGGGGGTCTGCAACGCGGCCGAGACGCTGCTCGTTCATCGCGCCATCGCCGCTGATGCGCTGCCGATGCTCGTCGATGCGTTGCGGGCGGCCGAGGTCGAGATCCGGATGTGTGCGGATGGCCTGTCGATTCTCGGGAGCCGGGCGGAGGGCATTCTCGCGGCGACCGATGAGGACTACGCAACCGAGTTCCTGTCGCTCACGATCGCGGTGAAGCTCGTCGGTTCGCTCGACGACGGCATCGAGCACATCAACACCTACGGCACCGGCCACAGCGAGGCGATCGTTACGACCTCGCTTGCCGCTGCCCGTGAGTTCCAGGAGGGCGTCGACGCGGCCTGCGTCTA
This sequence comes from Actinomycetes bacterium, assembly GCA_031376285.1. Classification (GTDB taxonomy): domain Bacteria; phylum Actinomycetota; class Thermoleophilia; order Miltoncostaeales; family Miltoncostaeaceae; genus JANMDN01. The sequence continues at coordinate 9,578 of JANMDN010000002.1, forward strand.
TGTGAACGCGTCGACCCGCTTCACGGACGGCGGCGAGTTCGGCATGGGTGCGGAAATCGGGAACTCCACCCAGAAGCTTCACGCACGGGGACCGATCGGCCCGGAGGAGCTGACGACGATCAAGTACCTGGTCACCGGCGAGGGTCACGTCCGGTAGCAACGTGTCAGGGATGAAACGGGTCGGTCTGCTCGGCGGGGCCTTTGACCCTGTCCACTGCGGCCACATTGCGATGGCCGTTCAGGCGACGGCGCAGCTCGGCCTTGACGAGGTCCGCTTCACGCCGACCGGCACACCGGCGCAGCGACCGGACGCGCTTCGGTTTTCGGCGACCGCTCGAGTCGAGTTGGTTGAGCTCGCCATCGCGCAGGAACCGAGGTTCAGGCTTTGGCGCGAAGAGCTCGACCGGGAGGGGGTCAGCTACAGCGCGGACACGGTCGAGGCGCTCGCCCGCGACTGCCCGGGTGCGTCATTGTGGCTCATCCTCGGAGCCGACCAGCTGGAGATCTTCGATCGTTGGCACGAGCCCGAGCGAATCACTCGCCTCGCTCGGCTCGCCGTTGCGCCGCGGGCAGGCACGGATCGCCTCACGGCCGAGGCCAGCGCACGGCTTGTGCCCAGCGCCCAGATCGATTGGTTGGTCATGGACGAGGTCACGGTGTCGGCCACCGAGATTCGCGCCCGACTCGACGACGGACGCTTGATCCGGGGACTTGTCCCCGAGCCGATCGTCGAGCGACTGCGCCGCGGGGGCTGATCGCGGCCTACACGGCGGGGGGCCAGCGCTCGTCGGGCGTTGCCTCGATCGTGCCCGCGACGACGACGCGCATGTGGCCAGGGTCGGCCGCCTCGTATGGGCGCACGACCGGCGAACGCCACACGTCGTAGATCGCGCAGGCAGCATCGGGGTTCTTGGGGTTCTGGAGGATCGCCTGGGCGAGCGCATGAGCGTCACCGAGCCCAATACCCGACGAGACACCGGTCTCGGGGCCGAAGAAGTGGGCCGCATCGCCGATGAGAACGACGCCGGGGCTCCACCACTTGGGGCACGCGAGGAGCTGCGGCTCGGAGTAGCGGATCTGGTCGATCGAGGTCAGACCCACGACCGCCGACTCGGACGCCGGAAGGAGGCGCGTCCACATCTCCTTGATTGCGTCGAGCCCTGGGGCGAGGGCGGCCTCGGCGCCGACCTTCTTGACGCTCCGCCACCCGCCGGAGCCCTCGTTCCACGAGAGCATTCCGATGTGTCCGCCGTCGGACATATAGGCCATCGCAAACGACGAGTCGGCAGGTGTTGGACTCGAAAAGCCAAGCTCAGCCTCGGGAAGCGACGTGAACTGCGCGGTAAGGCCCGCCATGTCGCGGGTTGGCGAGCGCATTCCGTCGCACGCGACGACGATGTCGGACTCGAAGGTGGTGTTGCCGTTCGGGCCTTCGGCGACGACACCAACCACGCGACCGTCGTCGTCATGCAGTAGCTCCACCACGGTGTGATCGTTGACGATCGGGAGGTCGCGCTGCAGTGCCTCGATGAGGGCGCCGAAACGGACGCCAACGGCGATCGGTTGTTGCCCGTCACGCGGGGCAATCGGCCGACCGTGCTGGCGGACCTCGTCGTAGACGCCGATCTCTTGGAGGGACTCGTAGCCCTGAAAGCCGAGCATGTAGCCGCGCGGGATGTAGTGCCCCGCCGGCATCCGTTCGAGGACCGTGGGCTCGACGCCACGCTTGCGCAGGAGGTGGGCGAGCGTCATTCCAACCATGCCGCCGCCGACGATTACGACCTTCATCATTGGGGGATCGTAATGAACGTGGGGCGGCTTTGGGCGGGGTTTGACCGATCTGACGGGCGTCCAGGGTCATCAGTCCGCGCGACGACTGAGAGGTGTCTGCCTTGTGCAATGACCGGCCGGACCACTACCCTCTCTGGCGGACATGGGCGAGGAGACTGATATCGAAGGCCAAGATCCACGCGAGCTGGCGCTCATGGCGGCAAGCCACGCCATCTCGAAGAAGGCGACCGACGTCCTGATTCTCGACATGCGTCCGCTCTCGGCGTTCACGGACTTCATGGTGATCTGCACGGGGCAGACCTCCCGTCAGACGAAGGCGATCGCCGAAGAGGTTCGCCGTCAGCTGCGTGACGCTGGCGTGCGTCCGCGTCGGATCGAGGGTGACCGCGAGGGCGAGTGGATCCTGCTCGACTTCCTGGATGTGGTCGTCCACGTCTTCACGACCGAGGCGCGACAGTTCTACCGGCTTGAGCTGCTTTGGCGCCGCGCGCCTCAGGAGCGCATCGAGGACACGCCGGAGCTTGCCTCGTTGGCTGAGTCACCTATACTCGAAGCCGCCGCGGGGGATTAGCTCAGCTGGGAGAGCGTCGCGCTGGCAGCGCGAAGGTCAGCGGTTCGAGCCCGCTATCCTCCACCTCTGAAAAAGCCCCGCAAGACGGGGCTTTTTCGTTCCGATTTCGTGCCTCATTCCTCGGCGGTCGCCCGCGATCTCGCGTTCGTACCTTGCTCACTCAGTGCGTAAGGGAGAACGGCCGAATGTCGGGCCCATTCGTGCTTGCACACGAATCACTCCAACGGGTGCGGCCTCGACCGATCCCACTCGTCGCGCAGCCTCTCCAGATCACCCGGCTTCCAGATATCTGGGAGAGAACCCGCGGTCTCCTTGATCGCCTGGCGACGCCGTCGCGCACGGTCCGTGACCGCGTCGAGCACGGTCTCTTGGTCATGCGCAGGAGCGCGCGCTACCTCGTCAGCTGCGCTGTTGTCAGGGTCGTTCATGGATAAACGGTAGCGCAGGGTCCGCGGCCTTTGCGACGTTGGGCCAACACCGTTTCTCACTCCGCCACGGCGCCTTGCCCAACGATGCGCGTCGGGCGGACTCGCACGAGCAGCTCTCCTGGAACGCCATTTCGTCGGCCGAATTCCTCCGCCCGGTCGCTTCCCATGTAGCGGCCTCCGATGACCGTCGCCCATCGGAGGACCTCATCGAGGTCGTCCGAGACTTCCGCGACGCCATCGACGCGCACAAACGCGAACGGCGGTGCCTCATCGTCGACGCAGATCGAGACTCGGGCATCGCGCCGGAGCGCCCGGCCCTTCACCGACTCCGCACCCGTGTTGAAGATCAACGCTCCGTCGTCATCGAGGACGAACCAGATCGGTACGACCATCGGCGAGCCGTCCCGGCGAACGACCGCCAGCTTTCCGGTGCGCGTCCCCTCCATGAGGAATGCGCGGATCTCCTCATCGCTCATCTTCGCCATCGTTCCTCCCGGTTGGCTACCCGCCATCCTGGCAGGGAGGCGAAGACTCGAGAACCCCTACCTCAAGCGGTCCTTCCAAAGGGGCCGCGTCGGCGCTTCGGCGGGAAGACGCCGCCAAGGTCCAGATCCTCGAATCCCTCAGGCGTTTCGCCGTCGGCTGCGTACCGGTAGAGGGCGACGCGGAAGATGATGTTGAGCGCACTCATCACGACGGTCACGACCAGGAGCCAGGCGACGGCGACTCCGACGGCGATTGCGCGGCGATCGGGACTCCCACCGGAGCCGAGGATGAAGAGGATTGGAAACGGAGTCGCGATCGCGAGGAACCCGATGAGGCCCATGCCGATCTCACCGCTCACCGTTTCACCCCACGTCTTGACGAAGAGTTCCTTCGATCGGGTGATGGCCTCGCGGACCGTGAGACCTTCGAGAACGAGCACCGGCAACACGAGGTAGGTGATGAGGGCCCAGGCCAGGCCGAGCATTCCGCCGATGATCCGCCCGACGAACCCCCCGCGTTCCTCAATCGCCTTGATGATCCCGGACACAACGACCGAAACGAGTGCCCACGGCGCGATGGCCACGGCGTTCTGACCGGCCTGCGCGAGCGCGCTTCGTAGCGTCGGTTCACCTCCGCGCATGCGTTCGTCGGCGGCGCACACGAGCGCGACGTTGAAGAAGATCGTGCAGTAGGAGAGCAGGTAGCCGAGAACCGCGAACGCGATCCAGTCGGCCACTCCGGGTACCTGCAGTTGCCCCCCCGCCCGGAGGAGATCAACATTGCCACCGAACATGCCATAGAACCCGATGGCAAGAAGCCCAATCGACGCGACCAGCGAGAGCACTGGGAGTAAGAGCATCTCCCGGTCAGCGCGCAGCACGTCCCAGGACGCGCGAACGAGCCGAAGGCCATTGCGGATTCGTGCCATGAACGTTCATCTCCGTGTCAGCCCGCGAGCATCAGCCGTGACTCAGGTATCGGCACCAAGCTCCGGTAAGACAAGGTCGAACACGATGGCGACGTCCGCGGGGAGTACCCTCGGCAGTGAGTGACGCTCGAGCTTGTCCCCCTTCGACCCGTGAAACGGTCGCCTGGGGCCTCAGGGGACTGCCGCCGGCCAGCCCCTCCGCTTCTCGGACGCCGAACAGGCAGGCAGACGCGGAGGCACCAATTGACCATCACCCCGTTCCTCGAACGGCGGCGTCCTGCCGACCCCCGACTTCGGATCGGACTCCTCGCGCCGCCATGGGTTCCAATCCCACCTCCGGCCTATGGAGGGATTGAGCAGGTCGTCGCGGCGCTTGCGACCGGCCTCGTCGACCGCGGGCACGAGGTCGTGCTCGTCGCGGCGCCAGGCTCCGAGATTGACGGGGTGGAGCTTTTCAGTCCGCTCGCATCGCTTCCGGATGTCATCGGCGAAGCTGCGCCCGATTGGCGCCATGCACTCGCGGGGATTGGCGCGCTCACTGACGTGGATATCGTGATCGACCACTCCGGTCCTCTCGGGGCGCTCCTCACCTCGCAGCTTGCCGCGCCTGGCCTGCACGTGACACACGGGCCGCTCGACGAGACTCCCACCGAGATCTACGCCGGGATCGCTCGTCACTCTCCGGGGCTTCGTCTGGTCGCGATCTCAAACGCCCAGCGTGCAATGGCTCCCGGACTGCCGTTTGCCGGGGTCTGCCACAACGGACTTGCGATCGACTCGGTGCCGTTCCGCGCGACGCCCGACGGGTACCTCGCGTTTCTTGGGCGCATGTCGCCAGAGAAGGGGCCGAAAGAGGCCATCGAGATTGCCCGACGGGCTGGTCTCCCGCTCCTCATCGGGGCAAAATGCCGCGAGGCCTCCGAGCGTGAATACTTCGAGAAGTACGTCGCCCCGGCGATCGGCCCTGACGTCGTTTGGCTCGGAGAACTGAATGCCGAAGAGAAATACGACCTGCTTGCGGGCGCTCGGGCGCTCGTCTTCCCGATCGCCTGGCCGGAGCCGTTTGGCATGGTGATGATCGAGGCGATGGCCTGCGGAACGCCCGTGCTCGCGACACGTCATGGCTCCGTGCCAGAGGTTGTCGCCGATGGAATCACCGGATTTGTTCGCGACACCGCTGAGGAACTTGTCGAGGCCGTTGGCCGGATCATCGAGATTGATCGCCGCGCGTGTCGTCAACGGGTGGAGGAGTGCTTCTCGGCCGAGGCGATGACGGCGAGCTACGAACGCCTTTCTCGGGCGGAGGTTGCGCTCCACCGACGCCCGCACGTCGCAACCGCCGTGCGCAAGGTCGCTCGCGCGGGTGTCTGAGGACGCACCCGACGAGGGGCTTGCACCGGTCATCCTTGCCGGCGGCGGTGGAACGGTCACCCTGATCGAGGGCCTCACCTTCGCGATCTCGGATGTCCTCGGTGACATCGGCGGGCTCACAGACGGGCTCATCGCTGACGATACCCGGCATCTCTCGCGACTGACTCTGCGCGTCGACGGTGCGGCGCTCCGTCCGCTTGGGGCGGCGCAGCTTTCCGCCTCGACGGCGCGTTTCCGAGGCTTTGGGGATCCGGGGCCCTGGCAGGCCGACCCGTCACTCGATGTTGAGCGGCGGCGACACGTCGTGGCCGACGGGCTTGACGACGAGCTGACCCTGCGCTGGTGGTCGGAGGAGGCCCGTGAGGTCTCCGTGGTCGTCGAGCTTGACGCGGACTTCGCCGATATCTTCGCAATCCGTGGTCTGAACACCGGCTCGACGCCTGCGTCGGTCCCAGTCCTGGCCGAGGTGACATCTGACGGCATGTGTTTCAGCGACCCGGAGACCGGTCTCTCGACGGTCGTTCGTCTCACACCATCGCCTGATTCATTGGAGGGTGGGCGCGCCTCTTGGACACCCAGGCTCCGTCGCGGGGAGCCCTGGCATCTCAAGATCGAGGTCGAAGCTGGAGACGGTCGGACGTCCCTGCGGCGTGAGGTTGGCGCGGCTGGGACGCGTCCCAAGTCCGCGGTCGACGTACGGACTCATCCGCCGGACCTCGCCCGAGCCTGCCGCAGGTCGCTTGCCGATCTCGGCGCGCTCAGCATGCCCGACCGCCTCGAGCCGAGCCGGCGCCTTGTGGCCGCGGGCATCCCGTGGTTTGTCGCCCTCTTTGGTCGCGACAGCATCATCGCCGGGCACCAGGCCCGGGCCTTCCTTCCCGGCCAGATGATGGACACGCTCGCTGCCCTCGCCGCACGTCAGGGGCGCGTGAGCGAGCCCGGTAACGACGAGGAACCGGGGAAGATTCTCCACGAGGTGCGCCTTACCCCGCGGGCGTGGCTTGGCGAGGGCACGATCGCCGGTGCCCGCCCCTACTACGGCACCGTCGACGCGACGCCGCTCTTTCTCATCCTCTATGGGACGGCACTTCGCTGGGGTGCTCCACGAGCGGCATTGCTCGACCTTCTGCCAGCGGCGAAGGCCGCCCTGGGATGGATGCGTGGCCCCGGCGATCCTGACGACGACGGGTTCCTGGAGTACCGAGCCTCAGGGCCACGCTCGCTCGGCAACCAGGGCTGGAAGGACTCCGAGAACGCGGTCCAGTTTTCCGATGGGAGTCTCGCCGAGGGGCCGATCGCGATGGTCGAGGTGCAGGGCTACGCCTACCGCGCCCGGCGTGAGCTTGCCGAGGTACTTCGCCACCTCGGGAGCGACGCTGAGGCGGCGGCACTTGAGGCCGAGGCCAAGGCGCTCCGCCAGCTCATTCGGGAGCGGTACTGGATTCCGGGAGCGGGGGAGGAGCCTGGGTTCTTCGCGATGGCCCTCGATGGGAGCAAGCACCAAGTGGGGAGTGTCGCGTCGAACATGGCGCATCTCCTCTGGTGCGACGTGCCATCAGCCGAGGAGGCCGAGGATGTCGCCCGCCACCTTGCCGGTCCAGATCTCGCGAGTGGCTGGGGCCTTCGCACGCTGTCGCGCAGGATGGACGGGTTCAACCCGATCTCGTACCACGTGGGCTCGGTCTGGCCACATGACACGGCGATCGCGTGCGAGGGGCTCCGTCGCTACGGGCTCGACGGGCCAGCTCTCGCGCTCGCGAGCGACATCATGGACGCGCTCCCGTTCTTCGAGGACCGCCTGCCAGAACTCTTCGCGGGGCACGGCCGCGAGGTGGGGGACGCACCCACGCCATATCCGGCGGCCTGCCGTCCGCAGGCGTGGGCGGCGGGAGTCCCGCTTCAGCTTGCGACGATGTTCCTGGGAGTCGAACCGAACGTGCCAGCGGGGCGAATTGACCTTGATCCCCGTCTTCCTCCCGGTCTCGACACCCTTGAGGTGCGCGGGATCGAGTTCCCGGGCGGCCGTCTTTCGGTGCGGGTCGAACGCGACGGCGGGACGCAGATTCTGGAGGCCCCCGACGACCTCGTGGTTGAACTTCGATCAACATGAAACGCCGAACGACGTAACTTGTCGAAAACGGCGATGCCCAAACGTCTCAGTGTCGACAGTCCGACTCCCAACGCTCGGAGGAAACGCAATGGCGGTGAAACTCCATCGGTGCCCGGTGATGTGGCCAAAGACCAACAAGCACCCTTGCTGGAACGTTCAGATGGCCCTTGACGAAGCTGGCATCGAGTACGAAGTGGTCAAAGAACCATGGCCACTCAAGGGCCGCCGCACGAACCTGGTTGCAAACACCGGGCAGAAACACCTTCCGGCAGTCGAACTCGAAGACGGCACCTGGTACCGCGAAGAGTCCGCCGACATGGCGAGGCACATCCGGGCGGGCGGGCTCGCGGCCACAGCCGGGAAGTAGCTGGCGACCAAGGATCGAGGGTGCCCGGCCGATTCGGGCACCCCGGCGGCTCAAGTGGGCTGCTGAAAGTGCGGGTTCTCGATGATCCCGAGGATCGCGCCTCCGGGCACCGTGACGGTCGCCACCTTGATCCCTTCTCCCACGTCGTCGATGCCCGACCGAGGGATCGCCCCGCCAGTCAAGAGGCCTTCGTGGGCGCTCGCGATCTCGGCAACTCCCCAGTACGTGATCGCTCCAGCGGAGGGGTCGGCGTTCGGGTCGAGGCCGAGTTCAAAGCCGCCGACGCCGAAGCCGACGTAGTAGGGCTGGTCGAAGTAGGGCTCCAGGCCGAGGAGTCCGCTAAAGAACGCCTTCGATTCCGCGAGGTTTGGGGCGGGGTAGATCGTTGTTCGCAGGCCGAGGAACATTTCTGTCTCCTTCCGGTACGCATGGCTGTATATCTCCGTTAGCCATTTATAGCCCGAATGCCTATAAATGGCTAACGGTGGTACTATCACTGCCGTGGATCCTGTCCTAAACCCTTTCACGCCGGGTGCCGGGTCGAGGCCTTACGCGCTCGTCGGGCGAGATCGGGAACTCCGCAACTTCGAGATCGCGGTGAAGCGCCTGGCGCAAGGGCGTCCCGCAAAGAGTCAAATGCTTACGGGACTTCGTGGTGTGGGTAAGACTGTTCTTCTTCGAGAGTTCGCGCGGACTGCTCAGTCGCAAGGGTGGGTCCACGAGCAGCTCGAGGCAACCGAGGATCTCCGTTTTGTGGAGGCCATCGCGACCCTCACCCGGAAGGCGTTGCTCGATCTGAGCGCCACCAAGCGCCTGGCAGATCGCGTACGCCGCGTCAGCGGTGTGCTTCGAGCCTTTCGGATCACCTGGAAGCTCCCGGAGGGGGTCGACATTAAGATCGATCCGGTATCTGGACCCGCGGACTCCGGGATGCTCGACGACGACCTTGCGGGTCTCTTCGTGGAACTCGGCACCCTCGCCCGCGAGCATGAGTCCGGAGTGCTCTTCACGATCGATGAGGTTCAATACCTGTCCAAGGAGCATCTCGCAGCCCTCATTGTTGGCCTGCATCGCGTTTCGCAGGAGGAGCTTCCCTTCTTGATCGCTGGTGCGGGACTACCGTCGCTTCCTGGTCTTGCGGGCGAGGCGAAGTCGTACGCTGAGCGACTCTTCGACTTCCCTTCGATCGGGAGTCTTTCCGACGATGACGCCCGGGCCGCGCTTGCCGCACCAGCGAAGGAGCAGGGGATCACCTGGGAGCCAGCGGCGATCGAGCGGATTGTCGAGGTCTCGGAGGGCTACCCCTATTTCCTCCAGGAGTTCGGCAAGCAGAGCTGGGACCTCGCCAAGGGTCCACGAAAAATCCGAGCGGTCGACGTCGAACGCGCGGAGCCGATCGCAGTCGATGAACTCGACACAGGCTTTTTCCGCGCGCGAGTCGATCGGACCAGTGACACTGAGCGAAACTACCTCCGAGCGATGGCGTCCCTCGGTGGACCGGGGCCCTACCAGTCAAGCGCGGTGGCTCGCGCCCTCCACAAAAAGACCACCCAACTCGGTCCGATCCGCGACAACCTCATCAAGCGTGGGCTGTGCTACTCGCCGCGTTGGGGCCAGATTGCCTTCACCGTCCCGATGTTCGACCAGTTCGTCCGTCGGACCCTCAGCTGAGCGCCGAAACGACGTGGTCGATCGATTGGGTGAGGCGCGAAACGTCCTCTGGATCGACGGCGGGAAACATGGCGGCCCGAAGCTGGTTGCGGCCGAGTTTGCGGTAGGCGTCGGTATCGACGACTCCGTTTGCCCGAAGCACCTTCGAGACCGCAGTCGCATCGATTGCGTCGTCGAGATCGATCGTGCCGACGACATGACTGCGCTTTGCCGGATCGGTGACGAACGGCGTCGCGTAGTCCGACGCTTCCGCCCAACCGTAGAGCGCCGCGGCCGACTGGTCGCAGCGTCCGGCTGAGAAGTCGAGGCCGCCGTTCGAGTTCATCCAGTCGAGTTGCTCGGCGAGGAGGAAGATCGTTGCAAGGGCCGGGGTGTTGTAGGTCTGGTTTTTGCGTGAGTTCTCAAGCGCGATCGTGAGGTCAAGGCCGGCGGGAATCCAGCGGCCCGACGCGCCGATCTTCTCGATGCGTTCGACGGCCGCCGGGGAACACGCGGCGAGCCAGAGGCCGCCGTCGGAGGCGAAGCACTTTTGGGGGCTGAAGTAGTAGACGTCGAACTGGTCGGCATCGACGCGCAGGCCGCCTGCGCCGGAGGTCGCGTCGACGAGCACGATGCCATCGGCGCCCGTTGGGCGCCGAATCTCCATTGCGACACCCGTCGACGTTTCGTTGTGCGTCAACGCGTAGGCGTCGATCCCGGCTTCGGCGACCGGGAGGGGGTGATCTCCCGGATCGGCCTTGATGATGGACGGCTCGCCGAGGTGCGGCGCGGCCTGGACCCCTTGCGCGAACTTCGACGAGAACTCCCCGAACCAGAGGTGCTGGCTGCGGTCCTCGATGAGCCCGAAGGCGGCGGCATCCCAGAAGAGGGTCGCTCCACCGTTTCCGAGGAGCACCTCGTAGCCATCGGGGAGGTCGAAGAGCTGGCTGATGCCGTCGCGCACGCGGCCGACGAGCGCCTGAACTGGCTTCTGCCGGTGGCTCGTCCCGAGGAGCGTCGGCGCGGCGGCGGCGAGGGCGTCAACGGCGGCTTGGCGGACCTTTGAGGGGCCGGAGCCAAAGCGTCCGTCGCGGGGCAGGAGGGCGGTGGGAATGCGGATGTCGGAGGCGTTTGTCGTCATGGGCGGACTATGCCGGATGCCCACGGTGGCCGCCTGGAGCAAAGGGTGCCTCGCCTCAGCTGTGATACCTCAGTCGGTGAACGACGATGCGGCGACACGAACGATCGTGGAGGGCTACCGGCATGTGCCCCGGGCCAGACAGACGAGTGGGGAGACCTCGAACTGCGGACCGACTCGGCACACGCGGACACGTTGCGACGGCTCGAGCCAGAGGAGCGGGAGGCTGGCCTCGTCTGAGAACGCTTTGAACGAGGAACTCCCAGACCTAACGACCGGGCGGACCAATCCCCAGGGCGGATTTCGTCTCAGCGAGTGCCCATTCGAGGCCCTCCGCGGCCGCCTGGTCGCGCTTCTCGTCTGGCTCCGGGGCAACGTCCTCCAACCACGTCTTCGCGGGCTCTGGGCAGCCTGCGGCGCGCACGATCTCCCGCCACGATTCCGGGAGCGGCCTATCCGAGTCGATCGGGACGCCCGCAAGCTCCCATGCGAGCGCAGCCCACGCCCGGGGTGGTGCCAGGCACGGGTTGTAGCCGCCGCCGCCCATCGCGACGATCCGTCCGCCGCAGACCTCGTCAGCCAGCTCCCGCAAGTGGCGCCACAGCTCGGGGTAGAAGTCAATCGTCGTCAGCATATGGGCCAAGGGGTCGGCGTGATGGTGGTCGACCCCGCACTGCGCAACGATCGCTTGTGGGTCGAATTCCCGCACGACTGGCGCGACGATCTCGTCGAAGGTGCGTCGATACGCGTCGTTGCCCGAGTCAGGCGGCAGCGCGACGTTCACCGACGACCCGGGCGCTCCGGGCCCGCCCGTCTCGTCGGCAAAGCCGGAACTCGGGAAGAGGTACTTCCCGCTCTCGTGGACCGACACCGTCAGCACACGAGGGTCGTCGTAGAAGATGTCCTGGGTGCCGTTTCCGTGGTGAACGTCGAGGTCGATGTAGGCGACGCGGTCAAGGCCAGCGTCGAGGAACGTCTGCACCGCAATCGCCGTCTCGTTGTACATGCCAAAGCCCATCGCCCGGTTCGCAAGGCCGTGGTGCGCGCCCCCTGCCGGGACGAGTGCGCGGATCGCCTCTTGGCGAATGATCGCCTCGCTTGCACGAGCGCACGCCGAACAGGCCCGAGCGGAGTCCTCATGCATCCCGGCGTAGGCGTTGTTGTCGCCGCCGATGCCCCACTGGCCGGCATCGGGACCGGACGCAAGGATCGGCTGCGCGCTGTAGCGACGGATTGCCTTGATGAAGGCCGGCGCGAAGACTCGAGCGAGGGCCTCGTCGCCGAGGGGTGGGGGACCGGGTTCGATCGCCACATTCGGCAGCTCAAACAGGCCCGACTCACGACAAAGCGCGACCGCCAGTTGGTGGCGGCGGGCATCGGTGGGATGGTCGCCCCCGAAGCGCATCCCATGCTCGCCGTCATGAATGACGAGGAGGGTCAGGGGCTTCCGGGAATCGGACATTCCCGGAAGCGTACCCACTGACTACCGGCGCCTGATGACCACCTTGCGCCACGCGGAGCGGTTTCCGGCCCGGTCTTCGACGCGCACGTAAACCACCCTTGAGCGGGTGGAGAGCCGCACGACCTTGCGGTAGCGCTTGACCGTTTCCGGGCCACCGCGGTAGCGGCTGATGCGAACCTTCGAGAGCCCCGAGATCCGGTCGCCGGCTTTCAGAAACAGAAGGATGCGACCCCGACGACGGATGGCGCTCGCGCGTCGCAGTCGAGGCGCGAGGTTGTCGACGGTGATCTGGTCGCTGAACGTCGCGGCCGGGTCGGGGTCGTACGACGCGCGCTTGGATGAGCCCACAAAGCGCACGTACACGGCGCTGACGTTCGATACTGGAGCGCCGAGCGTCCACGAAATCGTCGCCTTCACTCCGGTTGGTTTGGCGCCCGAGAACGCCGGATCATTCGAGATCAGCACGCTTTTTGTGAGACGTGGCCAGACGAGGTTGAGGCTCACACGCCCGCCGCGGGAGAAGATCGCTCCTCGGTTGATCGAGACGCCCGCGGTGCCGGGTGGCGGTGTCGGTCGAACTTCGATGCGTCGGCTGGCGACGGCCGTCTTGCCGTCTGCGCTCACGACCTTGACGCGCACGGTGCGAGTTCCAGAGAGGCGGAAGCGCACCTGAGTCGTCGGAGTCGTGCCGGTCTTCAGCTCGTACTTGCCGTTTCCGTCGCGGTCCCACTCAAAGCGCGCGATGGCGCCTGAGGGTGCGGTCGAGGCGGAGGCATCAAGGGTGACGAGGTCGTTCGTGAGAACCGCGAGCGGCGCGGCGAGGACGGCCTTGGGGGTATTGGACGTAACGCTCACCGCAAGCGACGCGACGTCTTCGTTTCCAGCGATGTCGGTGACCCGTACGCGAAGGGTCCGGGCGCCGGCGACGAGGGTCAGATCCCGGGTCGATGCCGTGCCGCCGAGGGTTTCAAAACTGCCGTTGCCGTCGAGGTCCCAGTCGTAGCGGGCGATCGCTTCGAAGGCCGGTGTCGAGGCGCCCGCATCGAGGGTCGCCTTCGTGCCGCTTAGGAGCGTTCCGGTCGGTTGCGAGAGGCGAAGCGCCCCGGTCGGCCGTTCATCAAAACGAAGGAGCTGTTTGCCGGAGACCGCGTAGATCGAACGGTCAGCTGCGAGGGCGATGTCGGCGAGTGAGCGTCCGGTCGCGGACGTCCGGCTGGCCCCGTCGGCGCTGAAGCGCTTGAGCGTGGTCAGGGTCTTGTCCCAGGTTCGCCCGATCGTCTCGTTGCGGACCCGGTCGACGGTCAGGCCGAGCGCGCTGGCAGCGGTGTTCGTCGTACCAGTGTCGAAGGTCTGAAGCGTCGCGCCAACCGACGACACGCGTTTGAGGCTGTTGATGCGACCTGCGAACACGACCTCGCCGGCCTGGTTGACGCCAATCTCGACCGGCAGCGTGGAAAAGCCGGTCTCGACGCAGTCGACGGTAAGGGTTGCGCTCACCGCGAGACCGGCCGCCATCCGCCGGACCTGGCATGAGGCTCCATCAGAGCTGTAGACCGTTGCGCCGCCCGGGGCCACCGCGACGTAGCGCGCACCGTTCGGCGGTCCGGACCCCGTGAGTTGACCGGCCGCTGAGAACGTTTGGATGCGGCTTGCGTCGGCGACGAACGTCGTCTCGCCGTTCTCACTCACGGCGATGTCGGTTGGGCCATCGACGAACTGCCCGGCACCGGTGCCCCGGGCTCCGAAGCTCGACAGATAGGCGCCGTCGGACTTGAAGCGCTTGACGAGTCCGCTCGAGGTATCGCCGACAAGGATGTCGCCGTTCGGTGCCACCGCGACCGCGGTTGCGTTCACGAGGACGCCGGCACCGCTACCTCCATCGACGATGGTGGTCATCTTGGCCGATGCGCCGCCGACACCCACCGCGAGGGTGGTGATGGCAGCCGCTCCGAGGCAGAGGCGTTTCACGTATGGACTCCTAGCTCGCTTGACGCGGACGGGTCCACGGTGGCAGCCGTCTGCCAACGCCCCGTACCCGTGCGGTGATGATTCTGTAAGCCCGGCGGAGGCTACTCGGAGGCCTCCGCCGCAGCGCGTCGGGCGACGAGGGCTCCAATGACGTTGGCCGGGTCATCCATTGTCGCCACGAGCGGGCGAGCCACACGGCCGTCGAAGAGTTGTCGAAGGAGCGGCCAGACGGGGAGCTCGCGGGTCCAGAACGCCGAGCCGAAGAGGATCATCGGGGCGGCATCGGACAGGCGCTTCGCGTAGTAATTCTGGGTCGCGTCCTGGAAGACCTCCTGCACAGTCCCGGCCTTCCCCGGAGCGAAGATCACCCCGGCGTTTGCGATCGTGAGGAGGCCGTCCTCGCGGACGCTGTTGGCGAAATACTTGGCGATGTGGGTGGCAAACGGGTTCGTCGGCTCGTGCCCATAGAACCATGTCGGTACGCCGATGGTGACGGTCCCAGGCTCAGGAGGTAACGCGGCCCGAGCGCGGAGTCCGGCACCGATCCAGCGCTCCAGGCACGCGTGCCCGCCTTGGAACGTTGGCACCTTCGCAAGCTGAGCGAGCACCCGTCCAAGCTCCCCGTCGCTTCGACCGCAAAGGGACGCACCGAGGTTTGCGGCCTCCATCGCCCCGGGGCCCCCGCCCGTTGCGACGAGGAACCCCGCCTCAGCGAGACCTCGCCCGATGTGCACGATCTGTTCGTAGCCCTCGTCGCCCCGAACGAGCGCGTGACCGCCCATGACGCCGACCACCTGGCGGCCGGCGATCAGCTCGTCAAGGGCGTCTTCGATCGAATGGTCGTGAATGCGCTGAAGGAGGGCGGCGAAGATATCCCCACGCCGGTGCCGGAGCCACCAGTCATAGATCGCGGCGTCGCCGGGCGCTCCATCGGTGGGGTAGAGGGCGTCGGCGTCGTAGAGCCCGCGCCGCCACGGATCAAATGGCAGGTCGGGGATGGTTGGAAACACCAGCGCGTGCCGCCCGATCAGGTCGACCGTGGCGCGGGGGGTCAATCTGCACCCGAGAAAGACCCCGCCCGCCACCCGCGCGCGCCCGAGCACTGTGGACCTCCGCCGCAGGTCGAGGCCGGTGACGACGACGCCCCGGAGCGGGTGCCCGGCCACGACCAGCGCGTCGAAGTCGTCCAGCCGCTCGACTTCGGCCCGTGGCAATTTCAGAGCACCTGCGCGAGGAAGCGCTTGGTCCGCTCCTCGCGGGGGGCGTCGATTACCTGACTCGGAGGGCCTTGCTCGACGATCACTCCGCCGTCCATGAGGACGACTCGGTCGGCGACCTCTCGAGCGAAGCCGATCTCGTGGGTCACGACGGCCATGGTCATCCCGCTCTCGGCCAGCCCGCGCATCACGCCGAGGAAGTCTTTGACCGTCTCCGGGTCGAGGGCGCTCGTGGCTTCGTCGAAGAGCATGGCGTCCGGGTCCATCGCGAGGGCGCGGGCGATGGCGACGCGCTGCTGCTGGCCGCCGGAGAGGCGCGACGGGTGCTCATCGACTTTGTCGGCGAGACCAACTTGCGCAAGCAGCTGACGGCCGCGCGCGTGGGCCTGGTCCTTCGTCACGCCGAGGACTTTCATTGGTGCGAGGACGACGTTCTCGAGCGCGGTTCGATGGGGGAAGAGGTTGAACTGCTGAAAGACCATGCCGACCCGCTGGCGTAGGGCGTTGACCGGCGCGCCGGGGGCAGTGATCTCGTCATCCCCGATAAAGACCTGGCCGGAGGTTGGGCGCTCGAGGAGATTGAGACAGCGAAGGAGCGTCGACTTCCCGGATCCCGACGGGCCGAGGATGCAGACGACCTCACCACGCTCGATGTCAAGGTCGATCCCGTTCAGGACCGTGTTCTCGCCGTAACGCTTGACGAGGCTGCGGACGCGAATGGCGCTCATGGCGTCATCACGGTTGGGCCCCGGCCGGTCTTGCGTTGCTCGCGGGCGATGATGTGGTCGAGCAGCCAGATCATGGGGAGGGTGAACACAAGAAAGAAACCGGCCGCACCGACGAGCGCGGATCCGTTCAGGTTCACGCTCTGGGCATCGCGCGCGACGCTCACGACATCCCCGACGGCGAGGATCCCGGCCAAGGACGTGTCCTTCGTGAGTGCGACGAAGTCGTTCATCAAGGGCGGGAGGACGCGCTTGACGGCCTGGGGCAGGACCACCAGGCGCATGGTCTGGCGGTCGCTCATTCCCAAACTACGGGCGGCCTCGGCCTGGCCTCGATCAACCGACTCGATACCTGCCCGGTAGACCTCGGCGATATAGGCGGCGTAAACGAGGCCGAGCGCGATGAACGCGATCTGGAACTCGGTGAGGTCCTTGACGCCAGCGATTGGCAGCTGCGGGAATGTGCCGTAGAGCAGGAGGAGGACGATCAGCGCTGGGACGCCGCGGAAGACATCGATGTACGCACGCGCAAGGCCACGGAGTGGGGCGGAGGCAAGGCGGAGCACTCGCGAACCGCTGCGGGGGCGGCTGCGCCGTGCGAGCGCGAGGAGCAGGCCGAGGGACAGCGCGATCGCCCAGGCGATCAGCGCGATTTGAAGCGTCACCCAGAAGCCGCGGGCAAGGTCCGGCAAGTACTTCTGAATGATGTCCCAGTCGAAGTACTGCCGAAAAACCTTGTCCACGGCGTTAAACCTTCAGGTTCGCGGACCGCCTACGAACCGGCAGGCGGGTCTTGGTTGAACCACTTGCGGTAGATCGTGGCGTAGGTGCCGTCTTGTTTGATCGTGGCGAGTCCCTCGTTGAAGAGGTCCCGCAGGGAGGTGTTTCCCTTCGGGAAGGCGAAGCCGTAGCTCTCCTTGGTGTCGATCTGAGTCACAACCTCGAGTTCCGGCTTTGCCTTTGTCGCATAGGCCGAGATCGGGAAATCGTTCACGACCGCATCGACGCGATCCGTGCTCAGCGCAAGAAACGCATCGTCGATGATCTCGTACTGCTTCAGCGTGGCGTCCTTGACCTTGCCCGCAAGGGTGGCGCCGGTCGTCCCACGTTGGACGCCGATTTTCTTGCCGACGAGGTCGGCCTCGGTCTTGATGGAGCTGCCCTTCTTGACCATGATCGACTGGTTGGCCAGGAAGTAGGGGTCGCTGAAGGCGACGGTCTTCGCGCGCTCAACCGTGATCGTGATCGACGAGGCCGCCATGTCGAAGCGGGCCTGCTCGATGTCGAGCAGGATCGTGTCGAACTTGCGCTTCACAAAGGTGACGTCGGTCGTGCCGAAGGTTGCGGCGACGGCCTTGACCACATCAACGTCGAAGCCTTTGACCTCCGTCGAGCCCGCCTCGGTGAACTCGAAGGGCGCATACGGAATGTCGCTTGCGACTTTAATCGACGTCGGAGCGACTCCGGACGAGCCGGACGTGGCCTTGGGGGTGTCACTCCCACCGCATCCGGCCGCGACGAGGCCAATGCTGAAAACGGCGGAGGCGAGGAGGGCGAAGGTGGACTTGCGCATTGCGGTCTCCCTGGAGAATCGGCGGATCCGCGACCACCCTAACCGCTGACAGACCGCGTTGTTACGCGCCCCTCGTGCGAATGAAGCCCGTAAGGCCGTAGGCGCTTACGGGTACGAGGCCCATTCGACGATAGAACCCCTCCGCGCCGCGTTCGGCGATGAGCACCTGATGGTGGAACGTCTGCATCGGGTAGTGGTCGAGCACCTCGCCAAGGAGGCGGGCGCCGATGCCGCGGCGCTGGCGCTCGGGAAGGACGAGGATGTCGGCGATGTACACCGCAAACGCCCCGTCGGACATCGTGCGAACGAAGCCGACCACCCGGTCA
Organism: Actinomycetes bacterium; assembly: GCA_031376285.1. Classification (GTDB taxonomy): domain Bacteria; phylum Actinomycetota; class Thermoleophilia; order Miltoncostaeales; family Miltoncostaeaceae; genus JANMDN01. Next base: position 27,689 of record JANMDN010000002.1, read on the forward strand.
CCTTCGAGGGCCACAACGGCGAAGTCAGCCCGTTCGACGGCGGTTCGAAGGAGGTCGGGGCGCGCCGCGTGCGACCAGTCATTCGCGCGGTAGACCTGCACGATTCCAGCAAAGTGCTCGTCGACGCGAACCGGCTCGTAGGTGGTCGTCGGACGCAGCGTGGTCATGGAATCCGCTGCAATGGGCGCGGATATACTCCGCCGCCGATGTGCCCAAGCCCGCCCACCATGCCTGAACGGTACGACCCTGAGCGCGTCGAAGCCAAGTGGCAGGCCGTTTGGGAGCGCGAGCGAGCCTTTGTTAGCGAGCCGATCTCGCGCGACGGCGTCGCCGCACAGGTCCCTGAAAGCCCGAAGGCGTACGTGTTGGAGATGCTTCCGTACCCCTCCGGAGAGATTCACATGGGGCACGTGAAGAACTACACGATGGGCGACGTCATTGCCCACGTCCGGCGCCGCCAAGGCTTCCGTGTCCTGCATCCGATGGGCTACGACGCGTTCGGCCTCCCGGCCGAGAACGCCGCGATCCGCACCGGGGAAGCCCCGGGTGTTGTGACCCGACGAAATATCGATCGGATTCGAACCCAGATCAAGCGGATGGGTTGGGCGCTCGACTGGGACACCGAGATCTCGACGTGCGAGCCTGACTACTACCGCTGGACCCAGTGGCTCTTCCTTCGCATGTTCGAGAAAGGCCTTGCCGAGCAGCGCGACGCGGCCGTCAACTGGTGCCCCCAAGACCAAACCGTTCTCGCAAATGAGCAGGTCCACGAGGGGCGCTGCGAGCGCTGCGGGGCCCAGGTCGAGCTGCGCCAACTGCGACAGTGGTTTCTTCGGATCACCGACTACGCGCAGGCACTGCTCGACGACATGAGCCTTCTCGAGGACTGGCCCGACCGCGTCATCACGATGCAGCGCAACTGGATCGGACGATCCGAGGGTGCGCGCGTGCGCTTCACCGTCGACGGGTCGGGTGAGGATCTCTGGGTTTTCACGACCCGGCCGGACACGCTCTTTGGCGCAACGTTCTTCCTGCTCGCCCCTGAGCACCCGGCGGTCGGACGGCTCGTCGAGGGGCGGCCAGAGTGCGAGGAGGTCATGGACTATGTCGCTCGTGCGGCTCGGGCCGACATGGCCGAGCGCGGAGCGGTCGACAAGCCGAAGACGGGGGTCTTCACCGGGCGCTACGTGACGAACCCGGTGAACGGCGAGGCGATTGCGATCTGGATCGCCGACTACGTGCTGATGGACTACGGCACGGGCGCGATCATGGCGGTGCCCGGTCACGACGAGCGGGACTTCGCGTTTGCGAGGGCGTTTAGCTTGCCGATCGTGCGGGTGATCGCAGGCGACGGGGAGGACGCTCAAACGCCCCTTGATGAGGCGTACTCCGGCCCCGGCACCCTCGTCAACTCCCAGTTCCTCGACACGATGACGGTCGCCGACGCCAAGAAGGCGATGGCGGACTGGCTCTCGGGGCGCGACCTCGGCGAGGCCACAATCGGGTACCGGATTCGCGACTGGCTGATCTCGCGCCAGCGCTACTGGGGCTGCCCGATCCCGATCGTCCACTGCGCCGACTGCGGCGTTGTGCCCGTGCCAGACGACCAGCTCCCCGTCTTGCTTCCAGAGGTCGATGACTACACACCCCGCGGCAAGAGCCCAATCGCGGCCAACCGGGCGTTTGTCGAGACCACCTGCCCGCGGTGCGGCGGCCCTGCGAAGCGCGAGACCGACACGATGGACACGTTCGTCGACTCATCGTGGTACTTCCTGCGCTACACCGCACCGGGCCTGTCGAGCGCCCCGTTCGAGCGCGAGGTCCTCGATGCGTGGATGCCAGTCGACCAGTACATCGGTGGTGTCGAGCACGCCGTGCTCCACCTCCTCTACGCGCGCTTTTTCACCAAGGTCCTGAACGACCTCGGCCTGCTCTCGACTCGCGAGCCGTTCAACCGACTGTTCACACAAGGGATGATCACCCTCGGCGGCACGAAGATGTCCAAGAGTAAAGGCAACACCGTCGCCCCGGACGCGATCGTCGAGCGTCTCGGCGCCGACGCCCTGCGCCTATACATCTTGTTTCTCGGGCCCCCCGCCGACGACGCCGACTGGAACGACTCCGGTGTCGATGGCCAGCGTCGCTTCCTTGATCGGGCGTGGCGAGTGGTTCGGGCCGCCGCTGCGGCCCCGGCCGGGCCGCTCCCGAGCCTTGCCGAACTGCGCGCCGACCCCCCTGCCCTCGAGCTTGCCCGGCGGACTGAGCAGACGATCGCGAAGGTCGCGGGCGACATCGACCGGTTCAGCTTCCACACCGCGATCTCTGCGATCCAGGAGCTCGTGAACCTCGCCACCAAAGGCGTCGCGGAAGGCGCGCTCGGTGGAGCGCATGGGCCTGCTGCCCTCGCGCACGCCGCCCGGACACTGGCGTCGCTTCTCTTCGTCTTCGCCCCGCACGCCGCAAGCGAATGTTGGGAGGCGCTCGGCGGTGATCGGCTGTGGGTCGAGCCATGGCCGGCCGCCGCGCCGGAGTTCTTGGAACGCGAGCACGTCACGATCGTGGTGCAGGTCGGCGGCAAGGTGCGTGACCGGATCGAGGTTGCGCCGGGAATGTCTGAGGCCGACCTCGAGGCCCTTGCGCTCTCCCAGGAGCGGGTCCGGGCGGCCATCGGTGAGCGCCAAGTCGCGCGGGTCATCGTGGTCCCGGACCGCTTGGTCAACATCGTGCTCGGCGGCGCAAAGGCGTAACACTGGCGGCGCACAACGGTGCGCCATTTGGCACACCTTTGTGCGTAGCGTCGTCCCATGGCTGACGAGGGACTCACCGCATGGCTTCGCCGGTCGGGCTGGGCGGTGGTTGCCGCCGCGTGCGTTCTCGCGATGCTCGCGTGGCGGACCCTTCGGTCGAACGACTCCCGGCAGCCGAGCCGGCCCGCGGCGGTCGCGCGCGTCTCGACCCAGCAGGCGAAGGCGTACGTCGTCTACGTCACCGGAGAGGTCCGGCGGCCGGGCGTCTATGAAATGGGTGGCGACACGCGCGTCATCCAAGCGCTCCGTCGCGCGGGTGGCCCGACCAAGAAGGCAGACCTCACCTCGATCAACCTCGCCGCGCCGATCAGCGACGGCCAGCAGATCATCGTCAACGCGAAGGTGACGGTGAGCCCTGGCGGCGCGTCCGCTGCCTCGGGGTCCGGCGCCACTCGCGGGCCCGTGAGTCTTGCAAGCGCGACCGTCGACGACCTCGAAGCGCTCGACGGAATCGGACCGGCGCTTGCGGCCCGCATCGTCGCCTTTCGCACCGAGCACGGCGGCTTTCAGTCGATCGACCAGCTTCTGGACGTTCCGGGGATCGGTGACGGCCGGCTCGCCGCGATTCGCGGCTCCCTCGTTCCGTGATCTCGGGGGCGCCCCGATGGCCTCGGGCCCCGTGGACGGTCAGGAGTGTTCCGTCGGCGCTCGTTGGCGCCCTCATCGTCGGCGTCCTCAGCTCCGGTAAACCGGCCTGGGTGACGGCGCTCGTCGTCAGCGGGGCGTGTGTGGCGGGCGTCGTCGGGGCTCGCTCGGGTCGACCGGCTCGCTCCGGGGCGCTCCTGCTCGCTGCGCTGCTCGTCGTGAGCGGCCAGATCTGGGGCGGAGCACGCCAATCGGCAAACCACGGCCAGTCGGTCACCAACACCACCACCGTGGAAGGTCGCGTCGTGGTCGACCGACCGCCCGAACGCACGAAGCGCGGCGGCTGGCAGGCGGTGCTGCGCGCCGAAGGGCTCCCCGGCGCGGTTCGCGGTCTGCGGATTCTTGGCGACCTGCCAGCTGCGGCAGGCGCCGCGCTCCGCGGAGGTGAGCGACTCCTCGTACGAGGTCGCCTCTCTCCGCCCGCGGGCCGAAACGCGCCGGGTTGGTGGCGCGCACACCTCGACCGGATCGGGATCGGTGCCCGTCTGAGCGTCGGCGAGTTTCGCGTGGTGGGGAGGCGGGGTGGCCTCGTCGGGGCCCGAGACCAGTGGCGCGCAACGGTGCGCCAGGCGGCGGGCGCCGGCCTGCGCGGTGATGAGCGCGCCCTTGTTCGTGGCATCACGATCGGGGCGGTGGACGAACTTTCCGAAGAGTCCGCAAGCGCGCTCCGAGCGGCAGGCCTGTGGCACCTTGTCGCGGTCTCCGGGCAGAACGTCGCGATCGTCGGCCTCGCGGTTATGTGGCTGACGAGGCGCCTGGGGAGCAGTCGCCGCGCGGCGATTGGCGTGGCGATCGCGGCGATTTGCCTCTATTGCCTCGCATGTTCGGGAGGGGCGTCGGTCACGCGCGCTGGTGTCATGGGAGTCGTCGCGATGGTTGCGCTCGCACGGGGGAGTGGGTCGGTTGGATGGCATTCATTGCTCGTCGGCCTGGCGGCGCTCCTGTGTTGGAACCCGAGCGCGATCGGAGATCCGGGGCTCCAACTCTCGTTTGCGGCCGTCGTCGGCCTGATGGGTCTCTCACCGATCACGTGCTGGTACCTGCGCGGCTGGGCCCCGGGCTGGTTGGCTGAGCTCCTCGGCATCAGCATCGCCGCGGGGCTCTGCACGGCGCCGGTCCTCGCCTGGCACTTCGGACAGCTTTCACTCGTTGGCTTGGCGCTGAACCTCCTGGCGGTCCCACTGTCCGCTCCGATCCTTGTCTTGGGACTCCTCGGGGTTGCCGTGAGCCCGGTATCGACGGTGTTGGCCGAAGCGCTCGCCGCCCTCGCGGGCCTCGGAGCCCAACTCATGATCTGGGTCGCGGGGGTCGGTGCGTCTCTTCCCGGTGCGACCGCGACCGTCTCACGGGCCTGGGTGGGGCCGCTCGTGGCGCTCGCCGCTCTGCCCGTCGGGGTCGCGTGGTGCCTTGCCAGACCGCCGCGGCCGGTTCGCCGCGAGTCCGGGCGGCGGACGGCTCCCATCGCCGCCGCAACGATCCTGGTCACGCTCGTCCTCACGTGGCCCCGGCACCGGTCGACGCCGTGGCCGGTCGCGCCTACCATTCGGGTGCTCGAGGTCGGTCAGGGTGACGCGATCCTGATTCAGGACCCGTCCGGGGCGGCGGCGCTCGTCGACAGTGGCCCGGCCGGTGACCAGCCCGCCGCCGTGGCGGCGCTCGCGCGCTTCGGCGTGCACCACCTCGACGCCCTCGTGCTGACGCACGGTCAGGCCGACCATGCCGGTGGCGCGTCGGCGGTCCTTCGTGCCATGGGGGTCGAGATGCTCCTCGTGCCTCCGCTGCCGGGGCCGTCCCTGAGCGTCGATGCCGCGACGGCCGCCGCGCGCAGGGGCACGACGCAGGTTCTCCGTCCGCTCGCGGGCACCTCGGTCGCCTTGGGGGCGTGGAGCCTGAGCATCCTGAGCCCGGTGAACGCCCCGCGCGCCGGAACCGATCCAAACGACGGCGCTGTGGTGATGCTCGCCGAGGCAAACGGGCGACGGGCGCTCCTCACCGCAGATGCCGAGAGCAATGTTCTCGGGGGCCTCGCGCTCCCTCGAATCGACGTTCTGAAGGTCTCGCACCACGGCTCACGCGACGACGGGCTCGAACGCCTCCTGGGTCGCATCGACCCGTCGGTGTCGGTTGTTTCCGTCGGACCCAATTCCTACGGGCATCCGGACCCGCAAACAGTCGAGGCGCTCAGGGAGACCGGCTCCGTGTTTCGCACCGACCAGTCCGGGGATGTCACGGTCACCTTTGTCCCGGACGGCACCGTCGTCTCGACAGCCCGAGGAACGTGACTCCCCGCGTTCTGCGACACCAATCACCGCTGAGCATTGATACCCGCCGAGGCGGTCAATAGCGTCCACGGGGCATGAGCAGCGCGAAGCCACTCGATCCCGTCTACCTCCTTTGGGGCGAGGACCGAACCAAGATCGAGACGGCACTTTGCAGGCTCATCGCTCGCGTCGAGCGCGAGGGTGGCATGTCACCGGAGCGCTTCGTCGCCGCGGACACGGCTGCCGCTGACATCGTTGGGAGCTGTGAGTCCCTCTCGTTTGGTGGGACACGGCTCGTGATCGTGACCGATCTCGACACCTGGAAAGCGGCCGATGCCGAACCGGTCGTCGACTACCTGGCCTCACCGAACCCCTCGACCTGCCTCGCGCTCGTTGGGGCGAAGAACCCCCCCCAACGTCTCACGCAGGCCGTTCAAGGCTCCGGGTCGGTGCTCCACTACGGCATGCCAGTCAAGGCGAGTCGGGCCGAGCAACGCCGATGGTTCGTCTCGCATCTGTTGTCCGAGGTCAAGGCGGCCGGTGGGAGCATCGCCGAGCGGACCGCGGGCGAGATCGTCGACCGATTGGGTGGTGTGACCGACGACACCCGCACGTGGCTTGCCCCAGCGCTGACCACTGAGGCGGTCAAGCTCGCCGCCTACTGTGGCCGCGAGCCGATCGATCCCGCGGCGGTCGCGGCGCTTGTCGTCGCCCACCCCGACGCACCGGCCTACGAGCTGACCGACGCGCTCGCACGGGGCGATCGGGCCGCGACGTATCAAACCCTCGCCAACGCAGCCGACCAGCAGGACTCGCGCTCGGGCGCCGCCGCACTCCAATGGTCGGCGACGCGCCACTTCCGTGGCGTCGCCGCGTGCCAGGAGATCGGACCGGCCGCAGGCACCGGGGACGTGACCCGCCTGGCGGGAATCTCCGGCTACCCGGCACAGCGGATCGTGGAGCAGGGGACGCAACTGAACCCCGGCGTGGGCGCCAGGGTGCTCGCCCGCCTTGCGCAGCTCGAACTTGACCTTCGGGTATCGAGCCTGCTTCGGCTCGGCCGCTCACGCGATGACGGCGAGCGCTTCGCCTGGGAGCGGGCCGCGGCGGACTCGATCTCCGCACGCGACTCATCTACCTCAGACTCAGACTAGGCGACGGCCTCAGCAGCAGCCGACTGGGTGATGCTGGCGATGCGGGCCTTCTTGTGGGACGCGTTGTTCTTGTGGATCGCGCCACGGGCGGCGGCCCGGTCAACCAGCTTCTCGAGCGCGCGGGCGCGGTCGTCAAGCTCGGTGCGGTCATCCGATGACGCGACCTCTTCGAGACGCTTGAAGAGCGTCTTGATGCTGGAGCGGTAGCGCAGATTGTCCATCCGCTGCTTCAGCGAGCGACGGTTGCGCTTCTTCTGCTGCTTGATGTTGGCCAAGCGGGATCCTCCCCCGGAATCGAACGGCTCGGTATCGTACCACCAATGGGGGATGCACTTGGCCGGCGTGACTGAGCCGCCTGCCAGCACGATCGATACTGCCGGTGGCCCACCGGTTCGTGATCGCCGCAGCCTCGGGGGATCGACGGCGGTGTTCGCGTTGTGGACTACCGCAAGCCGCTTCGTCGGTCTGGTCCGCGAGATCGTGGCCGCCGCGGTGTTCGGCACGAGCGGCGCGATCAACGCGTTCGTGGTTGCCTTCCAGGTTCCGAATTTGCTGCGCAGCCTGGTGGCCGATTCCGCGCTCTCGGCGGCATTCGTACCGGCGTTTACCGAACTCGAGGAGCGGGGAGATCACGCTGCCGCTCGCCGACTCGCCGGATCGCTTGCCGGCGTCATCACACTCGCCCTCGGAGTTCTCACCCTCCTGGCGATCGTCACCGCCCCATGGGTGATGCCGATCTTCGCGCCGGGCCTCCCGCCACAGTTTGAGAACGAGCTCGTCGCGCTCTCTCAGATCATTTTCCCGATCGTCATCCTGCTGGGGCTCACGGGCCTCGTGACGGCGATCCTCCAAGCGGCGGGGGAATTTGCGTCGTCGGCCTTCGTACCGGTGCTCTGGAACCTGGTGATCATCGCGGCGCTCGCGATCATGACCCCGTTTCTTGACAGCGAGAGTCGGATCTACGCGTACGCGGTGGGCGTGCTCGTCGGGACGCTCGCGCAGCTCCTCTACCTGCTGCCAGACCTGCGAGGCAAGGGACCATTTCCGCGCTCGCTCGACTTCGCAAACCGGCACATGCGCCGTGTGTTGACCATGATGGTGCCGGTCACGATCGCGCTCGGGCTCATCAACATCAACCTCGTCGTCGACACTGCCTTCGCGTCGCTTGTCGATGGCGACGAGTCGATCCGAGCGATCGACGCGGCCTTCCGGCTCTACATCCTTCCGCAGGGAATCTTCAGCGTCGCGATCTCGACGGTGCTCTTTCCGGCGATCTCACGCCTCGCCGCGAACGGCGATATTCGCGGCCTGCGACGCACGGTGGCGAGGGGACTACGGCAGATATTCTTCCTACTCCTACCAGCGTCGGCGTTTCTCATGGTGCTCGCAGAGCCGGTCGTTCGCCTGGTCTTCCAGCGCGGCGAGTTCGACGCATCCAGCACGGCCCTGACCAGCGGCGCCCTCTTTGCGTTCACGCTGGGGTTGGTGTTCAACGGGGCGAGTCTGCTCGTGATCCGCGCCTTCTTCGCGATTCAGAAGCCGTGGCTTCCCACGAAGGTGGCCTTCGGCGGGTTGATCCTGAACGCTGTGCTCGACCTAATCCTCTATCGCCCCCTCGGCACGAAGGGCATCCCGCTTGCGACCTCGATCACCAGCCTGGTGACGTTCATTGCCCTCGTTTGGCTGCTCTCGGTCGAGCTGGGCGGGCTACACGGTCGCGTGGTGATGTCGGGGTTCTGGAGGATCGCCGCGACGTCTTGCGCGACAGGCCTCGCCGCCTGGCTGGTCTGGCGAGCGGTCGATGGAACGCTCGGACGCGGCTTTTTCGGCCAGCTGCTCTCGGTCTCACTTGCCGCTGCGGCTGGTGCGGCCGCGACGTTCATCGCCGCGAGAGCGCTCGCCCTGCCAGAACGCAAAATCCTGGCCGGGCTCGGTGGCTCGCTACGATGACGGAGCCCGTGGACCAATCTCACATCCGCAACTTCTGCATCATCGCCCATATCGACCACGGGAAGTCGACGCTCGCCGACCGGATTCTCCAGTTGACGAATGCCGTCAGCGACCGCGACATGCGCTCGCAGATGCTCGACACCATGGACCTCGAGCGCGAGCGCGGCATCACGATCAAAGCGCAGGCCGTTCGCGTCGCCTACACCGCAAGCGACGGCGAGGTCTACCAGCTCAATCTGATCGACACCCCCGGGCACGTCGACTTCTCGTATGAGGTTTCGCGGAGCCTGGCCGCCTGCGAGGGCGCGCTCCTCGTCGTCGACGCGAGTCAGGGCATCGAGGCACAGACGCTCGCGAACACCTACATGGCGATCGAAAGCGACCTCGAGATCGTTCCGGTGCTGAACAAGATCGACCTCCCCAATGCCGACCCGGAGCTGCACGGCGCCGCGGTGGCCGACCTCATCGGCGAACGACCTGACCGCGTGCTCCGCATCTCGGCGAAGACCGGCCAGGGTATCGCCGAAGTGCTCGAGGCCATCGTCGAACGGCTGCCGCCACCCCGCGGCGACCGGGACGCCCCTGCGCGGGCACTGGTCTTTGACTCCTCCTACGACCAGTACCGCGGCGTGGTCGCGTTTGTTCGGGTTATCGACGGCTCGCTCGACGAGCGCGAACCGCTCCTTGCGATGGCCACCGGTTCGCGCATCGACGCTGAGGAGATCGGCGTGATGACGCCGGTCATGGTCCGCACGAAGGTGCTGAACGCCGGCGAGACCGGCTACATCGTCACCGGCCTGAAGGACCTCGGCGAGCTGCGCGTCGGCGACACGGTCACCGGCGCCAATCGTCCGGCGAAGGAAGCCCTGCCCGGCTACCGCGAGGCCAAGCCGATGGTCTTCTGTGGCCTCTTCCCGACGGACGCCGACGACTATCCGTCGCTTCGGGACGCGCTCGAAAAGCTGTCCTTGAACGACGCCTCGCTCGTGTGGGAGCCGGAATCGTCCCAGGCCCTCGGGTTCGGCTTTCGCTGCGGGTTCCTGGGTCTTCTCCACATGGACATCATCCGGGAGCGACTCGAGCGTGAGTACGACCTCGACCTCCTCGCCACCACGCCGAACGTCGAGTACGAGGTCACGACGACCGCGGGGGACCTGCTCTTGGTCCGCTCGCCGGCCGACCTTCCGATCGCCAACATCATCGAGTCGATCGCCGAGCCCTTCGTGCGCTGCACCGTCCTCGTGCCGAAGGACTACGTCGGGGCGGTGATGGGCCTCTGCCAGGACCGCCGCGGGACATTCGTGACGATGATGCCGATCGAGCAGCGCCAGCAGATCGTCTACGACATGCCGCTTGCCGAGATCGTCCTCGACTTCTACGACCAGCTGAAGAGTCGGACACGCGGGTACGCCTCGCTTGACTACGACCTCATCGGGCGCCGTGAGAGCCCGCTCGTCAAGCTCGACATCCTCCTGAACGCGCACCCGGTCGATGCGCTCTCGATGATCGTTCACCGCGATTTCGCCTACCCGCGTGGCAAGGCCCTCGTCGAGCGCCTCCGCGGGACGATCCCCCGCCAGATGTTCGACGTCCCGATTCAGGCCGCCATCGGGAGCCACATCATCGCCCGCGAGACGGTCAAGGCACGTCGCAAGGACGTGCTTGCCAAGTGCTACGGCGGCGACATCAGCCGAAAGCGGAAGCTCCTCGAGAAGCAAAAGGAGGGGAAAAAGCGCATGAAGCACGTCGGCAACGTCGAGGTGCCCCAAGAAGCCTTCCTCGCCGTCCTGCAGCTCGACGACTCCGGCGGGTAGCACATGGCCCGCCACCTCTACGTGCATCTTCCGTTTTGCTCGTCGAGGTGTGGCTACTGCGCCTTCGTGGTCGAAGTCGGACGTCTCGACGAGCGCGACCGGTACCTCGATGCGCTTCTCGACGAGCTTGCGCTGCGGGCGCCTGACCTCGATTCGCTCGAGAGCATCTACGTGGGTGGTGGGACGCCCACCTTGATGGGTGCGGAACGGATGGAGCGGCTGCTCGGCGCGCTGCGGCCCATGATGTCGCCCGGCGCCGAGGTCACCACCGAGGCGAACCCCGAGACGATCGACGAGGCACTCGCGCAGCGTCTGGTGGCCGCGGGCGTCACCCGCATGTCGATCGGCGTTCAGTCGTTCCAGCCCGACCTTCTTTCGGCGCTCGATCGCGAGGCCGGACCCGATACATGTCGACGGGCGGTCAGGGTGGCCCGCGCTGCGGGCGTGGCATCGGTAAGCGTCGACCTCATCTTCGGGATCCCGGGCCAGTCCCTCGAGGATGTCGAGCGCGACATCGGCGAGGTCCTCGCCCTCGGCCCTGATCACGTCTCGTGGTACGAACTGGAGTTGAAGCCAGGGAGCGCGCTCACCGAGCGAGGCGACGTCGTCCTCGACGATGAGGCGTCGGCGGATGCCTACGAGCGCATCGTGGCCGGCCTTCGCGCGGCAGGGTACGGATGGTACGAGCTTGCGAACTTCGCGCGACCGGGACATGAGTGCCGCCACAACCTCGGCTACTGGCACGGGGCGGACTACGTCGGGATCGGGGTCGGAGCCGTCGGGACGATCCAGGGTGTGCGGCGGCGAAACCGGGCCGGCCTCACCGCCTACATCGATGCGCTCGCTGGCGGCGCGCTTCCGCCGGTTGGTACCGAGATCATCGATTCAGACACGCGTCGGCGCGAGCGCTGGATGCTTGGACTGCGTCTGGCCGAGCCCTTCGACATTGCCTTGGCGGGGCCGCCCGATCACCCCGAAGCGCTGGCGCGCCTCACCGAGATCGGCCTTGCCGAGGTCGACGGCGCGATGCTGTCTCTCACCGAGCGGGGACGCTTCCTGCAAAATGGTGTCGTGGGAACCCTCATGGACTTCGCGTGATGGCAGGCGACGACCCTTCCGACGTCCAGATTGCGGCGACATCGCACGATCTGAGCGAACGCCAGCGATCCATTCTGCGCGTCGTGATCGACGCATACATTCGTACCGGGCAGCCGGTCGGCAGCAAGAACATCGCCGGTAACGACGGCCTTGACTTCAGCTCGTCGACGGTCCGGTCTGAGCTTGCGCACCTCGAAGCCTTCGGCTACCTCAGCCATCCTCACACCTCGGCGGGCAGAGTCCCGACCGACCACGGGTATCGCTACTACGTGGACGAACTCCTCGAACCGGGAACCAGTCTCGCGACGACCCAAGCCGTCGCGTCGGCGCTCTCGCCAAGCGATGTCCGGCGTGAGATCGACGCGGGCCTGCGTCGGGTCGCCGAGGCCCTCGCCGACGTCACACATCTACTCGGCGTGGTAACCGCGCCGCCGCTCGGGTCGGCCACGGTCCGTCACGTCGAGGTAATCGCGCTCCAACCCCAGCTCGTGATGGTCGTCGTGATCACGAGCACCGGCGACGTGTCCAAGCGCGTCGTCGCCGTCGGAGCGCCCATCGACGAGCGGATGGCCGATTGGGCCGGCGCGTTCTTCAACGAACAGGTGGCCGGGCTGCCACTCGGCGCCAGAATGGTCGATGCGCGTCTCACCGAGCCGAGCCTGAATAGCCGCGAGCGCGCTCTCGTCAACGCGCTCGCCCCGGCGCTGACCGATCTGAACGCCGAAGAGTCCCAGGGCGCGATCTACGTGGGTGGGCAGGCGCAGCTCGTCAGCGAGTTGCAGCGCGACCGGATGGCCCACCTCGACGCGCTGATGCGGGCGCTCGAGGAGCGCTACGTCATTCTGACGCTCCTTCGCGGCGCCGTGACTCGCCATCAGCTGTACTTGCGAATCGGGTCCGAGCTCGCCGAGCCGGAGCTTCGCGGGCTCTCGCTCGTGGCGGCGAACTACGGTGTGGCAAGGCGCAATCTCGGGACCGTTTCCGTGTTCGGACCGACCCGGATGAACTATGGTCACGCGATCGGCGCCGTGCGCGAGGCTGCACATGCGCTCTCCGAGTTCGTGGAAGGGGTATTCGAATAGACGACCGCTTTGAAGTGATCGAGGTGTGGCGCCGCCACCTCACAGCAGAGCCCGTGGCAGCAGTCCGGGTTCTCGCAAAGTCTGAGGCCGGCACCGCCGGCCCCGACGAGTACGCCGTCGGAATCACGACTCGCCCAGACGCGCAGCTCTATCCCGAAGGCGACACCGGGGAGCTTTTCACCGGTCTCTCGTATGCGGAGGCGCATTGGGTGGCGGCCGTGCTCGCGAGCGTGGCTGAGAACACCGAGGACGCCGAGAACCTGCTGTTCGACCTTCGGGTTCCCGTCGAGTTGACCTGGCGAGACGTCGAGTTGTCGGCCGAGGTTGTCGAGCCCGGCGGGCTTCGGTCGTCGGCCCTCGTCCCTTGGCAGCCTGAGGGTTCGCCGCAAGACAACGCGACCTACGCCGTCGCGATCTACACCTTCGAGTGTGGTCACCAAGCCGTTGAACTCCTTCGGCAGGATCCCGAGTCCGCCCCGTTTTGGGTGTTGGAGGGTGCGGTCGACCACGTCGCCGCTCGCGACGCGCGGAGCCTTTCGCGCCTCCTCATGGGAGCGGCGACGCTCGAGGAAGCACACGACCTCATCGAGCAGGCTCAGGAGAATCTCGCAACGCATGCGAGCGACCACGAGCATGACCACGATGATGATGACGACGACGACGACGATCATCACGACCACGACCATTGACGTCTCCGTCCACCCTCCTCGAGGGCGTCACGACCGGTGGCGTCCTCGTGCCGGGTGAGGGCCGTCCAGCTCCGTAGGTATCCGACGAGGCGCTCGACCGGCCACATGGACGCCATCGCGAGCGACGCGACACGGATCCACGAACGGCCTGGCGTTCGCGCACCGAACTTGTCCGCCTACGTGCGGGTCGAGGCCGCCCTACGTCGGGCGATGCGGGCCACATACCGTCGGCGGAGCGGGCCCGGCAGCGCGCCGAGGAACTTCATCGCGAAGGCCATCCGTTTCGGGAAAGCGATCTCGTCGTCCCCGCCTTCGAGGCCGTCGGCGATCAGGCGAGCCGCAGCCGACGCGGTGATCTCGAACGGCATGTCGAAGTCATTCTGCGCAGTCAGCGGCGTGGTCACAAAGCCAGGCGCGATGACGGTGACTGCGACGCCGCTTCCGGTGAGGTCGGCCCGAAGCGAATCACACATCGAGATCAGGAATGCCTTCGTCGCACCGTAGGCCGATGCCATCGGCAGGGCCGCAAACCCGGTGACGCTCGCGACGACCGCGATCCGACCGGAGCGCCGGTTCCGCATCCCCGGAAGCACGGCCTCGATGCCGTGCACCGCCCCCATCACGTTGACGTCGAAATGATCGCGGAAGATGTCAGCGTGGAATGTGTCTGGCGTCACCGGCCGGTACGTGCCGGCGTTCAAGATGACGATGTCAACACCCTGCCAGGCCGCGTCGATCTCACGCCCGATGGCGAGCATGGCGTCCCGGTCCGAGACGTCTCCGGTCAGGACGAGCGTCCCGGGACGGGTCGCCGCGAACGCCTCGAGCGGCTCGCGACGACGTGCGGTCAGCGCGAGGCGTGCGCCCCGCGACGCGAGCTCCTGCGCGAGCGCCGCGCCGATGCCACTCGACGCCCCGGTGAGCCAGATACGACGGCCGCTGAGGCGCGACTCGCTCACTGAGTTCGCACGGGAAGCGCGTCGTTGAACGGACGCGTGATGACGAGCTGGTAGTCGTGCAGTGCCCGCGACCGGAACGCCGCCTCGCAGAACGCCAAATAGTACTCCCAGGTCCGCACGAAGCGGTCGTCAAAGCCGAGATCCAGGACCTTGTCGCGGTTCTCGAGAAATCGGAGGCGCCAACGTCTGAGCGTCTCGGCGTAGTGGATACCGATGTCCTCGACGTTGTGGACGAGGAGTTCGCTTGCCGCTGTCATCGCCTTGGAGACGGCCGTGAGCGACGGGATTACCGCGCCCGGGAAGATGTACTCGCGAATCCAGTCGTGGCCGCGACGGTAGCGTTCGTAGCGTTGGTCGGGCACCGCGATCGTCTGGATGCACGCCCAACCGTTGGGGGCGAGGAGTCGGTCGCAGGTTGAGAAAAAGCGCCCGAACTCCCGATCGCCGATCGCCTCGAACATCTCGATCGACGCGATCTTTGTAAACGTGCCCTTGAGGGTTCGGTAGTCCTGCAGGAGGATCGTCACCCGGTCCTCGATCTCCGCTTCCCGCATGCGCGCACGAGCCGCCTGGTACTGCTCGTCGGAGAGCGTCACGCAGGTCACGCGAGCGCCGTACTCGTGGGCGGCGAACTCCGCGAAGCCTCCCCAGCCGCATCCGATCTCGAGAAGGTGGTCATCCGGGCCGAGCGCGAGCTTGTCGCAGATGCGGCGGAACTTGTTGCGCTGGGCATCGGCGAGCGACTCGTCGATGTCGTCGAAGATCGCGCACGAGTACGCCCAGGTCTCCTCGTCGAGGAAGAGCGCGTAGAGGTCGTTTCCGAGGTCGTAGTGGTACTGGATGTGCTGGCGAGCGCGGAGCGGCCCGTTCAGCGCCGGGAGGTGCGGTCGGCGTGCGTAGATCCTTGCGATCGGCGCGATCGGCTGCCGTTTGCGGACGGTTTCCGCGGTCCTCGCGAAGAGCTCGATCGCGAGGGGCAGGTCGTCAGCTCGCCAGTCCCCCGCCTGGTAGGCCTCACCGATGCCGATCCGTCCGCGATGCAGGAGCCGGTGGTAGAGGTCGCGGCTCCTGATCGTCACGCGGGACTCGGGGCCACTGCGACCGAAGTGGTGAACCGAACCGCCCGGCATCTCGATGGTGATCTGACCGCCGGTCGGCTCGGCAAGCGCCCACAGCATCGCCCGCTCGACCATCTTCCAGGCGGGCGTGCGGCGTGGCTTGGGCAGTGGGCGCAGCTCTCGCGATCGACCCGGTTCGACCTCCGGTGTCCCGGCTGGCGTGTCTTGGCTCACGGTCGTGGTCATCGAAAAGCTCCCCTGAGCGGGGTCGAATGGCGGTTTTCGGTGGAAGGCTACCCGCTTGCGCCAGAGAATCACCGCCTGCCAGTGGATGAGGGCCGACACCCGCAGCGGCATCACGGGGTAGCGCACGAGGCTCCACAAGAGGGTTCGACTCGTGAGCGCTCGCCGTTGACCGTTCTGGACGGCGCGCAGCACGCGGCTGCCCTGCTCGAACACATCCACGCGGGTCGCGATGCGCTCGCCCGGCTCGGAGAACGCGAACTCGTAGTCCTGCTCCATTCCGAAGAACGGCGAAACGTGCAGCTCCTTCGCGTGTCGGAAGGCAAGCCGCGACTCGCTGGTGCGGTTGCGCGAGTCGAGTAAGTAGGCGCGACGCTCACCGAACGTGTTCGAGATCTCGGCGATCATCGCTTTCAGCTCGCCACCCGGGCAGTAGCAGTAGAAGAAACTGACCGGGTTGAAGAGGTAGCCGAAGACCCGCAGATTCGTGAGCAGGAGGATCCTCCCCCCGTCGAGCGCGACGCCTCGTTCGGCGAGCCAGGCGTGGATGTTCTCCTTCACGGGCCGGGTGGGGTCTCCGATGTGGTCCCGGTCGCGAAACGTCGCCAGGCTGGATCGGTTGTATCCGAAGCCGGCAACCCGGCGATCCAGGTCGTCGAGTTCGTCGAGGTCGAGTAGGTAGGAGCACACCCCGTAGCGGAAGTGGTTCGCAACCGCGCCTCGGCGCTCATGCATCAGCGAGCCGACGTAGACGGCCGAGCGCGTCACCAGCGCACACCGAGCGCCGTGGCGACGACAAGCGCCGACGTGAAGCCCGCCTCGTGAAAGCCGTTGCCGTGGTACGCCCCGCAGTAGTAGGTCCGACCGCCCGAGATCTCAGGGAGTCGGGCCTGCGCGCCGAGCGTCTCGAACGAGTACTGCGGATGCTCGAAGCTCGCGCGGTGGAGCACCTTCGACTCGTCGATCTCGGCCGATCGGTTGAGGGTCACGCAGTAGTGCTCGCTCGTGGTGAGCCGCTGCAGACGGTTCAGGTAGTACGTCACGGTCGGGACGTCGGGATGGATCGCCGGGACCTGGTAGTTCCAGGCCGATCTCACGGGCTGACGTCGGGGGAGGAGCCGTTCGTCGGTGTGCAGCACGACGTCGTTTCGCGTGTAGGCGAACCCACCCAAGATCTCGCGTTCAATCGGGAGTGGGTCCGCCAGGAGGCGGAGCGCCTGATCGGCGTGGGTCGCGATGACCACCGCGTCGAAGCGCCGCTGGTTTCCGTCGTCAGTGACGACATCGACACCGCCCGTGTCGCGGCGGACCGCACGAACCGGAGCGCCGACATGCACGCGTGAGCCCAGGGGGCCGAGGATCGCCTGCACGTAGCGGCTCGCGCCGCCAACGACCGTCCGCCAATGCTGTCGCCGGATCGAAAGGAGGCCGTGATTGTCGAGAAACCGCAGCGCGTAGTCGGCCGGAAACGCCAGCGCGGAGGTCATCGCGGTCGACCAGAGTGACGCCGCGAGCGGGAGCAAGAAGAGGTCGCGAAACTCGCGGGAGTAGCGCTCGATCGCGACGAAGTCACCGAGGGTGAGACCTTGAGCGCGCCCATCGAGCGCCGCCCGAGCGCGCTGAGTAAAGCGCAGGATCTCGAGCATCAGTTGCCGCGTCTGGCGGTGCGCGAGCAGGCGCGGCTGGAACCCGAGGCGCGAGGCGCTGTACTCGATTCCGCGGGCGGGGTCGCTCACCGCAAATGACATCTGAGTGTCTTGGGTCGCGATGCCAAGTTCGCGGAACATCCGGATGAGGTTCGGGTAGTGGCGCTCGTTGTGGACGATGAAGCCGATGTCGAGGGCGAGATGCTCTCCGCTTGGCGCCGCGACCTGGATCGTGCGGGTGTGTCCGCCCGCCACGGGCTCACGTTCGAACACCTCGACGTCGTGGGTCCGAGCGAGCAGATACGCTGCTCCGAGACCGGCGACGCCGGTTCCAATGACGGCGATCCTCATGTCCGCGTCCCGGACGCGCTACTGTTAGGGGCGCCGAACATCAATGAGGTGGTGACTATGGAGCAGGTGATGGAGCAGGTGATGGAGCGGGCCCCAGAGCGGGTCCAGCCGACCGGGACTGCGACGGTTCGGGAACGGACGTCGTTTGTCAGCCAGATCGTGACGTTGATTGCCGTCGTCGTTCCAGCCCTTGGCGTGCTGTCGGCAATGGGTCTGCTTTGGGGCGTTGCGTTCAACTGGGTTGATCTCGTGACCATGATTGTGTTCTACGTGTTCACGGGACTTGGGATCACTGTGGGTTTTCATCGCCTCTTCTCCCACAAGAGCTTTAAGTGCAAGCCGCCGGTGCGCGCCTTCTGGGCGATCATGGGCTCGATGGCCATGCAAGGTCCGCTCACCCAGTGGGTTACGGACCATCGCAAGCATCACGCGCTGTCTGACCGCGAGGGCGACCCGCACTCGCCGCACGTCCATGGCCACGGCACCGTGGAGCGCATCCACGGGTTTCTCCACTCGCACGTCCTGTGGCTCTTCACCACGAAGGGCATGGAGCGCGGGCGCAAGTACGGCCGCGACATGTACGACGATCCGATGATCCGCCGAATCGACCGTCTGTACCTGCTGTGGGTGCTGCTGACGGCCGGTATTCCGTTCCTCGTCGGCTACCTCGCCGGAGGTCTCTCCGTGTCGGCTGGACTGCAGACCTTCGTCTGGGCCACGCTGGTTCGGATCTTCCTCTACGACCACGCGACCTGGGCCGTCAACTCGGTCTGTCACACGATCGGCAAGAAGCCCTACAACAACCGGGACGAGAGCCGAAACAACTGGGTCATCGCGGCCCTCGTCTTTGGTGAAGGCTGGCACAACAACCACCACGCCTTCCCAGGCTCTGCCGTCCACGGCCTGGAACCGCGCCAGATCGACCTGAGCGCGATGACGATCACGCTGATGGAGAAGTTGGGTCTTGCCTGGGGTGTGAAGCGTCCGAGCACGGCCTTGCAGGCCCGGATGAAGGCGGTTGCGGTGCAGCATCAGGAGCCCCGAGCGTCCTGAAAGACGGCGAGTTCGCGGGCCACGAAGCCCCGCCACGCTTCCGCCCTCGGCGCGGGGATGACGCGGCCAGCGATGCGAACTGCGATGGCGTGGACGCCCCCCGTGATGGGCGTCCACGCGGCGTCGGCGCCGAGGGCGCGCAGCCGCTCGACCGACTGGCGCGAGGCGCCTGGGCGCGTGCCGGGCAGAAACGGCAGCCCATCGAGGGTGCCGTGGGCGACCGCCACGCGGCGACCGGCAAGGCGCGGTGGATCGAGCTCTGGTGGCAGCCACGGGGCCAGGGCGATCAGCGTCTTCGCAAGCGGGTGGCCGAGCGCCCCGAGGCCTGCCGCGCCGCCTCCTGAGAAGCCCAGGATGGCCACGCGCGTCGCCCCGAGCCCACCCAGCGCATCAATCGCCGCGACGGTGTCGGCGACCAGCAGGTCCAGCCGGCGCCACGATCCGAGGTGGTAGCGGAGCTGTCCGACGGTGAGGTCCGCCGTCTCAGCGCCGAGGTGGTCCACAAGCCAGCCTGTCGATGCGCTCCACCGACCAGGCACGAGGGCGCGGGTCGTGCCGCCGAGCACGAGGAGCGCAAGCTCCCCTCGGGTCGGACCAACGCGAAGCTCTGCGCCGGTCTCGATCTCCGTCGACGTGCCTGAGGTCACGGGCATTGCGCGCCTCGGCTGCGTACCCGGGCAAGCGGCAATGATCCGCGCCGTCGGGCGACGAGGTTGGATGGACCACCTGGCACGGCCAGGACGTTAGCGCGCCTGCATCGAACCTGGGGACCAACCGGGCCGATGGACCCCAGCGCCCGCTTAGCCTTCGCGAGGTTCGGGCAATTGCTAACCTCGCCACGGGAATGTCGACGACGAAGCGCGATTACTACGAGGTGTTGGGCGTCAGTCGAGACGCCTCGGACGCCGACCTCAAGAAAGCCTTCCGCGGCCTCGCGAGGGAATACCACCCCGACGTCAACGGGGATCCCTCGGCCGAGGCCAGATTCAAGGAGATCGGTGAGGCCTACGAGGTCCTCTCGAGCCCCGATCAACGGTCAGTCTACGATCGCTACGGGCACGAAGGGCTGCGAGGGTCAGGCGGCGGTGCGGCGTCGGGCTTCGGCTCGTTCCAAGATCTCTTCAACAGCTTCTTTGGCGGCAGCGACCCGTTCGGCTTTGGCAGTCAGGGGCCGACTCCAGGTGATGACCTCCTTATCGCCGCCGAGATTAGCTTCGTGGAGTCCGCGACCGGGGTCGCCCGCGAGCTGCACGTCGACGCAAACAACCTCTGCGAGCGCTGCGACGGGCGGGGCTATCCGGCCGACGCCAAGGTCGATGAATGTGAGACGTGCGGAGGCCAGGGGCAGATTCGCCGGGTGGCGCGAAGTCCCCTCGGCCAGATCGTCCGTACGCAAGCCTGTACGGCATGTGCAGGTCGCGGCGCCATTGTGCGCGAGCGCTGTTCGGATTGTCGCGGCGCAGGCACAACCCGCGAGCGCCGCCGCGTCGAGATCGAGATCCCCGCGGGAATCGCGCACGGGCAGCGGATTCGGATGACGGGGAAGGGGAGCGCCGGCGAGCCGGGCGCGCCCATGGGTGACCTGTACGTCGAAGTGCACGTGACGCCCGACGAGCGCTTCGAGCGCGAGCGCCTCGACGTGCTCACCCGTTCGCGCGTGTCCGCGACCGAGGCGATGGTTGGCGCGACGCTCACCGTCCCGACGATCGAGGGCGAGGAGGAGATCGAACTCCCCGCCGGAACGCAGTCCGGCCAAGAAATCCGACTGCGCGGAAAGGGCTTCCCGTCGCTCCAGGGTCGGGCTCACGGCGACGAGATCGTCATCATCGATGTGCGGATTCCGAAGGTCACCGACGACGAAGGCCGTCGCCTTGCCCTCGAACTCCACGAGCATGTCGCAAAGGCTGGCGAGCGCGACGGGCTGCTTGGTCGAATCCGCGGGGCGTTCAAGTAGGCAAGCCCCTCTACCGGGTCAGCGCCATCTGCTGGGTCGATGAAGCCCCGAGGGTTGTCGCCGAGGCGTGTGAGCGGCTCGGGGCGGGCTGTCAGGAGCGAAGCCTGGCCTCCGGTCGTGTCGCGCTCGACTTCTGGGTTGACGCCGATCCGATTGAGACATCCCGGGTACTCACGTCCGTGCTAGCCGAGGTCGGTGCGGGTGACACGGTCGAAACCGCGGAGGAGTCAGACGACTGGAAGGACGCGCTGAAGCGTCACCACCAGCCGGTCGCGATCGGCGGTCGTCTCTATCTGCGCCCGCCGTGGGTGGCACCAAGGGCCGGGTTTCTGGATGTCGTCATCGACCCCGGGATGGCGTTTGGCACTGGGCAGCACGCGACGACGCGGGGCTGCCTTGAGCTACTGGCAAGGATTCCGGCCGAGGGCGCGCTGCTCGATCTCGGCTGCGGATCCGGCGTCCTCGCAATCGCCGCGCGTCGACTCGGCTTCGCCGAGGCACGGGCGATCGACCTCGACCCTCTCGCGGTGGAGGCGACGATTGCGAACTCGCGCGCAAACGGGGTTGGCCTGGCGGTCGCCCAAGTCGACGTCCTCCACGCCAAGGTCGCGTGGGCGTCAACCGTGACGGCCAACCTCATGTCGGATGCTTTGCTCGAGCTCGCCCCGCTCGTGGGCGTCACGACTCGCCGGATGATCCTCTCGGGCCTCATGGACGACGAGGCGCCGGAGGTGATCGCGGCCTACGAACGGCGAGGGTTCGGCCTCCAGGACAGCGTGAGCGCTGACGGCTGGACGACCGCGCTCCTCGTGCGGGGGTGACCGGCCCCGGCCACACCTTCCGGTATCTGGTCGACCGTCCGCTGGAACTCGACGACGAGGTCGAGCTGGGCGACGACGAGACACATCACCTGACTCGGGTCGTTCGCGGCCGCGTCGGCGATGTGCTGGAACTCATCGACGTGAGCGGCGACCGTTGGCCTGCGCGGGTCGACGATCTCTCCGGACGCGCCCGCTGCCGCGTAATCGGTCCGAGCCGGGAACGTGCCGAGGTCGCGCCGATCGAGCTGTGGATCGGTCTTGCTCGCTGGGACGCGCTCGAGCGGATCACCCGCATGGTCACCGAGATCGGGGTCGAGCGGATCCTCCTCCTTCGGACCGAGCGAATCGTCCGGGTGCCGCGCCCGGACAAAATCCAAGGGCACGTCGCGCGCCTCGACCGAATCGCCCAAGACGCGTGGCGTCAGAGCGGTTCGCCCCGGAAACCGACCATCGACGGGATCGTGGCCTTCGACGACGCGCTCGGTCAGCTCGAGACGCGACCCGCGCCTGGCTGCGCCATCCTCGATCCGCGGGCGGCGCGGTCGCTTGGCGAGGTGGTCGAGTCGGCGCCGAGGGCGATTCTCATCATCGGTCCGGAGGCCGGTTTTGCGGTCGAGGAGTTGGCACGGGCCGAAGCTCGCGGCGCCACGCCAGCGGCGCTGACGGGGTTCGGTGTTTTGAGGGTGGACACGGCTGTCGCATGTGCCGCCGCGATCACCCGATCACGGCTGAAGCCGACGTGACGTCAACGCCCGGGGCGAATGCCCGGGACGTGGCGGAACGCTCAAACGTTCCCGGGTATCGGTAGCCTGACTGACGTGACGACCGACGCCAGTGCCAACGACCTAACCCACGACTGCATCTTTTGCCGGATTGTCGCGGGTGAGACCCCTGCCGAGATCGTCCATCGAGGGGACGGATTCCTGGCGTTCTCGGATGCCGATCCCAAGGCTCCGGTTCATCTTCTGGTTATTCCTGAGCGCCATGTCGCTTCGATTGCCGAGGTTGGTGGGCTCTCCGAGGAAGAACGCGCCCAGATGCCGATCTTCATCGCCGAGGTCGCCGTTCATGCGGGACTCGCCGAGTCCGGCTACCGTGTGACGACCAACCACGGGCCGAATGCCCTGCAGAGCGTGTTCCACCTGCATTGGCACGTCATGGGTGGCAAACGACTGTCGGAATCGATGTAGGAAGGCGGATTTCGCTGGCAACCGAGCGCACCATCGAGCTGGACGACCGCGTCGCGGTCGAGCTGGCCGGTGAGCACGACCGCATGCTGCGCTCCATCGAGGAGCGCCTCGGCCTCGAGATCGATCTCCAGGGCAATCGCATCACGATCAGCGGCGACGACGCCCGGCGTGTCGACGCCGCGCTCGCCGTGATCGACGACCTCGCGCGCCTGATCGCGGGCGGACAACAGGTCGAGCCGGGCACGGTCGATGCCGTCGCAGCGGCGTTCGACGGTGGCGAGTCCCTGAACGGACTTCTCGGCGATGTCGTCTGGCGCCACCGTCAGCGCACGATCACCCCACGCACTCAGGGCCAGCGTCGCTACGTGGAGGCCATCCGCTCGAGCACGATCACCTTCGGCATTGGTCCGGCCGGTACCGGCAAGACCTACCTGGCGGCCGCGCTCGCAATCGCCGCGCTGACCAAGCGCGAGGTTGGGCGCATCATCCTGACAAGGCCAGCGGTCGAGGCCGGTGAGCGGTTGGGCTTTCTCCCCGGTGACATCGCCGCGAAGGTCGATCCCTACCTGCGTCCGCTCTTTGACGCGCTCTTTGACATGCTCGACGCCGAGAAGGTCCAGGCGTTCCTCGACCGCGGCCAGATCGAGGTGGCGCCGCTCGCCTTCATGCGCGGTCGAACCCTGAACGACAGCTTCATCATCCTCGACGAGGCGCAGAACACCACCGAAGAGCAGATGAAGATGTTCCTCACGCGACTCGGTTTCGGATCGCGCATGGTCGTGACCGGTGACGTGACGCAGATCGACCTGCCGCGCGAACGCCGAAGCGGTCTCATCGCGGTCGCAACCGTCCTTGACGAGGTCGACGACATCACCTTCATTCGCTTCGACAAGGACGATGTCGTCCGCCACCGGCTGGTCCAGAAGATCGTCGAGGCGTACCGCATCGCCGAGGAACCAACTGCGTGATCGAGGTCGAGGCGCGGGCCGAGGTCGACGTCGATCTTGACGCCGTCGTGCGACGTGTTCGCTGGACGTGCGAGCGACTTGGCATCGAGCGCGCGAGCGTCGGGCTGCTGATCGTCGGGCCGCAGGCGATGGCTGACGTGAACGGCGAGCACCGGGGAAAACCGGAGCCCACCGACGTGCTCGCCTTTCCGATCGACGGTGAGGGGGGTCCCGGAGGACTCGCTGCCTGGCCGGCCGCCGGACCAGCGCCTGAGCTCGGCGACATCGTGATCTGTCCAGACCTTGCCGAGGAGCCACTGACGACCCTGGCGGTCCACGGGCTCCTTCACCTCCTCGGCCACGACCATGAGGCCGATGGCGGGGAGATGCTCGCCCTCCAGGACCAGCTCGTCGCGGAGGCCGAGGCGTGACGGCCCCATCGGAGCCGAGTCAGGGGCCAAGCCCTCGGCGCCGACTCCCGCGGGTCCGGCTGGGACGCGACGCGAAGGGGCTCCCGAAGCAGGGGACGCTTCGCTGGTCGTTCACGTGGGCGTTCGAGGGCATCGTCTATGTGCTGCGCACGCAGCGCAATATGCAGTTGCACCTCGGGGTGGGCCTTGTCTCCCTGATCATGGCGCTCGTCCTCGACCTTTCCCGCCTTGAGATCCTCGCGGTCGTCGGGGCGGTCAGCTTCGTCATCGTGGTCGAAATGCTGAACACGGCGATCGAGGCGGCCGTGGACGCCGTTGTCAGCGAGTTTCATCCACTCGCAAAGACCGCGAAGGATGTCGCGGCGGGCGCGGTGCTCGTGGCCGCGGTCAACGCCGCGATCGTCGCGTACCTCGTCTTCTACAACCGCCTGACCGAGCCGAGCCGGGACCTCCTTACCGGTGTGCGGCGCTCACCGACTCACCTTGTGGTGATTGCGCTCGTGGTCACCGTGATCCTCGCGATCGCGATCAAGGCGGCATCTGGTTCCGGCACCCCGCTTCGCGGTGGGTTTCCGTCGGCGCACGCCGCGACCGCCTTCGCGGCCTGGGTGGCGGTCACGTTTATCACCGAGCCGCTCACACACGCGCCAATCGTCTCGACCTTGGCGTTTCTGATGGCGCTCCTCGTCGCGCAGTCCCGTGTCGAGGCGGGAATTCACTCGGCGTTCGAGGTCGTTGCGGGAGCGGTGCTCGGAACGGCCGTTACCGTCGTCATGTTCCAACTCTGGGGATGAAATGAGCTTCCGATCAGGCATCGTCGCGCTCGCCGGACGCCCGAACGTCGGGAAGTCGACGCTCGCAAACGCCCTGGCGGGTCGCCACGTCGCGGCGGTCTCTCCGCGACCGCAGACGACCAGACGTCGCGTCGTCGCCGTTGCGGGTGGCCCCGACTGGCAGGCCGTGCTCCTTGACCTCCCGGGCTTCCAGCGACCCGCAGACCTCCTCACCGAACGCATGCAGCGCTCGGTCGACGCGGGCCTTGCCGACTGCGACGCGGCGCTGTTTGTCCTGAACGCCAGCGAGACGACGGGGCGCGGAGACCAGTTCATCGCCGAACGTCTCCGGGCCTCCGGCCTGCCGGTCATCGTCGTCTTGAATCAGGTCGACCTCGTCGAGCCACCCGAGATCGCTCGTCGGATCGCCGCCGCCGCTCCACTCGTTGAGATGATCTCGCTCCACCCGGTGAGCGCCCTCACGGGCGACGGGCTCGACGCGCTTCGGACCGACCTCGCGGCCATGCTCGGTGAGGGCCCCCGCTACTTCCCGGAGGGAATGGCCACAAACCAGACCGACAGCGAGCTCGCCTCGGAGTTGATTCGAGAAGCCGCGCTGCAACGGTTGCGCCAAGAGATTCCCCATGCCCTTGCCGTGGATGTCGAAGAGATCTCAGCGGCCAAGAGTGGGCGCCTCATCCGGGCCCGCATTCTGGTCGAGACCGAGTCGCAGAAAGGTATCGTCGTCGGCAAGGCCGGGACGATGATCGCCGCCATCGGTCAGGCCGCGCGAGAGCAGCTCGCGCGCCTTTGGGGCACGCCGGTGCACACCGACATCACCGTCAAGGTCCGCCCACGGTGGCGTCGCGACGACGCGATGCTCGACCGACTGGGGTTGTGACTCGGTGCAGAGGCATTCGAGCGGACACCGGTCTCGACGCTTGACTCCAAGTTCTGGCGGCGATCCGCTGGCTGCGACACATCGCGACTCGGCGTCCTTGGTCGCCCACATATTCCCGATATGCGGGCCGACACTGCGTTCTCTTTTGCCCCGGCTTTTCCGCCGGGGCGTCAGACGGTGTTCTCGCCTGGCGGGGAGTTCACCTGCCCTTGGTCTCGCTCAGCGAATCCAGCCACCACAATCCGGAGTCAGTCATCTGGCGCTGCCCGCCGGTATCATCAGCCAATGAATCCGCACAAGACCTTCGGCGCCTGATGCGCCCCGAGGAACTCGCGAAGACCCTCGACCTGACGGTGCTTCACGCCAAAACCAAAGTTGCCGACATTGACGCGGCGTGCGAAATCGCCCGCGAGCAGCACTTCGCGGCCGTCACCTCGACGGCGGCGTTCGCGAGTGAGGTGCGCTCCCGACTCGTCGGCTCGGACGTCAAAACCTGCAT
This sequence comes from Actinomycetes bacterium, assembly GCA_031376285.1. GTDB lineage: Bacteria > Actinomycetota > Thermoleophilia > Miltoncostaeales > Miltoncostaeaceae > JANMDN01. The sequence continues at coordinate 54,015 of JANMDN010000002.1, forward strand.
CGCCGTTGGGCTTCCTCACGGCGGTGGCGAGCAGTCCGTCCTGCTCGACGAGGTTCGCGAGGCCGTCGCCGGTGGGGTCGAGGAACTCGACCTCGTGATGAACACCGAAGCCATGCGCCAGGGCGCATTTCGTCAGGCCCGAGATGAGCTGCACATGATGATCCGCTCCGCCCGGGCACGGGCCCTCGGCCTGGGTCGTGGCGACCTCATGGTGAAGGTCGTGCTCGATTCGGGGCTCCTCGACGAGAAGCGCACCCGCCTGGCCTGCAAGATCATCAGCGACGTCGAGGGCGACTTTGCGATCACGGGCAGTAGCGCGGCGGCCCCACGCTTGCGCGATGTCGAGCTTCTTCGGGAGTGCCTGCCTGGTCACATCGGGGTCGGCTGCGGCGGAATCCCCGACCTTGAGATGGCCGAAAGCGTCATCGCGGCCGGTGCATCCCGAATCGGCTCCGCGGCCGCCAGCGAGATCCTTCGCTCGTTCATCGAGCGAAGGGCGGCGTGAGCGTCGACGTCGGGCGCGCCGAGGCGGCGCTTGCCCGCGTCAGCTTCGGGCCCGATGGCCTGGTTCCAGCGGTCGTTCAGGACGCCACAAGCGGCCGTCTCCTGACGCTCGCCTACATGAACCGGGAATCCCTCGCCAAGACGATCGAGACCGGGCGTACGTGGTTCTGGAGCCGCTCTCGAGGTGAACTCTGGAACAAGGGCGCGACGAGCGGCCACGTCCAGGACGTACGTAGCCTGCGTCTTGACTGCGACGCCGACGCGCTCCTGGTCCTTGTCGACCAAACCGGGGCCGCCTGTCACACCGGCGCCGAGTCCTGCTTCTTCGAGCCCGCTGACGGCGACGACGCCTCGGTCGGTCGCGAGGTCTTCGCGACGCTCGCCGACCTCGAGCGCACGATCGCACGGCGAGCCGAGGCCGCGGACTCAGAGGCGTCGTACACCGCGCACCTCCTCGCCAAGGGGATCGACACGGTCTGCAAAAAGGTGGGAGAGGAAGCCACCGAGGTTGCGATCGCCGCGAAGGGCGCCGAACACGATCGGGTTGTCGAGGAGAGCGCAGATCTCCTCTTCCACTTGGCGGTGCTGTGGAGGGCGAGTGGCGTCCGGCTCGACGAGGTCGCCCAGGTGCTCGCCGACCGTCGACGATGACAGACCACGGGCGCGTGGGGTCCGGGTTTGTCGTCCGCCCGACTCTCGATGAGGTGCGAGCCCTCCCAACCGGCGGTCAGGTGCCGATCGCTCACGAGTTCATCGCCGACTGCGACACGCCGGTCAGCGTCTTTCTTAAGCTCCGCGACGCCGGGCCCGCGTTCCTGCTCGAGTCGGCCGAGGAGGGGCAGCGCCTCGGGCGCTATTCGATGATTGGCATCCGGCCCCAGGCGATCATCGAGGGACGCGGCGACGCGCTGACGATGCGCGACGGCGCAGGTCGGGTCGAGGCGCTCGACGCGAGCGACCCGTTTGGGGCGGTCGAGGACGCCGTTCGTGCGGTCGGGATGCGCCCGCCACCCGACCCGGTTGCCTTCTGGGGTGGGGCGGTCGGCTTCTTCGGCTACGACATGGTTCGGCGGGTCGAGCGGCTTCCCGACGAGCCGCCTGATGACCGCCAGATCCCGGACCTCTTCGTGATGATCACGGGGCCGGTCGTGCTGTTTGACCACCTCCGGCGCTCGGTGACGCTGATCGCCCCCTGTCCGCTCCGCGCCGGGGAGGACCCGGAGCCGGCCTACCGGCGAGCTGCCCGGACGCTGAGTGAGCTGCGCCGGCGCCTTGCCGGACCGGTGCCGATCCCGCCGGTGCGCCTCGACGAACCCGAGGTCGGCGAGGTCGTGAGCAACGTCGATCGCGCCAGCTTCGAGCGCTCCGTCGAGAAGATCCGCGACTACATTTTCGCTGGCGACGCCTTTCAGGTCGTCCCGTCGCAGCGCTTCACCGCGCGCATGACGCTCGACCCCTTCTCGGTGTACCGGGGCCTTCGCGCGGTGAACCCGTCCCCGTACATGTTCTACTTCGACACCGGCGACATGCAGCTCGTCGGTTCGTCACCCGAGATGCTCGTGAAGGTGGAGCAGGGGCGCATCGAGATGCACCCGATCGCCGGAAGCCGCCCCCGGGGTGAGACCGCCACCGAGGATCTTCGCCTATCGGCCGAGCTGATCGAGGATCCAAAGGAACGCGCCGAACACGTCATGCTCGTCGACCTCGGACGAAACGACGTCGGACGGGTTAGCGAGCCGGGCACCGTGGAGGTCACCGACCTGATGTCGGTGCGGACCTACAGCCACATCATGCACATCGAGAGCTCAGTCGTTGGGCACCTCGCCGAGGGGAAGCGCGCAAGCGATGCGCTGCGAGCGACCTTCCCGGCCGGGACCCTCTCGGGTGCGCCGAAGGTGCGCGCCATGGAGATCATTGACGAGGTCGAAACCACCAAGCGTGGTCCCTACGGCGGCGCCCTGGGATATCTGGGCTGGAACGGCGATCTCGACACATGCATCACGATTCGAACCATCGTCTGCAAGGACGGTCTCGCCCACGTCCAGGCCGGCGCGGGCATCGTCGCCGACTCCGTGCCGGCGACCGAGTTCGTCGAAACCCAGAACAAGGCCGCGGCGCTCTTTCGGGCGATCGAAGTGGCGGCCGAGCAGCAGGACTGGTAGGAAGCGACCGGATGGAACCGACACCACAAGCCCCTGACGACGCCCACCCGGGGCGCGGCTGCAACGTGATGCTGATCGATAACTACGACAGCTTCACCTACAACCTCTACCAGTACCTGGCCGAGCTTGGCGCTGACGTCGTCGTGTACCGAAACGATGAGACAACGCTCGACGAGATCGCGGCGAGCGCAGCGACGCACCTCGTGATCTCACCCGGGCCGAAAACCCCGGACAGCGCGGGTATCTCGCTTGCCGCGATCGAGCGGTTTGCCGGTGAGATCCCGATCCTCGGCGTCTGCCTCGGGCATCAGGCAATCGGTCAGGTCTTCGGTGGGAGCGTCATCCGTGGACGCGAGCCGGTCCACGGAAAGACGAGCGAGGTATCCCACGATGGACGCTCGATCTTTCGGGATGTCGAGCAACCGACGACGGTGACCCGATACCACTCGCTCGTTGTGGATCCGGCAGGGGCGAGCGACCTCGAGGTGAGCGCCTGGTGTGACGGTGACGTCGTGATGGGCCTGCGCCACCGAACGCTGGCCGTCGAGGGTGTCCAGTTCCATCCCGAATCGATCCTGAGCGGCGCCGGCAAACGCATGCTCGCGAACTTCCTGAGGCAGGTCGCGTGAGCACGGAGGTCGTGACCCTCGCCATCGAGCGGTTGATCGCGGGCGAGAGCCTCGATCGCGCTGGCGCAGAAGTGGTGCTCGACGCCATCCTCGAGGGCGAGGTGGATCCCGTCCAGATCGCGGCGTTCCTCGTCGCCCTCCGGGCGAAAGGGGAGACCGCCGAAGAGATCGCGGGTCTTGCCGCGGCGGTTCGTCGCCGCGCGACACCCGTCCCGACCTCCCGCACGGCATTCGTCGACACGTGTGGTACAGGGGGTGGGGCCTCCACGTTCAACATCTCGACGGCCGTCGCCATCGTCGTCGCGGGCGCGGGTGTCGCCGTCGCCAAACACGGCAACCGCAGCGTCACCTCACGGTGCGGCTCCGCGGATGTCCTCGAGGCGCTCGGGGTGCGCGTCGACCTGACCCCGGAGGCCGTCGGGCAGTGCCTTGACGAGGTCGGCCTGGCCTTCATGTTCGCGCCAAACCACCATCCAGCCTTTCGTCACATCGGACCGGTTCGCACGGCGCTCGGTGTGCGGACGGTCTTCAACATCCTCGGCCCGCTCGTAAACCCGGCCGGCGCGACCCGCCAGATGATCGGTGTGTTCGACGCCGCCTACCTCGACCGAATCGCGGCGGCGCTCGTCGAACTCGGCGCGGAGCGCGCATTCGTCGTCGCCGGACGCGACGGTCTGGACGAGATCTCGACGTCGGCACCGACAGATCTTGTCGAGGTCTCGGCGGCGGGCGTCACCACCCATGTGATCGAGCCGGAGGCGCTCGGCATCGCGCGGCCCTTTGACGGTGTACTTCGGGGCGGAGGTCCAGCCGAGAACGCGGAAGTCATCCGACAGATCCTGTCCGGCGGGAAGGGTGCGGCCCGGGACATCGTGACCCTGAACGCTGGCGCGGTGCTCTGGTTGGCCGATCACGCCACGACGATCGAGGCCGGCGTCGCAGCGGCAACGGGCAGCATCGACTCGGGCGCCGCGGAGGGCGCGCTCAGGACGTTCGTCGAGACCACCCAACGACTCGCGCCCGGCGCGGGCTGAGACCAAACTCGGAAAGTCAGGAATGGCGACCTTTCTCGAAACCGTTGTCGACGCGACCCGCGAGCACCTCGAGCGACGTAAGGCGCAAACGCCGCTTGCCGCGCTTGAGGCAACCCTCGGCCCGGACCGGTCCGGTCGACCATTCTCGGAGGCGCTCATCGCGGAGGGCATCTCGCTCATCGCGGAGATGAAACGGGCGAGCCCGTCTCAGGGGCCGATCCGACCTGAGGCGAGCGTTTCCGATGTCGTACGGGCCTACGAGGCCGGGGGCGCGCGAGCGTGCTCAATCCTGACCGAGCCCCGATGGTTCGGCGGAGACCTCTCCGACCTCGTCGAGGCGCGGGGCGCCTGCGGCCTCCCGCTCCTTCGCAAGGACTTCATCATCGACCGCTACCAGCTCGTCGAAGCGAGGGTCGCCGGAGCGGACGCGTGCCTGCTCATCGTCGCGGCGCTCCCTCCCGACATGCTCTCCCGCCTCATCCAGGATGCCTGGGAGCTCGACATGGACTGTCTGGTCGAGGTGCATGACCGTGAGGAGCTCGAGGTCGCCATCGACGTTGGCGCCGAGGTACTCGGCATCAACAACCGCGACCTCCATAGCCTCGAGGTCAATCTCGAGACGACCTTCGAGCTTCTTGCTGACGTTCCGGCCGGAACCGTGGTCGTTGCGGAGTCAGGCATCACGAGCTCCGGGCAGGTGCGCGACCTCGAAGATTCCGGAGTCGACGCCATCCTCGTCGGCGAGCACCTCATGCGCTCGAGCGACCCCGGGGTCGCCATTCGCGACCTCGTCGGCACGCAATCAGACTAGACGCGAACTCGCCAGAGTCGCTAAAACGTGCGTTCCAGGCCTGCCCCGCATCCGCGGCGTAACCCATTTGCAAACACCACGTTAGGTCTTCGCAAGTCGCCTTGCCGTCCACGCAGAATGACGCTGCGCCAATCGGGCGTCGTGCAAACGACAAGGGGGACGCGACGTGCGCAGGAACTCTTCAAGGATGGTGGGGCTTGCGCTCATCGCGCTGCTCTCAGCGGGGAGTGGTATTGCGACCGCCGCACCGGGACCAGCCAAGGTCGAGGTGCGAAACGAGTTGGGAGGAGTCGTCGGCGCGGTCATTGCCGGTGGCGACGGCATCGAGCTTGCAATGGCACGCATCCGAACAGGACGAGCCGATGACGCCAAGCCGTGGAGCATGGTGGTGGGAGCGGGTACCTACGGTGACGCCCTCGTCGACGAACCGAACCTGGCAATCTCGGCGGAGCCGGGTGCCAAGGTCACGATCTCCGGCATCGGTGCCGCTGACAACACCGGGAAGGGTTGCCTCGACATTCGGCGCGGCGCGGTCAGCGTCGACTCGATCGGCTGTCGCGGTCAGGCCCTCAACGGCATTCAGGTTGTCCTTCCGGCGTCGGAGGGCGGGGTTGCGCTGAGAAACATTGTCGTCGAGCAGGTCGGCGCGAATGGCATCGAGGTGAGCGGCGGACAGGGCATCCTGATCCAGAACCCGACGATCACCGCAGCCGGCAACACCGGAATCACGTTCATTCGCACGAATGGCCCCGGGCCGTACCGGATCGAGGGCGGCACCGTGCGCCAGTCAAAGCAGATCGGAATCGATCTTCACGACGACGCACGCAACACGCAGATCGCCGGCGTCACCGTCGAGGCAAATGTGAAATACGGCATCCTCTCGAATGATGCTGGGTCGAGCGACCTCCTGATCGACGGCTCCCGAATCGTGCGAAACGGCACGGGCGTCTCCTTCGGGGCGGGGTCGCTTCGCCAGGCGATCACCAATTCCGAGGTTACCGCGAATAGCGGGTCGGGCATCTTGCTCGGGGCCGGCACGGGCTTTGTCGTCCGCGGCATTCGCTTCGACGGTTCGAACGGTGGGGGCGACATGCGCTTCTCGGCCGACAACCGCGCGGGCGGCGCCTACGACGGCCTGACCTTCCTCGACACGGTGATGGCCCTTCCGGGCGAGCCACGTGGCGTGATTCTGTCGAGCTCGACGGCCGCGTCGCGCGCCGGGCTCGTCCCGATCCCGCCGGGTTTTGTGAACCTCGGACGATTTATCCGCGTTCGCGACATCGGCTCGCCCAACACGAGCACGGTCACGCTGCGCTTCGCGTTTGCACCCGGCGATCTCGCGCCGACTCGGACCGGTTCGGTCCAGGTCTATGAGGAGGACCGTCCGGGTAACGGTGCGATCTGGCAGGTGGTGCCGGGCACGGCCGCCGATCCCGCCGGCCCGATTCAGATCACGCTGTCGGATTCGCAGATCGCGTCGGGCTCGGATGCCCGCTACGCGACGTACGCTCCGATCGGGACGTCGAACGCGCCACCGGCGCTTCGTCTGATCGAGCCGCGCGCCGGAGGGATCACCTTCGGCCGGGACGTTGACGTCACCGCCGCCGTCGCCGACGACGAAGCGCTCCCGGCGGGTCAGCCGGTGCTCATCGTCGACGGAAAGCCAATGCCCGGACTGCGCCTTGCCGGGGGTATCGCTCGGTGGACAACGTTCCCGATCCCGGTTGGTCCTCACGCCGCCACAATCACGGTCACGGATTCGCGCGGGCTGCAGGCCCGAGCCGACTGGCAGTTCACGGTCCGAAACGGTCGGCCGGGGATCGCGCTGACGCGGGCAAATCCTGGTCCGGGGGAAGTGGTCCGCAACCGTCAGGTCATCCTGTTGCGTGTTCCACTGCGAGACGATCTCGCTCCGCGTCGGCTTCGCGTCCGTCTGCGGGTCGATGGCGAGCGCACGACGGTCAAGAACCGGCGAGGCTACGCGGTCGCCCGACTGCGCGACCTCGGACCCGGAGTGCATCGGGTCGTCCTGACGGTCCGCGACGCACAGGGCTCAGCCCGCCAGAGGGTCTGGCGCTTCCGAGTCCGGGGCGGTTGACAGGTTCCGAACTCCGCACGGGGCGGGCTACGATGGGTGCTCGATGGACGCTCATCCGCCCGCTCCGACGGGGTCGACCCCAGAACCACGGCGCCGAGCGCTGATCTTGGGTGTGCTGGCCGTCGTGGTCGCGGTCATCGCGCTCCTTGTGGTTGGCCTTCTCAACCGCGGCGCGCAGGGATTCCCGCTGCGGATCCTGCCGGAATCTGAGCGCCCCGCTGCCCCGTCGCTTTCGCTGCCACTCCTGAGCGACGATCCCACGCTCGGAACGAGCGGAACCTTGGTCGAGCTCGCCGCGTTCCGCGGGCGGCCGGTGATCCTGAACTTTTGGTTCTCGGACTGCGATCCCTGTCGGGACGAGGCCCCGGCACTCCGGGAACTTCAGATCGCCAAGCCCAAGGACGTCCTGCTGCTCGGTGTCAACGTTCGGGATCTCACCGAAGATGCGCGCGCGTTCATGGTGCGCTACCGACTGAACTACCCGTCGGTTCGTGATCGCGACGATCGGGCCTACCGTGACTACCGTCTGACGGGCTATCCCGAAACGTTCGTGATCGACCGCGCCGGACGTCTTGCGGCGCACATCTCGGGGCCGATCGATGGTCCCGAGCAGGCACGACTGCTCGCGCGCGCGCTCGTGGCGGTCACGTGACGGGTCGCCGGCTTTCCGCACTCGTGTGCGCTGCGATGCTTGTGCTTCCCTCGGTGGCGAGCGCCCTCACGGTTACGGAGGTTGCCCGCGAGCTACGTTGCATCACCTGCGGTACGACCCTTGACGTGTCTCACGCCACCAGCGCCGAGAGACTGAAGGTCATCATCAAGGAGAAGATCGACGCCGGATGGACGAAGTCCCAGATCATCGCCTTCATGGAAGAGGAGTTTGGTCGAAACATTCTCGCGACACCGCCGAAGTCTGGCTTCGATCTGGTTGCGTGGGTCGTCCCGCCCGTGCTTGTGCTCGGTGGCCTTGTGGTGATCGTCGCCGTGGCCCGGCGATCTCGGGTGTCTGTGCCACGTCCCGAGGCCGACATCGGCCCGCTCAGCAGCGGCGAGGCAGATCGCCTTCGACAAGCCCTCGACGACGACGGCTGACGGACCGATCGCCGCAGGGTGTCGTCTGGTACGCCGGAGTTTGTCGCCGATCGCACAAGCCGGACACATGCTCGGGCAAATTGGTTCACAGTGGCTTCACTCACGGAATGCAACAGTGTCGGTCAACGGGACCGACGAGGAGGAACCATGGCAGCGGAAACCGATACAACCGCGGACGACCGACATGAGCGGGGCCTCGCGGCCCTGGAAGCCCTGACGGGGCGCCCAGCCGAGGAGGCACTCGAGAATCTGGGCGAGCTCGGTCGCTACATCGCCGAGTTTGCGTACGGCGATATCCATTCGCGGGGTGGCCTTGAGACGCGCGAGCGTCAGATCGCGACGATCGCCATGCTGACGGCCCTGGGTGGGCGTGAGCGACAGCTGCGCCTCCACATCGAGGGCGCCCTCAACGTGGGGCTGACCTCCACGGAGATCGAGGAAGTCATCATCCACACGGTGCCGTACGCCGGCTTTCCCGGGGCGATCAACGCGGTCACGCTCCTCAAGGCGATCGTCGCCGAACGAGCGGCAGCGCGCCGTCTCTCTGCCGCGTAGAACGTCCGAGCGGTAGTCTGGTCTTCGCCCACGGGCGATGACCAGACAGGCGGGTGATGGAGAGCGTCGGCGTGGGACCACCGGTGGACGCGGAGGGTGAGCGGATCCGTGTCGGGACCGCGTCGTGGACCGATCCGGAGTTCATCAAGGCCGGGTGGTACCCCGACGGTGTGAAGTCGGACGCCGCCGCCCGCCTTCGCTACTACGCCGAGCGATTCTCGATGGTGGAGGTGAACGCGTCCTTCTACGCGCTGCCGCTCCCGGGAACGGTCGCAGCCTGGGCATCGAGGGTGCCGGACGGCTTCCGCTTCCACGTCAAAGCCCATCAAGTGATCTCTGGGCATCCGTGCGACCCTCGGCGGCTTCCCGCCCCGCTTCGGGAGCTGCCCTACGAGGCGGACCGGCGTGGCTTTATTCGTCGCCCGAGTCGCGCGCTTCGCGAGGCGGTCATCGACACGCTGGTCGAGAGCGTCACGGCGCTCGGCGACCACCTCGGCGCGATCCTGGTGCAGCTTCCGCCGTTTGTGACGTCAGGCGACGAGCAGCGCCGTGAGCTCGGCCGTATCCTGGCGCGCCTGGCGCCACTTCGCGTGGCGGTGGAGTTTCGCCATCGCTCGTGGGTCGCGGCGGGCGAGCGGGAGGCCGCGGCGGAGGTCCTCGCCGCGCATGGGGCGGCCTGGGTCTGCGTCGATGCGCCCCGGATCGATGTCGCGAGCGCAATGCCCCCGATCGTCGAAGTCACGTCGGACGCGCTCGCCTACGTACGTCTGCATGGCCGGAACGCGGCGACCTGGCACGGCTCGAAAACGGTCGCAGAGCGCTTCGACCACCTCTACACCGACGAGGAGCTCGAGGAGTGGGTTGAGCCCGTGCTCTCACTTGCCGGCAGCGCGCAAGAGGTGGCCGTCGTGTTCAACAACAACTCCCGCGACCACGCCCTCGTTTCGGCCGCGCGGTTCCGAGGCCTCCTCGATCGGGGTCGCTGAGCCCGCCGCCGCCCGCGGTCTCACATCGTGGGACGTTGATTTCTGGCACCGTTTCCTCACATCGTGAGACGTTTTGCGTCGAGTGCGACCAGGGCATCGTGCACGACGCACTAGCCCATCGGGGCGCCGAAGCTATACGGGCGCCCTGTTTGCAAAACGCCAGATCCGCCTCATCCTCTCCGTATGCGGCACACCCTTCGAACACTTGGCCTGCTCATCTCCCTCGTGGTGCCTGGCGCGGCAACCGCGGCTTCGGGAACTTCCCTCAGGGTCGAGCTTCGAGACGGTGGCGGGATGAAGACGTGGACCGTTCAGTGTGATCCGGTTGCCGGTTCCCTCCCCGGCGCGGCTGAGGCGTGTGCGCGTCTCGCCCAAGTGCCGGATCCCACTGTCCAGTCCACCGAGCGGCCCCTTTGCGTGCAAGGATTTCCCGCGTGGCTCTCAGGCCTACGTATCTCCGGGACGATCAAGGGCGTGTCCGTCGACGAGCTGAAGGCTCGCGACTTTCAGTGCTGGCAGTCGATGGCGTTCGCGAGCCTGGCAAGCGTGCTCGGCGTGAGCCCAGAAACACTCGCGGCATCGACGCCGTCGGACCGCCAGAGTCGTCGGGATCGTCGTCGGGGCCACCGCGACACCGAGACCGAACCGACACCGACTCCTGTCGTGCCGACAGCGGCGGAACCGGCACGGTCAGCAACAGGCCGCATGTGCCCGGCCAAGCGCTCCGACGGCAAGCGCGAGGGGCGGCGGCGCGGGTCGGGAAGCTCGCGACACGCAGATCGCGACTAGCGGCATCACTTGGAGCGGCCTGCTCGCTCCTCATGGCCTCGCACGCGCTTGGAGGGCCAACCGAACGCGCGGGCGACTATCTCGTCGCCGAGCAGGACCCGATCTCGGGGGGATTCTCCTCCGGCGACGCCACGGACGGCTCGGTCAAGGCGGCCTACACCGACTGGGCGGCGCTCGCCATCGTGGCGGCCGGCGAGGATCCTCGGTACGTCGGAGGTGACGCGACCCTGCGCGCGGCGGTGACGGATGCGGCCATCGCCGCCACGTCGACGGTTGCCCTCACGCGCTCGATACAGGCCGTGGTGGCCGTGGGGGCAAATCCAAGATCGCTACGGGGCCGAAACCTCGTAGCAGAGCTTCGGACCCGCCAGGCGCTCGATGGAACCTTCGACGGGCACGTCCTCGCAACCGCGTGGGCGCTCCTCGCGCTTCGCTCGAGCGCCGCTTCCGTCGACGAGCCCGGGATCCTCGCCGCGGCCGCGGCGCTCGCCCGCCTGCAGCGCCCCGATGGCGGATGGGGCGAGGAGGGTGGCGAGAGCGATCCCGCGGTGACAGCCGCGGTCGTGCAGGCGCTCGTTTCGCTTGGGGCATCGCCGCGTGAGATCCCGCTTGCTCGCGCGCGAACGTGGCTTGCGGGCCAGCAAACCGCATCCGGCGGGATTCGCCCCGCAGGTGGAGGCCGCGCCGACGCGCTCACCACCGCCTGGGTGGTGCTTGCCGTTTCCGCGTTGGGGGACACTCCAGGGGCGGCCCCCTGGAACCGCGGCGGCGGCCCCCGGTCGTATCTCCTCGGTCTGCAGCGTCCAGATGGATCGTTTGCCTACCGACCCGGGCAGCGAGCGTCGCCGAACTGGGTGAGCGCCGTTGCGGCTGTCGCCGCGGCTCGGCGCTTCCTGCCAATGCGACCGACACGGCAACCACGGGAGATCGATCACCGGCCGGCTGTTGTGGGTCGAACCCCGGCTGCCGGCTCGGACTTCGAGGGGCGCCTGATCGTCCGCATGCGAGACAACCGCGGAGGCACCGGGGTCGACCCCCGCTCGATTCGACTCCGCCTAAACGGCCTGGACGTGACGTCGCGGGCGAGGGTAAGTGCGTTTGCCGTGGAGATCAGCGGACTTCGAGTTTCGACGCAGGACCCGATCCGCGTCGAGCTCGACCTCGCCGACCGGGCGGGAAACGGGCGTCGACTGGCCTGGAGCCTTGGTCCGATGGCGCCGTGAGGGCGCGCTACTATGGAAGGCGGTTCTGAAGCGACGTTCCGCAGGAAGGCACCAAAACGATGATCACGCTCACCGATCGAGCCCGCGTCAAGCTCCGCGACCTCATCACGACCGAAGGCGAGCCCGAACAGGGACTTCGCGTCAAGGTCGTGCCGGGCGGATGCTCTGGGTTCGAGTACGCACTGTCATTCGATCACGCCGCCGACGGCGACGAAATCGTCGACGAAGACGGCGTGAAGGTCATCATGGATCGCTTCAGTGTGCCGTACCTGCTCGGCACCGAGTTCGACTACGAAGAGGGCTTCCAGGGCGCTGGGTTCAAGATCAACAACCCGAACGTCGAAGCCGCGTGCGGCTGCGGGAAGAGCTTCCAGGCCTGACCCGGGTGGTCGGCGTTCCGTCGCGGGTGCGTTTTTTGGCTTAGCCGCCGAAGTCCGTCGTGTAGACCGCTTTCCCGCACGTCCCCCCCGACACGATTCCAACGCCGACGACGTTGAATCGGGTCGAGAGCAGGTTGCGGCGGTGCGGCGGACTGTTCATCCAAAGCTCGACGATTCGGGCTGCGGTCTTCGGGCATCCCTCCATCACCGCGAGGTTTTCTCCCATTGTCTTCGTCTTGGGGAAACCTGCGGCCACGAGCCGTTTCCAGAAGGGGGCTCCCCCGGGGCCGTCGTGGGTGAACGTTCCGGTCGTGAGGAGGTAGCGGCTGTGCGTACGGGCTGACCCGCGCAGGACCTTCGAGGTCTTCAGCGCCGGGAGGCCGTTCGTCGTCCGTGCGGCGTTCATCTTGGCGAGGATCGCCATCTCCATGGTGATGCTGACGCGCGGCGCGGCCTGGGCGCTCGTTGCAAGCGCCGTCACCGAGAGCATCAGGACAACCGGGAAGAGCCCGCATGTTCGTCGCATACCTGATGGATCGGCATCCGAGCAGGGCAAACTGATCGTGCGCGATGCGTGACCCAGGCGAACCTGCGGCGCGAGAACGTAGGCTCAAGGGGAAGAACCCCGAAGGAGGACCATTGAACGAAGTGGTGATTGTCGGAGCAGCCCGGACGCCGATTGGGGCGTTCAACGGGGCGCTCGCCAGCGTTCCCGCGACGGAGCTTGGCGCGGTGGCGATCCGGGCCGCCTCTGCGCGTGCGAGGATCGGTGGAGCGCGCATCGACGAGGTCATCCTCGGCAACGTCCTCTCCGCGGGTCTTGGCCAGAATCCCGCTCGCCAGGCGGCGCTTGCCGCCGGAGTCGGCGTCGAGGTTCCCGCTATGACGATCAACAAGGTGTGCGGCTCAGGACTGAAGGCCGTCGCGCTCGCCGCCCAGGCCGTGCGCTCAGGCGATGGCGACCTCTTCGTCGCGGGTGGGATGGAGAGCATGAGCAGGGCGCCGCATCTGGTGGAGGGGTTGCGCAAAGGTCTCCGGATGGGCGATGGCACGCTGCGAGACAGCATGGTGCGAGACGGGCTCTGGTGCGCGCTGGAGGATTGTCACATGGGCGTGACTGCCGAGAACATCGCCCGCGAGCACGGTGTGGCTCGCGCTGACCAGGACGCATTTGCCCTTGAAAGCCAACGGCGCGCCGTGGCAGCCGTGGCCTCCGGTGTCTTCGCGACCGAGATCGCGGCGGTCGAGGTGCCAGCACGTCGTGGGGCGCCGGTACTGGTGACAACCGATGAGTACCCGCGCCCCGACACCGACGCCGAGCGGCTCGCGGCGCTTCGTCCGGCGTTCGAGGCCGACGGGAGCGTGACCGCCGGCAACGCCTCGGGTATCAACGACGGCGCCGCGGCGCTCGTCGTGGCGTCCCGAACCCGTGCCGACGAGCTCGGCTGCGCGCCGCTCGGGCGGATCGTCAGCTGGGCATCGGTGGGGGTCGAGCCCCGTCTCATGGGCATGGGGCCGGTCCCGGCGATCTACAGCGCCCTCGCAAAGGCCGGCCTTTCGGTCGCCGACATTGACGTCGTGGAGCTCAACGAGGCATTCGCGGCTCAGTCACTTGCGGTCATTCGCGCGCTCAAGCTCGACCCTGAGCGCGTGAATGTTCACGGCGGAGCGATTGCCCTCGGCCATCCGATCGGCGCATCGGGCGCTCGAATCCTTGTGACCCTCGTACACGAAATGGCCCGGCGGGAGGCCCGACTCGGGCTCGCGGCCCTGTGCATGGGCGGCGGCCAGGGCATCGCGATGGTTGTCGAGCGTGGCGACTGACCCGCCGAGCCGAGGCCGTGACGCCCCGCTGCACTGGCACGCGTTTGCGAATGGTGTCTGGTCTCCGTTCTATGGCTTCGCGATCTGGCTGGTCGGCCGGGTGTTTCCGAGGCGGTTTGACTTCGAAGTCCGCGGGAGGGAACACCTACCGGCCACGGGGGGCGTGCTCGTCGTCGCAAACCACCTCGCCGATATCGACCCCCCATTTCTCTGCCTTGCCTGCGCGCCACGCCCCGCGATCACACTGGGCGCGTCGCGGCATTTCGCCCACCGGCCGCTCGGCTACCTTCTTTCCGCACTCGGGACGGTGCCGCTTCGCATGGGCACCGCCGACGTTCGAGCGTTGCGTGTGGCGTCCGAGCACCTCCGTGCCGGCCGGCTTGTGGTCATCTACCCGGAGGGCCGCCCGAGTTTCTCTGACCGCCTCGGCGGGTTCGCCGAAGGCGCTGGCCTGCTGGGGCTCATCGAAGGAGTCACGGTGGTCCCCGCGGCCATTTGGGGGGCGCACCGGATCTTGAAGGGGCGATGGCCCCTTGGGCGCGGTCCCGTGCGGGTGGTCTTCGGGGCCCCGGTCCACCCGCCCTCGACAGGGCGTCGCCGGGAGCAGGCGCGGGCCCTGACGGCTGAGGTCCGGAGCGTGATCGAGACGATGGTCACGGGACTTGCCGCAGGAGACCCGCCCGACTGACCCCGACGTCAGGGGGCGGATGGTCTGGAGGCCGTGTGGGACACTCCCGACGTGTGGGTATGCGTGTACTGCGGGTCGAGCCCGGGCTTCGATCCCGTTTTTCGCCAGGCGGCCGAGTCGCTCGGTCGGGCGCTGGGCTCGGCCGGCCACGGGCTGGTCTACGGCGGTGGGCACGTCGGCCTCATGGGCGTCGTCGCTGACGCGACGCTTGCCGCCGGAGGGCCGGTGGTTGGGATCATTCCGCAGGCCCTCCAGGCACGAGAACTCGCCCATCGCGGCCTGACCGAGTTGATCGTTACGGCGAGCATGCACGAACGGAAAGCGACGATGGTCGACCGCGCTGACGCGTTTGTCGCACTGCCGGGTGGGTTTGGCACGTTCGACGAGCTATTCGAGACCCTGACATGGCTCCAGCTCGGCATCCACGCAAAGCCCGTGGTCGTGTTCGATGTCGACGATTTCTTTGTTCCCTTGTTTTCGCTGGCCGACCGTGCCGTAGAAGCGGGGTTCCTGGCGCCCGCCCACCGCGCGGCGGCGGTGCGGGCGAGGAGCATTCCTGAGGTCATGGATGCCCTCCAGGCGCCTCCGGCGCCGGCCGTTTCGAAGTGGCTCAGGTCGACGCCTCCGTGATCGCCATTGGACCCGCGGTTCCCCCACCGGATCGCCCGGCGCTTCTGAGTGAGGTGGTCGCCTACGGGCAGGTCGCCGTTCGGCTCGGGCGCGGGACGCGCCAGGTCCAGATCTTCGATGGGCGCGTTCAGCTGGCGCGTGCGCGCGTCAGCGAGGGGCCTCGGCGCCTCAGTCTCGCCGTCGCGCCGGGGCGTCACGAGATTCGTGTGCGAGCGGTGGGTCTCGGTGGGGCACGGCTCGGAGCGACGCGGACCGTTTGGGTCCTGCCCACCTCTGCGCGCCGTGTGGGACGCATCGGCGGGTTTGTCGATACGGGCCTTCAGCGCGACCTCGAGCGGCTCGCGACGGGCGCGCCGGCGATCACGGGTATCTATGTCCAGCATCTGCTGACCGGCTGCGGGGCGGCCATCAACGCCGGGGCGCAGTTCCCGGCCGCGAGTACGCTGAAGTCGGGCATCCTCGTTCACGCGGTGCGAGGGGGAGGCGTTCCGGCTTCGCTCCTCGACGCGATGGTCCTGGACTCTTCCGACCTGGCGGCAAACGACGTGATCGGCCGCGTTGGGGGAGCCGCCGCGATTACTCGGACGCTTGCGGATCTGGGACTGCGCCAAGCGCTCGTCAGGCGGCCCTACATCATCGACCGGCAGAGCAACGCACGGCGTAGCGGCCGAGGTCGTCGACGGATCGAGGTGCAAACGACGGCCCAACCAGCGCTCTTTACGAACTTCATCATCACTCCCGCCGAGCTTGCGACCCTCATGGCCGCGATTCACCGGGGCGCGCTTGGGGCCGGGGGAGTGGGCCGCCTCGGCATTTCTCGACGCGCGGCGCGCGACGAGATCCTGGTGCGCCTTCTCAACGTCAAGGATCGATCGAAGCTCGTGGCGGGGCTCCCATCCGGGGTACCCGTGGCGCACAAGAGTGGGTACACGACTCAGACCAAGCACGATGGGGGCATCGTCTACCTGCGAAGCGGTCCGGTCGCGGTGGCCGTCATGTCCTGGAGCGCGAGCGGCGTCAGCGACGGGTGGGGCGACGGGTTCATCGCACGGGTGGCGACGGCGAGCCGGGCGCACCTCGTGGCGGGGGGCCGTTGCGGGCAGTGAGGGCCGTCGGCGTGCCGATCGCCCGTGATCGTTCACACGTCGCTTCGCCAAATCGTAGGCGTCTGTAACCGAAACTCAGAGCGGCAGGTCTTCCTGGGCACGGCGCCGAATCTCAGCGCAAGCGGTGGGCCACTGGCCGTACCGCATCTTCATCACCGGTCCCAACGGAAGGGAAAACCCGCACTCATGCTGTCGGAATTCAAGGACTGGCTCCGCCAGGCAAACCTCATCGAGGTGGCGATCGGGCTGGTTCTCGCCCTGGCCCTCGCAAAGCTCGTCGATTCACTCGTGAAGAACCTCATCACACCGATCATCGCGGCGATCGCAGGGAAGCCGGACTTCAATGCTCTCTCGTTTACGATCCGCGACTCCGTATTCAAGTACGGCGCGTTTCTCAACGACCTCATCAGCTTCCTGACCGTGGCGCTGGTGATGTTCTACGTCGCAAAGTTCGCCCTGAAGCTCTTCAAGTCAGCGGCGGCTGTGCCGGACGAGCAGATCGAGCTGCTCAAGTCGATCGACGCGAAGATCGGCAAGTAAGCCGACGCGGTTCGCCATGGTGTGTGGGTGGTCGGCACCAGCCGGCCACCCACCGCCGCTACTGCAAGCGGTAGGTGATCCGACCGCGGGTGAGGTCGTAGGGTGAGATCTCGATGCGAACACGGTCACCCGGGTTCACACGGATCCACCGCCGGCGCATGACGCCGGAGAGCTTCGCAAGGACGCTGTGTCCATTTTCGAGCTCAACCCGAAAAAACGTGTTGGGAAGGGCTTCGGTGATCTCGCCCTCCATCACGATGGATGGTTCCTTCTCGCGTTCTGTTCCTTTGGCCAAGAGGCCTCCCAATCCGTTTCAGGCCGGTTGGGCCTGATTTGCAAACCTGGTCATCGATGCTTGCACCCTGGGGTGCGTGGGCGACAGTGGGGCGCACCCGAAGGTGCGCCCCACGTCTTGAGTCTCGCTAGGCGAGTGCGTTGACGTTCGAAGCCTGGGGACCCTTGGGGCCCTCAGCGCTGTCGAAGCTCACACGCTGACCTTCGGTGAGGTTCCGAAAGCCACTCCCAACGATCTCGGAGAAGTGGACGAAAAGGTCCTTCCCTCCATCATCCGGGGTGATGAAACCGAAGCCCTTCTCCTGTGAAAACCACTTCACGACGCCTTCTGACATGCAACTATCCTTCGATCGGCGAGATCCGCAACAGCCGCCGACCAGAAGGTCTATTGACGTCGTGCATCCCCGCGTTTTCCAACGCGAACCCTGCTTAGTCGGGCTCGCAATCGGGAAGTTTATCCTGAATCCCGGATGTCTGCGTCAAGGGCACGCCAAACGTGAACCGATCAGCATCCTCAAGGCGCGGGTCCTCAGCCCCAAGCTCGCCCGGGAATATGCGCCCAACCGGGGCGATAAAAGCCGCTATGCGGGTAGTTTTCTCGGTCGCCAGTCAGCGGAGTTGTCAGTGAGGCGCGTCGCGGAATGGTCGGCCCCCCACGAATTCCGGTGGCGAGGAGATTGCCCAAACCCCTCGTCGGGTGCTAGATGGGGGCCGGACTGGCCGTGATGGGCTCCGGGCGTCCCATCTGTCGCAGCCAACGCGCGTGAGAGGCGACCGCGCTCCAAAGCGACGGGTGGGCCTGGTACTCCACGCCGTGTTTTGTGCAGACGTCGCGGACGATGTCGGCGATATGAGGGTAGTGGACGTGGCAGACCTTCGTAAAGAGGTGGTGCTCGATCTGGAAGTTGAGCCCGCCCATGTACCAGGCGAGCACGCGACTCCTCGGGGCGAAGTCGACGGTCGTCTCGACCTGGTGGCGCGCCCACTCCGTGCGCTCGTCGCTTGAGCGCATGCGCTCGACGCTTGAGAACTCCGCCTCTTCGAGGCAATGGGCGAGTTGGAAGGTCAGCGCGAGGGTGAACGCGAGCACGAAGCTCGCGACCAAGAAGCAAGCCAGGACCGAAAGGATCGGGTGAAAGAGCAAGGGGATGACCACCGTCCAACTGACGAACACGACCTTTCCGACCACGAAGCCAAACAGCTCACGACCCTTTGGCCAGCGGATTGGTGTCTCGCCGATCTTTCCCTTGATGAGAAAGTCGAAGTCGCCGGTGGTGTGCCACTTGATGGCAAAGAGCCCGTACAAAAACCACATGTAGACGTGCTGGAACCGATGGAACGGCCGGACCTGCTGATCGGGAGCGAACCGGGCGAACGGCAACGAGTCGATGTCGGAGTCGGCCCCCGCGATGTTGGTGTAGGTGTGGTGGACAACGTTGTGCTTGGTGCGCCAAACGTATGAGCTTCCGCCGATGACGTCGAGGCTCCAGCGCATCGTTTGGTTCAACCAACGCCTGCGCGAATAGCTCCCGTGGTTGGCGTCGTGGGTGACGTTGAAGCCAAGACCCGCCAGGGCGAGGCCTCCGGAGACCGAAAGGATCCCGGCCTGCCACCAGTTGGACGCCCAGAACATGAGGCCGGCCCATGAGGCAGCCATCCAGAGGGTGATGATCACGGTCTTCGTGAGGATCTGACGCTCGCCCCTGCGGATTCGCTTGGGGTCTGAGAGGTGGGCCCGCACGCGGGTCTTCATTTCGCCGTAGAACTCACCGCCGCCGTGAAAGTCGATGCCGGTGCCCGTTGTTGCCACAGTCTTCCTCCGATTGTCACGAGGCCGGCCGGTTCCTTTTGGCATGGCCCACCTGCGTTGAGCTGTCGCTCGTGCGAGGGAGTCGCCGGGCGAATGCGCACGGTCGCCAGAGGGGAGGAGACCGTCACCGATGCCTGCGATCCCGCGTGCTCCGGGGCACTGAGATGGCCGACGTTGACAGCGGAAGGCTACTCGGACTCGTCCGCGACGACGTGAAGGCCGGGCCAAGCGCGACAATCGCCGCCCCCGGCTTACTCGAATCGGGGTATCGGTTCACCGGCGGGTCGTGCCAGAACCCGGATGGCCGCTCGAGCGCCCAAACCAAGGGATCCTTCCGGGCCCATGGCCGGGATGGCTGCGGCTACGACAGCAGTCGCTCGCGCGCGGATGGTCGGCGAGGTTCGACGAGAGAGGAACCCGCCGGTTGCGCTGCGCATGTCTTCTGGTGTCATCCATCGTGGTCGCCGGCCCGGTCGCCGCCGCGAGCGCGCTGCCTGCGACCGAGGTGATCGCCCTGCTGAATGCCGAGCGTCAGACGCACGGCATCCCTGGCGCAATCGTCGAAAACCTCACATGGTCGGCGGGCTGTGCGCGCCACAACGCCTATCAGCGGGCAAACGGCCTGTTCGACCATCCAGAGCTCCCGTGGCGTACCGGATACTCCGAGGCCGGGAACGAGGCGGGGAGGGCGAGTGTGCTCTCCACTGGAAGCGGTTGGAAGACCGGAAACCCGTTCGCGCATTCGCCGATCCACCTGATGCAGCTTCTGGCGCCGCAACTTTCCGAGACGGGTGTGGCTGAGAACGACGATCGCGTCTGCATGTGGACGTGGCCAGGCTACAAGCGACGATTCAATGCCGACACCGTCTACACCGCGCCCGGAGACGGTGGTGGCGTGCCGGTCGCCGAGACCGCCCACGAGCAGCCGTTTGTCCCTGGTGATTTTGTGGGACTTCCCCGAGGAACGGTGACGGGCCCGCACCTCTACGTCTTCGCGGTTGGGCCCTCTGCGACCGCGATGCGCGTTCAGCGCGCAACGCTGACGCCGGCCTCCGGCCCCTCGGTGGCGATCCGGACGGTCGACAACACCACGCCGAGGCTCGGAACGTTTCTTCCGTCTGGTGCCATCCTGATACCTGTGGCGCCCTTGGTGCCGGCCACCGACTACGTCGCGTCGGTGTCGCTTGTGAGCACCGCGGGCGTCATCTTCGATCGGACGTGGTGGCTGCGAACGCCGCCGGGCAGTCCCGCGACGTCGAGCGTCTTGCGCGGCCGACCGGGCCAGATCGCGGCGACCGCAAATGCCGCCGGTCCCAGGGGTGCCTCAGCACCCGCTCGCCGCGCCGTCGCGGCGAGCGCGATGCCCGGATGGCCGCCCGTTGCAACGGTTTCGACCGTGACGGACGGCTGGGTCGCCGTTCGCCTGCGCGTCCCGCCGGCCCTCGTCGGACAGTCGATCCGGATCACGTTGCGCGGGCGTTGTCGCTTGGGGCGACGAGCCGTCATCGTCCGTCCCGTCGGGGTGGCGACCCGGCAGATGCTCCCACGTGCCTGCGCAACGCGTCGCGGGAGCATCGTCGCATCGCGGCGGCGGATCCTTCGCCTCGCTGGTGGGCGCGCGTTTGCGCCATTCGTCGCCATCATCGGCCGCACGTAACGAACACATTGTCGCCGATCGTTCGACGAGGTTCCGCGCGTGCGCGGCACTGCGGGAGGTCAGCGGCTGGCGGAGACAGCCGCACTGGAGGGCCCGGCGTTTCGCACCCACGTGTTTGCCTCCTGGCGCCGGCGCTCGAGCTGTTCCAGGGTCGCTTCGCCGATGCGCCGAACACCGACCAGGCGGTTGAGTTCAGCGTTGACCTGCGCGTGGCTGGCGCCAGTGATGCTGACGATCTCCGCCACACCCGAGGCGTTTGCGTCGCGCAGGAGCCGTCGACGAGTGCGCGCGTCCATCTCGACGGTCGCAGCCGAGGTTCCCTTCACGTCGAGATGCGGCGCTGGGGCGAGTTCCAGAAGCAGCGCGTCGTCATCGTCGGGCTCCTCCGCGACGAAGAGGCCGTCCGCTTCGGGGCCGTGCATTGCGGGAACCCCCACGGTCCTTGATGAGACCGCCGCAAACAACGAGAGCTGCGCATCGTCTCGTCCGGCCCGAGGGAGCTCGTCGAATGCGTTCGGGTCGGGGCGCGGCTGGCCATCGTCGTCGGTACGGCGCAAGCTATGTCGGCGCTGCTCCGCGATTGCGACGGCGTGCCGGCGCAGGCGCGGGTCGTCCGGGATGAACATGTAGGACGGCTGCGGCCCCATACCCCTGATCCAGCGCGCCAGCCGACCGACGGCTTGCCGGAAGAAGAGCTCAGTCGTTGTGGTGGTCGCCATGACGCCAACCCGTAGGCGCGGGATGTCAACCCCTTCGGAGATCATCCGAACGGCGACGATCCAAGGTGCCCGCCCTGAGGCGAACTCCGTGATGTTCCGGGACGCCGACGGATCCTCGGAGACCGCGACCACCGGGCGAATACCGAGGCGAGAACGCATGATCGCCGCGACGTCGCGTGCGTGTTCCTGGTCGACCGCGATCACGAGTCCACCCGCGTCGGGGTGGGTACGACGTATATCGAGGAGCTGTCGGTGGGCTCGATCAAGGACCTCGGGCAGCCACTGACCCTCGGCCGAGAGGGCCGTCCGGAGGCGCTGCGCAGATCCGGTTGCGTCCAGATGGTCCGCAAACGACGCATCCGCGACAAGGCCATTGTTGTCAATCCACTCCATCTCGCCGTCGACGCGCGGGAAGTGCACCGGACGCACCACGCCGCCGTCGCGAAGGGCCGCGCCGTAGCCGTACTCGAGGTCGGCCTCGGCCATGCCGTCGTCGTCGTAGCGAACGAATGGGATCGCGTTGTAGTCCGATCGGAATGGGGTACCGGACAAACACAGGCGCGTTGCCGCGTGCGTGAAGGCGACCCGTACGGCATCTCCCCACGCGTGGTCGTCGCTTGCGTGGTGGACCTCATCGAGCACCACGACGCCTCCCAGGGCGAGCTTCGCCAGGGCGGGGGCACTGGTCGCGACCTGCTGGTAGGTGGTGACCACACCATGCACATCGGCCGGAAGCACCTCGTCGGCGGCACTCCAGCCGGTATCGAGATGCAGGTCGAGCTGGGCGGCCGCATCGGCCCACTGCGACTTCAGGTGTTGGGTTGGCGCCACCACGATCAGTCGTCCGCCGGGGAGCGCATGGAGCCGCTGCCGTGCCGCAGCGAGGGCGAACGTCGTCTTGCCCGCACCTGGCGTGGCGACGGCCAGGAAGTCGGGTGACGCGCTGGCGGTGAAGGCGTCGAGGGCAGCCTTCTGCCAGCGCCGTAGGCGAATTGATCTGGCCATCGTGCGGCCGGGGACGATAGCGACCCCAGCGGGCGGCACTCGCCCGCCTCGCGCGAACCGGAACCCCGTCGGCGTCGTCTGTCCCAAGACCCTCCGGATCACGACCCGTGGCTGCGATTGGGAGGTGGTGCGTTGCGGCATCCAGGGTTGCCTGGGCTTGCGTCGGTCTGGACTGATCGATCGGCCACGCCATGATCCTCGGCGGTAGCAGCGGCTCATCGCCCTCGGGGCGAGGTCCGACCGCAGCTGCACGAGCGACTCCCGCTCGGAAGTGCGAGCCGCTGAATTGCGCCTACGCTGGCACCGTCGCCTGCCTCGACGACTCCCACGCCGCGATCCCGCCGACGAGGTCGGCGACCTCGAACCCCTCCCGGAGCAAGAGACTGGCGGCGATCGCCGAGCGGTAACCCGTCGCGCAGTGCACGACGACCGGCCGGTCGCGAGGGAGCTCGTCGAGTCGCTCCATGAGCCGGGTCAGTGGAATGTTGAGGCTGTCGGCGATGCGCTTCTCTCGCCACTCGCGTTCCGTCCGGACGTCGAGGAGGACTGGAGGCTCCGGCGAATCGAGCTGCCCGGCCAGGTGTCCAGCAGCGACGCGCTCGGTGCGGGCGACGAGTTCGGGACGTGCCTCGAGCGCCTGCATTCCGCCCTCGAGGTAGCCGGCGACGATGTCGAAGCCGATTCGACCCAGGCGCATCGCGGCGTCGTACTCTCGGCCCGGGTCCGCCACGATCGCCACCGGCCGCTCGGCATCGAGAATTGTCCCGCACCAGGTCGCATAACTGCCGCCCAGGCCGACGTTGACGCTGCCCGCGAGGTGCGCGCCCTCGAAGTCCGCCGGATCGCGCGTGTCGAGTACGTGCGCGCCCTCCCGCTGCAGCCCGAGCACCTCGGGCAACGAGAGCGGCTGCAGCTCGCGCTCGAGGGCCTCCTCGAGCGTTGGTCGCTCCTTCGCGTTGAGGACGGCGTCGTAGGTGAAGTAGGGCGGCCAGTCGGGCTGATCGGCCGTGACGATGCGGACGAACTCCTCCCGGCTCATCGGCTGGAGGGCGTAGTTGTGGAGGCGCTGCGCGCCCATCGTGGAAATCGTGTCTGTGCTGAGGTTCCTGCCACACAGCGAACCCGCCCCGTGCGCAGGGTAGACGAGCGTGGCGTCCGGGAGGCGCAGGAGCTTGTCCCGCAGAGAGTCGTAGAGCAGGCCGCCCAGCTCCTGCGCGCTCCAGCCGAGCGAGGCGCGGAGGTCGGGCCGGCCGACGTCGCCGATGAAGAGCGTATCGCCGGTGAGCACCGCGAGCGGCTCCGGGCCGCCGCTTGCCATATCGTGAACGAGGATCGAGATCGATTCGGGCGTGTGCCCAGGCGTCTCCAATACCTCGAGGCGCACCTCGGGGCCGAGCTCGATGGCCTCGCCGTCGCCGAGCGCGACGAAGTCGTATTCGGCACGGGCCCTCGCGCCGAGGTAGATGGTCGCACCCTCGCGGTCGCGCAGTTCAAGGTGGCCGGCGAGGAAATCGGCGTGGAAGTGCGTGAGGAAGACGTGGCGAATCCGAACGCCGAGGCGGCGGGCGTCGCGCAGGTACTGGTCCACGTCGCGCTGCGGGTCGACGACCGCCGCCGTCCCGCTCCTCTCGTCGGCGACGAGGTAGGAGGCATGCGCGAGACAGCCGAGGTAGTACTGCTCGAGAATCATCTCGCGATCTCAGTCGATCAGCGCGGCTGCGGCACGATCCGGATGTACGGCCGCGGCGCCTTCCAGCCGTTGGGGTAGGTCTTCCGGGCCTCGTCGTCGGAGACCGAGCCGGCGATGATGACGTCCTCACCGTGGCGCCAGTTCACGGGCGTTGCCACCTTGTGCTTGGCCGTCAGTTGGAGCGAGTCGATGACCCGCAACACCTCGTCGAAGTCGCGCCCCGTCGTCATAGGGTAGACGAGGACGAGCTTGATCTTCTTGTCCGGGCCAATCACGAAGACGTTGCGGACCGTCTGATTGTCGGCGGGCGTGCGCTCGAGCGGGTCGCCTGAGGTGCCCGCGGGGAGCATGCCGAACAGTGTCGACACGTTGAAGTCGGCGTCTCCGATGATCGGGTAGTTGGGCGCGTGCCCTTGGGTCTCCTCGATGTCGCCGGCCCACTTCGCGTGGTTGCCGACCGGATCGACGGAGAGCCCAATGATCTTGACCTTCCTGCGGTCGAACTCGGGCTTGATCTTGGCCATGTAGCCGAGCTCGGTCGTGCAGACCGGGGTGAAGTCCTTCGGGTGTGAGAACAGCACCGCCCAGGAGTCGCCGATCCAGTCATGGAAGCGGACGAGGCCCTCGGTCGTCGCCGCCTCAAAGTCCGGTGCTGTGTTACCAATGGTTAGCGTCATCACTTGCTCCTCTCATGCGGCGTTTCGGTCCGGCCGAGCTGTGATCAAGCCTGTTAGAAGCTCCGCTCGCCCTCGACAGACCGTGTCTCTTCGGCTCAGGTGTCATCTGGCCCGGATCGATCTCGGAGCCCGCCTGGCTCACGCGCGGGCTCCTTGACCTATCGCTCTGTGTACCCCTACGCTCACCGGGCGAGGCGCGCGCGGACCTGAGGTGTCACGTCGAGCGGACGCCCAGCGCGGTCGATCCGGCTCGACCGTTTGATGTAGGTAAGAAGCATTCGACACTCCCTTTCTGTGGTGGGCTGTTGGTGACGTGACCGTCACGTCACAACCGCCACGCTAGGCTCCTCGCTGGCGCCCGGCATCGAACGGGATTGCCATCCTGATGACCCGAAGTTCGTAGATCGGGCGCGTTTCAGTCGCGGGAACTTCCGACGCGGGCCGCAGGAGGTCAGTACGCCGCCCTGGCTTTCGTCAGGCCGCCCTCGGCCGCGATCCTTGCCGCCTCGGCGCGAGTGTGGACGCCGAGCTTGGCGAAGATGTTCGAGACGTGGCGGACGGAGGTTTTCTCGCTGATGAAGAGCCGCTCGCCGATCCCTCGGTTGGAGATGCCGTCGGCCACCAGCCGAAGTACCTCGAGCTCGCGAGGGGTGAGCCCCGCCACCGATGCCTCGCGCCGCAACGAACCCTCGTCCTCGGTCGCTCCGCGAAGCTCGGCCTCGATCAGGCCGCTCAGCCATCCATCGACGCTCAGGGGCCCGAAGTCCAGACTCGCGGTGTGGTGAACGACCCCGTCGAGCGTGACGTTGGCCGAGGGCAACGGAGCGAAGCCGAGCGGAACAACCATGGGAGCGTAGGTCGGGAGGTCGATGACCGCGGTGTAGAGCCGTCGCAGACGCGGCCGCAGCTCCATGTAGGTCCGCTTGATGTCAATCCAGCACGCGCCCTGAGCAGGCGACGGCGCCTCACCCACGTCACGGGAGAGCCACCGGCGCAGGAAGAGAACCCGCTCGCCCCGGGCCACGGGATGCGCCTCCAGCTCGCGCGCCCACGCCGCGGTCAGTGGGTCGGCCACAAGGAGCGCGCGATCTACTTCTGCCGACCGAAAGAGGACGAAGAACGCCGCCACGACCCCGTGAGCGCTTCGCGCGACCCTGAAGGTCTCGGGATGACGCTCCCACCAGCGCATGATCCAGCGGGAGGCCTCCGGCCCCTCCGCGCTCGAGGTGATGGCCGCGATTTCCTCGCCATCCCCCGAGGTGGACGGCTCGACCGCGTACTCCCTCACGCCCTGGGGGAGAAGCCCTCCCGCACACTCGGGTTGGTGATGAGGTAGAGCAGATCGGCCGTCGGGTGCCAGAGGCCAGCGCCTCTGGCGCGCTGCGACTCCTCGGTGAAGAGGCGCCAGGCTCGCCAGCGGTAGTCGGCGTATCGCCCGGGATCGCACTGGGCCAGATCGCGCGCGAGCGTCTCCCGTACGAGGTCGTGGATGATGAGCCCTTCGGAGGTCAAGTCGGCAAAGGGGAGCAGGCGCAGACGCTCAAACGTCTCTCGGGTTGAGGAACGCTGGAGCAGCGCGCCGAGGATGGGCTCGGTGATCCGTCGGACCGTCGAGGCGGCCTCGACAGCCTCGATCGTCTCCTCCGGCAGCTCAGCCACAAAGGCCTGCGTGAGCTGATGCAGCAGCTTGGGCGGTGGCGCGAGGTCAATCTTCAGATCCGGCCGCTCCCGTATGGCGGCCGCCGCGAGTTCGAGGGCGAGAGGGTGGCCTCGCTCGAACCGGTTCACGCGCCTGGCGCGCGGCGCGTCAAGGCCCCGTGCGACAAGCATCCGCTCGGCGTCGGCCGGCGCGAGGGCCCGAAGTTCGATCTCATGGAACAGGTCCCGCCAGCCGGGGGTCGTCAGCCATGCCTGGCTCGGCGGTGCCCGACCGGCCATGATCGTGAGGACTGTCTCGGGCAGAGCGGGCACGAACGTTTGGCGCAGCCAACTATCGATGAGCCCACAGGTCTCGTATGTATCGAGCGCCAGCACCGTCCGACGCGGGTCACCTTCCAGGCAGGTGACGACGTCCTCGATGTCCGGATCGCTCTCCTCGAATCCCAGTGCGGCCCCGAGCTTGGCGATAAAGCCTCTCGGGGTCGGCTCAATCTCCCGGCCGTCGAGGGCGACGAACTGGACTCCTGGGCCAAGCGAACTCCACAGGGCTGCGATCAGCCCGGATTTCCCGATCCCGCCGGGGCCATGGATGAAGGCGACCATGAACGGCGGCTCAGGTGCCTGGACGGCAGAGCGAAGTATGGCCAGTTCGGTCTCCCGACCGACGAACGACCGGCGAGCGACCTCCGAGAGGCGGTCGGCAACGCTGCGCGGTCCGCGTTCGCTGATCAGTGACATGGGGTGCCGACTATGGGACGCTCTCATCGGGTGATAACGACCATCCTCCAACCCGTGCGCGTATGCAAGCCCGGCGCGCCGTAGGGGGCTGCTTTCGGACAACATCGATCATCGAAGGTTGGCGCGATCCTCGGGTCGCGTGACGCCACGAAGGCGACTCGATGTGGCCTACGCAGTCGCCGACATCGAAGACACTCGCGACGCGCTGCGCACAGTCGCGCTTCCCGCACTCAGTCAGCGTCCCTGCCACCGCGGCCGTTCCGCGAGTACCGGAGATTGGAAGGATCCTCCAGCGAAACGGATCTCGGCGCAGGGCTGGGCCTATCCGTTCCGGTCAGGATGGCTGTGGGATTCCACGTGTTGGACCGGATCCCCTGCCTCGCGCCGTGAGGAGCAGCGGGAGGATCGCGAGCCCGATGAGGCCACCCGCGATCGACAGCACGGCGAAACTCGATCCGGCCACGATCACCCCGCTGCCGAGCCCTCCGGCGGCACCCGAGAGTGCAAGTGCAACGTCCGCTGAGCCTTGGGTCTTGGCACGCCGTTCCAGCGGCACGGCATCCGTGAGGAGGGTCGTGCCGCCAATCATTCCAAAGTTCCATCCAAGTCCCAGGAGCACCAGCGCAAGACCGAGTGTTGCGATGGAGTCCGTTGGCGCGACGGCCGCAACCACGCCGGCGGCGCCAAGGGTGAACGCGCCCGTCGCGATGACCGGGCGGCGTCCGACGCGATCGACCAGCACCCCTGTGAGCGGGGACGGGAGGAACATCGCCGCGATGTGGAGCGAGATCACAAGTCCTGTCGCGGCGAGGCTCTGGCCGTGGTCGCGCATGTGGACCGGCGTCATGGTCATGACCGCGAGCATCACGAGCTGCGTCACAACCATGACGGCCGCCGCGAGCCGCACGGACGTTGTCTCCGTCCGCGGTGCCGCCGCCCCGTGGTTTGGTGCGCCGGTTTTGACGTCTGCGGCCCATCGACGGGCCACCAGAAGCGGGTCGGGGCGCAGGCACGTGATCACCACGATTGCTCCGGCCGCGTAGGCGAGCGTTGCGAGCATGAAGGGCCCCGCGAGTGCCGTGATTCCCATGCGCTGCGCCACCGATCCGGTCACGTCGACAAGGTTCGGTCCGATGACCGCGCCGATGGTGGTCGCCACGAGCACCGTGCTGATCGCCCGCCCGCGCCGGTCGGGGTGCGCGAGATCCGCACCCGCGTAGCGGGCCTGGAGGTTGGTGGCCGTGCCCGATCCGTATAAGAACAGGGAAACGAGGAGCAGTGGGACGCTGTCGATGGCGGCCGCGGCGACGGTTCCCGCACCCCCAACCGCACCGACCCCGTATCCGAGCGCGAGTCCCGGTCGGCGGCCCGAGCGTTGCGACAGCGCACCCACCAGCCATGCTGCGAGGGCTGAGCCGAGCGTAAAGAGCGCAGCCGGCAGTCCGGCGTAGCCGCGCCCGCCGATCATGTCTTCGCCGAGGAGGCCGCCAACCGAGACGCCCGCGGCGAGTCCGGCTCCGCTGAGGACTTGCGCCGCGACGAGCACCCTTATGGTGCGACGTTGCGTCGTGTCTTCGTGTGGGCTCACGGTCTGCTGGCCATGGGCTGCCCGGCGGCGCGCCATTCGAGCATGCCTTCGCCGAGCACCGTGGCTCGGCGCCCCTCGGCGCGCAGCAGTCGCGCCGCGTCGTGGGCCATCGCGCAGAACTCACCACGACAGTAGGCAACGATCTCCAGACCGTCGGGCAGCTCGTCAAGACGGCGGGGGAGGGCGTCGAGCGGGATGGAGACCGCGCCGGGGATATGGCCCGCCGCAAACTCGACCTCTGGCCGGACGTCAAGAACCAGGACGTCACCGGCGCGGGCGCGATCGAGGAGGGCGTCGCGTCCCAGCGGCTCGACGTCTGCGTCGGATGGGCCCAACCCGAGAGCCGCATTTCGAACCAGGTCGACCTCATCAAGATGGGCCCGCGCAACCCGTTGGACCATCACGATCAGCGTCGCGACATCGTCATTTGCCAAGCGGTAGTGGATCCGGGTGCCTTCCCGTCGACGGGCCACCAGGCCACACCGCCGCAGCGTCTGCAGGTGGGCCGACGCCGTGGTGAGCCCGAGCCCAGCTGCTTGGCTGAGATCCTCGACGGAGCGTTCCCCTTGAGCAAGGATCTCCATGATCTCCAGCCGCTTGGGATGCCCGAGGCCCTTTGCGGGCAGAGCGAGTGCCTCGGCGAGGGCAACGCGGGCTGAATTCTGATTCCCACTGAATTCCATAGAAAGAAAGAATACACTCGGCGACCTCGCTAATTGTCGCCGCCGGTAAGGGGGCGACCACGCCCCATACCGGGTTCGACCGACACCGTAGCTTTCGAGCTGTCGTAGCCTTGCGGCATGCGGGCGAACTACGACGTGGCGATTGTCGGTGGCGGCCACAACGGGCTGACCGCCGCCGCCTACCTTGCGCGTGCGGGACGGTCGGTGGTGGTGCTTGAACGCCTGGGTCACGTCGGAGGAGCGGCGGTGAGCAGCCGCGTGTTCGCCGGGCTCGACGCGCGAGTCTCGCGCTACTCGTATCTCGTTTCGCTTCTACCCCGGGCGATCATCGCGGAGCTTGGGCTCCAGTTTACGACGATCCCTCGGCGAATTTCGTCGGTGACCCCCTACGACGACGGGCGGCGTTCGCTGGTGATGGACCGGACCGACCACGCGCGAACGGCATCGTCCTTTCGCGAGCTGACGGGAAGCGACGACGAGCTTGCGGCCTGGGAGCGCTTCTACGCGATGACGGCCCGCCTGGCATGTCTCGTCTTCCCGACGCTGACCGAACCCCTGCGTTCGCGACGGGCCTTTGAGCGCTTGATCGAAGACCGTCCAACGTGGGAGGCCTTGTTCGAGCGACCGCTTGGCGACACGATCGAACGCGAACTCTCGAATGACATCACTCGGGGCATCGCGTTAACCGACGGTCTGATTGGCACGTTTGCGTCGTCGGCTGACACGTCGCTTGCGCAGAACCGCTGCTTCCTCTACCACGTGATTGGAAACGGGACGGGCGACTGGGACGTTCCCAAAGGTGGCATGGGTGCCCTCCCCGACGCCCTCGCCGCCTGCGCGCGCGCGTCTGGGGCGGAAATTCTGACGTCTGCCGACGTCACTGCGGTGCACGCGGACGAAACGTCCTGTGAAATCGAGGTCAACGTTGAAGGCATCGACCGGCGGATCGGGGCAGGCCACGTCCTTGCCGGTTGTGCGCCGCGCGAGCTGGCGCGTTTGCGCGGGCTCGCGGCAGATCCGCTGCGCCCCGAAGGTGCGCAGCTCAAGGTCAACATGCTGCTTGAACGACTGCCGGCGCTTCGGTGCGGAATCGACCCCCGCGACGCGTTCGCGGGCACCCTCCACATAGCGGAGTCCTACGAGGAGCTTGAGCGCGCCCACCGGGAAGCGGCGGCCGGCCAGATTCCATCTCGACCACCCAGTGAGGTCTACTGCCACACGCTGACCGATCCCTCGATCCTGGGCGACGACCTGCGTCGGAGGGGATGTCACACTCTGACGCTCTTTGGCCTTCACATGCCGGCGCGCCTCTTCACGCACGACAACGCCGGAGTGCGGTCGGCGGCACTCGATCGCACGCTCGCAGTGCTCAATGAACAGCTGGCAGAACCGATCGAGGATCTCCTGATGTGCGGCCCGGGTGGCGCCCCATGCATTGAGCTTCGCTCACCACTGGATATCGAGGACGACGTCGGGCTCCCCGGCGGCAACATCTTCCAACGCGAGCTGCAATGGCCGTTTGCGGAGCGAGACGACGAGGTGGGAACCTGGGGGGTGGAGACAGACCATCCACGGGTACTGCTGTGCGGCGCTGGCGCCCGGCGCGGCGGAGGCGTGAGCGGCATTCCCGGTCACAATGCCGCCAGGGTGGTGCTCACGCAGCCTTCGTGAACGGCGCTAAGGTCGCGCCATAGCCTCGCGGCAAGCCGCTCGTCGATCGGGGCCTGCCTGCCCTGCCGCCGGCCCCGATCCCTGTCAGCTGGTGGTCGATGCCGCAATCACCACTGAACATGGTGGGACGCGACTCCATCCGCCACGACCCAATGATCGGCACCGCTGCTCGACGAGCAAGCGGACGGAGTGAATGCCGAACCGGACGGGGTCGTCGTCAGCGTGAACGTTTCGAGACCCGCCGATGAGATGGTGGCACTGCAGCTGACCGTCACGCTCGCGTTCGGAGGAAACCCGCGCAGGTTGATCGCGTAGCTGTCGCCCGAGGGGGTGGCGGGGCCTTGTGACAAGGAGACCGCCAGTGTGTCGCGGGATGTTCACGGCTTCGCCGATCCTCCCTGAGCGTCGATCTCCGACACGACGGCGTCGACGGTTGCGACCCGCAGGCCGCTGTCTCGGATCGCGGCGAGCTGCGCGTCGAGCGTTTCAGGCGTCGTTCCGTAGGCATCGGTTGGCGTCGCTACGACTTGGTGGTAGGCGATGACGAGCCACTTGTGTCCCTGTTTGGCCGCGTCGATCCACTGCTGGACGTCGGCGACGGTGGTGGTCCGCTGGACCGTCTGGGTCCGAATGTAGCTGCGGTTGAACGGGCTTGTCGTGTTGTCGCCACTGCTCGCGGTGCGGTGCGTGCGAAAGACCCTGCCGATGGCCGCGAGGACGTCGGCGTTGTAGTCCCCATACGGGCTCGCGAAGTCCAAGACAGGGGCCCCGATTATGGCCTCGAGCGTCTGTCGACTCTCGGTCAGCTCGCTCTGAAGACGCTCCGGGCTCAGGGTCGTGAGATGGGGGTGAGTGACAGTGTGGGCCGCGATTTGGTGGCCTCCCGCGTACATCGAGCGGATCATGTCGACGGTGACGCGCCCTGGATCGCCGACGCCAGCCGTTGGGATGTACTGGGTAGAGGTGAAGCCGTATCGGTCGAGTAGCGGAATGGCGTTCGTGTACTGACTTCGGAGCCCGTCGTCGAATGTGATGGAGACAACGGGCTCGGGCGGCTTGACGGTGGGAGGGACGGCCCCAGCCCCTCCATCCACCGCCCCGGTGGTCGGGTCGACTGACGGGTTCGTCGGTGCAGGGGCATAGGTGACCAGCACCGATCGCCGGCGTCCTCGGATGACGCGAACAATTTGCCGGGCGGGCGCCGGCCGGTAACTGCCCCTTGGCGTATCGACCGCAGCGGCGTTGACCGTGTACACGCCGGGCGGCAGTGAAAGCGAGCGGGACCTCAGGAGAATTCGGGCGCCAGTTTTCGAACGAGCCTTCGAGATAGCGATCCTGGCGGCGTTCGCTCTCGGCAGTCCCGAGACTTTGACGACCAGCACGCCTCGCCCTGGATGATGGGTCGGAGGCTCTGCTTGGGCACCTGTGAGGACGGTCAGCAGGAGCACGAACGCGCCGGCAAAACTCGCCCAGCCCGGACAGACTCCCGACGAGCGGTGCCGGTGCGTTGTTCGGCCGCTCAGGAAGTCACGGCGATGGTGCGAACGGTCGAAAACCACCCGGTCTTGATCGGGACTCGGGTCCGGCAGCTTGAGTCGTTCAGGTCGGTGCCAACGCCGGATGTATGCCTCGTAGAGCCCGGGCACGTCTGCGGGGAGTACCGGCTCATCGTGGATCGCTGCCTCGACGACTCAGGCGGCGAGACGCGCGTGGTCGGCGTCGCGTGTGAACTCCATCGTGATCCGCGTTCCGCCGTCGCACGGTTCAATCTCGACTCGGTCGGCGATGGCGTCGATCATGACGAGGCCGCGGCCGTGCGCGGCATCGACGCTTGGACACTGCGGCGGCCAGGGGATCGTCGCAGGCGTTCCTCGACCCCTATCCACGACGCTGATCCTCGCGACCGTCGGGCCGACCGTGAAGACGACACCGACGCTGCCGATTGGATCCGACCCGTGGGTGATCGCATTCACGAGCGCCTCAGTCGTCGAGACAAGTACGTCGAACTGCTGCGCCCTGTCCCATCCGGCGTGTTGGAGTGCGGCCTCAAGACAGGGTCGAACGCGGGCGAGCGCCTGGTCGTCCGCGGGGAGGCAAAGCGTCCGAGTCCGCGTGCCCTGCGGCGGGCGCCGCCGATGAGGCGCTCCGGTGGGCCGGAGATTGCGAGTACGCCGTTGTTTGAGATCGAACATCCAGGTCACCCTGCCTTCGATTGCCTCGTCCTACCTCTATTGACGGCATTTCGGGCCCGGGTGATACATCCAGATGTCGGCGTAGAACACAACGCGGGGGGTGCAGCCAGGGGCGGGAGCCTGGAAAGGCCGGCCGTTACCTATTCACCAGGTAAGCGCTCCCTCCCGTTGTGATGTCATCCGAGCATGGGCCTGGCGGTGGCCGAGTAAGGTTGTCGCAGGACGCAGCCTGCTGAGGGGCAGCCGATTGGAACGCGGACACCTGCATCTCCACGAGGGCTCAGGGATCGGCCCCCGCGCCGGAAACCTGTCGGTCAAGACTGATGTTGAACCCGCATGGGTGACGCGCAGCCCGCCGCCCGAACTCCTGCCGTTCGTTGAGAGCTATCACGGCTACCGAACGTCGGGTGGGAGCGGCTTGCACCGGGGACTCCCTTCTCGGCACTTGACGTTCATCGTCAGCATTGGAACCGATATCGACGTCATCGCACAGACCGACCCTGCGCAGGCCCCTGGTCGGTACCGCGCGGTGCTGAGCGGCCTCCAGGCATCGTCCGCATTGATCTCGAACGATGGGCCGCAAGAGGGCGTCGCGATCGAGTTGACGCCGGTCGGCGTGCGCGCACTGCTCGGCGTCCCGGCCAGCGCGCTGTGGAACACGACGGTCGAGTTGGCCGACGTCCTCGGTCCAACCGGCGACGAGTTGTGGGAGCGAATGCAGCACACCCGCGGATGGGCTGCGCGGTTTGCGATCTGCGACGAACTGCTTGGTCGTGCGATGGGGGTGGACACGCTGGAGCCCGCGCTTGCTCGCGCATGGCGACTCATCTTGGAGAGCGGCGGTACCGGTTCGGTGAGTCGGCTGGCGGAGTGTGTGGGGTGGACCCGGCAGCACCTCGCCCGGCGCTTTGCCGCCGAGTACGGCCTTTCACCGAAGTTGGCGGCCCGGGTTGTGCGCTTCGAGCGCGCCTGCGCGACGTTGCGAGAGGTGCCCTTCGTGCCGTCGATTGCCCAGGTCGCTGCGGCGTGTGGCTACTACGACCAAGCGCATCTGAACCGGGACTTCGTCGCGCTTGCCGGGTGTACGCCCAGTCACTGGTTGGCCGATGAGCTTCCATTCGTCCAAGACACCGCTGCAAACGAACCACGAGAATAGGGCCATGAGTGAGCACCCGACGATGGTCTGGCCGGTCTTGTCCTACCGCGACGCCCGTGCGGCGATCGCCTTCCTGATCGAGGCGTTCGGGTTTGAGGAACGGGCGGTCTACGCCCGGCCCGACGACCCGTCTGTCGTCGATCATGCGGAGCTTGGCTGGCCGCAAGGCGGGGCCGTGATGTTCGGCACGGCGGGCAAGGACACCTCGGTGTTCGGCGCGCGCAAACCCGGCAACGACTCGGTTTACGTGGTTTGCGACGACCCGGACGGTCTCTTCGCACGGGCGGTAGCCGCGGGCGCGGTGGTCGTGCGTGGCCTTGTCGACGAGGACTACGGCTCACGGGGCTTCACCGTGCGTGACCCCGAAGGCAACCTCTGGAGCTTCGGGACCTACAAGGGCGCGTGAGTGTTCGACCACGTCAACATTGGAGTCGCCGACTTGGAGGTGAGCAGGGCGTTCTATGAGCGGGCGCTCGCTCCCCTCGGCATCTCGGTCGTGATGACCCACCAAGCCGGGATTGGCTTCGGCCGCGACGGCCGTCCGCAGTTCTGGATTTCAGACCGCGGGCCGTCGGGGCCGATGCATATCTCGTTCGAGAGCCCTGACCGGGCGACGGTCAGCCTCTTTCATCGTGAGGCGCTTGCTGCGGGCGGTCGCGACAACGGCCCGCCTGGCCTGCGACCTGAGTACCACCCGTCCTACTACGGGGCGTTTGTCCTCGATCCGGACGGCAACAACGTCGAGGCGGTCACACACCTGCCCGATTGAGCCGCGGTGGCGAACCCATCGGCAATCTCTGCTCAGGCGCTGCGGACCATGATGTGGCCCCAGCTCTCGGTACGGCGCGGACGTGAGGCCATCGACTTCTACAGGCCGCGTTCGGCGCGATCGAGGTCTACCACGTAGGTGGGACCGACGAACTTGGGGAACTCGTCGCCCAACTCGCGCCCGCGGCGGAGCCACTCGCGCCAACGCAGATTGTGCGTCGTCGTGAGATGGCGATCGAGCTTTGGGCGGTGCGTCTGGTTCTGAAATCACCAAGCGGGCCCGTAGGCCCGCTTGGCATCCACAGGAAACCTGCCAGCCTCTCGGCCGCATCGGTTCGAGTCGAAGGCTAACGCGCATCGGACTGCGGAGCCAGCCAGGATTGACACGACGCGCGAGACGCGCGAACCTCCGACCGTTCGTCCCGAACTCGACTCGATCATCTGGCGTCGCCGGGCACGCTCGGAGGTGTTGTTCACGCGGGTGGAAGCGAGTCGGCGAGGAACGCGGCAAGCTCGTCGGCGGGGAGGATCACGATGCCGTCTGAGGTGAGGCGTCGGCGCGGCTCAAGACTGACCACGGCTCGCGCGCGGACGTCGGGCTGATCCACGATGAGTTGGCGGAGGCCGCGGAGGTCATGGTCTGTGATCGTTGGGCGGGCCTTCGCCTCGATCGCGAGGCTCAGGTCATCGAACAGGAAGTCGACCTCGATTCCGCTTGCCAGTCTCCAGTACGACAGGCGGGGTTGGACTCCGTCCCTCAGACGGGCGCTGCGAAGCTCGTGGTGGACCCAGTTTTCGAACGCCTTGCCGAAAAGTTCCCCGCCGCGCTGAAGCGTACCCCTCCGGGCAAGTTGGTTGACCACCCCGACATCGCCGAAGTAGAACTTCGGAGCTTGGATCACGCGCCGCTTCGGGCGCTTCGTGTAGGCCGGCAGCCAGGAACCGATGAGCGTGTCGACGATGATCTCGAAATGATTCTTGACCGTCTGCACGGAAACAGCGCACTCCCGGGCGATATTCGACAGGTTCACGATCTCGGCGTCTGAGAGCGCAGCGGCCGCGAGAACGCCCGAGAACGCCGGGATGTTGCGGACGAGCCCCTCGGCGGCAACTTCCTGTTGGAGATAATCCCCGACGTAGGAATCCAGTAGGCGCGCGGGGCGTTCGGCGTTGTAGATGCGCGGAAGCCAGCCGTGGTTCAGCATCCGGTCGAGGTCGAAGTCAGACCCGAGTTCGGCTGCCGTGAGGCCGGTGAGTTCGAACCGCAGGGCTCGACCGCCGAGGAGGTTGCCGCCACCACGTCGCAGTTTCCGTGCGCTCGAACCGCAGAGCGCGAATCGGACGCCGAGATTCTCGTGGAGCCAGTGGACCTCGTCGAGGAGTGCCGGCACCTTCTGAACTTCGTCGATCACGACCTGGCGCCTGGCCCCGTCCGGCATCGCGAGTAGCTCCTCCCGTAGCCGCTCGGGAGCCGACGCGTAGCGCCGATACTCGTCGGCCTTCAGGAGATCGACCCAGACGGCCTTCGGGTACGTCTGCCGCAGTAGCGTTGTCTTGCCGACCTGCCGGGGTCCCCACAGGAAGAACGTGTCCGCTCCCGGGGATGGCAACGTCAGTGATCGTGTGAACATATGATGGAAACTATCATGACACTGTCAATCAATGATAGATACTGTTGGGCCGCAGGCTATCGAGGGCGCAGCCTCCGAGATTGGCATTCTCGGTGCTCGACGAGCCCCACGATAGGGCGGCTTTCACCGCGCTTGACCGTCGGATCTCAGCTGGGACGCGCGATCTCTGCGTTGGGGCGTGTCGTCGATGGAGCAGCCTCGCCCGCCTTCCGGACTGTCAGTCGCGGAACCCTTTGCCAGCGAGGACCTTGGGGACGCACTTGTCGACCCGCGCCTCTCGCGTCGTGGCTTGCTTGGCTCCCGAGAAGTACAGGTTGTACTCCCGTCGCCGACCCGGGGTTAGCGCATTGAATGCCGCCTTGAGGGCCGGATCCCGGTCCAAACGGTGCCGGAGTTCCTCGACGAGTTCAGGCTCGGGTGCCGGGCCCACGCGCAAGCCTGCGTCCTCGACGGCGATGGCCTCGGCGACCAATGCCCTGACGGGGCCGCTCAGTCGGGCGACCTCGTCGACCGAGGTGAACTCGATGCGTAGCGCCGACCGCGAGTTCGGCCCCTGCTCCCGGAGGACGCGGTCTGGATCGTCGAGCAGCGCGCCCTTGAAGAACATGAGGGAGAGGAAGTCGTTCATCTCCTGGAGGATGGCGATGTTCCGACCCTTCTCGGAATAGCAGGGCTTGCCCCATTTCATCGCCTCCGCGAGACCACAGCCCAGCAGGAGTTCCCGGAGTTCGACC
The DNA here is from genome assembly GCA_031376285.1 of Actinomycetes bacterium. GTDB lineage: Bacteria > Actinomycetota > Thermoleophilia > Miltoncostaeales > Miltoncostaeaceae > JANMDN01. The sequence goes on from JANMDN010000002.1 coordinate 91,738, forward strand.
ATCTCGTTCGGCCACTTCTTCGATCGCTCGATGTAGGCATCGACCGCTTGATTCATCAGCACCTCGATCATCGCGCGGGACCGTGGGCCGTCGGCCCCGGCCGTGCGTTCTGCACGATACCGCGAGCCGCGCGAGCGAGCCGGACCAGGGCGGATCGCTCTGCCGGTGGCCGCCTCGCCGCCTCGTGCGCCAGGCTGCCGAACGCAACCTCGTCGTTGCTGGGGTCAGCCGACGCACGCGGCCAATGCCGCCGCGTGGTTCGAAGTGAGCGGGGCCGCGATTGCCCGCGTCGCGACCCTCCCGCCAACGCGGACGACGTAGGACGTCGGGCTCCCGCTCGCCTCGGCACGGGCGCCGTCGAGTAGCCGAGGGCTTCGGGCCCCGGAAGGATCGCGGCTTGGTCGGTGAACGTCATGCGATGGCCGAGCGTCCTTGCGAGCCGGGCGACCTCCAGCAGTGGCTCGGCGTGCCCCCAACCCCGACGAAGGTTGCCAGCACCGACATTCGCCCATCCTCTCGGCTTGTCGTGCGGCCGGTAGCGGGACGCGGCGCTCTCCGGGGCGACGAGGCGGCGAGACAATCAGGACCTTCGGAGCTGCCGCTCAGGCCGAGCTGGACGCGGCCGAGTCTCCGACATCTCGCGGGCCTGCGCACGCCCCACGTGTGGAACGCTGCGTCTGTGCTACGTTGTGACACATGGAGCGCGTCGGTGTCCGGGAGCTTCGACAGCAGGCAAGCAGCCTTCTGCGCCGGGTCGCGGGTGGGGAGTCGATCATGGTGACCGATCGGGGTCGGCCTGTGGCGCGACTCTCCCCGGTCTCGGGTTCTGGCGTGGCCCAGCTGCGCGAGGCCGGCCTTGTCCGTCTTCCGCTCCGACCGATGCGCGACGCCCCACCCCCGGTCGCTCCCCCGGCGGGCCGGCCGACGGCCGCTGAGGCGCTTGCCGACGCCCGCGCCGACGAACGCTAGTCGTTGGCGTGGTACCTCGACACGTCCGCGTTTCTCAAGCTCGCCGTTGACGAGCCACGAAGTGCAGACATGCGAGCGTGGGCGAACGACGAGGAGGCTCGCAGCGGCGCACTCTGGTCGTCTGATCTCCTTCGCACCGAAGCGATCCGAGCGGCCAGGCGCGTCTCGCCTGTGGCCCTTGAGGCGACCCGGGACCGACTCGAACGGGTCGCGCTCATCACGATCACGACCGATACCTACCGGCGCGCGGGCGAACTCGATCCTGGGGTGCTCCGGTCCCTCGACGCGATCCACCTGGCGGCGGCGCTCACTCTGGCCGACGACCTCGAAGGCATCGTCACGTACGACGCTCGGCTCGGCGAGGCCGCTCGCGCGCTCGGCCTGCCCGCCATTGCGCCCTGACAGTCACGCGTCGCATCCGAACTGAAATCGCCGATGAACTCTCGCCTCGCTCGGCGCGCACGTCTTGCGAGCGGTGAGCGCGTGAAAGTCCTCGATCCTCCTGACCACACGAACATCGTCCGCCACACAACGAAGAAACCCCCGTAGAGCGAGGGTTTCTTGGAGTAGCGCATACGGGATTCGAACCCGTGTTACCGCCGTGAGAGGGAGACCAGAAACGTGCGACGAGCAGCGGATTCGTCGTTGTGCGATGTTTGCTTGGGATTCTAGGGACACGCCGGACGCACTCGTACGTCTCCGGGTCCAGGAGGCTTGCCATGCGAGGGGTGCGATTCCTACAAATTCGCTGCCCGGAGCAGAACGCCTCGACACTCAGTCTTGACAGAACAGCCGGTTTGCTACGCACGGGGAATCGAAGACGGTGGACGTGGCGAACCGTTGGAGTCTCCAGGGAGCGTAAACGTCTTTATTCGCAAGGTCACCGTCAACGGCTTCCGCGCCAGCGCGACTGATGAGGTCGAGTGCTCTTTTCCAGGGCGCTTGAGCGTGTTGGTAGGAGCGAACAATGGCGGCAAGACGACCGTTTGCGAGGCGCTCTATCTGGCGCATCCTCACGTGTTTCCTTCGCTCCGGAGACCGACCTCAGCGGTGCTGGGCCGCAACCCGAGGACGATCGACATCGAGTTCGCGTTCGGGCCGGACGAGGAGGGGCCCCTTGGACACGCACTCCTCAGCCGATTCGAGGATGCTCCGAGTTGGACACGCTCGCTTGAAGTATCGATGGGCAAGCTCCGAACCGCGGGGCTAGATCGACGGGACGACGCTGAAAGAACGAGGCTCATCTACCTTCCGGCTCATCGGCACCCGCTAGATGATCTGGCGAAGGATGAAGCGACGGTGATCGTCGAGCTGCTCCGGGCCGAGCAGGAACGCCTCACCCAAGGGCGGAGCCTCGCTGACCTACGCGCGCTTGCATCGTCTCTGCTTGACGGTCTCGTCAAGCACCGGCTGATATGGGGAGCCCCTGGCGGTTGCGCACCGTGCCAGCGATCGTCCCTGGGCGACGCCCCTGTCGGGATCTTCGGTCGTGGCCGATCGAGCAGGTCGAACCATGGGACGGGGCTCCGCCAGAGCGGTCCGCGCTTGTCGGCAGGAGTCTCGTCGCGTTTGGCCTGATCGCGCCGCGCGGGGTAGCGAGCGATGCCGAATAAACGAAGCGGGGCCGGGGGCCCGCTTCGTTTGCACTGGATACCTGCCAGCCTTTCGGCCGCTAGGTTCGACCGTAGGTTACGTCCAGGCTGACCAAGCCGCAAGGCATGCTCGTAGTCGCGGCAGATCGGACTCGGCTTGACTCCTCAGCTCGGCGTTGGGACTCTTCGCTCGGAGGCTTTGCCGGGCGCCCGGCATTGCCTTTCTTTCTAGGCGCCAGATGATCGGTCTCGGCACGATGGACGGTAGTCTTTCGGATATCATGAGATTTCCGAAAGTATGCTGCTATTCTGGTCGGCGTGACCAAACAGAGTCGACACGAGATGGCCTACGCCGCCGCCGATATCGCGGATGCTCGTGATGGGCTCCGCACGGTGGCCCTGCCTGCCCTCAGCGCCGGCCCCGTTAAGGATGCGGCCTTGCGAGAGCGACTCGAGGTCGGCAGCCGTGCAATCGAGGATGCGCTTGAGCGACTTGCCGATGTGCAAACCCGTCTTCTCCGTCATGTTCACGCTACGGGCGTACCCGTCGCAGAGGCCGCTCGCTACCTTGACGTTTCTGAGCCGACGATCCGAGCTTGGGTCGCTCGCGGTTTGCTCGACGCGGTCCCTCACGTGAAGCCCGCGCTTGTCGAGATCTTCGCGCTTCGCCGAGTCGAGCGCGGGCTTCGTGAACTTCGGGACCGGGGTCGGGATCGCGACTGGACCCGCGCGCTTGTCGACGTGCTTCACGACCGCGCCGAACGGGAGCGCTCGGAGATCGTCACGGGTCTGGACGAGCTTCGGCGCGGCATGCTCGAACCGGCGTAGTGGGATACGAGGTACTGCGCGTCCCGAGCGTGGGTCGCGCCGTGTCGGGGATGTCGGGGAGGGAGCGACGCGCATACGATGCCGCGGTTCGGGCGCTGTGGAGCGAGGGCTGTCGCGTCGGAGGGAAGCAACTCGTCGCGGCTGACGGCGCCGACTACCCGATGTGCCAACGCTCGTTGTATGGAACTTGGCGCCTCACCACCGTGTTTCGATCGGACAGAAGTATCGTCATCGTCGCGATCGCCCGACGCACGAAACGTGGGAATCCGAGCGCGAGCCTCGCGGCGGTCTTTCCGGGACTGTCCGCCGTAGGGCGACGCCGATCCAAGCAGCCACCTTGCTGCGAAGACCCAGAGGCAACACCCCTGCTCAGCCCGGACCTCGAATCGATGCTCTTCGACGTGAGTGGCGCATACGGGATTTGAACCCGTGTTACCGCCGTGAGAGGGAGACCACAACAGTCTCGTGTGCAGGTAATCCCGCGAATGAGGTCGACCCTCGGGACATTCTCGGGACACGCGCCGTCTAACGTTCGCAAGAGGCGCTGCGGGTAAGGAGCCAATAGGCGTCATCCCCTCGGACGGTCTGGCCCCCGTCCTATGCAATGCCCAGGTACTGCAAGATCGCGCCGCCCACGACATTCCCAACGACCTCAGGCGCGACTGAGACAACCCCTGCCGCCGCCCCGTCCTTCAGCCTCGTGAGCCATCCTCGCGTTTCTTGCCCCAACGAGTCGGTGGTCTCGGCATCGTCCGCCAGCGCAGTCCGGAGTGCGTTCAGGGCCTCCGCATCCAGTCCGACGCTGGCTAGTCTCGACTGGAGGGACGCCCAGTCGCCCTTGGACACGGTGACGACGTCTTGAACTCGCGCCTGGTCTCCGACCGCGAGGACGTTTCCATGTCCGAATACGTTAACGGCAATAGTTCGAACATCCTCGGCCGCGACAAGTGGCCGCCCTCCCGGTTCGGTGTCCCCTGCCGCGGGATTCAGAGCCTCGATCTCAAGGGAGAACGTGAGGGCTCGGTTTCTAACCGCGTCGAGTACGCCCACCATTGCTCCTCGCGGCAGGTTCCGCCAGGCCTGGATGCACTGGAAGAGGTCGATCAGCACACGTCCGTGAATGTGCGGGAGCACGGATTGTGACCACGGCAAGCGAACGGAGGCCCCACCTGTATCGACCAGGTCTTCGATTGAAGCGATTCCCTGGGAAATGTTCGCCGTAAACAAGTCGTCGCGATACTGCGCCAGAGCCTCGGGAATTGCACTGGGTCCGATCGGAATGTTGCTGGCGGACGCGCCCGCAGGACCCACGAAGTCGCCAAGAACGTCCACTGGGAATACCCGGTAGTCGGGTAGGGAGGCGGAATCCGGGTAGCCGCCTAGTTCCAGGTCGACCCAGGCGGCAAGAGGGGCATAGTCCAGTCGGAATGCGAGGACCTTGCACTTACGCAAGACCGCCACGAGCGGGACCTCGGTACCCATGGCGTCTTCATAGATCTCACGAAGCAGACTCATCGCGCCTCCACCCTACAACTCAACCTGTGAGGGTCGGCATCCTGCCGTCGACAACTCAGAAACGCGCCGCGGCCGCAACCGTTGGCGAGGGGCACAACGGCGGGCAAGCCCCAAGCGACTCTTGCCGAGGTGCTGATTCAGCCGCGGCCGCCGGCACTTAGATCGCTGATGAGGGAGTCCAGTGCGCTTGCGGCCCCCGCCTTTTCTTCGGCATATGCGTGTCCGTAGCGGTCCATGACGAGGGCCGGGGATGCGTGGCCGAGTAACTCCGCGACGGCGTGAACGGTGAGGCCAGCTGCAAGCAAGGCGCTTGCGTACGCGTGGCGCAGGTCGTGGAGCTTCGGCAGTGGCTCGAGGATCCCCGCGTCGTGGCAGGCGCGCCGGAAGGCGTACCGCGGCTGGCCGTTCGGTGTGAGCGGGCGTCCGAGCGGATCGGGGAACACCAGCTCGCCGTCATCCGGGCGCCCAGAGGCCATCCGATGCTGGCGGAGTCGTGTCACATCGTCCTGCCGGAGCGGCACGTCCCGCCGCGACGCGCGGGTCTTCGGGGCGACGAATGCGAAGCGGCCCTTTGGGTCGCGAGCCCGGTCGACTGAGCGGCGCACCCGAACGACTCCGGCGTCCAGGTCGAGACCTTCTGCTCCCCACGGAAGCGCGAGCGCTTCGCCGAGGCGGAGACCGGTCCCGAAAAGCAGGCCGAGGAGCGGTTCGCCGAGCGACCTTCGGATCCGACGGTCATCCTCGGCCGCGGCGGCGATGATCGCCAAGGCCTCCTCGGGCGTCAGGATGCGGGCGGGACGCTCGGGGTTCGGATCGGCAGGGGCGCGCACCCCTCGGCACGGGTCGCCGTGTGGAAGTGATCCATCGTGATCGTGCGGGCGCAGCGCGACACGAAGGGCAACCAGTGCTCGGCGGGCGTGCTCAGGCGAGCACTCTGCCGCGATCGCGTCGACGAGACGCTGGACGTCGGCTCTCGTCAGCCCACCGACAGGCATCCCACCGAGCCGCGGAAGCACGAGCGTCCGAAGCGCTTCCTCGTACTTGCGACACACCGAAGGCTTGTAGACGAGTCCTTGGCGGTTGCGGACGGTTCCAGCGACCATGCCGCGACAGAGCGTCCGCGCTGCGTCCTCGATGGTCTGGACCCGCGAAGGACGAGACGGAGGGCCCGGGACAACGACCGGTTGCGGCGGTTCGGGCGGAGCCTCCCCACGCATCGCCTGGTCGCGTCACGCGAGCGCAGCGGCGAGGGTCGGGAAGCTCTTCCGTACGCGCCGACCATCCACCTGAACGTGTGCTCGGAAACTCTTTCCGCGCGGGCCCTCCCGCACCTCAATACCAACGATCTCATGAGGCATAGGGGTCACCATACCTCGGCAGGTGTCTCAGTCCCACAGTCGCGAATCGGCCGACTGGCGGCGACTCGCGGTGCGGGAGGTGAGGGGAGTAGCGGGTACGGCGATGCGCGAGCGGACGAACACGGCGAGGGCATCCTGCGAGACACGCACCGGTCCGCCGTCTCGGAAGGCCCGAAGCTCGCCAGTCGGGATCCGGCGACGGACGGTCCGAGTCGAGCAGCCGAGAAGCTCGGCGACCTCGCCGACTTGGAGCAGGCGCTGCGCGGAGACCGTCACGAGCCTGTGCGTCGACCATTCACAGTTAGGAGCATAAATGATCCTAGTATCGGATTGCAATAGGGTGGTTAGAATCGCCGCACAATGCGAAGCGGCGACATTATCCGGGACGCGCGCCTACGCGCAGGACTCAGCCAAGGGGACCTCGGAACACGCGTCGGACGCGACCGGGCGCAGATCGCCAGATGGGAACGTCACGCCGTCGCGCCAAGCCTGGAGACCCTGCGGGAGCTGGTCCAGGCGTGCCGCTTCGACGTTTCGCTTCGGCTCGAAGCGCTCGACCGATCCGACGATAAGACCCTTGAGGTCACCCTGCGGCTCTCGCCTCAGGAGCGCCTCCAGCGAATGCTCGACGCCGGGAAGGACGCCGAGTCGTGAGCGTTTTCGATCCCCGTGGGATTCTGGGCGCGCTCGAACGACACCGGGTCGGCTACGTCATCATCGGCGACCTCGCGGGGGTTCTCCACGGCAGCGACCTCACCGCAAAGACGGTCCAGATCACACCGTCGCTCAAGCCGGAAAACGTCGAACGCCTTGATCGGGCGCTGAGTGACCTCGACGCGAACGAGAAGGTCCGTGGCCGCCTGGCCGAGTTGTCCCCGGACGCCGGGCCCGTCGCACTGAAGACGGGTCGGGGGGAACTGATACTCGAACCCACGCCTGCAGGAACGAGCGGCTACCCCGATCTGCGCCGCGCGGCCACGAGAGAGCCACTCGGCCAAGGCATCCGAGCCCCCGTTGTTTCGGCCCCGGACCTGGTTCGCGTTCTTTCCGCACAGGAGCGGGACCAAGATATGGTCCTTGAGCGTCGCCTCCGACGTGCCCTGGAGATGGAAAGAAGCCTCGCCCCTGAACTCTAGGGGGAGTCGACCGGAGTGGTGTTGCTACCGCTGGCGCTCCGACGAGTGCGGGGCTGAGAGGTCTTCGGAGACTTGCCTTTAGGGGAGCGGGAGGGCTTAGCTTCTTCGGCTGGTCTGGGGATCGCCACTACGACGACTGCAATGTCAAGGTGCTGAGCCGAGTCTTCGGGATGGGGGCACCGCAGGACCGGCCACCCGCCAATTCCTGGCTGAGACGAGCAACCGTGCTCTGCGCTCAGCTGTGAGACCACCTTTGCGCTGATCTCGTCGGCCGAAAGGCCAGTGTTGTGCGCAAAGAAAACCAGAGCAGATCGAGTATCGCGTTCCGTTAGGTATCCCTCGGTCAGCTGGACGAACGCCTTGGAAGCGTCGGCAGGGCCCGACCACAACTTGCACTCCGCCTTGAAGACGACCTTCCCGGTGCCATCCGCGTCGGCGGTCTGCACGATGACACGGATGTCCGTCTTGCCTCGTTTCGAGAAGACTTCCCCTGCCGCATCGTCGTAGTGCGTACTCAACGTCACGAGGAGCATGTCCCGGAGGCTCGTCTCCGATACCGCAGCTGGCAGAGGGGAAGGCGTGTCAAGAATTGCGTGAGCCCAACGGCGAATGACCGAAAGAACATGGCCGAAGTCGGACTCGGCCAAAGCGACGCTGCGGCCAGGCTGGATCTCGGCTGGCGGCGCTGAGCGCCGGTCGAGGCGGGGGAGCCGAACGACAACCGGAACGCTATCCCGCTCCGTGAGGGGATAGGGCAATGCCTCCAACGCCTCGCGAACTCCGTCCGCGCGGCCACGTTGTTGCTCCAGCAAAGCGCGGATCCGACTTGCAAGCGATGCGTTCCAGTCTTCGACCTCGCGATTGATCTGTCCGGCAAGCGATCGGAGGTTGTGCTCCTCGGTAGCGAGGTTCACGTTCAACGAGGCATCGACATCGTGCGTGATCTCGATGCCCCTGGCCGTGCCACGGCAGGATTCCGTCGGGAGGCCGCCCAGGCTCCGCGGCCGAAGATGGAGGAGGTTTGGGGAACCACCGAGAATCGGGATGACTGCGGTCGCGGTGTCGAACGTGAGGCGACGAGGCCGCTGGGGCGAGCGGCCTCGTCGCGGGTGTTCGCTGTCGAAAGTCCGAACACCAGGGGAGGCAACGATCGTCATCGGTCCGGGGGTGGTGTGGGGGCGGGTTGTCGATGGTGCGGCCCGGGGGCCGGGGGGGCGCGCGCCCCCGGCGCGGGTCTTCGCTGTCGAACGTCCGAACACCAGGGGAGGCATCGATCGTCATCGGACCGAGGTCTAGGGGCTCAAGCTCGAACAGGTCGACCAATTGATCTTCAAGAACACTCAGGTCCGCCTTCCGCACCGTCTCGAGCGGAAGGTCCCGGATTCGGGTTGCCAGCGCTTGGCCGCGCTTCGAGAGGAAGTCATCGACGTAGGCGGTTTGCTCATAGCAGTATGGGAAGACTTCGCTCAAGGAATGAATCGTAACCGTCAGGTTGGCTGACCTCGGGACCGGAGGGGAGAGGGTGCTGGTTCCGCCCCGGATCCAGAGTCCACACTCGAATAATGAGGAGACGCATATGCACCTAGGTGCGATAATGTCTCGCAATGCTCAGCGTGGCAAAGCTCTCGCCAGGCCAAGAGGCCTACTACGAGCGTTCCGTCGCCGCTGGCCTGGACGACTACTACGCCGGTCGTGGCGAGTCGCCCGGCGTTTGGACGGGGAAGGCATCGCAGGCGCTCGGCCTCGCAGGTGTTGTCGCTGACGGAGACCTCGGTCTCCTCATCGCGGGTCGTTCGCCGAACGGTGGAGAGACCCTTCGCGAGCACGCCAAGCCGCGGACGATCACCGTCGAGCAGATCGACTCCGAGACAGGCGACGTCCGCCAAGTGGAGCGCGAGCTGCGACCCGTGGCCGGATTCGACCTTGTTTTCGGAGCGCCAAAGAGCGTCAGCCTCCTCCACGCGCTCGGCGACGAACCGACCCGCCTCGCCGTCGTTCGCGCCCACGAATCGGCCTGGCAGGCAGCCCTCCGCTATCTGGAAGACGAGGCCTGCGTCGTCCGTCGAGGACAAGGGGGAGGAGTGCGGGAGCAGGGCAGAGGGTTCGTCGTCGCCGCCTACCAGCACCGGACCGCCGAGCACAGGAGCCACACCTCCACACCCACGCCATCGTCGCGAACATGGCCCGAGGAGTCGACGGCGCGTGGCGGGCACTCGACGGCGACCTGATCCTGCGCACCCACCGACTCGCCGCCGGTTACCTCGACCAATCGCACCTGCGCCAAACTCTCAACGAGCCTCGGCGTCGAGTGGAACGAACTGACCAAAGGCATGGCCGAGATCCGAGGCATCCCTGACGCCGTCCTTCGGGAGTTCTCGACACGGCGATGCCAGGTCGTCGAGCAGCTCTCCGAGACTGGGGCCGTCGGCTGGCGGGCAGCCCAAATCGCCGCCATCCAAACACGTGACCCGAAGGCACCCATCGATCTTGAGGTCGCCCGAGCCGACTGGTGGGCGCGAGCCCAGGAACACGGTCTCGGGCGCCGGGACCTTGAGCGCGTGCTCGGCAGGGCGCGCTGGACCGAGCCAACGGCTGCCGAGGTTCGCACTGCCTCGATGGCCCTCATCGGACCCGAAGGACTCACCCGCACTGCAACCACCTTCAGCGAAGCCGACGTCGCCTCGGCGTGGGCTCAAGCGCTGCCGCGCGGGGTTCCCGCAGACCGCATTCGAGAACTCACCGCCCGTCTCCTCGACCTCCCGGCGGTCGAGGCGATCGACGACGAACCGGCTCTCGGGCGCTCGCGCCGCTTCACCACTCGGCAAGTCATCGAACTGGAGGAACGGGCACTCGCGATTGCCGAAGGCGGCATCGACGCAGGCGCGCCCGTCGCCTCCACCACGCGGGCCGCCGAGCTTTCCGTCGAACAAACCGCGATGGTTCGGCAGGTCTGCAAGACGCCCGACCGCGTGGTATGCGCGGTCGGGCTCGCGGGAGCGGGGAAGACCACTGCCACGCGAGCGGTTGCCGAGACGATGACCCGAGAGGGGTTCCTGGTGCTCGGGGTGGCACCGTCCGGAGTGGCAGCAGAGCGACTGCAAGACGACGTCGGCATCCGCTCGACCACCATCCACCGGCTCCTCATCGAGGAGCGGCACCTCCCAGAGCGAGCCGTCGTCGTGCTCGACGAGGCAGGAATGGCCGACACGCGCTCCCTCGCGGAGCTACTGGAACGCGTCGAGCGAGCCCGCGGCAAGCTCATACTGATCGGCGACCCGAAGCAGCTCGCAAGCGTCGGCCCAGGCGGACTCTTTCCCGCACTCGTCGAACGCCTCGCGCGCAGCAGAGCTACGAGAGAACCGTCGCCAACTCGACCCGATCCAACGAGACCTCCTCGCAGAGGTCCGCGAAGGTCGGCCTGTGGAGTACCTCGTAAGCGCTGCCCGCGGCCGCCGACTCGTCGTCACCGAGCACCCAGAACAAACACGAGAGCAACTGCTCACCGAGTGGTGGAGCCACGGCAAAGACGCGCCTGAGGCAAACATCATGCTCGCCTACCGACGGTTCGACGTCCGGGAACTCAACGCAGCCGCTCACGCCTTCATGGAGCAGAACGGCAAGCTCGGTGCCGACCGCATCGTCGTCCCAGACGGCGAGGAACTCGCCGCGGGCGACCGGATCCTGTGCCGACGAAACGGTCGGTCGCTCGGACTCACGAACGGAACCCGCGGCACCGTCACCCACGTCGACCCGAGAAACGGCGGACTGGAGATCAAGACCGACCGCGGACACATTTTGCAGATTCCGCGCCCGTACATCGACGCTGACCGCGTGCAGCTCGGCTACGCCATGACCGGCCACGCCGCCCAGGGCCTCACAGTTGACCGCGCGTACGTCCTGGCGCCGTCCGGTGGAGCCCAGCGGGAATGGGGATACGTTACGCTCAGTCGAGCGCGGAAGGAAACGCACATCTACTTCGCCGCGCCCGACCTCGATCTGGACGTCACCTAGCGAGTCGGCGACGACCCTGGCGCCGCCCGCCGTCTGGCGCGGAGCCTTGAGTCTTCGGCCGCGGAACCTTTGGCCTCCAAACGCCTCCGGCCGCCAGAGCTTGAGATCGAGCTGTGACGAGGCGTCTAGGTGTCCTCCGGGAGTAGTTGGCGGGCGTGGGCGACTCCGATCTCCTGCATTGCGTCCTGGACGCACATCATCTGGGACCAGGTGTCGTCTGAATCGTTGATCAGCCGATCCGATTGGTCGGTCAGCCGATCCAGCATCAGATCGAGCTTGCCAGCGTCCTGCCCGAGGTCGGCGCGTACGGACCGAATTAGAGCAAACACCGACATCAGGGAGTAGTAGCCCTCCCCGCCGCGACCCTCGTAAGGAGTGAACACGATCCAACCGTTCGGCGACTCGTAGAGTTTGGCCCGGTAGACATGACGGGGCTTTCGCGGCCTGGTCTCAACGATTTGAAGGTGGTCGGGCCCTACTCCGCCACCCCAACGGCCAGAGCACTCCGACAGCTCTGCCCACAAAGCTTCTTGCGGCGGACTCCCGTGGAGGTTGGAACTGATCTTTGCGATGAACTGCCCTACCAAGCAAAGGTCCGAAGCCGGGCGAGGTGCATCCGTCGCGAGAGTGACCGTAACGAAAACGGCCTCTGGCATCTGATCCTCGGGGTCTCCCAGCAGCTCTTTTACCGTCGAGAAGAACTCGATGGCCGCGTCCGCAACGAGGAGGTGTTGATCATCGAGCGACCGGTAGAACTTGCGTTCTGCTCGTCCGCGCAGGAAGCCCATCTTGATCTCCAATCTGGTTGAACCGGGCCACAGTCGAACTCGTGCAAACGGGAGTCTACGAACTGGTTCGGTCGCCTTCTGGTCGCGTGCCAGCCGTAGCCACCTCACTGGGTCGGACATCTTGCCCGCGCTAAGACTCGCCGGGGTCAGACACGGCCCGGCTCGTCGGGAATGGGCGCGCTGCCAGCGCCCGCCTTTCGGCCGCTAGGTTCTCGTCAAGGCTACCGCCGGATGGCCGAGTTCGTAATCGTTGTCGGTTGACACAACACCTTGAAACGCGGGATTCTTCCTGTGGAGGCTTTGCCGGGAAACCGGCATTGCCTTTTTGTTGGTCGGATCAGTCACCGCTTCGCTCGTCGCGCGGACGCAGGTCGTCGATGATCGCGAAGCTCCAGATGGGCAGCTCCGTGCCGTCGGCGCGCTCCACCTGCGAACGATGTCGCAACGACACGACGAGCCTCCCGAACTCGTCCAGCTCGGGTCGGCGCGGCCGGTCCATGTTGTGGACCCGGACGTTCCAACTGATCAGGTAGGCGACGAGGTCAGCCAACTGGATTCCGGTCGTCAAGTCGCTGTGGACAAAGACCGGCTCGGGAATGACCCGCGAGGAGCGAGTTCGGCCCGTGTGAGTCTCGCGGAAGTACCGTCCCATCTGATCGACGAGCACATGGCCGCGTGAGCGCTCCAGCTCGTCAAAAACCACGATGCCCTGCTGGTCCAGCGGTTGCTCATCGAGGAAATTGAAGAATCGCTCGAAGAGGTACGACTCGGCGTCGCGGATCGCACAGACGAGGTTCCAGGGTCGACGTCGGCGATTGCGACACCAGCGAGGACCTTGTACGGCGAAAACCGATGATCCTGGCCGGACTCGTCGATGAACAGCAGGTACAAGTTCGACGGTCGGACCTCGGACCGCTCGTCGCCGGAGTGCGGAATTCTGTCTACCGGTAGTCGATGTCTGTCGTCGTCAGCGAAGCATCCCCGCGGTCAGAAGGCATACTCAGGGCATGGGACGTGACTTCGACGAACTTCTCGCCCAGATCGACGCCGAGGCGGCCGAGCGCGGTCCGGCTGCGGTCGAAATGCTGCGCGTCCTTGGTGCGAACTTCGTGTTCGCCGTCGAGCTGGTGACCGCTCGCAAGCGCGCGTGCCTGACCCAGACGCAGCTCGCCCAGGCATCCGGCATTCCGCAGAGCGAGATCAGTCGGTTTGAGCGCGGCCAAGGAAATCCGACCCTTGAGACGATGGGGCGGCTTTTCGCATCGCTCGGACGTCGGATCGCATCGGAGGCCCGCGCCGCATAGTCAGTCGGATCGCGCGGTCCCTGCGGCGGAACGCAACCATCCTTATTTCCTGCGGCAAGTCGGGTGCCCACTGTGATCGAACCGCCACGACTCTTCGATATAGATACGACGTTTTATCGCAGATGAGGATAAAATGACGTATCGTTCACGCATGAAGCGGAACGATGCGCTGGCACGGCTCACCCCGGTCGCAGCCGAGCAGGAAGGGCTCATCACCAGTCGACAAGCACGGCTGGTCGGGATAGCTCCGATCATGCTGGTCCGCCTGGCCGATACCGGGCTTCTGCACCGGCTCCTGCACGGTGTCTACACCGTGGCGGTTGGGAGAGCGACTCCGGGCCCCGAGGAGGAGATCCTCGCCGCGTGGCTCGCCGTCGACGGTGCGGTCCTTCCGTGGGCTCGCTCGTCGGTTCCGAAGGCGGTTGTCAGTCATGCCTCCGCCGCTCGAATACTCCAGCTGAGCACCATCATTCCGACCCTCCCTGAGCTGACGACCGAACGCAGGCTGCGGCCGCGTGAAGGGCTGGTCGCTCACACTGCGCGTTTCACCGCAATGGACTGGACGTGGATGCCGCTGGCCACGACACGCCTGCCCGTGACGTCTCCAGCGCGAACAATCCTCGACCTCTGGATCGCCGACCAGGAGGTCGACTACCTCGAGGTCGCGTTGCGGCAGGCGTTCTCGGAACCGTCCGAGGCCACCAGGGACCTTTGCGCGGCCGCGGAGCGACGTCGCCCCCAGCGTCCGACGAAGCTCATCTCGGAGATCCACGGGCTCGTGAGCGGAGCCTGGTCGTGAAGGCCGACTGGCCATGGGCCAGCCCTGACGCGACCCGCGCGGGCATCCAGGATCGGATCCGCAGCCGCTATCCGATGGCCGAACGCCAACTCCGTCTGTACGAGGTGGCATTTCGGCGGCTGTTGGCGCGCCTCGAGGCGCAGGCGCCCGGACGATGGGTGCTCAAAGGCGGAGTGGCCTTACTTCTGCGCCTCGATCCGAACCGAACCTCCAAGGACCTGGACCTCTCCTTTGTGGACCCTCTGGGTACGGCCAAGAAGGCCCTCGACGCCTTGGCGGAAGCCGCCGCGCTTGATCTTGAGGACTTCTTCAGTTTTGAGATCGCGTCTCGGGCCGACGTCGAGACCGTCGGTGGGGAGAGCACGCTTCCCGTGCAAGTGGATGCGAGGATCGGCGGGCGCACCTGGGTGCTCTTTGAGATCGACCTGGGATGGACCGCTGTCGCTTTCTCGACGGAGCCGCTGGCGGTGCGTGACAACCTGACGGGTCTCACCGCCGTTGACGCACTGCCGGAGCTGCAGACCATCCCGATGGCACTCCAGGTTGCCCAGAAGACCTGCGCGATGTTCGAACTTCACGGCAATCCGCCCAAGCATTCCTCGCGGGCACGGGACCTGGTCGACATCGCGATGATCGCCGCCCAGGTCGACGGCATCAGCGCCGACGAACTCATCGGATACCTTGCCAGCGAGGCGACCCGCCGGCTTGCCATAGGCAGTCTGCATGCGCCGTTGCCCAAAGCGTTCGCGCTGACCGACAACCAAGTGGTCGACTGGCGGCGACGTTGGCGCAAAGCCACCCGTGAGGCGGCGATGAGTTTTGACGAGGCATTCGCGACTGCCGTGCGGTTCTTGGCCGCCATCCTCGCTGGCAGTGCGAACGGACACTGGTCGGCTGAAACGCAAACCTGGGATGAACAGACCCACGGGGAGATCTGACTACGGTTGGCTCCACCCAGGGACCTATCCCTCCAGGTCTACAAGGATTTCCCACTCTCCGAGGGAGCACCTCTCCCGCGGCGGCGGGTCTTCTGGATGGGACTTCGCTTCGGCAGGACACGAGGTTCTCGGGGATCCCAGCTGCTCTGGCAGAGCTTGCGGCGGAGCCCTCTTGCGATCGGAAGGACGCCCGAGCGCGGTCCGGGCGTACTGGCCGTATGCCCGTCACTCACCTGCGGCGGTGGCGCGTGGCTCTAGCTGCGGGCGGAGTTCTGCTCGGTGGTCGGGTCCTCGTCGTGGGCTGAGGACTCATGGTCGAAGTCGGCGCAGCTCCTACGTCTTGGGACGACGTCTGAGAGACCAGCGCGGGTACCGCGTTCTCCGACGGCAGCTGGCGGTCAACCAGTAGGAGCTAGGGCGATTCGCAGTTGAGTGCCGGTGCTCCCGGCGTGGGGTCCGGCCCGACGGCGATCCGCTCCTTGCGTACGAAGTAGGCGCGCACCTCGACGAGGACGCAATGCGGCCTCGTGCTCAGCAGGGTCATGATTCCGAGTCGGTCGCCGAGCATGGCGGGACACGGGGCGATGACGAATGCACGGGCCGTCACCGTTCGGCCGCGGGAGACCGTGCGAATGGCAATCTTGGCGCCGGGCTCGGGTGTCAGCGTCAGGCGGCGACGGATACCGGCTGCGGCAATGAGCAGGCCGGCCTGTCCCGTGAGCACGAAGGGTGGCGTGCGACCGTCGGCGTGGAGGGTATCGGGATCGATCTCGACGGCGTGGGGTCGGTTGGTGAAGTCGCCGAACCGCGGGAAGTCGCGGCAGTCGAGCACCGGTCGCGCAAGGCCCGCCGGGCGCGCGGGGAGGGGGCCGGTGAGTCCGCCCGCAACCAGCGCGGCGAAGCCGAGCGGGAGGATCAGCCGTTGACGGGCAGCATTAGGCAAGGGGCGACCTTGTCGAGGGTCCGCTCGTAGGCAACCACGCACTGGGTCGCCGGTGAAGGCTGCGTGGCCGGGCCTGCGGAGGAGGGCGCCGCGTTCGGGGACGGGACACAAGCGGTCGGATCGGAGGCGCTCCAGGGCGGTAACACGTGTCCCGAATTCGGGACATTCTCGGGGCATTTCGGTCCTCTGGAGGCCCCATTTGGTCACTTCTGACCACACGGAACACATCCGCCACACAACAAAGAAACCCCCGCTAAGTGGGGGTTTCTTGGAGTAGCGCATACGGGATTTGAACCCGTGTTACCGCCGTGAGAGGGCGGCGTCCTAGGCCCCTAGACGAATGCGCCCTACGGGGATGCTGCATCCGGCGACGCCGGATTGGGGGAGGAGGATTCGAACCCCCGCTACCGGGGCCAGAACCCGGCGTCCTACCACTAGACGATCCCCCAAGGGTCTCGCCGCCGGTAAGGATAACAAACGCCGCTACCCGGCTCCCGTCGACTGTTCCCAATCTGAATACAGGTCCGCGTACCGGCCGCCGCGCGCCAAGAGCTCCGTGTGCGAACCCTCCTCCGCGATCCGCCCGTCTGCCAGCACCACGATCCTGTCGGCATCCCTGATCGTCGACAGACGATGCGCGATCACGATCGCGGTCCTCCCTGAGCGGACCGTCGCAAGGGCCGCCTCGATCCGGCGCTCCGAGCGCAGGTCGACCGACGACGTCGCCTCGTCGAGGATCAGGAGCCTCGGGTCGGCCACCAGCGCTCGGGCGAAACACACCAGCTGGCGCTGCCCGGCCGACAGGCGCGAACCGCGCTCCTCGATCTGGGTGTCGAAGCCCTCGGGGAGCGCCTCGATGAACTCTGTCGCCCCGACCGCGTCGCATGCCGCCCGGATCTCCCCGTCCGAGGCGCCCGGTTTCGCAAAGCGCAGGTTCTCGGCGAGGGTGCCGCTGAAGAGGTAGCCCTCCTGAGGCACGATGCCGAGCTGCGCGCGAAGGGACGCCTGCGTGATGTCGCGCAAATCGTGGCCGTCGAGTTGAACACTCCCCTCGTCAGGGTCGTAGAACCGGGCGATCAGCTTCGCAAGCGTGCTCTTGCCAGCCCCGGTCTCGCCGACGAGCGCAATCGTCTGTCCAGCCTCGATACGGAGGCTCACGTCGCAAATCACGGGTGGCCCGCCGTAGCCGAAGGTGACGTGGTCGAGGGTGATATCGCCTCGGGCCTCGACGATCTGGATCGCTCCCGGGCGATCGGCGAGCTGTGGCCCCGTCTCGAGCACACCGAGGATCTTCTCGAGCGCCGCCATCGCCGACTGGAACGTGTTGTAGAGCTGCGAGAGCGCCTGGATCGGATCGAAGAAGCTCGCCAGGTAGGCGAGGAACGCAACGAGCACACCGGTCGAGAGGTCCCCGTCGAGCACACGCCTCGCGCCGAACCACAGGATGAGCGCCGTGCCGGCCGCCGCGAGGAACTCGATGCCGGGGAAGTAGACGCCACCGATGTGGACGGTCCGCATGTTGGCCCGGCGGTACTCGTCGTTGACCGCGCGGAACTCGCTCACCGCGCGCTCCTCACGGCCGAAGGCCTGGACCACGCGAACCCCGGAAAGCGATTCTTGGAGGTGCGCCATGACGTCGGCAACACGCTCGCGCGTGTGTCGGTACGCGACGGTGGAGAGCGCCCGGAAAACGACCGTCCCGGCGACCAGAATCGGGAGCACGGCGAACGCGATCAGCGCGAGCTGCCAGTCGTAGACGAGCAGGATCGCGATCATCCCGATGAGCGAGAGCGCGTTGATGACAAGCGAGGTAAAGCCCTCGGTCACGAGTTGGTCGAGGGCCTCGATGTCGCTTGTCAGCCGGCTCACCGTTCGCCCCGTTGCCTGGCGCTCGTGGTAGCCGAGTTCCAGGCGCATCAGATGGTCGAAGAGGCGCGTTCGGAGGTCGAGCAAGACGCGCTCACCGACCCAGCTCGACAGGTAGGTCTGGCCGTACCCGGCACCCCAGCCGATCACCCCGGCGACAACGAAGAGCGCCACGGCAAGGACGAGCACGCCCTTATCCCGGGCGCGGATGCCGTCGTCGATCGCGAACTGGGCAAGCGCCGGCCCGGCAAGGCCGGTGGCGGTCACCACGAGCGTCAGGAGGATCGTGGCGATCGCCCGCCCCCAGTACGGACGAAAGAACGGGAGGAGCTTTCGGAGCTTGTGCGTCGGCCGCGGCCCCTCGATCGGCTCGTCGTCGGTCCGTGCCGCAAGCATCGAGCCCGATCCACCGCCGGGGGGCCTCGCCATGGTGCTCATGCGTGCAGGAGGTCGGGTCGGGCGAGGCCTTGGTCGTGGATCTCGCGGTAGAGCTCGCTCGACTGGTAGAGGTCCTCGTGGCGGCCACGTGCGGCGACCTTGCCACCGTCGAGGATGACGATCTCGTCGGCGAGGGCGATCGTCGACAGGCGGTGGGCGATGATGAGCGTCGTGCGGCCCGTCATCGCAGCGCTGAGCGCCCGGTTGATCTCCCGCTCGGTCGATGCGTCGACTGACGCCGTCGCCTCGTCAAGCACCAGCACGCGCGGCCGGGCGAGGAGGGCCCTCGCGATCGCCACCCGCTGGCGCTGCCCGCCGGAGAGGGTGTAGCCGCGCTCGCCCACGACGGTGTCAAGGCCATCGGGCAGCGCACCGATGAAGCGCTCGGCTTGGGCGAGCCGCGCCGCGTCGCGAACCTCATCCTCGGTTGCCTCTGGGCGTCCGAACGCGATGTTCTCCCGAAGGGTGGTCGAAAAGATGAACGGCTCCTGGCCGACGATGCCGACCGCCCGGCGCAGGTCCCGCAGCCGCAACGTCCGGACGTCGGCGCCGTCGAGCTCGATGCTTCCCGCCTGGGGGTCGTAGAAACGGGCGATCAGGTTGACGAGCGTGCTCTTACCCGACCCTGTCGGCCCGATCAGTGCGACCGAGCGACCCGGTGCGATGTCGAGGTCGAGCCCGTCGAGCACGGGTCGATCGGGGTCGTAGCCGAACCGAACGCCGCGGAGGTGGAGGCCACCACCTCCCGGACCGAGCGCGACCGCCCCCGGAGGCTCCGTGACCTCAGCCTGGGCGTCGAGCACCTCGAAGATCCGCGTGCCGCTCGCGATCGCGCGCTGCGACTGGCCGATGAGCATCCCGATCGAGCGAAAGGGCCAGATCAGCATCGCGAGGTAGAAGTAGAACTGGACGAACTGCCCCAGCGTGAGCGCGCCATCGATCACGCGGATGCCGCCATATGTGAGCACCCCCGCCATGCCGAGCGCTGGGAGGAACCCCATCAACGGCTGATAGAACGATTGGAGGCGGTTGGCATCCATGCTTCGGTCAAAGGCGGCCCGCGCGCGCCCGGCGAAACGTCCGGTCTGGTCGGTCTCCTGGCCGAACGCCTTGATGACGCGGATCCCGACGATGCTCTCTTCGGCGGTCTGCGTGACGTCCCCGACCTTCTGCTGGGCGTCGATCAAGACCGGGCTCGTGCGCCTGGTCGATCTGACCGTGATCATCGCAAGGAGCGGTCCGACGGCGAGTGCGACGAACGTCAGGCGAACATCGATCACGAAGAGCAGGACCGACACGAGTACGAGCGTGAAGGCATGCTGGAAAATGAAGATCAAGCCGTACCCGAGGAAGAAGCGCACGGTCTGGAGGTCGCTCGTCGTTCTCGACATGAGCTGGCCGACGCTCATCCGGTCGAAGTAGCCCGAGGACATCCCCGAGAGGTGAGCAAAGACTCCTTGGCGCAGGTCGGTCTCGACGCCCAGACTCACGCTGCCCGAGACGATGCGGCGAACGGCCGCCAGCGCGAACCGGGCAAACCCGAGGGCGAGCGCCGCAAGACAGATCGGGAGCAGTAGGCCGCGATCGCCCCCGTCAATCACGTCGTCGAGCACGCGACGGGTGAGGTATGGCAAGGTGACCGAGCACGCCATCAGCCCGGCGGCGGCAAGCGACATGACGACAACGCGCCAGCGGTACGGGGCGAGCAGTCGAAGAAGGCGGAGGAGTACGCGCACGAATGACGGACCGTAGGGAAGCCTCCGGCTCGGGACAAGCTGGTTCCGACATCGACCAGCTGCCATCGGCCACGCCGCCGATGGTGGTCGCGGTGCCGAACGTCAGCGAAGGCCGCCACCGCCCGACGATCGCGGCGCTCGTCGATGCCTGCAGCGGGCAGGGGGTCCGCGTAGCCGATGTCCACTCCGACACCGATCATCACCGTTCCGTGCTGACCCTGATCGGCGATCCCCTTGCCATGCAGGACGCGCTCGTGGCGCTTGCGGCGGAGTGCCTCGACCGGATCGATTTGCGCCACCACAAGGGCATCCACCCGCGGATCGGCGCCCTCGATGTCGCCCCGATCGTGGCCGTCGAGCCCGAGGATCTCCCGCTCGCCCGCGAGCTGGCGCTCGCGGTCAGCGAACGTATCGCCTACGAACTCGACCTCCCGGTGTTTCGCTACGGGGCCGTTTCGAGTGACATGGAACGGACACGTCCGCACCACTTCCGAACGCTCGGCCTTGAGGGGATCGAGCGCTCAATGCGTGACGGAACGCTCGTTCCTGACGCTGGACCTGCACGGCTTCACCCAACCGCGGGCGCCGTGCTCGTCGGTGTCCGCCCACCGCTTGTCGCGCTGAACGTCTGGCTCCCCACGGCGTCGGTCAACGAGGCAAAAGCCATCGCGGCTCGTGTTCGCGAGACGGGAGGAGGGCCGATCGGCCTGCGGGCGCTCGGCCTCTACCTCCACGATGCCGGGATGGCCCAGGTCTCGATGAACATCGAAGACCACCGGCGCACGCCAATTGCGGCGGCCGTCGAGGCGGTTCGCCGCGAAGCGGAGCGGCTGGAAGTGGAGGTGGGGGAGGTGGAGCTGGTCGGCCTTGTCGCCGCGGAGTCGCTCCAAGGTCCGAGCCCTGCGGCACTCGGCATCCGGTCGTTTAGCCCCGGAAAGCTCGTCGACCTGCACCTTGGTCGACGCGTCGGCCACGGGCCGAGTCGGACCTGGCAGGAGTAAGGGCGACCGCTCGCCTCGCGGGGCCTCGCGCCGGACGAAGTCCGGAGGCGTGGGGGCGGATCGTGGGGGAGACGGGCCGGGGCCGACGTGGGGTCCGGCGGGGTTGAGTGCCCTGCGACGCCATGGGTGTGTGCGCCCGGGTGGCGTCCATCCACTGCTCGACGGTCGCTCGGAGGGCCGGCGTGAGCCGAATCATCAGCAGGGGGAATAGGAGCAGGTAGAGGCCCCCTGGGGCCCAGGTAAAGCGCATCTCTGAGGCGACGAAGGCCACCACGAGCCAGTCGATCGGATTCCCCCCAACTCCCGCCACGCGAGGCCGTTCGGAACCGGTTCCGGCGACCACTGCGGGCGAGGGACGGGGCGACTGCTGAGAGGGGAGGCTCTCGCGCATACTCATGCATTCGGCGCGATGACGAGATTCCTTAACCCCGGTACGGCCGTATGCGACATTTCGCAATTTTCTCGCGCAGTTCGCGGGAGTCTGGCGAGGTCTCGTCACCGGGCCTGAACGGTCCGCGCTCGCTGGTAGGCTCGCCGTCCGTTTCGTCAGGAGGAGGCGAGCATCGCGAAGCAAAAGCGACGTCGACCGAACGCCGGCCCACCGCCGGTTGTCAAGCGGCCGGAGGTCATCGCACGTCAGGAGAGGACAAAGGGCCAGGTGAAGCGCCAAGTGGGCCAGCCCTTGATGCCGTCGTTTCGGAGCATCGTCGCCCGAGCCCTGCTCGCGGCCGGGCTCTTCTACTTCATGCTGGCGCTGGTTTTCGAGGCAACCCCAACTGAGGCGGTCGTGCAGACGGTGATCCTCACCGGGCTCATGCTGCCCCTCTACATGCTCCTTGACCGCGTCGTCTACCGGCGCAAGATGCGGCGCTGGGAGGCCCAGCGCGACGCGAAGTAGTGCCCCCGCGCGGCACACGGGACGTGCTTCCGCAGGAGGGGCGTCGTCGGGAGAGGGTCCTAGGGGTCGCTCGTGAGCGCTTCGCGGCCTACGGCTACGGACCGATCGTCACGCCGACCTTCGAGGAGACCGAGGTCTTCGTTCGCGGCGTGGGGACGAGCACGGACATCGTGCGCAAGGAGATGTATACGTTCGAGGATCGATCGGGCCGCAGCCTGACGCTGCGCCCCGAGGGGACCGCGCCCGTCGCCAGGGCGTTCGTCGAGCACGGCATGCACAAGCTGCCGCTCCCGGTGAAGCTCTCCTACGTCGCGCCGATGTTTCGCTATGAGGCGCCCCAAGCCGGCCGCTACCGCGAGCACTGGCAGGTCGGAGTCGAGGCGATCGGATCAGAGGATCCCCTTCTCGACGTCGAGGTTATCGCGCTGCTCGCAGACATCTACACGCGCCTGGATGTGCCGGGCATTTCGCTTCGCCTGGGCAGTATGGGCGACGCGGCGAGTCGCGGCCCCTACCGTGAGCTGCTCGTCGCCTACCTTGACCGATTTCAGGGCGACCTGGATCCCGAGTCGCGTGATCGTCTTCGCGACAACCCGCTGCGACTCTTTGACTCGAAGGACCCTCGCGTCCAAGCCGTGATGGCCGAGGCGCCGAAGCTCCTCCACCACCTCTCGCCCGAAGCGCAGGCGCACCGCGAGCGCGTGCGTGCGGGCCTCGACGTGCTCGGGATCAGCTACGTCGAGGACCCGACCCTCGTACGCGGTTTCGACTATTACACCCGGACGGTCTTCGAGTTCACCTGCGATCGCCTCGGGGCCCAGAGCGGCATCGGTGGGGGCGGGCGCTACGACGGTTTGGTGGCCGACCTTGGCGGACCGGACATGCCGGGTATCGGCTTTGGCGCGGGTGTCGAGCGGATCCTGCTCGCCCTCGAGTCGGCCTCGTCAGATCAGGAGACCGCGGGCGTGGTCGACGTGTACCTTGCGGTCACGGAGCCGTCGCTTCGCGTCGATCTGCTCCCCGTCCTGCAGGCGCTTCGCGCGCGGGACATCCGGTGCGAGAGCGACGTTCGCGGCGATCGGGGAATGAAGGCGATGCTTCGCCACGCCTCGTCACTCGGCGCGCGCGTCACGATCATCGTGGGACCACGGGAGGCGGAAGCGGGAATGGCAACAGTGCGCGACATGACGGCCGGAGACCAGCGTGAAATCGCCCTCGAAGAGGTCGTCGACGGCGTTGAACGGATGCTCGCATGATCGGCGCGACCCGCTACCGGACCCACACGTGCATCGGTGCGAGTGAGGCTCCCGGCGAGGTAAAGGTCGCCGGCTGGGTGCACCGTCGCCGCGACCACGGCGGCCTGATCTTTGTCGACCTCCGCGACCGAAGCGGCATTCTCCAGCTCGTCTTCGACCCAGGGGTCTCGGCCGACGCGCATTCGCTCGCCGAGAGCTTCCACGCCGAGGACGTGCTTTGCGTGAGCGGTGAGGTCGTCGAGCGTTCGCCTGAGACGGTCAACCCTCGGATCCCGACCGGACGTGTCGAGCTGAGGGTGCGCGACATCGAACGGCTCG
The DNA here is from genome assembly GCA_031376285.1 of Actinomycetes bacterium. Taxonomy (GTDB): domain Bacteria; phylum Actinomycetota; class Thermoleophilia; order Miltoncostaeales; family Miltoncostaeaceae; genus JANMDN01. The sequence continues at coordinate 115,432 of JANMDN010000002.1, forward strand.
CCGCGGCAGATCCCCTGCCGTTCTCCGTGGAGGACGAGACCGTCGAAGCGTCAGAGGAACTGCGCCTCGCGTACCGCTACATCGACGTGCGTCGACCTCGGCGCCTGGCGGCGCTCGAGCTTCGCAGCCGTGTGAGCTCGGGGATCCGGCGTGTGCTTGAGGGTGAGGGTTTCCTGGAGGTCGAGACCCCGGTGCTGACCCGGTCGACGCCGGAGGGCGCCCGCGACTTTCTCGTCCCGAGTCGGCTCCAGAAGGGCTCGTGGTACGCCCTCCCGCAGAGCCCACAGCTCTTCAAGCAGCTCCTCATGGTCGGTGGTATCGAGCGCTACTACCAAATCGTCCGATGCTTCCGCGACGAGGACCTCCGCGCCGACCGTCAGCCCGAGTTCACCCAAGTTGACATCGAGGCCTCGTTTGTCGAGCCCGAGGACATCTACCAGCTGGTCGAGTCGATCCTTGTCGCGGCCTTCGCGGCGGCGAACATCGAGGTGACCGCGCCGTTTGGCCGCATCACGTACGCGGATTCGATGTCCCGGTACGGAAACGACCGACCGGACCTTCGCTACGGCATGGAAATCCAGGACTGGACCGAGTCTGCGGCAGCGTCTGGCTTCGGGGTGTTCGGGAGTGTCGTCGGATCCGGCGGTGTCGTGCGCGGCATCGTCGTCCCCGGGGCCGGGAACGAGCTGTCACGAAAGCATGGTGATGACCTCGTCGACGAGGCCGCCTCGCTCGGCGCCAAGGGGCTCGTCTGGTCGATCGTCGAGGCCGGTGGGGCGCTTCGCGGGCCCGGAAGCAAGTTCCTGGCTGGTCTGCCAGAAGCATTCGGGGCGTCGGAGGGCGACCTCATCGCACTCGTCGCCGATGCTGAGCCGGCGGCCCTGAAGATCCTCGGTGGGCTACGAACGCGGTACGCCGAGCGGTGGGGGCAGATCCCGGAGAACACCTGGGCCCTCACATGGGTGACCGACTTCCCGCTCGTCGATTGGAACGTCGACGAGGCGCGCTGGGACTCGACCCACCATCCCTTCACCGCTCCCCGGCCGGAGGATCTCGAGCGTCTCGGCGCCGATCCGGCGAGCGTCCTCTCGCTTGCCTACGACATCGTGCTGAACGGGCTTGAGATCGGCGGCGGCTCGATACGTATCCACGACCGCGACGTGCAGTCGAGCGTCTTCGATCTGATCGGCGTCGGGGCCGAGGAGGCCGACGCGAAGTTCGGCTTCCTGCTCAAGGCCTTGCGCCTCGGAGCGCCGCCGCATGGCGGGATCGCGCTCGGGCTCGACCGGATCGTGATGCTCCTGGCGGGTGAGCGTTCGATTCGCGATGTGATCGCGTTCCCGAAGACGGCCACTGGGGCAGATCCGCTCACGGGCGCTCCGGCGCCGGTGGACGACGCGCAACTTCGCGAGCTCGCGGTGCGCGTCGTGACTGCGCCCGTCGCTGGAGGAGGAGCAGGCTGAGCCTCGCCGGAAGCGTGGGACCGGGCTGGGAGACCGCCCTAGCCCCTGTTGCGAGCCGCCTGAACGAGGTGGGTGACTTCCTACGGGCCGAACGGGCCGCAGACCGGCCGTTTCTGCCGGCCGCGGGGAATATCCTCGCCGCATTCGAGCAGCCCCTCGACTCGGTGCGGGTGCTGATCGTCGGCCAAGATCCCTACCCAACGCCCGGCCACCCGGTCGGGCTCTCGTTCTCGGTCGCCCCGGACGTCCGGCCGATACCCAGGAGCCTCGCGAACATCTTTCGCGAGTACCAGGACGACCTCGGCCTCCCCGCGCCCGCCAGCGGGAGCCTGGCGCCGTGGGCAAAGCGCGGGGTCATGCTGCTAAACCGCGTCCTCACGGTGCGCCCAGGCGAGTCCGGCTCGCACCGCGGACGTGGATGGGAGGAGTTCACCGGTTGCGCGATTGCGGCGCTTGCCGAGCGTGACGCGCCGCTTGTCGCGATCCTCTGGGGCCGGGACGCGCGGGGTCTTGCTCCGCTCCTTGCGGGCCACACGGTGATCGAGAGCGCACATCCGAGCCCGCTCTCGGCATCGTCCGGTTTCTTCGGTTCACGCCCGTTCAGTCGCGCGAACGCCGCGCTCGTGGCCGCGGGCGTCGACCCGATCGACTGGTCGCTTCCGACGTAGGCCCTCGGCCGAGGCGAGTCTGGAGTTCCCGGCGGGTCTCCCCGGCGAACCGATAACGGCCGTCGAGCGCGCGGCGCGTTCAACCGCGAGGTGGTTTGCGTGCGCGTCATCCGGATCGGCTCACCGGGCCGTAGACGAGCGGCCCCGTCAAGACGCGGTTACCCGTTGACACGATCGGGGATTTCCAAAGACTCCAAGTTGAGTCGAAGGCGAAACACTCTCGACACACCGTTTGCGGGCTTTGGCACACCGGCCGACGCTATCCTGAAACGTGGGTGGTGGTCCGGGGTGGCCCCTGTTGGGAACGGGCCTAGCGGAGCTCGACGAACCGTTCGACGGGTTCGGTCTTGCCAGCGACGACAAGGATATCGCCGGACTCGATCACGGTGTCGGGAGACGCGTGCGTCGGCTGCTGGCCCTCGTGGCGGATCGCGACCACCGTTACCCCGAAGCTGGACCGAAGGGCCGCCTCGTCAAGCCGTTTCCCGACGAGATTCACGGGGGCGAGCGTCTCGACGAGCAGGAAGCCGCCCTCAACCTCCATCATGTCGATGATGTTCCGGCCGGCCATCCTGCGGGCCTCAGCGCGACCCTGGTCGGCCTCTGGGAAGACCACACGGTGCGCGCCGACCCGCTCGAGGATGCGCCCATGAGCCGTCGTGATCGCCTTCGCGACGATGTTTGGGATCTTGAGATCGACCAGCACGGAAGTTGCCAGCACGCTCGCCTCGATGTTCGATCCGATCGCGACCGCGGCGGTGGTGAAGTCTGCCGCGCCAAGCTCGCGCATCGCGTCGACGTCAGTCGCGTCGGCCTGGACGACGTGCGTCAGTGCTTCGGCATGAGCCTGAACGAAGCGAGGGTCGAGGTCGACGCCGAGGACGTCTCGGTCGAGTGTCTCGAGTTCACCGGCGAGGGCGCTCCCAAACCGCCCAAGACCTACTACGAGGAAGTCTCCAGTCCGACCCACGCCGACTCCTATCCGATGATCGCGGACTCTTCCGCGTTGCGTGTCTTTCTCGATCGCTCGCGCAGCGCGAGCGCCACGGCAAGCGTCTGTGGCCCGATCCGACCCAGGTACATCACGATGATGACGACCACGAGGCTGAACGTGCTGAGCGTACCGGTGAGACCGGCCGAGAGACCCACCGTCCCAAATGACGAGGTGATCTCGAAGAGCGCCAGGGAGAGGCTGGCGCCGCTGTCGAGCATGATTGCAAGCGTCGCGACGAGGACCACGACGAGCGCGATGAGGGTCACCCCGACCGCCTGACGCTGCAGACCCACGGGGATCCTGCGGCGAAACGCGTTCACATCAGCGTCGCCGCGCATTTCGGAGCGAGCCATCAGGAAGAGGATCGCGAGCGTCGTCACCTTGATGCCGCCACCGGTGCCCGCGGCGCCCGCTCCGATGAACATCAGCAGGTCTTGGGTCAGGAGCGTGCCCTCACCGAGGGCGGTGTAGTCAACGGTGTTGAAGCCGGCGGTTCTCGGCGTCACCCCCTGGAAGAACCCCGCGAGGAGCTTCCCGGGGACCGATAGCGGCCCGAGGGTGCGGTCATTGCCCCATTCGAGTGCCAGGAACGAGCCGACGCCGACCGCGACGAGTACCCCCGACATGGCGACCGTGAGGCGGGTGTGAAGCGACCAGCGTCGCCATCCGAGTGGTGCACGGCGAAGCTCGAGCCAGACCGGGAAGCCGAGCCCCCCGGCGAGCAGCCCAATGGCGACGGTGACGCACACCCAGCCGTCGGTCACGAAACGTGTGAGGTTGTCCGGCCAGAGCGCGAAGCCCGCGTTGTTGAACGTCATGACGGCGTGGAATACGCCGTTCCACACGGCGCGTCCGAACGACATCTCCCAGCCGAGCCAGAATCGCAGCGTGAGGACGACGGCGATGAGCGCCTCGAAGACGAGACTGAGGACGATCACCGCCCTGACGAGTCGCCGGACACTGGCCAGGTCGCGGATCGACGCCTCCATCTGAACGATCAAGCGGCTCTGGAGGCCGAGGCGCCGCGCGATGAGGAGCAGGACAAACGACGTGACCGTCATGATCCCGATCCCACCGACCTGGACGAGCGCGAGAATCACGACCTGCCCGAATCCCGACCAGTAGGTGCCGGTGTCGACGAGGCCGAGGCCGGTGACGCTCACCGCGGAGGCGGACGTGAAGATCGCGGTGAGAGCCGGTGCGTGCCCGGCGCCGGCGCGTGCCACCGGCAGCGCGAGGAGCGCGGCGCCGGCCACGATGAGGAGAGCGAACGAGGTCGCGATCAGCCGGGCCGGGTGTTCTGCGATACGTGCGACGAGCGCCCTGCCGTGCCTCGCGCTCGGCTGGCCGGTCAGCGGCGACCCGCCCACCAGAGACCGACGCCAACCCCGACCCCGACGAGCACGATCGGCCATAGGATCGTGGCGGTAATCGAGAGCACCGTCTGCAGGACGACCACGAGGCCGACGACCAGCAGGATGAGGACGGCGACGTCGCTCAGGCGATTGGATCTGCGTCGGGCCACAGGGGCAGTATTCCGGATGGTCGCTCGGCGCGTCTGAGCGACGCGCCAACCACCGCTACTCGGCGCGCAGCTCGCTGGCCGGAAGGTCGTCCGGAATGGGAGAGTCGGCGGGTGGGCCGCCGTCCTGGTCCTCCCACGACGTATACGCGACGCCGTCGCGACTCTCGTGTGTGGCCGCACCTCCGAGCGCCAAAATCGCGACGCGATGGGGCCCGCGGTTAACGAGTTGACGTCGGATGTCCGGCGCGATTCGGCAGATCTCGCCGACGCCGAGGTCGCGCTCCTCGCTCTCGGCGACGACCGTCAGACGGCCGTCCAGCACGAGGAAGACCTCCTCCTGGTGGAGGTGGCGGTGAATCCGCCCGCGCTCCCCTGGTCGCAGGACGATGAGGTTGATGCCGATGGTTGTGACGCCCAGCTCGCGGCGAATTGACTGGAAGCGCTCGCTTGATTCGATGTCGAGGCGTGTGACGCTGACTCCGGGTTCCATACGGAAACCTTACGCCTTTGCGACGTCGCGCTGACAAAGACACCCGATTTCCGGCGAGAACCCCCCTGTGGTCTAGGCGACCCTCGACCTCTCCGGGGTAGGACGGACACCGTATGTCGGCGACCATCCTTCTCGTGGGAATTCCGCAACTTTCGCGGTCACGGGCGCTTGCCCTGACCGGACTCACCGCAGGCATGCTCGGCTCGCTCAGCCTCGCCGCGATCGCGTTTGGCGCCTTCGGCTCGCCATCTCTCCCCAACCTCCAAGCAGAGATGCCCTTTCCCTCTAGTCGGTACGTCGACTTTACCGTCCCTGAGCACGAGGGCGAGCCCTACTACCGCTTCGACTCGGTCATTCGCAATGACGGTCCAGGCGCGTTCGAGGTCTACGGGGCAGGGAATGGCAACGGACAGGCGACTCTCAACCAGGTCATCTACGGTACGGCCGGAGGCGGGGTTCCCGCGGCGCTCAACGCGAGCGTGGCCCCAGCGCTTGGTCAGAACAACGTCAACGACATTCGATCGAAACCGGGCTCGATGACATGGGCCGGCGTGGGCATTGCCAAGGACGACCACGTCCACTGGCACGTGGCGAACGCGGCCCGGTACGAACTTCAGACCCTCGGCGGTGACAGCGTCGGGACGGCTGCCAAGGTCGGCTTCTGCATGTTTGACACGTACGACGGAACCAACCTCTACGGAGGACGGAGCAGCGTAGCCGACAATTGGTGCCAGAGCACACAGTCAATCAACGGGGCGTCGCTCCCGGGGAGCGGAGCGGGCGCCTCGACCATTCGCATGGGGATCTCTCCGGGTCTAGGTGATCTTTACGGACGCGACCTGACGTATCAGTGGCTCCCGATCAACTCGGTCGATCCCGGCAATTACAGACTCGTCTCGACGGTCGACCCGAGCAACCTTTTCGACGAATTGAGCGAAACGGACAACGTTGCGTCTCAGAGTGTCGTCATCCCGGGCGTCGCGGTGACGGCCTACACGACACCCGCCTTCCGCACCGGGTCGGCCAACAACACCATCGCGCTGCCGATCGCGACCGTTGTCGGGGCCGACGTTCTCGTCAAACGCGAGGGCTCCTCGCTTCAGACATTTAGCCAGACCAGCCTCGTTGCTGGAACGCGGTACTACGTCACGACGGATCCCGCGAACGGAACGATCTCCAGCGAAGACGGCGACCGGATGTTCACGTACACACCGAATCCGGGCTTCGCCGGAGCCGACACCTTCACGTACCTCGCAACCGACCCTCGTGGGTTCATTGCTCGCGAGGCGACCGTCACGGTTGTCGTCGGCCAGGTCACCGTGACCCCCAACTCGCCTCGCATCGAGACCGGGCAGACGCAGCAGTTCACCGCCGCGCCGTCCGCGGGCCTGCCGAGCACCGTGATATGGGCCGTCGACGGCACCACCGGCGGCAACAGCATCGTCGGAACGATCTCCGCATCCGGCCTCTACGCGGCGCCCGTCGCTAAGGGATCGCACGTCATTAAGGCGACCAGCACCACGGCCTCCGCCATCTACGGTGAGAGTCCGGTCGATGTCGGAGTCTCACCCGCGGTCGCGATCTCGCCAAAAACCGGCGCGCTCCTCACCGGGCACACCCTCCAGTTCAGCGCCTCGGTCACCGATGGCCCGCCGCCGATCTCCTGGTTGGTCAATGGTGTCGCGGGTGGCAATCCGAGCGTGGGAACGGTGAGCACGGCTGGCCTCTACACCGCGCCCGCGTTGGCGCCGAAGGCCGCCGTTACCGTCCGCGCCGCCATGGTCGGCCGACCCCTCGTCTTCGGTGACGCATCCCTTACGATCAACGCCCCCGCCGCTCCGCTGACTCCGCCCCTACCCCCCACGACGATCGGCAACCCGACGCCGCCGAAGGGCGGGAAGCGCCTTGCCCGGATCGTCGTGATCGGCAGGTCCGGCGGGGGAGTACGTGTCCGCGTCAAGCTCGACCGCACACTGAAGCGCAGCCGCGTGACCATTCAGGCGTTGGGCGCGAAGCGCAAGTTCACCTCATGGATCGGCACACGCCGGGCGAACGGAACCAGCCTCAACCTCGTCCTGCCGCTCCGAGGCCGGAACGCCGTCGCCGTCCGGGCCTACGTCCGCTTCGGGAAACGTCAAATCTTCTCAGCACCCGTCGTCATCACGGTCAAGCCGAAGCCGTAACCCCTCCGGTCGAGGCGGCCCTGAGAGCCTCCCGCGAACACGCTGGCCCGTTGGCATCGCGGCGAGCGGACCAACTCCGCCGACTCCTACCCAGCGGTGCGCAGGGTGAGCGGGACCTCAGTGGGCTCGCTCACGATGACCGGCCCAAGGGCGGTCTGAAGCTCGATCACACGGTGACGCCCGCGCGAGCGGACCGAGGTGACGAGCACCCCGGGCACCTTGCCGGCAAGCCCGGCAAGGCAACGCTCCACCGAGGCCATCTCCTCGTCACTCAGGTCTGGCATCGACGGGCAGAGCGTGAAGTTCGGGAGAGGAGGGGGGATCAGCACTGGAAGGTTCATTTCAGTCGCCAGCCGTGGCGTCTCGACACGATAGCGCGCCTGGCGTCGAAGAGGCCCAACGCTGGTTTGCGTTCACGGCAGACGCCACGACGGGGTGGTTGTCGGATCGGCGAGGACGGCCATGCGGAGCATTGGAGCGACATGGACCCGCCGGGTCAACGTGGCTCGTCTCCCCGCGACCGGCCCGGCTGACGCGGCTCGCCAATCGTTGACACTGGCGCTTTTCACTCACATTTCCTTTGCATCTGACGCTGTTAGTCTCGGGACATGCCCCCGTATCCAGAGGCCGTCCGGCGACACATCGCCCGTCCCGTCGGGGCGGGACGTCTCGCGAACCCCGATGCCATCGGCGAGTCCGGCGCGGCAAGTTGCGGCGACCTCGTCCGCATCGAGCTGTCGATTGCCGACGATCGCGTGACGGCGGCGCGGTTCGGGGCCTTCGGCTGCCCGGCGGCAACGGCCGCGGCGAGCGCCGCCTGCGCCCGCATCGAGGGAGCAAGCCTCGACTCCGCACTTCGCCTCTCGACCACCATGCTTGACGGCGACCTCGGCGGCCTCGGCGAGGATCGCATCCATGGGCCTGCCCTCGTCGCCGACGCCGTCGCGCGAGCGCTCGAGGACTGGTTCACACGCGGCCTCGGGACGACCCGTCTCCCCCGCGCTGAGCGTCGCGTCGCGGTCGCAATGAGCGGCGGTGTCGACAGCGCCGTCGCGGCCCTCCTCCTTGTCCGAGCCGGACTTGACGTGGTCGGCGTGACGATGCGCCTTTGGCACGACCCGCAGGCCGCGGCGGCCGAGCGCTCCTGCTGCTCGCCGGAGACCGTTCAGCTCGCCCGAGCGAGCGCCCACGCCATCGGGATCGGCCATCTCACCCTCGACGTCGCCGAGACCTTTCGACGCGAGGTCGTCGAATCGTTCGTCGCCGGCTACCGGGCTGGAATCACACCGAACCCGTGTGTGACCTGCAATGGTCAGGTGCGGTTCACGCTGCTCGATCAGGCTGCCGCGGCGCTTGGCGCGGGGCGCCTCGCCTCGGGGCACTACGCGCGCACCGCGGCGGTCGCCTCGGGTGGGCAGACCGTTGCCCAAGCCGCGGACTCCGAGAAAGATCAGAGCTACATGCTCTCCCACCTGCCCGCGGCGCTGATCGATCGTCTGGTGCTGCCGCTCGGCGACCTCACCAAGGACGAGGTTCGCCGGATCGCCGCCGAGGCGGCCCTCCCATGTGCGTCGGCGGTCGAGAGCCAGGAGGTGTGCTTTGTCGGCGAGGGTGGTTACGTGCCATTCCTGGCTCGTCACGGCGGGCTCACCGCCCATGACGGCCCGATCCTCGACCGCGCTGGCGCCCAGGTCGGCACCCACGGCGGCTACTGGCGCTACACGGTTGGCCAGCGCCGCGGCATCGGGGTGGCGACGCCCGAGCCGAGCTACGTGCTCTCGACGGACCAGGCAACGAACACCATCGTCGTCGGGCCGCGCGCGGCACTCGCGCAATCGCGCGTGCAATTGGAGCACCCAATCGTGCGCGAGGCACCGGGAGATGAGCCTCTCGAGGTCCGCTTGCGGTACCGTGGAACGCGTCTGTGGGGTATTTGTACGACCATGACCGATGATCGAATCGACGTCGAGCTGTCAAGTCCCGCCGATGGCGTCGCCCCGGGCCAGATTGCGGCGCTCTACCGGGATGGCCGACTGATCGCCTCCGGCCGAATCGTACGACCGGAGTTTGACGAAGACTAAGGAGTACACGGTGGACTGGTCCGACATTCTGCGCGCGGCGCTCTCGTTCTTCCTGGTGGTGACCGGGCTCGGGATCGCCTATGTCTGCCTCCGGCTTGGTGCCGTCTTCGGCCAGATGTCGAAGTCGGTCCGACGGATGACCGACGGGACCGTCCCCATCCTCGAGCGCACGCAGACGACGGTCGACGGGATCAACCTGCAGCTCACCCGCGTGGACGACATCATGTTGAGCGCGGTTGGCGCGACCAAGGGGGCCGAGAAGGCGGTCGGCAGCGTCGCAAACGCGGTTGGCGCTCCGGTCCGGGCGTTCTCCGGCATTGCCGCCAAACTCCAGGAGCAGGTCCGGACGCTGAAGAGTCGCCGCGACGCACGCGCCGCCGACGACAACGCCGGAAGGAGCGGCCCGCCACCTTCAACGGCGCGACCCGAGCCGGAACCGGTCAAGGTTGTTCCGCGACCGGCCCCGACGGCCGATGAAATCCCGGTCCGCCCGGTGCCAAGTGTCAACGAGGTCGTCGCGGCCGCGACACGGCCCGCCGACGTAGAGACGGCCGAGGCCGCGATCGTCGAGCGCGTGCAGGTCCCTGTGGTGACGATCGGAAAGAACGGCTCGCGTCGCGTGGTCGAGTTGCCCTACCCGAGTGCGGCGAACACCGTCGCCAATGGCGCGCGAACGTCGTGAAGCGGCTCGGCCTCCTCGCGCTCAGCCTCATCCTCGCGGCCAGGCGCGGCGCCGACCCGATCGGTGCGGCCCGGCGGCTCGCCCGCCTTCCTGACGAGCTGCCCGGCGACTTGGCGGAGGCCCGGGCGGCCGGGGAGCGGGCGCGCGACCATGCGACGGCGCGCTTTGACGAAGAACTCAGCGCTGCCCAAAACCGGGCGCGTCCACCGACCTAGCCGGTCGACCTCGCGCCGCTACACTGCTGCGCTGCGATGACGACGCACGAAATCCGCAAACGCTTCCTTGAGTACTTCGAGCGCCAAGGCCACTTGGTGCTTGCGTCCGCGTCCCTTGTCCCCTTCGAGGACGACCCGTCGGTGCTTCTCACGATCGCCGGGATGCAGCCGCTGAAGTCGTACTTCCTCGGCACGGCCGAACCGCCCGCGCGGCGCCTGGCGAGCTGCCAGAAGTGCTTTCGAACCGGAGACATCGACCAGATCGGGCGCACGGCACGGCACCTGACGTTCTTCGAGATGCTCGGCAACTTCTCGATCGGCGACTACTTCAAGGCTGAGGCGATTCCGTTCGCCTACGAGCTCGCGACCGAAGCCTTCGGATTCGATCCCGACCAGATCTGGATCACGGTCTTCGAGGGGATGGACGGCGTTCCAGCCGACGACGAAGCCCGGGAACGCTGGCTCGCGCTCGGCATTGCGCCCGAGCGGATTCAAGCGATGGGCGAGGCTGACAACTTCTGGAAGGCTGGCCCCACCGGCCCCTGCGGGCCGAACACCGAGCTGTACCTCGACCGGGGCGAGCGCTTCGGTCCGCCCGGTGGGCCGGTGACCGGCGGCGACCGCTTCCTGGAGTTCTGGAACGTCGTCTTCATGCAATACGACCGCGCCGCCGACGGATCCCTCGGACCGCTTCCGGCTCAGAACATCGACACGGGCGCCGGGCTCGAGCGTATCGCGGCGATCTGCCAGGGTAAGGACTCGGTCTTCGAAACCGACGCATTCACGCCCATCATCGACTGGGCCCAGTCCGTAACCGGCAAGCGCTACGGTGCCGACGCCCGCGACGACCGTGCCCTACGCGTCCTGGCCGATCACGGCCGCGCGATGACCTTCCTCGCCGCCGACGGTATCCGACCCGGAAACGAAGGTCGCGACTACGTGCTTCGACGGATCATCCGCCGCGCGATCAACGAGGGCGGGCACCTCGGCCTCGCTCCGGACGTTGTCATCGAGCTCTCAGATCGAATCATCGAGGGGTGGGGAGACGTCTATCCCGGGCTGATCGCCGAACGCGACGACATCGCGGCGACCGTTGGCCAAGAGGCCGAGCAGTTCGCCCGCACGTTGGCGCAGGGTCAGCGGATCCTCCGTGACGTGATGGCGAGCTCCGCCGATCGCGCGGTGACCGGAGACGACGCATTTCGTCTCTACGACACCTACGGGTTCCCGCTCGATCTCACCGTCGATGCCGCCGAAGAGGCCGGCCTCGACGTCGATGTCGCGCGCTTTGAGGTACTCATGTCCGAACAGCGTGATCGGGCGCGACGGGCTCACCGCCGTGACGACGACGCGGTGCGCAAGCACGTCCTCGCGCTTGCGGGCACGTCCGCGCCAGCGATCTTTGTCGGCTACGACGAGCGGCGTGTCACGGCACGGGTCACGGCGGTTCGCGCCCTCGACGGGGGTGAGGCCCTCGTCAAGCTCGACCGTTCGCCGTTCTACCCCCAGGGGGGTGGCCAGGTCTCCGATGGCGGGGAGCTGGCCTCACCCGAGGGCACCGCGGCGCTCGTCGAGGTCTACCGCGTTGGTGATGACCAGGTGCTGCGCGTTCGGCCGAGCGCCGAATTTGTGATCGCGGTGGGCGACGAGGTCACCGCGGCGGTGGACGCCGACCAGCGCGACGCGACGGAGGCCAACCACACGGCGACGCACCTGCTGAACTGGGCGCTGCGCGAGACCCTCGGCTCGCACATCCGCCAGGCCGGCTCGTATGTCGGGCCCGACAAGCTGCGCTTTGACTTCACCCACCGGGAGCGGATCGAGAGCGACGAGCGAGCGGTCATCGAGCGTCGAGTGGTCGAGCGCATCGGCGCCGACCTCACCGTGAGCGCAACCCTGATGCCGCGTGCCGAGGCCGACGCGAGTGGCGCGATCGGGCTCTTCGAGGAGAAGTACGGCGAGGTCGTGCGCGTCGTCGGCGCGGGCCCGGGATCCCGCGAGCTCTGCGGCGGTACCCATGTCCCGAGCACCGGTGAGATCGGCGATTTCGTCATTATCGCCGAGCAAAGCGTCGGCTCGGGCACGCGACGCATCGAGGCCCTCACCGGCGACTCGGTCGCCGACTGGCGTCGCGAGCGCGACGCGCAGCTCGCGACCGAGGCCGAGGCCCGCGAGGCCAAGGCGCGTGAGCTGGAGGCCCGGCGAACCCGCGGGGCTGAGATCGACGCTCGGGCGATCGCCGCCGAAGGGCAGGCGATTGGTGGTGTCACGCTGGTCGCGACCGAGGTCGCGATCGGGGATATGGACGAGCTGCTCGCGCTCTCAGATCGTCTGAAGGGCACCGTCGGCGCCGGTGCGGTCGTGATCCTTGCCGCCCAGGCCGATGGCAAAGCGATGCTGGCCGTTAACCTCGGCCAGGGGGCGGTCGACGCGGGCCTCTCGGCGGGTTCCATCGTCAAAGAGATCGCGCCGCTCGTCGGCGGAGCTGGGGGAGGGCGTGAGCAACTCGCCCGAGCCGGCGGGAAACGCCCGGAGGGGATTCCCGACGCCCTTGCGGCGGGCCGGCGATACGTCAAGCGGCAGATCGACGAGAGAGGGCGCTAGGGTCCAAACGAGGCGCACCCGCGTCCGCACCTGAGCTGATGAAAATCCTTGCAATCGACCATGGACGGTCTCGAACCGGCCTCGCTGTCTGCGATCCGAGCGGCACGATCGTACGTCCGCTTGCGGTGATCAACCGGGTCGACTCACCGGCCGGTACCGCGCAGCTCGATGCTGCGATCGTCGAGGAAGCGCCCGAGCTGATCCTCGTGGGCGAGCCACGCCAGCTCTCAGGTGGACGAGGCGAGCAAGCGCGAAGCTCGGCTGGCTTCGCAAAACGCCTTCGCCAGCGCGTCGGCGTTCCCGTGGAGATGGTCGACGAGCGCCTGACGAGCGTCGAGGCGGGACGGCGCCGCGCCGAGAGCGGGTCGAAGGCCGGCCTCGACAGCCTGGCGGCCTGCGTGATCCTCGAGTTCTACCTCGGAGCGGAGGCGGGGCGTGTCTAGTGTCGTGAGTCGAAAATTCGTGGGCAGTTTTGGCGAGCGAGACCGAGCACAGGTGGACGCACCGCCAGGTGCGCCCA